>NZ_JAHONA010000002.1 GCF_019131995.1 Collinsella aerofaciens | reverse complement strand
CGTAGCGGGTGGTTTAAAGCTGGCCGCTGCGCGGCCAGCAGACTAAAGTCTTGAACGAAAGGGCGCTGACCTTCTGGTCGCGCCCTTGAAGTTGAACGTCAGATTGTCCAAATGCGGCCCGCGCAGCGTCGAGCCGTTACGCGGGTTGGTAAACCCGCGTAACTACCTACTCCCGAGCTCCGTACTGCTCGTAGTAGGCGTCGATGGCGGTCTTGAGCTCGTCGTCGATGACAACCTTGCCGTCGATCTCGTGGTTGTAGAGGGTCTCGACGACCTCGGCCATGGAGACGATGCTCGCGACGGGGAAACCGTACTTGGCCTCGATCTCCTTCTGCGCGGTGGTCACACCGCCCTTGCCGACCTCCATGCGGTTGAGGGACACGATCAGGCCCTTGATCTCGACATCGGCAGCAGCCTTGACCTTGGGATAGGTCTCGTCGATGGACTTGCCGCTGGTGGTAACGTCCTCGACCATGACCACGCGGTCGCCGTCCTTGGGCTCATAACCCAGCAGGTTGCCCTTATCGGCACCGTGGTCCTTGGCCTCCTTGCGGTCGCAGCAGTACTTGACCTCCTTGCCGTACAGCTCGTGGTAGGCAATGGCGGTCACGACGGCCAGCGGAATACCCTTGTAGGCCGGTCCAAACAGCACATCAAAGTCGTCGCCAAAGTTATCGTGGATGGCCTGGGCGTAATACTCGCCCAGCTTCTTGAGCTGATAGCCCGTCACGTAAGCGCCGGCGTTCATAAAGAACGGGGACTGACGGCCGCTCTTGAGCGTAAAGCTGCCGAACTTAAGGACGTCGGACTCGACCATAAACTTGATGAACTCTTGCTTGTAAGCCTCCATGCGGGCTCCTCTCGTAATCGCGTACGTGCCTTCCAGTTTAGCGCAGGCGAAGCGTCGATGCGGGCGCGCTTTGGGGCCACGGCATTCTGTAAAGGCTTTGTCAGGGGGAATGGTTTTCCGAACAATGGGGTTGACATGTCAAACCCCCTCATCAAGAATACGGGCGGATTAAAAAGGGGTACGAGATACCCAAAGCGCGCTGCGCTCAGCCTTTAGGAGGTGTGCCATGGAAGGCAGTCCTAGTCGAAAAACCTGCATGTCGCCCTCGGCACGCCGCGAGGACTCCGCACACGCATAAACGCCACCGGCAGATCGCCAAAACCACCACAAAGGCGCGCTGCACCCTTTGTGGGCTCAAGAGCTTGACGTGAGCGACATCTAGGTTTTTTGAAGCAAATACGACACGTACGCTAACTCCCCTCAACAAGGAGGACCCTATGCTGATGCTCAAAACCGTCACGGTACTCGAAGCCATCTCCAAGCGCCGCCGCACGGCGCGCCCTGCCGCTCATACCGGCCTATCCAAGAACACCATATTCGCCGCCACCCATAGTGCCGAGGACGCCCTCGTACTGCTTGACGCCACGGCAAACGGCCTCACCGTCGAGCAGGCAACTGAGCGCCTGAACGCCGTCGGCCCCAACACCATCGAGGCAACGACCAAAACGCTCGCCCGCCGCATCGCCGACGCGTTCATCGATCCCTTCGCCGGCATCCTCGCCGCGCTCGCGCTGGTCTCGCTCTACATCGACGTGCTCGCCGTACCCGAGCCGCAGCGCGACCCCTCCACGGTCATCGTCATCGGCATCATGCTGCTGGTATCGGGCGGTATGAAGTTTATCCAGGAAGCCCGCAGCGGCAATGCGGCCGAGGCCCTTAAGGACCTGGTCTCCAACACTTGCACCGCCCTGCGCGACGGCGGGCGCATCGAGATCCCCTTCGACGAGCTCGTCCCCGGCGATGTAATCCGCCTCTCTGCCGGCGATATGGTGCCAGCAGACGCCCGCATCATCACCGCGCGCGACCTGTTTGTGATCGAGTCCGCACTCACCGGCGAGAGCGAGGCCGTCGAGAAGACCACCGCCGTCACCGTCGTCGAGGGCGCCGACGGCTCCGCACTGCCACTCTCTGCCTGCAAGAACATCGTCTTTACCGGCACCTCCGTGCAAAACGACGCCGCCATGGCACTTGTCGTTGCCACCGGCTCGGACACCTGCCTGGGCGGCATCGCCAAGATGCTCAACGGGCGCGGCGAAAAAAGCGCGTTTGACCGCGGCGTCTCGAGCGTCTCCATGCTGCTGGTGCGCCTGATGCTCGTTATGGCGCCGGCCGTCTTTGCCATCAACGCCGCCACCAAGGGCAACGTCATCGACGCGCTGCTGTTCGCCACGAGCGTGGCCGTGGGCATCACGCCGCAGATGCTTCCCGTCATCGTGACCACGAGCCTGTCGCAGGGCGCCAAGGACCTCGCCCGTCGCCAGGTTATCGTCAAGGAGCTGCCGGCGATTCAAAACCTCGGAGCGATGGACGTCCTGTGCTGCGACAAGACCGGCACCCTCACCGAAGACCGCATCGTGCTCGAGCGCTACCTCAACACCGATGGCAACGAGGACGCGCGCGTGCTGCGCCATGCGTTTTTGAACAGCTTCTTCCAGACCGGCCTCAAAAATCTTATCGACCTGGCCGTAATCGACCGTGCCGATGTGACACCCTCGACCGTCGCACCCGATTCCATGCTGGGCCAGAGCCTGCGCGACCGCTACACCAAGGTCGACGAGGTTCCCTTCGATTTCTCGCGCCGTCGCCTGAGCGTAGTTGTCGCCGACGCCCAAGGCAAAACCCAGATGGTTACCAAGGGCGCCGCCGAGGAAATGCTCGAGATCTGCTCCTTTGTCGAGATCGATGGCATCGCTCAGCCGCTCACCGACGAGAAGCTCGCCCAGATTCGCAAGCAGATCGCCGGACTTAACGCCGAGGGCCTACGCGTAATTGCCGTGGCGCAGAAGACCAATCCGCGCTGCGTGGGCGAGTTTGGCATCGCCGACGAGTGCGACATGGTGCTGATGGGCTTTTTGGCCTTCCTCGATCCGCCCAAAGCAAGTGCCGCGGGCGCCGTCGCCACCCTCGAGGCCAAGGGCGTGGCGGTCAAGGTCCTAACCGGCGACAACGACCGCGTCGCCGCCACCGTCTGCGAGCAGATTGGTATCGATGCGAGCAACGTCTTGCTCGGCTCCGAGATCGATGCGCTCGATGACGCCGAACTTGCCGAGCGCGCCGAGAAAACCCACCTCTTCACCAAGCTCTCGCCGCTGCAGAAGGCGCGCCTGGTACGTGTCATGCGCGAGATGCTCGGCCACACCGTGGGCTTTATGGGCGACGGCATCAACGACGCCGCCGCCATGCGTGCGAGCGATTGCGGCATCTCGGTCGATTCGGCCGTCGATATTGCCAAGGAATCCGCCGATATCATCTTGCTTCAGAAGGACCTGGGCGTGCTCGAGCGCGGCATCATCGAAGGCCGCCGCACTTACGGCAACCTGCTCAAGTACCTCAAGACCACGGTGAGCTCCAACTTTGGCAATGTGCTGTCCGTGACCGTCGCGAGCCTGTTCTTGCCGTTTTTGCCCATGAGCGCCCTGCAGCTGGTACTGCTGTCGCTGGTCTACGAGATCGTGTGCACCGCACTGCCGTGGGACACCGTCGATGACGCCTGGACTGCCCGCCCGCGTGCCTGGGACGCCGCGTCCATCAAGGGCTTTATGCTCGAGCTGGGCCCCGTGAGCTCGCTGTTTGACATCGTGACCTTCGCCGCGCTCTTCTTTGTCGTGTGCCCCGCCGCCGTGGACGCAAGCTGGTCCGAGCTTGCCGCTGCGGGCGACGTCACGGGTATGACGACCTTTGCTGCGCTCTTCCAGAGCGGCTGGTTTGTCGAGTCCATGTGGTCGCAGACACTCGTGGTCCACATGTTGCGCTCCCCGCATCTGCCGAGCCCGCGCGACCACGCCGCGCCCGCATTGTGCGTTCTTACCGTGCTGGGCCTGGCGCTCGTCACCTGGCTGCCGGCAAGCCCCATCGCCGATGCGCTCGGCCTCATGGCACTGCCCGCGAGCTTTTTCGCGCTGCTCGTCGGCATCGTCACCGCCTACATCGCGCTCACTCAGCTGGCAAAGCGCCGCTACATTGCACGCCACGGCGAGCTGCTGTAGCAAGCAGACGGAAAACACCCTGCCAGTTGCCGTTGCCACTACCACAGCTGCCAACGCCGCTGCCGTTGCCTCTGCCGCCGCCGCAGTCTATCCCCCCAGCAGTTGCGGTGGAATAGTTCCTGTTTAAAGCCCCGTGACTTTAATTTAGGGACTATTCCACCGCAACTTATTGGGAGATTAGCTAGTCCTTGGGTGTCCAGGACCAGAAGAAGTTGATGAGGGCCACGCGCGAGGCGGTGCCGGTCTTTTTGTTGATCGAGGAAATGTGACGATAGAGCGTGGAGCGCGAAAGGAAGAGCGTTGTGGCGATGTCCTGAACGCTCTGGTCCGAAACGACCAAGACCTCAAGAATATCGCGCTCGCGCTCCGTAAGCCCAAAGGTGGCGACGAAGGCATCGAGGCGCTCATCGGACGTGAGCTCCGCTGCCTCCACGGGCTCAGGGTCGGAGCATGTGGGCGCAAGATCCCCACCAAGATCGTCGGTGGCAAGCGGCAGTCCGTCCCGCATCGCGGCATCATCGGCTCGTTGCCCCAACTGCCCCAGCAGCGTAATCGCAATGCCCACAAACATCACGAGCGCCGCACCGACCGCAGCCAGCACATTTTGACTCGAGATAATCGCCACTGCCGGCGCCGTCACGAACATCGAGCACACGTTGTTGACGACGCGACCCATGCACGGCCAAAAATATGACCAGCGCGCATAGAGCGAGACGGCGGCATATTTTGTGGTAAAGAACACCACGAAAAAGCCCGAGCCCAGATAAAAGATGATCGTGGCAGCAAGCTCGTTGCCGCCATTGCCATCGACGATGAGCACAAAGAACGAAAGCGTGGACAGTATGGCGGCACATGTCATGCCGATATTCATATACGAGCGGCCGTGCAGGTCAAATAGTGCGCCAGCGACCAACGAGCTCACGACAAGCAGCAGGCGCGGCCAATCGCCCAAATCGACGGTTCCGACAGCATGCAGGGTCGTGAAGCCCGCGTTGAGAGCGGCGAATACGCTGGAAAGATACGCCGTCGCCACGGTCAGGCGAACTACGGCGCGACGGAATGCCGCCTTTGCCTCGGGATCGTCATGCCACTTGGCGCCATATTCCAGAGCATCTACCGAAAGCCCGGCAGCACTGGGTTCAAAGCTGGGATCGGACTCGTCGCGCAGCTTGGCGCGTCGGGCACCGTGGAGCAACGCCACCTGCGCGATCGCACAGACGACCAGAACAGCCTGCTGAGGAATGCCGACAGGCATCACCATGTGGTTGAGAACCTGCACCAGAACGCCCATGGCGTAAGAAAGTGCGGCGGCGCGCGCCAAGCAGGGCGTTCGCGCAAAGCGCCTCGCAAAATTTGCATGAGCAGTCGATCCGCAGTAGCCCAGCGCGCAGCACGCCACCAAACCGCCGGCAATTACCACCTCAAACCGCACTGCCGTAATCATCAGCAGCAACGCCGATACCAACAGCACGCCTGTAATATCGCTCGTCGCATCGATCGTCTGGGGAAGGCGATAGTACAGAATGGGACGCACAAAGAAGCCAATCACGCTCGCGCCGATGACAAGGCTCTCATAAATAACAACCTCGTCCGGAGACACGAACTCGGCCATGCGCACATCAAAAAGATACTCGCACGCCAAAACGTGAAGAAGAACAGCGCCAGGCATATAATCTCCCGAATGCCCCGACGCAAATATGCGGTTGTGTCTCCCATGCCCCTCATGGTTAACCCCCGGCCGCTCAATTGTCTGGAATTCCATTTTAATAAAGAACCAATCTCAATATCGAAGCCGAGCTCGAAATGCTGCAAATTTGACCCCAGCCGTTCACATCACGCCGCGATTTTTAGCCGCATGGACCAGAAGGGACACGCGCGATCTCTAGCTCGGCCAGGAGTGTCTCCAACTACCACTCATTTAAGTACGTCCCCAATGAGTGGCCGAAGAGTGTCCCCGGCGTCCAATCAAAAAATGGGCCATGTGTCCCAGTTGTGGAGACTCCTTGAGCCGTCTGGGTATCGTGAAAGATCGTGCACTCCCCCATCATCAAAAGTGACACACGCTACCTGTTGATGGGAGGCAGCCATGGGCTTCTTTGACAAGATGTTCGAGAAGAAAGAGTGCGCGATTTGCGGTACCGAGCTGGGACTTTTGGGCAAGACCAAGATCAGCGAAGGCTACCTGTGCAAGGAGTGCGCCGGCAAGCTATCCCCCTTCTTCCACGCCTATCGCTCCAGCACCGCGGACGACATCCGCGAGCAGCTCGCCTACCGCGGGGCCAATGCCGAGCGCCTGGCCTCGTTCAACCCCACGCGCACGCTCTCTGCCGGGCACACCAACATCATGCTCGACGAAGACGCGGGCCTGCTGATCATTACCTCGCAGAGCCGCTGGCGCGACGCCAACCCCGACATTATCGAGTTCTCGCAGGTACTCGGCTGCGATATGGATATCGACGAGCATCGCACCGAGATCTATCGCGAGACCAAGGACGGCGAGCGCGAGAGCTACGACCCGCCGCGTTACGACCTGGATTACGACTTTAACCTGACCATTCACGTCAACACGCCGTACTTCACCGAGATCAACCTGCGCGTGAACGACTCCACCATCGATCAGCGCGGCTCCATCGAATATCGCGAGGCCAAGCGCCAGGCAACTGAAGTCCGCGATGCGCTGGTGCAGCTGCGCCAGGAGACGCGCGACAGCGTCGTGGCCGCCAAGGCCCCCAAGACCGCGGTGACCTGCCCCTTCTGCGGAGCCACCACCATTCCCGATGCCAGTGGGCGCTGCGAATACTGCGGCGGCGCCATCGGCGCATAGCCTCCGGCAGCGAAAGGACCGATCATGGCCTTCGAGAGCGTCAACTATCAATGCCCCGCGTGCGGCGGCCCCCTTCACTTTGCCAGTGCCGAGCAAAAGCTCGTCTGCGACTACTGCGATTCTCGTTTTGAAGTCGAAGAAGTCGAGGCCCTCTATCGCGAGCGCCAGGACAAGGCAGATGCCAAAGCCGATGCAGCAGCCGCAACGCCCAAGCCTGCTGTCGACGATGCCGTGCAGGAGCTGGCCCAAAACGCCGGCTACATCTGCTCGTCGTGCGGCGCCGAGCTCGTGTCCGACGGCACCGTCGCCGTCACCACCTGCCCGTACTGCGGCAACTCCGCCGTGGCGCCCGGCCAGCTCTCTGGCGACTTCTCGCCCGACCTGGTAATTCCGTTTAAGCTCGGGCACGACGACGTCACGGCCGCACTCAAGGAACACTACAAGGGCAAGATCTTGCTGCCCAAGAGCTTTGTCACCGGCAACCACATCGACGAGGTCCAAGGCGTCTACGTGCCGTTTTGGCTTTACGGCGCCCGCGCGGACGGCGAAGTGTGCTTTGATGCGACCAACGAGACCGTGACCGAGGAATCCGACCGCACCGTCACGACCACCGACCACTACGACGCCTACCGCAAGGGAAACATCTCGTTTAAGCGCGTGCCCGTCGACGGATCGTCCAAGATGCCCGACGGCCACATGGACGCCATCGAGCCGTTTGACTACGATGCCCTGCGCCCGTTTTCGGTCGCGTATATGCCCGGCTACATCGCCAACCGCTACGACGAGGACTGCGAAACCTGCAAGGCACGCGCCGAACGCGCATGGAGGAAAGCACGATCTCGGCCCTGCGTGAAACCGTCGTCGACGAATATGACGATGCCACGGTCGAAAGCAAGCAGCTCGACTACACCTGGGAAAACAGCGATTATGCCCTGTTCCCCGTGTGGATGCTTTCCACCTCGTGGAACGGCAAGAGCTACCTGTTTGCCATGAACGGCCAAACCGGCCGTATGGTCGGCGAGCTTCCTTGCTCCAAGCCCAAGCTCGCTATCGCCTCGGTGCTGTTCTTTGTGATCGGATTTGTCCTCTCCCAGATCCTCTTCATGGGTGAGAACGCCTTCGATCCGGATTACCTCGCCTTTGACATCGAGGGCATCCTCATCAACATCGTCGCGCCGCTGATCATCGTGATCATCGCAGACGTGCTGCTGGTCGGCCAGCTCAAGACAGCTAACGAGGCCACCCACGCCGACGAGTACTGCGGCGAGCTCGACCTGGTCGAGAAGCACGACACCTTCAGCCACACCGAGACCACCGTTGTCATGAAGGATGACAAGGACGACTAACCATCCTGACCAATACCACCCGGCCTTTGACGAGAAAGGAAGATCACCATGGGACTCTTGAAAGCTGGATTGGGTGCTGCCGGCGGCGTCATGGCCGACCAGTGGAAGGAATTTATCTACTGCGAATCGATGCCCGCTGACGTCTTGGCCTGCAAGGGCAGCAAGCGCACCGGCGGCCGCAGCTCCAACACGCGCGGCGAGGACAACGTCATCTCCAACGGCTCGGTCATCGCCGTCAACGACGGCCAGGGCATGCTCGTGGTGCAAAACGGCAAGATCATCGAGGTTGCGCTGGAGCCTGGCGAGTTCGTCTTTGACACCGGCAGCGAGCCGAGCGTCTTTAGCGGCAATCTGGGCGACTCCATCAAGGAGACGTTCGCCAATATCGGCAGCCGCTTTACCTTTGGCGGCGACGCGGGCAAGGACCAGCGCGTCTACTTCATCAACACCAAGGAGATCATCGGCAACAAGTACGGCACCGCCTCGCCCGTGCCCTTCCGCGTGGTCGATAACAACATTGGCCTGGACGTCGACATCTCCGTGCGCTGCAACGGCGAGTATTCGTACCGTATCACCAACCCGCTGCTGTTCTACACCAACGTATGCGGCAACGTAACCGATAGCTACACGCGCGACAAGATCGACAGCCAGCTTAAGTCCGAGCTGCTCACCGCCCTGCAGCCCGCCTTTGCCAAGATCTCGGAGATGGGCATCCGCTACAGCGCCATCCCCGGCCACACCACCGAGCTCGCCCGCGCGCTCAACGAGGTCCTCTCCGCCGACTGGCGCGACCTGCGCGGCGTCGAGATCGTGAGCTTTGGCGTCAACTCCATCGCCGCCTCGCAAGAGGACGAGCAGATGATCAAGGACCTGCAGAAAGCCGCGGTCATGCGCGATCCCACCATGGCGGCAGCCAACATTGCCAGCGCCCAGAGCGATGCGATGCGCGCGGCAGCCGCCAACCCCAACGGCGCGATGGCCGGTTTTATGGGCATGGGCATGGCAGGTGGCATGGGCGGCATGAACGCCAGTCAGCTGTTCGCCGCCGGCCAGGCACAGCAGCAGGCCGCCCCGCAGCCGGCTCCGGCACCCGCTCCCGCACCGGCTCCCACCGCCGCGCCAGCTGCCGGCACGTGGACCTGCAACTGCGGTGCCACCAACACCGGCAAGTTCTGCTCCGAGTGCGGCAGTCCCGCACCCGCCCCGGCACCGGCCAAGTGGTTCTGCCCCAACTGCGGCAGCGAAAACGGCAGCAAGTTCTGCAGCAACTGCGGAACGCCCCGGCCCTAGCCCCTCTATCTGGTAATTGGCGGGGGATCCGCCACCCCCGCATTTGCTTCTATGGGTTTCGTTCGATGAAGGAGGACACCATGAAGACAACGTTCAAAAAGTCCGTACTCGCATTTCTGACATGCGTCCTGGCGCTCGCCTTTGCCCTGACGGGCTGCAGCGGCGGCGGCAAAGACCCCAAGGCCAACTTCGTCGGCAGTTGGGAACTCTCGGGTGGAACCCTAGAGGGCGAAGAGCTGACCGATGAGTACATGAAGATGCTCGAGGATTGGGGTGTCCACTGCGTCCTGATTCTCGATGAGGACGGCACAGGCGCCCTCGACCTGTTCCTTGAAGTCGTCGACCTTAAATGGGAGGCAAAGGACGCCACCACCGTAACCATCACCGCCGAAGACGAGTCACATGACATGAAGCTCAAGGACGGTAAACTCATCCTCGAAGAAGATGACGGCAATCTTGTCTTTACCAAGTCCGACAAGGACCTGTCCGGTACGGTGAAGAAGGATCGCGAGGCGGCCGAGAAGGAAGAGGAGATCGATGAGGCCGTCGAAGACGACGATGTCCAGAACGTCGAAATCTCCCCCGCCGTCACCGTCGCCGATGACGATCTGTGCACCATCACCATCACCGAGAAGTTCAAGGACGACTGGGGCGACATCGGCTTTGTCGTCAACATCACCAACAAGAGCGACAAGGACCTGACCTTCTACGCTCCTTCCGGCAAGACCAACGTCAACGGCACCATGAAGGAACCCTGGTTCTCGGCTCACCTGATGCCCGGTACCAACGCCACCGAGGAATTCACCTTCTCGAAGGGCACGCTCGATAGCCTTGATGACCTCGTCAATACGACCATCGGCATCGACGCCTACCTGACCGATTCCTATGAGGACGTCGCCTCCTACACCGCGACCATCGCGTAGCGGCACGTAACATCAGCCGCGGATTGGCGGACACATCCGCGCACTTGCCAGGCGGGGCCGCAGGAGTTGATCCTGCGGCCCCGCCGCTTTATGCCGATGCGTAACGAGCGCTAGCGCTCCATGTTGGGAACGATGCTGCCCTCCGTTACTGCGCGCACGGCCAAGCGCATGATGTTGTCGTAGCCGGTCTTATTGAGAATCTCCGAGATGCGGCGTTTGATGGTGCCCTCGCTCATAAACAGCTCGGCCGCGATCTCGCGGCGGCTTTTACCCTCGCAGGCAAGGCGCAAGATCGACAGCTTGACATCGTCGAGGGCCGCCGTGCCCGAGAAGATGCTCTCGGGCGGCTTGGGAAACGTGCAGTAACCCGCCAGCGTGGAGCGCATCACGGCGAATAGCTCGTCGATACCGACGTTCTTGTACACAAAGCTGTCGACGCCCGCCTCGCGCGCCTGGTCCACAAAGGTGATTTCGGGCATACCCGTCATGATAATGACGCGGCACTCGGGCAGTTGTTCTTTGATGCGCGCCGCCGCCACGATGCCGTTGGAATCATGCTCGGTACATACGTCCATCAGTATCATGTCCGGGCGCTCCTTGAGCGCGACACCCAAGGCCTCGGAAGCATCGGCAATGGCGGAAACAACGGTCATATCGGGCTGGTCGCCAACGGAGCGCGCCAGGCTCTCGCGCAGGATGGCCTGGTCTTCGACTATAAGGACGCGGATCATGAGCTTCTCCTTTGAGCTGTGGCGCTGGCGTTGAGCGGGATGGACACCGCAAACGTAAAGGGCGGGGCGGCATGGATTTCCAGGCAGCCGCCCAGATCTTGCGCGACATGCCTCATACCTGGGATACCCGTTCCCTCGCGATACGATACGGGTGCAGGCGCGCCGTCGTTAGAAACGGTCATCCGCGCAACAGCACCGTCTTCCGACGTCTCCTGCCACAGACGCACGTGGACCCGATGCGCCTGTGCATGCTTGGTGGCATTGGTCGAGGCCTCGCGGATAATCTGCAAAAATGCGGCGGCGACACGCGCGTCGCTTGGCAGCTCGCCCTCCACATCGATCTGCACACTCACCAGGCCAAAGGCATGGACGATATCGCCCAATTGCTCTGCCGGTTCGGTGTCGCCCCCGCTGCGCAGATCGGCAGCGATTGAGCGCAGCAGCGGGTCGATCTGTTCGAGTGACTCGTCATCCAGGCGCCCTTCCTCCAGATAACGATGGAGAATGGACAGGCGCTGCCCGATCACGTCGTGCACGCGAGCGCGCATACGCAGATAGGCCGCATTGTCAGCAACTTTTTTGACTTCTTCGATCTGGGCTTGGAGCCCTTGGCCCGCAAGCTCAAGCAGGTGGTTGGCTTGCGCTAGGCGATCATGAGCATGCGCATACTCTGTTACATCCAGGCCGATAATGCGCTCGAAGAGGCGGCCCGAAACCATAACGTCATCGTGCACAAACAAGCGAATCTCGGCGGGAGAAACCTCGACCACCGCCCGCGCCTCACCAAAGCGGTCCAGATTAATCCGCACGCGGTTCTGGCTGCTTTCGGGCATTTGCATGCTGAGTTTGCGCAGGTCGTTCCATGTACCGCTCATATCGCCTAGGTCGGTGGGCATATGAAGCTCCACCAGGTTTTTTCGCATGCAGCGGTTCATGAGCAGCGGACGGCCCCTCGGGTCCAGATACAGGATGCCCACGGGAATCACGTTGATGGTCTCGATCGTCGAGAACGCGGTGATATCCTCCTGGCGGTTACGGACGTCCATCAAGAGCGCCGCGATGGAACGGAACAGGAAGAACGCTCCCTCTGCGATAAGGACAACGGTCCACGCCGAGCCCATGGCAAAAACCACCGGCGGCGTCACGGCGACAACAAGCAGCAGCTCGACCAGCATGACGGGGCGACGATAGCGCACCATAAGCACCACGCCATAGGCAAAGATTGCGGCATTGAGCCACAGCGCTCCGCCCATTGCCCTGGCGCAAACGTCAAGCGGCGCCACCAGATACGAGCCAGACGACGCGAACAGGATAAGCGCCGAAACCACCAGGTGAAGCACGAGGCTCGCCTCGTAGGTGCAAACCGCCTTACGGTTATAGGACGAGCGGCGCGATGCGATGAGCGGGACGTGGATCGTCTGCAGACACGCAGCCAGGGCAAAGACAACATCGAGCGCAACGATTTGGGGAAGAATGAGCGAAATCTGCATCGTCACTCACCCGCCCTCGGCATCAAGACGATCATGCGCAGCTGGCCGGGCTCGCCCTCAAGGCGGTATGCCACGTTGCGCCCTTGCAGAGCGCTTTCGAGCTCTTGCGCAGCGGGCGTCTGCGAAAGATCTGCATCATCGTTGGAAAAAAGCGCGGCACGCAGCTCGACACTGCATCGGTCATGATCGCCCAAGTGATACATAAGCGCCGGATGGTCGGTGGTGTAGGCAAAAAATGCAAAGTCATACACGCAGTCGTACAGGGCGCTTACCGTACTGGCGTGCATCGGGCGCCGTATGGCGATAATCGAGGCGCAATCGATATCGATGGTGCGCAGGTCGCTTGCGAGCTCGTTGGCAATGAGCTGAATGCGGTCGCGATCAAAACCGCTCTCCCCGTGCTGTGCCAACGTGAGCGACCCCTTGCGCTTGCAATAGGCGACGAGCATCTTGGCGCGCTGCAGCATGCGGTAACGCTCGTGCGAAGACGATTCATCGGTCAACGGCGGTAGCGAGCTCAGCAGGTCGTACATCCCTTCGAGCGCGCGGGCAAGC
Organism: Collinsella aerofaciens; assembly: GCF_019131995.1. GTDB lineage: Bacteria > Actinomycetota > Coriobacteriia > Coriobacteriales > Coriobacteriaceae > Collinsella > Collinsella aerofaciens_S. The sequence goes on along the minus strand of NZ_JAHONA010000002.1, from coordinate 149,712 downwards.
GCCTGGTCCACGTCTTGGACCAGCAAGGTCTCGGCCTCTTGGTCTGCCAGGTGCGTCTTAAGGTCGTAGTCGGCAGCGAGCAGCTCGTTTTGACGTTGCAGCTCCATGCGACGGTGTGCCAGTTCACGGTTAAGCTCGTTGAGATCCGACACGTCTTGGGCAAGCAGGGCCGATCCGCCCAACAGTGGAAAGGCACGGTACATCACATCGGGATCGGACGCCACGGCAAAGGCATGGGCGCGGCTGTGCGCCTGGGTCCGCAACTCCTCGCGCACGCCTACCGGCATTGGCTTTGACACTGGCGTGGCATAGACTTCCTGCAGGTCGCGCGTTAGAACTTTGAGGTCAAGCGGCAAGGTGTCGAAAATACCGGCGATGTCGTGATATGACGGAATGACACCACAATCGAGACAGATTTCCATCGCCACCACGCACAAGACGCAATAGATGAGCGAGAAGTTGAGCCTCCATGCCCAGGGCACGCGCAACGCATATGAGATGGCAAAGAACGCGCCGCCCAGGAGCACGAGCGCCGCCGTGCCCGAGAAACGTTGGATGCGAAAGGACGAGGACCGGCCCACCAGGATAAAAAAGGCCACAAAGTTAAAGGCCGTCCACACTAAGACGGCGAAATAACCCCAGCCGTACGTGTAATCGTTGCTCCAGGTGTCGCTTGTACGGTCAAAGCGGAAGATCTGCTGGTGAAAATCGTTGGTGAGAACAAATCCGATAAGCAGGATGGCCACAATCCACAGCGCAGCGCAGTAGCGGCGACCCAGGCGGTGTTGCTCCAGACCCGCAAGGCGCAAACCACACAACTGGTAGAGCAGCGGAATGAGCGTCATGGGCACGTAGTACAGGTACCACAGCACGGTGGCATAGAACGGCGTGAACGACTTGTACTTGAGAATGACTTCGATCATCCACAGGGCGCAGATGGTGGCGATGGCAACAAGGCGGCGGCGCAACACATAGTCCAAACAGCGCAGATAGACCGATACGCCCCAGATCGAAAATGCAATTGCGGCAACAAGCAACGGCAGAGAGCTCGAATGGACGAGCGCATCCACGACCTCTTCGGACACCTCGCTATAGGCGGGCACGGCGTTAGAAAGTTTGGGGTCGAAGGCGAACAGCGCCGGCAAGACTGCCAAAAGCATGAGGAACAGTGCGGTGATGGCGCCGGCGATAGCGAAGACGCGGCGACGGTACGCCTGATGTGTTATGCCAACAAGGAATCGCGGCATGGCGAAGAGCCTGCCGCCCCTGGGATCCGCCACGGGTGCGGATCGGGCGGCCGCGTGGCCGATATGTCGCTCGCGGGTACCCATAGTGCTTTTAGTGTACCGACAGGCAGGCTCAAAAAGCGGGCCACATGTCCCAAAATCCGCAGACGGCAAGGCGCCCGGCGAGCACATACTCGCCGGGCGCCTTGGTTAGGAGACTATAAGGTTGAGTGTCTCAGCTTCCTTAGGACAGGTCCTCACCATTCGTTTCAATGACGTGCTTGTACCAGTCAAAGCTCTTCTTCTTGGAACGCTTGAGGGTACCGTTGCCGGCATCGTCGCGGTCCACATAGATAAAGCCGTAGCGCTTGGACATCTCGCCCGTGCCGGCAGACACCAGGTCGATCGGGCCCCAGGTGGTGTAGCCCAGCAGGTCAACGCCGTCCTCGGTCACCGCGTCGCGCATCGCGGCAATATGCTGGCGCAGGTAGTCGATACGGTAGTCGTCGTTGATGGAACCGTCCTCTTCGACAACATCCTTGGCGCCCAGACCGTTCTCAACCACAAACAGCGGCTTCTGATAACGGTCGTACAGGTCGTTGAGGGTGATGCGGAAGCCCAGCGGATCGATGGCCCAACCCCACTGGCTCTCCTGCAGGTAGGGGTTCTTGGCGCCGGCGAAGGCGTTGCCCTGGGTACGCTCGACATCGGGGTTGTCGGCACCGGCAGAGCAGCGGGTGCTGTAGTAGCTAAAGCTGATGAAGTCGACGGTGTTGGCGGCTAGGATCTCGCGGTCCTCGTCGGTCATGCCCACATCGATGCCCAGACGCTCGAGCTTCTTGACGGCATAGGCCGGGTAGTAGCCACGGCTCTGAACGTCGACGAAGAAGTAATTGTCCTGATTGTCGAGCTGCGCCTGGCGCACATCGCCCGGACGGCAGCTGTAGGGGTAGTAGCTACCTGCGGCGAGCATGCAGCCAATCTTGACCTCAGGATCGATCTCGTGAGCGATCTTGGTTGCCCAAGCGCTGGCGACGAGCTCGTTGTGGGCGGCCAGGTACTCGACGGCCTCCTTGTTCTCGCCCTCCTCAAAGACCAGACCGGCACCCATAAACGGCAGGTGCAGGATCATATTGATCTCGTTAAAGGTAAGCCAGTACTTCACCAGACCCTTGTAGCGGGTGAAGATCGTGGTCGCGAGGTTCTTGTAGAAGTCGATGAGCTTGCGGTTGCGCCAGCCGCCGTACTCCTTGATGAGGTGAATCGGGCAGTCGAAGTGCGTGATGGTCACGAGCGGCTCGATGCCGTGCGCCTGGCACTCGCGGAATACGTCCTCGTAGAAGGCCAGGCCAGCCTCGTTGGGCTCGGCCTCGTCACCGTTGGGGAAGATGCGGGTCCAAGCCAGGCTCATACGGAAGGTCTTAAAGCCCATCTCGGCAAAGAGGGCGATGTCCTCCTTGTAGTGGTGATAGAAATCGATGCCGGTCTGCGCGGGATAGTAATAGCCGTCCTCGAAGTCGAGCATCTTGCGCTGGCCGGAGACCACCGCATAGCGCTCGGGGCCGTGCGGAGCCACGTCCACGTTGGCCAGGCCGCGGCCGTCCACGTCGTAGGCGCCCTCGCACTGGTTGGCAGCCGTCGCGCCGCCCCACAGGAAGTCATTACGGAAAGCCATGCATCAATCCTTTCGCACGCTGTTGTCATAGGCTCAGTATCCCTACAAACAACGCGTCGCTCAACGGCAACGACGCAGGTCGATACTTCTTTTCGCGTGCAGGCGCCCGGCAGCCGCCCCGCCTGACACTTTCTGATACCCGCCTGCCCAAACCACCACAAAGGGAACAGGCACCTTTGTGGTGGTTGGGCCCGGTTTGTCTCGATCTGTAACAGTTAGGCCGCCAAAACCGGGCCTGGTGTTACAGATTGAGATCTTTCGGGCAGCCCTCTGCAGTTTGTCTCGATCTGTAACAGGTAGAGACGATTTAGCCCGCTAGATGTTACAGATCGAGACAGAAGATTCTAGTCGCAGGCGATGTCGAGGTTTTTGCCGATGAGGCCTACGTAGCCGCCCTCGGCTGCCTTGGGGCTGTCAGCATGGCAGAGAACCCACTTGTCGGCCTTCCAGTAGCAGTAGCTGTCACCGGTGGCAGGCATGTCGGCTGCGGCCTCGGGGCGCGGGCCGTTGGTGCCCGCCGGCAGCGCCACCATCACCTGGAAGCCGCCTTCGTCGACCATGCACGGCGTGTAGTGGAGCGTGGTGTTGAAGACTTCGACGACCGTACCCGCCGGCACGCGAAACGCCTTGACGCACGCGGTGTCGAGCTTGCCGTCCTCGATCTCCCAGCGATGCGCCACGAGCAGGATAAAGTCGCGAGCGCCCAGGTTGAATTCGCTCGCGCGGTGATACTCCAGGCAGTTGAGTCGTGTATTGTGGCCGTTGCACCAGCCGAGCTGGAAGGGACGGCCACCAAACATGAGAAAGCCAAGCTTGTCGGCATCCTTGACGTCCTCGAGCTCCGGCGCACTTGCAACGTACTTGCTGCCCTCGGGAATGGGCGTGGCAGAGAGCGCCTCGAGCACGGGCGACGTAAGCTCGGACGGAACGTTATCCCAAACGTTGCCATAGGACTTGAACTCGGGATCGTTGACAGAGTAGATATGCATGTTCACTCCTGTTCGTAAATGTGACTATACGAACATTCTAGAACAAACATGAGCGATTTTGAACGCTCGTCCCGACCAATCAACAAAAAGGCGCCCCCGCATAAGCGAAGACGCCCAATGCGCGCGTTTTGGGCGATAAAGCCCTTATGCCTGCTGATAGTGCAGGTGCTTCTCGTCGATATCGGCCAGGTCGCGGTCGAGGTAACGGCGCGCGAGCCAGTTAGCCATGGGAAGGTTCTGGTCCAGGTAGTTGCCGCACTCCTCGGGAGCGGCACCGGGGACATCGCCCTCAAAGTCGGCGACAAACTCGAACAGCTCACGCACGAGCGGCAGGATCTCCTCGCTCGTCACCTCACCAAATACGACGAGGTAAAAGCCCGTGCGGCAGCCCATGGGGCCAAAGTAGACAATGCGGCTCGACCACTCGGCATGATTGCGAAGGAACGTCGCGCCCAGGTGCTCAATGGTGTGACACTCGGCGGTGTTCATGACCGGCTCCTTGTTGGGCGTGGTCAGGCGCAGGTCAAACGTGGTGACGGCAGCACCGGTCGCCGGATCGCGGTCGATGCGGCTCACATACACGCCGGGCTCAAGCAGCAGATGGTCAACGGAAAAGCTGGCGATGCGCTCCATGGCAGATCCTCTCGATAGTCAAATTGGGACGGGGCTCTTTTAGCTGGTTCGATTGGTCGCACCAATCATACCAGTCAAAAAGCCCCGTCCCAAAAAGACAACTTAGCCAAGGACACGGGCCATACGCGTCTTGAACTCGGACAGGAAGCGCGGAGCATCCACGGTCAGTGCCACAAGCGCGCTCTTGTCCGGATCGGACAGGCGACGCTCATCGCAGATGGTGCGACCGCGGTACTCGCCCAGCAGATCAACACGCAGGTTGCAGCCGAGCGCACCTACGAGCGTGGGGTCGATCGCCACGGCAACGGCCAGCGGATCGTGCAGCGCACAACCACCCAGGTAGGGTGCGTTCATCTCGTACGAGCCAATGTAGTGCTCGACCATGCTCGCAAATGCGCAGCCCGCCATGGTGCCCGAGCCCGTCCAGCCGGCAATGTCGCGGCGTGTGAGCACCACGCGATGCGTCACGTCCAGACCCACCATGGTGAGCTTACGGCCCGAGCGCAGCACTGCGTCGGCTGCCTCGGGGTCGCTCGCCATATTGGCCTCGGCGCCCGCGCTCACGTTACCGGGCACGGTAAGGGCGCCGCCCATTACGACCACGCGGCCGATGGACATCATCGCCGCCGCATCGCGCTCCAGGGCGAGCGCCAGGTTGGAGAGCGGGCCAGTCGCTACGTAGACCAGATCGGGACCATAGGTGCGCGCGGCATCGATCAGATAATCGACCGCAGCGTTGCCGTCGGCCGAGGTCGCCCCCACCGGCTCGTAGGGCGACGCGGGCACGCTCGCGCCGCCGATGCCGTTCTTGCCGTGAATGAGCGCGGTGGACGCCGGCGGCGTATAGGGCTCAGTCGCCTGCAGAGGACGGTCGGCACCCAGGTACACCGGAACCTCGGGGCGACCCAGCAGATCGAGCACCGCCAGGCAGTTGTGCGCCGATTGCTCGACGCGCACGTTGCCAAAGCACGTGGTGATGCCCACGAGCTCCACCTCGGGGCTCGCGATGGCATAGGCCAGCGCCATCGCATCGTCCACACCCATATCCAGATCAAGGATCAGCTTCTTGATTGCCATTGTTCTACTCCGCTTCTCCGTCTTTATCGTTTAACTAAACCAATGTTCAACTTCGGCGCGCGTGGGAATCGATTGCTGAGCGCCCAGGCGCGACACCGTCACTGCCGAGGCGCGAGCACCCGCGGCCATGCACTCAAAGAGCGGCAAGCCCTCTAGGCGAGCCGCCGCCAACGCGCCGATAAACGTATCGCCGGCGGCCGTGGTATCGACTACCGTACTCGAAAGTGCCGGCATGCGCAGCAGCTCACCGCCATCGCCGAGCGTAACCGAGCCGGCACCGCCCAACGTGATGACCGCAGCGCCGGCGCCCTTGTCGAGCAGCGCATTGAGCGCGGCGACGCAACTCACATCATCCGTGGGCAGAATGCCCGTCAGAACCTGGCACTCGGTCTCGTTGGGACAGACCAGGTCGACCGCAGGCCAGACCTCCGCAGGCAGCTCGCAGGCAGGCGCCGGATTAAAGACCGTATAGAACCCCAGCCCATGAGCGCAAACAAGCGCCTCGGCCGTCGCTGCAAGGTCACATTCACCCTGGGCGATAAAGACGCTTCCGGCAGCCGGGGCAATCTCGCTGGCGTCGCCGTCGAGCTCATGGGCCACCAGACGCCTCAGCGCGCAGGCAACGTCCGCGCCCGCAAGCGCATGGTTGGCGCCCGGTGACAGTATGATGCGGTTGTCGCCCTCGCAGCGAATGATGGTCGCGGTACCGGTCTCCACGTCATCGCGAAGCGCCACGAACTCAACGCCCACGCCAGCATCCTGGAGCCCTGCCACAAGCGCATCGCCAAAGGTATCGCGCCCAACAGCGCCGATCATGCACGTGCGCGCACCCATGCGCGCAGCGGCGACGGCCTGGTTGGCGCCCTTACCGCCGGCGTTGGTGATAAAGCCGCTACCGCCGACGGTCTCGCCCGCGCGCGGCATGCGCTCGCACGCCACCGAAAGGTCCATGTTCATGCTGCCGAACACCGCAACGATGCCGCGATCTGCCATGGAAACCTCCTCATCTGCGGGCCTTATACCCACCGCCAGTCGTCGATCGTGCACTCTCGCACCCCCTATAACTTTAGTTCACTTTGATGTGGACGCGCGCTTGAGCTTGCGCCAGCAGCAAGCATTCACAGGAGCAGGCAGCTACAATGAAGGCGTGCTGATTATTCTCGTCATTGGATGATGTTTTATGGAACAATTCTCGCAATCGGGCTCGCGCGGTCGACGCCGCACGGGCAACGAGCCGGCGCCGCACGAACGCGTGAAGAGCGAACGCCGTGCCAACGAGCCGCGACGCACCGCGAGCCCCCATCGCACTTCTGCCAACAACGCGGGCCGCGCCAACACTCCCGCCGCGGAGCAGACGCCTGCTCGCCCCAAGTCCCGCTACATCCCTGCCCTTGACGGCCTGCGCACGCTTGCCGTCGTCGCGGTGGTGCTCTATCACCTCAACCTCACGTGGGCGCAGGGCGGTCTGCTCGGTGTCACGATTTTCTTTGTGCTTTCGGGCTATCTGATCACGCGCCTGCTGCTCAACGAAGTCGCTAAGACCGGACGCATCGACCTCAAGAGCTTCTGGATTCGCCGCATCCGTCGCCTGGTCCCCGCCGTGGTGACCGTCGTGGTGGTGACCTGCGCGCTGTGCACCATCTTTAACCACGTGATGCTCACCAAGATGCGCCCCGACATCCTGCCGTCGCTGCTGTTCTTCAACAACTGGTGGCAGATTGCCCAAAACGTCTCGTACTTCAATGCTCTGGGCGACCCCTCGCCACTCACGCACTTTTGGTCGCTTGCCATCGAGGAACAGTTCTACCTGATTTGGCCGCCACTGCTGTTTGCCATGGTATCCATGCATGTGAGCAAGCCCAACACGCGCCGCGTGGTTCTGGGCCTAGCTGCTGTCTCCGCCATCGCCATGATGGTGCTCTATAACCCTGCCGCCGACCCCAGCCGCGTGTACTACGGCACCGACACCCGTGTGTTCTCGCTGCTGCTGGGTGCCTGGATGGCCTTTATCCCCGATCGCGACCTGGCGCCGGTGCGTCTCGCTCGTCGTTTGGGGCTCAATCGCCTAGCTGGCGCCGCCAAGCACGGCAAGAACGCCGAGGGCAAGCCTGGCGAGAAGGCCGACGAAGCAGCCGAGACCGCCCCGGCACAGCCGAGCGCCCTCGTGCGCTTTTGGTCCTCGCCCGCATCCATCGATGTGCTGGGCCTCGTGGGTCTGGTTGGCCTTGCCGCCATGGTCGCGCTCACCAACGGCTACACCGCGTTCCAGTATCGCGGAGGCACGCTGCTGTGCTCGATCCTCACGCTCATGGTCATCGCGGCCTGCGTGCAGCCCCAGGGAATGGTTGCCCGCGCGCTGTCCGCCGAGCCGCTCGTGTGGGTTGGCAAGCGCTCGTACAGCATCTACCTGTGGCACTATCCGCTGCTGTTGCTCATGAACCCGGTCGCCAACATCAACGATACGCCGTGGTGGCAGTACATTTTGCAGGTGTTGTTGGTGGTCGCCGTGGCAGAGTGCTGCTATCGCTTTATCGAGACTCCGTTTAGGAAGGGCGCCTTCGGCCGCACCGTATCCGAGTTCCGCGACGGCACCACCACGCCCGCTAACTGGGTACGCGCGCGCGTCCCTGTCTGCGCAGCCTGCGCTGTCGTGTTGGTCGTTGCACTGGGCGGCCTGATCTTTGTGCCCGAGACGTCTGCGCTGAGCGGCGAGGGCGCCGAAGTTCTGAACAAGGAAGCCAAGAACACCGCGCCCACCGACCAGCAGGCGGCCGACGACACCGACAAGGACAACGACGGCTTCCCCGATGGCTCCTACGATCTGCTTATGATCGGCGACTCCGTGTCGCTGCGTGCCGTAGACACCTTTGACGGCGTGTTCCCGCACAGCCATATCGATGCCGAAAAGGGCCGCCAGTTTGATGCGGGCCGTGCGACATTTGAGGGCTATATCCAGCAGAACCTTGCCGGCAAGATCGTGGTCTTTGCCCTGGGCACCAACGGCTTGGTAACCGACGACCAGATCGACGCCATCATGGCCGATGCAGGAGATAAGCGTATTGTGGTGTTTGTGAACACGCGCAGCCCGCAGCCGTGGGTTGGCTCTACCAACCAGGCCATCGCCAACGCCGCTACGCGCTACAAGAACGTGCGCGTTATCGATTGGTACGGATACAGCGCCAACCGCAACGACCTGTTCGATGGCGATGGCACGCACCTATCGACCACTGGCGTGACTGAGTACCTCAACTTGATCCACGATGCCGTCAAGAAGGACCTGCCCGTACACCCCGAGGATCACGTCAACGATCCGCAGCCGGCAGCCGTCAAGTCTGCCACCGACGCACTCGTCAATGCGCTCGCTCTCAAGCCGCACAAGCTGGGCACCGACAAGTAACCTGCAGCGCAAACTTCCCACATCCGGAGGGGGTGTCTGCCACGGCAGACACCCCCTCCGGCAGTTAGGGACACTCCTGGCGCAGCCAATGAAGACCTCTACGGATGAATTCCAGGCCGCTCCGTCGCTCCAGACATCGTTTCCGCGCCTCGTGCCTGCCCCAAACAATCAAAACAAGCCCTTTTCGCCGCACCCTCAAAGGTCTGTGGGCAAAAAAGGGCAAATATGAGTACTGTTACCATTTTAGTAGCAGGCAAAACCACCCAAAATGACGTCCGAGCGACCCCTACAACCCCCTAAAGCAGCCAACCTGACTGGTTTAAGGCGTATTGGAGCCAATTTTAATGAACATACTAAAGGCTATGTTCATTATCTTTTAGGATGTAAATGCTATTCACTTAGCAACAGTACTCATATTTGGCATTTTTTGTCCATTGCTATATAACTAACACCCTATAGCAGACAAAAAACAGGCCGCGGCCCATCGCTGCGGCCTGTTCGGAAGCAAAAGTGGGCGTTAAGCGCTGTAGCCCATCGCCTGCAGAACAAACATGACGACCGTGAGCACCGTAATCACGGCGATAGTCGCCCAAGTGAGCACGTTCCACACGCGGCCATTGCGGTTGGCACCCATGATGTGACGGTCGGCGGCGATAACCACCTGGAACACCAGAACCACGGGCAGTAGCACGCCATTGATGACCTGCGAGGTCATCATAATCTGGAACAGATCGACGCCGGGCATAAGCACCAGCACGGCAGAGATACCGATGATGGCCGTAATGATGCCGCGGTAAACCGGGGCCTCGTCCCAGCTGCGGTCGGCACCGCGCTCCCAGCCAAATGCCTCGCAGATAGCGCTCGACGTAACGCCCGGCAGCACGCAGGCGGCCAAGAAGCTCGCCGCGACCAGGCCCGAGGCAAACAGTACCGTGGACCACTGACCCGCAATAGGCTCCAACGCGCGGGCGGCATCGGCAGCATCGCTAATCTGAATACCCGCCGGGAACAACACCGTACCGGTCGTGATGATAATAAAGCCGGCAATGACATCGGCGGCAAGCGAGCCGCTCACGGTATCGATGCGCTGCAGCACGATATCGTCCTCGCCCGCGTTCTTATCGACCACGTTGTTCTGCGCCAAGAAAATCATCCACGGCGCGATGGTGGTACCGATCGTTGCGACCACGAGCGACACGTAGCTGGGGTCATTTTGAATGTTAGGCACGACCAGGTCGACCGCGACCTCACCCCAGTTGGGGCCAGCCATAAACGCGGCGACAATATAGGTCACGAACACGCAGCTCACCAGCAGTAGAATCTTCTCGATGCGCTGGAAACTACCCGACATGGTAAGCATCCACACCAGCAGCGCCACCAACGGCACCGAGATGCTCGCCGGCACGCCAAAGAGGGCGAGGCCGCTCGCAATACCCGCAAACTCCGAAATGGTCACGGCTGTGTTGGCGATCAACAGCGCCGCCATAGCAAGTACACTCTTGCGCACGCCAAAGCGCTCGCGAATGAGCGATGCCAGGCCCTTGCCCGTGACGCAGCCGCAGCGTGCCGCGGTCTCCTGCGTCACGATGAGCAGCACAGTCATGACGGGAAGCATCCAGAGCATCTTGTAGCCATAGCTGGCGCCCGCGCTGGAATACGTTGCAATGCCGCCGGCGTCATTGCCCGAAAGCGCCGCCAGCAGACCGGGACCCATAGCGCCAAAGATGGCCGCGATGGTCAACTTTTGCTTGGTGCCCGACTTTTGCTTGGTATTTTGCACGCGACCACCTAACCCATGACCGACATGGTGAGCAACACCGCAGCGGCGCAGTACGCTACGCACGAGATCATGACGGCAATAACGTTCATGGCGGTGCCCGACGTGTTGAGGTCATGCTCGTCACGCCAGAACAGCACCATCAGGTAAATCACGGCGCTCATGTTGCCAACCAGGCAAATGATGGCAGCGATATTAAAGCACCCGGTAAAGAGTTGTTCCTCAAACATGGGCGCATCGGGGAACGCGGCGGTGCGCACCAGCTGAGCGCACAGGTAGGTCACGAGTGACAGAATCAGGCCCATGCCCGTGCTCTGGAAAAAGAACCCCAGATACGGCTTGGGCTCGTCGTCGTGACCGTCATACTCCAGGAAGTAGTTCTTGACGAACGACACCATGCGCGAGGCCGCCAGCAGCACGAGCGGCATGGCGCACATGGGGAACACCACCAGATGCGCGGAGCCGAGCGCCGTCCCCAGCACCGTTGCCATGATGCACGAGGCAATGCCCCACACGACAACCCAGTACTGGCGATGCACAAACCAGCTGAGCACATTCGTCGAGTCGTCGGACGCGCTATCGCCCGAGCCGACGCCTGCGATCTGCAGGTCCTCCTGGTGCTCCTCGGCGATAACGTCCATGGCGTCGTCAAAGGTTACGATACCCAGGATATGACGGTTCTCGTCGCAGACAGGGATGGCAACCAGGTCGTACTTGGTCATCTCGTCCGTCACGTCTTCCTGGTCCTCGCCGGGTGACACGTAGACCAGATCGCGATAGGCGAGCTGGCCCAGCGTGGCGTCGCGGTCGGCTACGATCAGCGTGCGCAGCGAAAGCACGCCCGTCAGCATGCCGCTCGGGTCCTCGGTATAGACGTAATAGACGCTCTCAAAGTCCTCGTCGAGCTTGCGAATCGCCTCGATGGCGTCGCCGACCGTCGCCGTGGCGGGCAGCGAGACAAACTCCGAGGTCATGATGCGGCCGGCGGTGTTGTCCTCGTAGCCCAACAGATTACGAATCGCCTTCTCCTCCTTGACGCCCATCAGGCGCAGGAGCTTCTCAGCCTTCTCATAATCGAGCTCGTCGATCAGGTCGGCAGCGTCGTCCGGGTCCATCATGGCCAGCATCGACGATGCGTCGGTATCGGACAGGCCCTCGAGCATCTCGGTCATGAGCTCGTCGTCATCGAACTCCGAGATGGCCTCGGCGGCCTGTGCCGTATCGAGCTGCGCGAACACCTGCGCACGTAGGCGCGGGTCGAGCTGCTCGATAATGTCGGCGATGTCGGCAGGGTGCAGCTCGCCGAGCGTCTTGTGCGACACCGAGAGTTGAATGTTCTTGGTCGAGCGGTCGAGCAGGTCCATGTAGGACCAAGCGATGATGTCCTCACTGAGCGGCTTGCCCAGGTGCTTCATAAAGCCTTCGACGATATGCTCGAGCGCGGGGCTGATGGCGCGTAGCAGACCGCGGGCACCGACCTCGGCGCCCAGCAGGCGCAGCTGATTTTCGCCCGACATGGAAAACTTGATGTCGTTGACGCGCACGACCTTCATGCCCTGCGTGTCGACAATCTGCTTGTTGAGCACGTCGCGGGCGAGCAGGAGTTCGGTCGGCTGCAGGTACGAAAAACGGATTTCGGTGGCCGACGTCTTAAGGTGTACACCCGTCTCGTCGATACGGTCGACCCATTTGCGCCAGCTGATCATAAACGGCGTCTTGCCGGGTCCGCGGAACGCGAGCGACGTCACGTGCGGAAAAACTTCGCCGGTAGCAATACCAAAATCGTTGACCACGCCGAGCTTTTCGCCGTCGACGTCCAAGACCGGCAATTTGAGCATCTCACTCAGATAATTCAATGGTGCTCCCCATCATAATTCCTCCGGACGTGGCCGCGCGTGCGGCGTCCGGGGGCTTCTGGATATGTATACGCATGCGCGGGCGGCACGCCGCTCGACGCTTACACCCCGTGCATGCGCAAAAAGCACCTGCATGGGGTCATCGACTGTATGGTCGAGGTTTGGATTTCACCTGTAACCTTTCTCTTGACCCTCATTAACCGCAGTAACTATAGCATCAGCATCGCCCTGCGGCATCGAATTTATGCGCTGCACATTGCAGGCATACCAAACGCTGACGCATCCGTGACATAGCCGTTGGGGACGTTCTTAAACGACTACCCAATGACTACTCTGTGGTGTCGTCGTCCTCGGCAAGTTGGGGGAACACGGCGTCCTTGGGCATGGTGACCTTCGTCAGCGAGGTGAGCTTTTTGCTCAGCGACGTGTCCGTCTTGACCAGGTCGCTGAGCGTCACGATCTTGTAGCCGTCGGCAATGAGGCCGTCGATAATCTGCGGCAGCGCCTCGAGCGTCTGCTCGGCGCATTCGTCTCTATCGGTGAGCAGCACGATATTGCCCGGCGTCACCGAATCGAGCACCGTCGAGACCTGCTCGTCGGCACCGTTGAGCAGCCAGTCGCCCGAGTCAATATTCCACGAGACCACGGCGGAGACCAGGTCCATCGCATCAATCCAGTTTTGTTCGTCAAAGGCAGCATAGGGAGCACGCAGCAGCATCGTCTTCACGCCGGTCGCCGACTTAATCGCATCGGTGCCTTTCGTGATCTGTTCGCGTACCGCCTCACGGTCCTGACCCTTGAGCGAATCGTCGCTGTAGCTGTTGGATCCGATCTCGCACCCGGCGTCGACAATCGCCTTGGCCGTGGCAGGCGAGGCCTCGGCCGCATCGCCCGAAAGGAAGAACGTCGCGGTGACGCCCTTTTCCTTGAGCACCTGCAAGATCTGTTTGGTGGCGCCGCTCGGACCCTCGTCAAACGTCAGTGCCACGTACTTTTTGTTGCCCTTGGGCGCCACGCTGGCGCACGCAACAACGCAATCGGTGGCGGGCACAACCTCGCCGCGGTCTTGCGTCTTGCCTGACTGCTCACCAACCCACACCTCGGATCGGCCCTGGACACCCCATGTCTGCACATACTCGATAGCGCCCGTGCCCTCGACCTTGAGCTTGGGCTCGATAACCGTAGCCTGAACCTCGTGCTTCTCGTAGGTGTTACGGCCATCCTTGACCGTCACCTTCTCGCCGCCCTCAAGTTCGCGGCTATCCCATTTGCCTTGCTTCACGCGCTTGCCGTCGACCTTCACCGACAGCTTTTCGCCCCCATGGCGCTTGAGCACGCTGTCATCGACGGCCAGCAGGTCGCCTGCATCGTAGGTGTCAGTCAAATCCTGTTCGTCGATGAGATTCTGCAGCGTAGAGCCCACGCGCACCGCGGTCTTCTGGCCGTTGAGCTCCACGTCCACACTGCGGTTGACGTAGCCCACGACGGCAGCGATAAACAGCACGAGCGCACAACCCACGGCAATGAGCGCATAGGGCAGGCGAGACGAACGACGGGGCGTACGGCTGTTGCCGATGCGAGCGCTGCGGTCGCTAAAGCCGCGGCTATGGTTGAGATACATCGCGCCGGGCTTACGGTGACGCTTGCGCTGACCGCTGGGCAGCTGCCCCAGGTCGCGGCGCGCCGTCGGACGCGCACCCGAACGCCCGTTTAAGTTGGATCCGTTTTGGCGCATGTGCCCTCCCCCATAAACACAGCAAGCCGGAGCAACAGGTCTCCGGCTTGCCTCCCATCATTTGGTACGTCGCTATTTTGTAGCTTTTGACGAGCCTCCGCTCGCCTTTTGGTATTCGTCCTTAAAGGCCTTGAACATGCCGCGCGTCTTGCCGAGCTGCTTGCCCAGTGCGCGACTGCCCTTGTCCACGGCAACCGATCCCTTGTCGTCGAGCACCTTGGCGCCCTTTTTGACCTTGTCGCCCACCACGACGCTGGCCTCGGCGGCCTTGGCAGCCGCACCGCCCGAATACCCGAGCGACTTGACCTCGTCCGAAACGATCATTGCGCCGTCCGCATAACCGCGCAGCATCGTCGGCGGCACCTGCGTGTCACCGACCAAAACACTCGAAGCAGCACCGGCGGTCACATAGAATGCCTGCACGATGCCCGAACGCGGCTTGAACTCCACATCCGAGCAATAGCCCACGACGTCGCCCGATTCCGTGCGCACGTCCATACCGACCCAGATGATGCAATCGTCCAGGTTGATGTCGAGGCGCTTAGCGGCGGCGGCATCGTACGTGTCCTTGACGTCATCGACCGCAATGGCGCCCTCGTAGACACCAATGGCGTCGAGCGCTACGAATCGGTCGGGGCGCTCGATCATACCCGCGATATCGGACTGGCGGACCATAAAGCCGACCACGCGCGTACCGCCCGGGGTAAAGACCGGAAAGTGAATCTTTCCGAGCTTTTTAGGGCTGCGCGGCGTGCCGTCCTTTTTGGTGCGCTTGTCCTCGGTAGGCTTGCGATAGATCTTGGCGCCGACAAAATCCCCGGCGCGCATTATGCCTCGGTCGAGGGCTCCGCAGCCTCGGTATCAGCCTCGACGGCGTTCTCGACCACGACGTCGGCAGCAGGCGTCACGTTGCCGCCCGAAATGGCGTCGTTGAGCTGCTCGCGCAGCTGGTCCATGCGCTCGCGGGCCAGGTCGACCTTGGCGCGCAGGTCGTCGGTCTTGGCGTCGACCATCGGGCCAAAGTCATTCACCGCAGCACGGGCCTCCTCGGCGCTGTGCTCGTAGGTGTCGCGCATATTGTCCCAGGCGTCGTTGGCGATATCGGCAGCCATGGCGCGGGTCTCGGCGCCCGAGCGCGGGGCCAGAGCAACGCCGACAATAGCGCCGGCAGCGGCACCAAAAAGTGCGCCGGAGACAAAGCTGAAAGTCTTACCCATGATCATTCCTCTCCTGCGGGCACGTCGGTGCCCACCGTTTGAATGCTGTCCATTATACCCGCAGCGCATCACTTGCCGCTCCGCTCATCTGTGTACGGCAAAGGCGCAGGTACGTGATGGTGATAAACGCGTAGGCCTACTCCTGGGGCATAGCCGGCATGGCCACCGTGGCACCCGGGTCCTCGCCGGCGCCGTCCACGAGCGGCAGGCCGCCCTCATGCGCAGGTCCTGCCGGAACCGTCGCAGCACCGCCAAAGACGGCAGCGGAGGCCTCGTGGTTCTCGGCAACCGCGCCCTCGGTATCAATCGCCACCTGGGGCTCGTCGTCAAAGTTGGGGACGCCCTGGGGCTCGGCGGGAACGGGCTCGGCGGTCGCATCGACAACGGGCTCGGCGTCGACCGGCACATCGCCCTCGTCAGCGCCCTCGTCCTCGGCAGCATCTTCGCCGTTCGCAGCGGCGACGGCCTCGTGAGGATCCTTGCCCTCGGCCTCGGCGCGCATGCCCAGCACCAGGTTGCGCAGACCCGCGACCGTGCCTTCCACGTCGGGAGCAGGCTGGTCGGCGTGCAGGTACGCCCAGTCCATCATAAAGGTGGCCGACGACAGCGCACCAATGGCCAGTGCGTCGTCGGGGCACGAAAGCTCAACCTCAAAAACGCGCTCGTCGTGCTCGCTTACGCGCGTGCGGCCGCACGAGATGCTGCCGGCAAGCCCGGTCTCGTTCATGAGCTCAACCGTCACGTGCTCCAGCAGGTGGCAGAGCTCGGTCTGGCCCATGCAGTCCTGGAACTCGCGACCGGAATCACCCAGGCACAGGTGCTTGGCAATCGCCGGCACCAGGTAATACACGCGCGCCGTGGCCTCGATATCCTCCGAGGTCATGAGCGGCATGCCGGGGTTCACCAGCACATGCGCGCAGATCTTGTCCTCGCTGACGGTGACCTTAAGGATGTTGAACAGGCCTGCCATAACTCTCCCCTACTCTTCCTTGCCCTACTCGTCGCCATCGTGCGGATCCACAGAGCCCGCACCCGACGCCGCCGGCTTCTCTGCCGAAGACTCGGAATCCTTCTTATCGGTTTCGGCCGGAGCGATCACGCGAATGAGCGAGATGCGCTGGCCACGCATCGACTGAACTTTAAACTTGTACCCCGCGACCTCAAACACCTCTCCGATGTCGGGCACCGAGTCACAAAGCTCCAAAATCCAGCCGGCGATGGTCTCATAATCATCGCTTTCCTCAAGCGGCCAACCAAGCTCAATCGCGTCATCGCACGAAAAACGCCCATCAACGAGCCACTCGCGGCGCGAAAGGCGCGTGAGATACTTGTTGTCGGGGTCGAACTCGTCCTCGATCTCGCCGACGATCTCCTCGACGATGTCCTCGATAGTGATAATGCCGGCCGTGCCGCCGTACTCGTCCACGACCACCACGATCTGGTCGTGCGAGGTCTGCATCTCGGACAGCAGCGGCAGGATGTCCTTGGTGTCGGGCACAAAGGTGGCGTCGCGCAAAAAGCCGGCGATGGGCTGGTCGCCCTTGCCGTCGAGCGCGGGCTGAATCAGGTCCTTGATGTGCGCGATGCCGGCGACGTTGTCGGGATCCTCGTGATAGACGGGGATGCGGCTAAAGCCGGTCTGGCGCATGGTGGACAGCACGTCGGCGACCGTCTCGTCGTCCTCGCACATGGTGGTGTCCACGCGCGGCACCATGACCTCGCGGGCAACGGTGTCGCCCAGGTCGAAGATCTCGTGGATCATGCGCTTTTCCTCGTCGAGCAGGTCGTCCTGCTCCGAGACCATGTACTTGATCTCTTCTTCCGAGACGTTCTGGCGGTCGTCGGCACTCTTGATGCGCAGGATGCGGGCCAGGCCATCGGAGCAAGCGCCAGTCAGCCACACGAGCGGACGGGCAATCTTCTGGAACACGGAAAGCGGGCCCACGACCTGCTTGGACACGCCCTCGGCATTGGCCAGGCCGATGCGCTTGGGGACGAGCTCGCCGATCACGATGGACACGAAGGCGACCGCGACGGTGATGATGACCGGCGCCAGGCCGCGTGCGATGGCGGAGAGCGGCGCGAGGCCAAAGCTCATGAGCCACGTGGCGAGCGGGTCGGACAGGCTCGTCGAGGCGACGGCGGACGAGGCGAAGCCCACGAGCGTGATGGCGACCTGGATGGTGGCGAGCAGCTGGTCGGAGTCGGCAGCCAGCTTAATGGCACGCTCGGCGCGCTTGTCGCCCTCCTCGGCCTCGTGCTCCAGCACGGCGCGCTTGGCCGTGGTGAGCGCCATCTCGGACATAGAGAAGTAGCCGTTGATGAGGGTCAAAACGAGGGTGGTGATAAGGGAGATGGTTATGTCCATCGGGAGTTTCTCGAACCTCCAAGATTCGGGACGTCGGATTAAAACGTTGGTGGCGGATACGGCAATTGCACCAGCGCCCAAACAAGGACGCGGGCGCGCAGGCGTGGTCGCTAGATTACGAAGAGGATCACCGCCATGAACTGGAAGATGCTGCCGGCGAGTACCCACAGGTGAAACACGCTGTGAAGATAGCGCACGTTTTTGGCGATATAGAACGGCACGCCCGCGGTGTAGCACACGCCGCCGACGGCGAGCAGGGCAAGTGCCACGGGGTTGAGCAGCGCCACAAGTTCGGGCAGCTTAAAGACAACGAGCCAGCCCATCAGCAGGTAGACCAAGCCGCTTACCCAGTGCGGTTGACGCTCGCGCAAAAAGCACTCGAGGGCGATGCCGATGACGGCGATGGCCCATACGGCAAAGAACAGCACAGCGCCGCCGTCGTTTGCGAGCGTAATGAGGCAAAACGGCGTATAGCTGCCCGCAATGAGCAGGTAGATGCAGCTGTGGTCGATGATGCGAAACACGCGCTTGGCGCGCGCGAGCTGAATCGCGTGGTAGAGCGTGGAGGCTAGGTATTCGAGGATAATGCTGACGCCATAGACAATCGCCGCGGCCATGTGGGCCGGGCCTCCGCCGCGCAGGGCGGCGAATACGATCAGGAGCACCAGGCCCGCGATACCCAGCAGGCAGCCGACACCATGGGTGACGGAGTTCATGATCTCCTCACCCATGGTGTAGTGTGGAACGGCCGCGGTCTTGGGTCGCGGCTTAGAACTGTCGCTCGAATCGGACATGCCGGTTACATCCTCCAACGTAAAGAGTTCTCAACACTATATCAAAGCGTCTGGGTACGTGCGAAATTTGCACCATACGTGACCCTTTGTTTACCCATTCTTTGCCTGTTGACGCATCAACGGCGAACGTCCATAATGCGCTTGCATTAAATGTTGATGTATTAACATCTTATAGGAAAGCTTCTTATGTCTCAAAACGCACGTTCCCATCGAAAGCTCAAGATAGCCGGCGTCGTTGCGCTGGTGCTCGTTGTCGCGCTGCTGGGGTTTGCCGGCAACTTTTTGTTTGACTTTGCCCTGAACCCCCAAGCGCCGTACACCATGAAGATGATGCAGGATGGCAAGGACGCCGAAAAGGGCGAGCAGATGGACGCCGAGGAGGGCGAGGCACGGGCGTGGTTTAAGGAAAACCGCGAGAGCAGCAGCCTCACCGCGAACGACGGGACCGAGCTTGCCGCCTGGTATTTTGCTGCGTCGGAGAGCGCACACGATTACGCCGTCTGCCTGCATGGATATACCAACGAGCCCATCGGTATGGCCCGATACGTCAAGCGATTCCACGACCGCGGCATGAACGTACTCGCACCCGCCGCACGCGCCCACGAGCGCTCCGGCGGCGACTATATCGGCATGGGCTGGCCCGAGCGCCTCGACATCGTCGCATGGATCGAGCAAATCGTTCAGGCTGACCCCGAGGCGCGCATCCTGGTCTTTGGCGAGTCGATGGGTGCGGCAACCGCCATGAACGTCGCGGGGGAATCTCTGCCCGCAAACGTAAAATGCATTATCGAGGACTGCGGTTATACGAGCGTTTGGGACGAGTTTTCCCTGCAGCTCAAGGATGTGTTCGGCCTGCCCAGCTTTCCCTTGCTCGATGTAGCAAACTTGGTGTGCAACGTGCGCGCGGGCTACGACTTTCATAAGGCGAGCAGTGTGGAGCAACTCAAACACGCGACGGTTCCCATGCTGTTTATCCACGGCGACCAGGACACCTTTGTACCGTACAGTATGCTCGACCAAAACTACGAGGCGTGCGCCAGCAAGGTCAAGCAAAAGCTCACCATCCATGGCGCCACCCACGCCAAGAGTGCGCAAGTTGACCCCGAGCTCTACTGGAACACGGTCGACGACTTCCTCGACGAGTATTTTTAGGCAAATAGTACGGTTTACTGGCCTATCTGACCCCCTAGCACTTCCGAAAAGCCGCCCGTGGGCACTGTGCTCACGGGCGGCTTTTGCTAACAGTTGTGCTACAAAGGCGCTTGTTTTGTCTAATAGCTAGGTGCTACTTGACCTCGATGAGCTCGTACTTGCTCGTGCCCAGGCCGATCTTCTCGGCGTGCGCGATGCACACGCGCCAGTCGGTGTCGGGATGCGTGATGCAGAAGGGATCCTTGGCCTGCTCGCCCTCCAGGTGCTCGTGATTGTGCTCCATCTTAGCGGCGCTATCGGTGAGCTCGGTGTTGGGCAGCGGCTCGGATGCCATGACGGCGTCGGCGCAAGCCTGGTCGATGGCGACCGGGTCGAAGCTCGCGAACATACCGATATCGTTGACGATGGGCGTGTCGTTTTCGGGATGGCAATCGCAGTTGGGACTAATGTCCATAGCGAGCGAGATGTGGAAACTCGGGCGGCCGTCGACGACAGCCTTCGTGTACTCGGCGATCTTGTAGTTGAGCACATCGGCCGCAGCGTCATAGCCGGGCTTGATGCAGTCCTGGTTGCACGCCGCAATGCAGCGCCCACACCCCACGCAGCGATTGTGGTCGATGGCGGCCACGTGTACCGTGCGAGTACTACCGTTGGCAAGCTCGCGCTCGCGGGTGTCGTCAAACGAGACGGCGTTGTGCGCGCAGATCTTTTCGCAGGCGTGGCAGCCCACGCAGTTGGTGGTATCGACATTCGGCTTGCCGGCGGCATGCTGCTCCATCTTGCCGGCACGGCTGCCGCCTCCCATGCCCAGGTTCTTCATAGCGCCGCCAAAACCGGCCTGTTCATGACCCTTAAAGTGGGTGAGGCTGATCACGATATCGGCATCCATGAGTGCCTGGCCGATCTTGGCCTCGTGCACGTACTCGCCGCCCTCGACCGGAACGAACGCCTCGTCGGTGCCCTTGAGGCCGTCGGCGATGATAATCTGGCAACCCGTAGCGTACGGGGTAAAGCCGTTCTGGTAAGCGGTGTCGATGTGCTCGAGCGCGTTTTTGCGGCTACCGACGTAGAGCGTGTTGCAGTCGGTGAGGAAGGGCTTGCCGCCCAGCTCTTTTACGACGTCCGCGACGGCGCGGGCGTAGTTGGGGCGCAAAAAGCTCAGATTGCCCAGCTCGCCAAAGTGAATCTTGATGGCGACGAACTTGTTCTCAAAGTCGATCTGCTCGATACCGGCGCGACGGATGAGGCGCTTGAGCTTGTCGAGCTGGCTCTCGCGAGCATGCGTGCGCAGGTTCGTAAAGTACACCTTGGCGGGTGCGGTGGGCGCGGTTGTGGTCATAGATCTATCCCCTCGGTCCATATGGCGTTACAGACATAGAGGATGGTACCAGTTAAAGCAGAGTTAAAGTCAAGTACGGAACCTAGTCATTGGGGACGTTCTTAAATGACTACTCTTGGACTTTGAGTGCCTCGGCCAGGCCCACACGTTTGATGGAACGCATGTGCAACAGCGCCACGACCAGGTAGGTTGCAAAGCCGATTCCTGCGCACGCCGCCATGGACCAAGCGGGCACATAAATCTCGATATTGCCGTTGTAGGCGAGCAACATCGAGCGGAAGATGGCCGTGAGCGAGCCAATAATGACCGGCAGGCTCAGCACGAGTGACGCTGCCACGCACAACGTGATCGAGCGGATGTACAGATGCGAAATCTCGCTATCGCGATAGCCAAAGACTTTCATGTAGCTGATCGAACGGGCGCTGTGGTCGATCACAGCCTTGGTCAGCAGGTACATAAACAGCAGGAAGATAAACACCGCGAGCCCAATCATCATGCCGATCATTTTGCTCATCATGCCGATGAACTGGTCGCCCACGGCGCGCATGTCATCGGGCGTGGTGTCGCCGGCAAAGTAGCGCGAATCAAGGTCGAGCTTCTCATCGCTCACATAGCCGTTGAAGTAGGCCGCATCGTTGCCAAAGAGCTCGTTAAAGTCATCGATACTCATATAGATATTCATGTCCGACTTGGAGCCCCAGGCACAGTCCTTGCCCGCATACTCAAGGGAATAATTCTCGCCCTCATACTTGTCGCCGAGCGTGACCTTCTGGCCCTCGCTCCAGCCAAACTTGTCGAGCAGGCCGCCGCCAAAGACGACGTGTCCGTCGCCGACGTTGAGGCCTTTCCAATAGCACGAATCGGTTGAAATGCCGTAGACGGAAATCGTCTCCTCGCCATTCCCATCGCCTCGGTCGTATTGCAACTGGTAAACGGCATATTTCTCGGCCTGCGCGATTGCGCCCGCGCCGTTGTCAATCGTGTTGACCGGGTGAATGTCGTCGTTGTCAGTGTCGATCTTAGAGGCCTTGTCAATCAGGTCGATAGCCTCGTCGCGGTTGCAGCCGAGGATATCGGCAAGGTCATCGAGGCGCGCATAAAGCGCATCCTTCTTGTCCTGGACCTTGGTAAGCGCATCCTGCGCCGCAGTCAGGCTCTCGGCAGACGGAGATGCGGTCGCGGCATCGGCTGCCGTCTGCGCCGCATCGGCCGCGTCGTCGAGCTCGTCATCGGCATCTTGGGCGGCAGAAAGCAGCACGCCGTCAACCGACTGCAAGCACTCGAGTGCCGACCACTGCTCGCGCTCCTCGGCAGTGCCCTCGAGCTCCAGCGGAGCCTTGAGCGTGTACTGGTGCTCGGCGACCAGGCTCGTCTCGAGGTTGTCCGCGTAGTGCGTCATCGTGGGCAGAATCGCCAGGCCAAAGAGCAGCAGCAGCGAGGCAAACGCAATGCCCACGAAGAGCGTGGCGAAGTTGCCCAGGTTGCGCAGGAAGATACGCAGGCGGAAGCGCGAGACAAAGCCCATGCGCTCCGGCAGCTGCAGGCCGCGCTTGGTGCCCGATTTGCCGCTCGCCTCGTGGCGAAGAAACTGCAACGGCGTCTTGCCCATCTTGCGAAGCAGACCCACCAGCGTGATGAGGATGAGCGCAGCGGCGGGAACCACGGCGCACTTCACAAAGATCTCCCAGCTCCAGTACACCTGGAAGGGCGGCAGGCTGTACGAGCCGTAATAGAGGCTGCGCATGGGCTCGGTAAAGAACACAACGCCGAGCGCAGTGCCCAAAAGCGCCGCGGCCACGCCCACGATAGCGGGAAGCGCAAGGTAGTGCAGCACGATCTCGCGTCGACGATAGCCGCTGGCGAGCAGCGTGCCGATGATGGCGCTCTCCTCCTCGATGGTGGCGTCGGTAAGGACCACAAAGACGAACGCCATGATCACGATGATGATGTCGAGCAGCGTCATCCACATCATGGAGTCGCCGCCTACGTCGTCGCGCGCATAGCCAATGCCCTGGTTGGAATCGGCGTCGATGAGGTCATCCACGCGCGCATCGGCGTCGGTCAGCGCCTCGACCATATCCTGCTCCGCATCGATGCGATCCGCGGTGGGGAGGTCGCGATCGGCAAAGGTAAAGGAGTAGGTGTAGGCGGGCGCGCCGCCGGCATCCTCGAGCGCGGCAAAGCCGGCATCGGTGACCTCGGCCACGCCGTACGTGATGGTGTTCACCGTAAAGTCCGAATTGTTGAGGAACAGCGCCTGGCTATCGGGCTGGGTCATGATGCCACAGATGGTGTAGATGCGGCCCTCGAGCTCGACCTTATCGCCCACGGCGAGATCGTTGTTGGTGGCAAAGACGCGGTCGATGGCTACCTCATCGTCCGCCTTGGGCTGCCTGCCCTCACAGTAGGACGCGATATCGACCTTGGTGCGGTGCGCATAGGTGCGCAGGGTGCGCTTGGTGCCGTCGTCGCCAGCCGCCTTTTTGATGATGGCGTCGATGGAGAAATTCTTGTAGAGCGTGACGCCACCGACGTCGCCGGCTGCATCCTCGGCGGCCTTGAGCTGGTCTTTGGTAGCCTCGAAGGAGGTGGTCACGCGGCCGTCCTCAATCGTGTACGCATCGCGCATGTCGTCGATAAGGCAGCCGATGGAATGCGCTGCGAGCAAAAAGCCCGACGTGAGGGCGATGCTTCCGCACATAAGCAAAAAGATGCCCAGGTACTTGCCGATATTGCGGCGCAGCTCGCGCGGGAGACGTTTTGCGAGAGGTGTCATGGCGCCGCCTACCAATCGAGCTCGGCGGCCGCGACGGGCGACTCGTTGAGCTCGTCCTCGACGATGCGCCCGTCGCGCAGGCGCAGCACGCGATTGGCCATGCGCGCAATGGCGGCATTATGGGTGACGATGATGATTGTGCAGCCGTAGGTGCGATTGACATCCTCCATGAGCTGCAGGATTTCCTTGGATGTCTTGTAGTCGAGCGCGCCCGTGGGCTCGTCGCACAGCAGCAGGCCCGGATTTTTGACGAGCGCACGGCCGATGGCGCAGCGCTGCTGCTGGCCGCCCGAGACCTGGCGCGGAAACTTGTTGCGGTGCTCGTAGAGGCCCAGCGAACGCAGCAGGTCATCGACATTGAGCGGGTTTTTGGACAGGTGCGCCGTGACCTCGATGTTCTCCTTGATGGTGAGATCGGGCACCAGGTTGTAAAACTGGAAGACAAAGCCCAGCTCACGGCGTCGGTATTCGCCCAGGTCGGCGGCGTTGAGCGTGGTGAGGTCGCAGCCATCCACCAGAATAGAGCCAGCGTCGGCATCCTCCAGGCCGCCGATCAGGTTAAGAAACGTCGACTTGCCCGAGCCCGAAGGCCCCAGCATGACGCAGACCTCGCCGCGGTTGATGGACGTGTCGATGCCGTCGAGCACCGTCAGGCGTGCGTCACCGTCGCCGTAGTGCTTTTTGAGATCCTTAACCTGGACGTAGGCTTCCTGCGTTGCCATGGTATCCCCCATTGTTAGCCTCGTACTACTTTATGAGCGTAATAGTAAACCTTGGCGAACTATTTTGGAGCGAGGCTTGGGATTTATTTCAGACTAGTCATTGGGGACGTTCTTAAATGACTAGTCGCAAGGGACACTCTTTCGCCACCCGGCAGTTGGGGACGCTCCTTATCTGCCCCCGATGGCTAGTCATTTAAGTCTGTCCCCAATGAATACTTTTGGTCGTTTAAGTCTGTCCCCAATGAGTAGGTGTCTAGGCGTGGGATTTGTTGTGCGTGAGGGCTAGGCCTACGGCGGCGATCGCTGCTGCGAAGAGCACGGTGACGCCCAGATCGCAGGCGATGTCGCCCAACACGGCAGACGTCAGGTCCGAAGCGAGCGCCTTGCCGATCGCGTCGTTCACCCAATACGTCGGCACAAAGTGCGCCACCGTCTGCACGGCCGAGCCCATGAGTGACAGCGGCATCCAAGCGCCGCCCAAAAACGTCATGAGCATGCCGAGCAGGTTGCCCACACCGTTGAGCAGCTCCTCACGCGCACCCAGGCTCGAAAGGGCAAAGCCAACGGCCAGAGGCGTGCACGCCAGGGCAAACGTCGCCGCCAGCGCCAGACACACACGACCCACGCCGACCTCGGCAACCGCGCCGGCAAAGCCCACGACGCCCATCATGCTCGACACAAACCAGATACAGACGGTGAGCACGGCGGCGGCCGCAAACACGGCAAGCGAACGCTGGCGCTCGGAGATTGGACCGGCATCCATACGACGCACGCGCTCGGGCTCGTTCATGCCCGAGAACACCAACCCCACCGATACGATGACCGACGAGATAATCGCGTACGCACCAAAGTTGAAATACGACTCGAGCGTGGCGGCGGCCGTCGAGTCGACCTTGACCTGCTCGATCTGGACCTCCGCGCGCTTGGCGGCGGCATGCTCAGCGGCCTTGGCAACGTCGCCGTTGGAGGCAGTGGGCTCAAACGCCGCCGCAGCGCCCGCGAGCGAGATCCAGCGCGATGCCTCGGCAGACGAAAGCGCCGCCGCCATGGTGCCGGCACCGTAGGTCACATCGAGTTTGGGCAGGGACTCCCCCGCACGGGCAGCTGCAACGAGGTCGCCCTCAAACCCCTCCGGGATAAAGAACACGCAGTCGGCGCTACCCTTGGCGCTGTTACTCTTGGAGAGCGCGTCCGCAAGGTCGTAGGTGTCGTCGCCGACGCCCGTGACCAGCTCAAAGCGCGAACCCAGATGCTTGGTAAGCGCACGCGAAAGGTCGCTGTCGTCGCGGTCGACCACGATCACGTTAGCATCGTAGGGCTTGTACTCGGTGAGCTGCGACGAGTTCCAGCTCACCGAGGCCGCGATGAATACGCCCATGAGCGAGATGAACACCGTGTAGATAAGCAGGTAGAACGGGTGCGCCAGCGCCATGCGAAGCGCGGTCTTAAAGGTGCTCATAGCGGCTCCTTCCAAAGATCAGCGTGGCGGCGGCAACGAACAGCAGCGCCATAAGGACCAGCGCGCCGGCGCGAACGGCAAAGGGACCCAGGTCCTCAAAGAAATACAGGCGGTTGAACATGTCGCAGATGAGCTTGACGGGGTTGAGCCAGCACTCGGCCGGGCAGGCGCGGGCAACGTCATCGGCGAGCGCCATTGCCGGCTCGCCGTAGAGTCCGGCGAACAGGGCGCACGTGGTGGCAAAGCCCGTGAGGATACCGGATTTGGACGCCTTGCCGCCCTTAACGGGAAGCGTGCCCACAAAGAGTCCCAGGCCCGTGGCGGCAAGCGCGGAAGCGGCACCGCCCACCAGACACAGCCCACCGCGCCCGCCAAAGTCGACGCCCACAACCAGGCGCACGTAGCCGATCGCAATCGTCATCGAAGCGAAGGAAACCAGCCACGAGCCCACAAAGATACCGGCCAGCGACGCCGTCTTGGAAAGGCCGCCCACGCAGCGACGTGCGCCAAGGCCCGACAGATTGGGCTGCAAATCGACGACGCTCAAGGCGGCAAACTCGGCAGACATCATCGCGACCAGGCCAAAGAGCGCGTAGTAGTAGATGACCGTGCCATCGGGTGTGGTGCGTGTCAGGCTTACGCGGCGGGTGCCACCCTCGAGCGACAGGGCGCGCGCAACCGCCTCCGGGTCGGCGAGCGCCGCCGGGTTGTCTTGGGCAATCTGGGACATGAGCTCGGCATTTTGCGTATACGAGCTTGCCACCGTCTCAAGGATGCTGCGGTCGGTGAGCACCGACGACGTACGTGAGCCGTCATAGCTCGAAAGCAATGTGAGCTTGGGCGTGCCCGCGGCATCGACCGTATAGATGCCCGCGACCTCGCCGGCCTTAAGCGCACGGTTCGCATCGGCTGCATCGTCGCACTCGTGGATCTCGAGCAGCTGGTCGTCGCCTTCCTTGGCAAGCGACGTCGCCACGTCCTTAAAGGTCGAGGCGCCCCAGGCCTCATCCGCCACGACAGCCACCGGCACCGGGTCGACCGTGCCGTCAGAGCTCAGATTCGCAAACATAAACATGAACATCGTGGAAAGCGCGACGGGAAAGATCGCGCCCCAAACCCACGTGCTCGGCCGGCGCAGCAGCGTCTTGACCGTGATAATAATGGTGTTAAACATGGCTGCCCCCTAGTCGCGCAGCTCGCGGCCGGTGATCTCGAGGAACACGTCGTTGAGAGTCGGCGGCTCGCTCCACACGCGGCCGAGCGCAACGTCGGCAGCGCGCAACGTGTCGAGGATGTCGACCAGGTTGTGCGGGCTCGCTTCGCAGGTGCAGACGAGCTCGCCGCCGGACAGCTCAACGCTGAGCACGTGCTCGAGAGCGCGCAGCTGCTCGACCGTGGCGGGCTCGACGGCGCCGACCTCGACGGTCACGCGCTCGCCCATCTGAATCATGCGCTTGAGCTCGTCATTGGTGCCCTGCGCCAGCACGCGCCCGCCGTCCATGATCATGATGCGGCTGCAGATCTGCTCGACTTCCTCCATGTAATGGCTGGTATACACCACCGTGGCGCCCTCGTCGCGCAGGCGGCAGATGCCCTCCAGGATGGCGTTGCGGCTCTGCGGGTCGACCGCCACCGTGGGCTCGTCAAAAAAGATGAGCTCGGGCTTGTGCGCGATACCGCAGGCAATGTTGAGCCGGCGCGCCAGACCGCCCGAGAGCTTGCCGGGGCGAAACTTGGCAAAGTCGCCCAGCCCGACAAAGTCGATGGCCTCGTCGACCAGCGCGCGACGGCGCTTGCGGTCGTTGACGTAGAGACTACAGAAATAGTCGATGTTCTCGCGCACCGTGAGCTCATCGAATACCGCCACCTGCTGCGGCACCACGCCGATGCGACGCTTGAGGTCGTAGCGGGCGGGCGTCATGCGCTCGCCGAACAGCTCGATGGCGCCCTTGTCGTAGGCGAGCAGCTGCAGGATGCAGTTGATGGACGTGGTCTTGCCCGAGCCGTTGGGGCCCAGCAGGCCAAAGATCTCGCCGGGAGCGATACTCAGGTTAAAGTGGTCGAGCGCAATAAGGTCGTCGTAGCGCTTAACGAGGTTTTCGACGTGGACGATGTCTGTCATGAGGCGGCCCTTCTGTTGCTTGCGGCCCGGTACGACTGCATCATCGCAGGAGCTGGCGGCGCGCACCAGTGAGCTTTGTCACGAGTGCGGGGCTTGGTCGCGTGGCCTGCTGACGCGACCGCCCCGCCGCGTGGGAAGAATGTCACGCTTGCTCTGAGCGGCGCCTCCCCCGTGCGCGGCATCGCGTACAATACCCGTATGAACAGGCTATTCGACAAATCGATCGTGCTGGCGTGCTGCATCGCAGCCGCCACGGGCCTTGCTGTGGATGCTCGCCTGGTCGCAGCGTTTTGCCTTGGCGTTATTGCCACCTCGCTGACCGAAGTCGCACAGGAAAACCGCGCCCGCCGTGCGAGCGAGGCCGTGAGCTACGCTTACATCATCGCGGCTGTCTTCGTGCCGCCGTTTGTGCCGTTCGCACCTCTCGCCCTCTATGACATCGCGCGGCGCGTGCGCCGTGAGCACGCCTGGATCGCGCTGGGTGTCGGCGCTGTCTTTGCCTGCGCGCTTGTCGCGGACCTTCGCGGCGGCGCGCTCACCACCCGAACGCTGCTGCTAACCGCCATCCTTTCGGTCGCCGCCACGTTGCTGTCGCTACGCACCGCGCAGCTGGAGCGCGAACAGGAACGCATGCGTCGCACCCGCGACAAGCTGCAAGAACGCGCCCTGGCACTCGAGGCACGCAACCGCGACCTCGCCGACCGCCAGGACTACGAAGTCGAGCTCGCGACGCTCGCCGAACGCGCCCGCATCGCGCGCGAAATCCACGATAACGTGGGCCACCAGCTCACGCGCGCTTCGCTTCAAACCGAAGCCCTGCGCGTGGTCCATGCCAACGAGCCCGGCGTTGCCGCCGATTTCGCCGACGTCAAATACACCGTTGACGAGGCGCTCCAGCTCGTGCGCGCCAGCGTCCACGCGCTCAACGACAATGCAACCAACCTCTCCGTGCAGCTCGAACGCATCGTTGAAGGCGCACGCTCGGACAGCGGTCCGCAGATTGAGCTTGAGGTTTTGACCGAGCATGCGCCCGCCAACGTCGCCAACTGCTTTGCGGCGGTGCTGCGCGAGGCGCTTTCCAACGCCATGCGCCACGCCCATGCCAAAACCATTACCGTGCGGTGCATGGAGCATCCGTCGTTTTACCAGTTCATCGTTACCGATGATGGCGCAGACGCGACCCCGGCGAGCAGCAGCAACGTCGCAGAAGGCATGGGGCTCGCCTCCATGCGCGAGCGCATCGAGGCGCTTGGCGGCACCTTCACCGCCGGCCCGCGTGCCGGCGCCGGCGGCTGGCGCGTGTTTGCCACCGTTCCCAAGCAGCAAGGAGATGAGGGCCGATGAGGCTCATCGTTGTCGACGACGACCGCTTGGTGGTCGATTCGCTCAAGATTATCCTGGGCGCCCAGCCGCAGATCGAGGTGGTGGGCACCGGCGCCAACGGCAACGACGCGGTTTCGCTCTATGCCGAACATGCACCCGATATCGCGCTGCTCGACATTCAGATGCCGGGACGCGACGGCCTATCGGCGGCGCGCGAAATCCTTGAGCACGACCCCGCGGCACGCGTGGTGTTTCTGACGACATTCTCGGATGACGAGTACATTGTGTCGGCGCTCAAGCTGGGCGCCCGCGGTTACCTGATCAAGACCGATGTCGCCGCCATTCCGCCAGCGTTGGCGCAGGTCATGGATGGCAAACGCGTGCTCGAGGGCAAGGCGATCGAAGATGTCGACTTTGACGGGATGGGCGACAAGACGGGCACGCCCCGCCGGCCCGCAGCCTTTGCCAGCCTGACCGACCGCGAGTTCGAAGTCGCCGAGCTCATCGCCCGCGGCCTCGATAACAAGGAGATTGCCGCCACGGCTTATATGGGAGAAGGCACGGTGCGCAACCACATCAGCTCGATCCTGGCCAAAATGGGCCTGCGCAACCGCACCCAAATCGCCATCGCCTACCTGCGAGGGTAATTACCCAACGGCCGACCGCTCCGGCATAGCAAAATGGGTGCTAGCGATTTAATACCATTTCAAAACTATGCCGGTTTACTACGATGAATCGCTCACCTTCGACCACGGCAAATTGCGCGCTTTCAAAACCGCAGGTAGAACGCTTGTGATATTTAGAAAAATGCAATCATGGTCGGGAATGTCGAATTCATCGTAGTAAACCGGCATAGCTTTGTTCGTGGCGGCCCTGCACGAGTGCCTCCGCAAGCCTTGCGGGACCAAAATGATCCGTTTTCCTCCGTCCCCGGGGGATCAGCCGGAACCGCTCGCCACGAAATCGGCCCATCTACTACGTTTGACTCGATACCCCCAACCATACCCCCGCTTTCCAGAAAATCGCAGGCGTTCTACCTGCGGTTTTGTTTTCGCGTTTTTTGGCATGGTTGGGGGTAAGGGGATAAACGTAGTAGATGGGCCGATTTCGTGGCGGCCCTTCCTCCCCTGCGCACAAAAGTACCGCCACGGAGGAGGGAGATGCCTCCGTGGCGGCTGGGGGTGGGGGTGGGGGCTATGTTTTGGCTCCCCGCCGGCGGCCCAGGGCCTTTTGGCCCCAGGCTCCGTCGACGTGCCTAGCGCTTACGGATACCCCAGACCAGGGCTCCGACGCCAGCCATGGCAATGACAAATGCCATGAGCAGCGCGGCTGCCTGCTGGTCACCCGTGGTGGGCAGATAGCCCTTAACCGTCTTGACGATGTTCGTCACGGTCTTGGGCGTGCCGGGGTCGGGCGTCGGCACGGGCGTTTCGGGCTTCTTGTACGTGTTGTTGAACACGATGCCCTCGACGCTCTTGTCGTCCTTGGTATAGGCGATGCTCGCCTTGAGGTTACCCTCGCCGTCATCGACCACGTTGACGGTCGCGGTAAAGACAGACTTGTCGTACGTCATACCGGTCTCGTCGCCCTTGACCTCGCTGATGGTGTAGACGTACGTTCCGGGCTCGTCGTACTCGAACTTGTCGAAGTTGATCTTGCCGTCGGCATCGTTGGTGACGGTGGACTCGATGTCCTCGCCAACGAGCTTAAAGCTAAACTCGTCCTTCTTGAGCTCGCGTCCCTCGAGCACCTTGATGGCACCGATGGAGACCTGAGTGGGCATGGCGTGATACTTGTTGGTAAAGCCAGCGGACTCGGTAGTTCCCTCGAGCTTGTGCGTCGCGGTCAGCGTGCCGTCGCCGTTGTCGGAGACGGTGGTCACGACGGTGTAGGTCGTGCCGTCATAGGTGACGCCCTTGTACAGGCCAAGCGCGTTGGGGCAAGCCTCATGCAGCATGTACGTGTGCGTGCCGGGCGCCTCGTAGCGGATCGGGCTCAGCGTGACGGTGCCGTTGGCGTCGTTGGTGCCACTAGCGACAACCACGCCGTCCTCGAGCAGCTCAAACGTGAACTCGCCGGCTACAAGGTCGCGTCCGGTTAGGCGCTTGACCGTCTTGACCTGGTCGGTCACGGACGAATCGGCAGGCGCCACGCTGTAGGTGTTGGTGAACGTGAAGGCCGCGCCGTCGTCGCCTTCGCGATTGACGCTCAGATGCCCGGCACCGTCGTCAGTCACGGTGTAGGAAACCTTGCGCGTGGCGTTGGCGTCGTTGGTCACGCCAGGGGCACTACCAGACTCGGTCACCGTGTAGGTAAAGGTGTGCGAGCGCGGAGTAGCGGCGGCGGACTCGTTCTCGTCCTCGGATTCATCAGCGTTAACGTCAACGTCGGCCTCGTCGGTCTCTGCCTCGTCGGCTTCGGCTTCATCGGCTTCGGCCTTGTCGGTCGCATCGTCCGTCACGCCCAGGGCGCGGTTGAGGTCCTCGAGCGTAAAGTGGATCTTGCCAAAGTCCACGTTGCCGGCCGCGTCGTTGGTTGCGGTCGTGCGCTCGGGCATCGGGGCTCCCGCCTCGTCAGCGGCCACGGTAAAGGTAAACTTGCCCGCGATGTCGGCCGGGGTCAGGCCCTCGGCAGCTTGGAGCTTCTTGGTGCCAGCGAGTGCGGCATCAACGGCATCGGTGCCGTAGACGTTTTCGAACAAGGGCTCGACGCCACCGTAGTCGACCGTTGCCGTCAGGGTACCGTCACCGTTGTCGACAACGATAACCTTAAAGCCAAAGCTCCACGTTGTAGCGGAAACGCCATTCGGCAGCCCGAATAAATCTTCGTAGGCCGTGTAGTTAATGGTCCAAGCGAGCTTACCGTCCTTGTCGGTACGATGGGCAAGCCCAGCCGCCTCAAGATTGGCAAGCATCTCGGTGTCGTAGTGCAGCGCATCAAAGCTCACATGCCCGCCGATATTAGGCTTGAGGTTTTCGTAGCCCACAAGCTCGCCCTGATAGGCAATGCCGAACCAGAACTCGCCGTCGGCCATCGGACGACCGGTCAGGGTCTTGGTGGCGACAACCTGAGCAGCGGTACCACCAGGCGTATTGGTCGTAGCGCTGTAGCTGTTGTGGAACGGAACCAGGGCACTCTCGACCTTGTTCTCACCGCTCTTGTGGACCGTCGTATGCGTACCCTCGGGACCGCCGGAGACGGTCGTCGTGGCGGTAAGCGTACCGGCACCGTCATCGGCGACGGCGATCGTCACGGTACGCACGGCGTCGTCGTAGGTGTAACCGGGCTTGCCGTCATTCTTCTCGGCTACGGTGTACGTGAAGGTCTTGCCGGCGTCAGCCTGCGTAAACTTGACCTCATGGCCAGCCAGGATGTCGATCAGGCCGACCGTTGCCTCTGCCGTCGCAGGGGACTTGAAGTTGTTGGCTCCGGGCAGCAGGCCAAGCGCGTTGGCCGAGGCCTCGTCGGCAGGCGTCACGGTAAACGTGAACTGACCCTCGGTCATAGGACGTCCGGAGAGGCTCTTGCTGAGCTTGAGGCCGCCGGCCGCGGTGTAGTTAAGCTCAGTGCGGTACGTGTTGGTGAAGCGTCCGTTTTCCTTCTTGGTGACATTGGCGGTCAGCTTGCCCTCGCCGTCCTCAGTCACGGTCACTTCGGCGGTCGCGACATGCCCGTCATACGCCATGCCGGCCGCGTTACCCGCGTTCTCGCGGATCTCGTACGTGTAGGTTCCGGCAGCCGTGTAGCGGATCTTGCCGAACTTGACGGCAGCGATGCCATCCTTCGCATCGTGCTTGTTCACGGTCACGGTTGCAGGATCGGGCAGCGGGGTGCCCTCGGCGGCGGTGACGGTAAAGCTGAACTCGTCGGAGTCCGTCCAGTCGCGACCGTCGATAGCCTTACTCAGATCAAAGTCGAGCTCTGCGTCGAGCGGGGTCACGCTGTAGGTGTTCTTGAAGGTCGCAGCCGTGGCGTCCTTCAGGACATGCTCAGCCTTGAGCGTGCCATCGCCCTTGTCGGTAATGGTGGTCTCGATGGTGTACTTGGCGTCGCCGTACGTGATGCCCTTGCTGGTGGTTCCGCCGTTGACCTCGCGCAGCGTGTAGGTATGCTTGCCGGCCTCGGTGTACTTCACGGCGTTCATCGTGATGTTGCCTTCGGCATTGTTGGTGCCGGTGGCGACGACCTTGGCGTCCTCGCCCTCGCCCTCGACGAGCTCGAAGGAGAACTCGCCGTCCTTGAGGTCGCGCCCGGTCAGGAACTTGGTCGCGGTGACCTGGTCGGTGACGCTCGTCTCGACAGGCTTCACGCTATAGGTGTTGGTGAACGTGAAGGCCGCGTTGCCATCCGGCTTGCGGGACACGTCCAGCTTACCCTTGCCGTTATCGGTCACGGTGAAGGAAACCTCGCGCGACAGCTTGGCGTCGTTGGTCACGCCGGCTACCTCGCCGGACTCGGTCACGGTGTAGGTAAAGGTGTGCTCGCGCTTTTCGGGCTTCTCGCCCAGAACCTTGTTGAGGGCGTCGAGCGTAAAGGTGATCTTGCCAAAGTCGACCTTGCCGGCCGCGTCGTTGGTTGCGGTCGTGCGCTCGGGCATCGGGGCGCCGGCCTCGTCGGGAGTCACGGTAAAGGTGAACTTGCCGGCGATGTCGGCCGGGGTCAAACCGTCAGCAACCTGCAGGTTCTTGATGCCCGCAAGCGACGCCTCGGCGTCTTTCGTATTGTAGGAGTTCTTGAACTCGATGCTCTTGACGTCCTTGGCGTCCTTCAGCTCATGCGTAGCCACCAGCTGGCCCTTGCCGTTATCGCTGATGGTCGTCACGATGGTGTAGACCGTTTCGTCGTAGGCAATGCCACCGGCGTTACCCTTGACCTCATGCAGCTTGTAGGTGTGCTGGCCGATCTCAGTGTACTTGATGGCCTTGAACGCCACCTTGCCGCTGGCGTCGTTTTTAACGGTCTCGACAGGTTTATCTTCCTTGTCCACGACTTCGAGCAGCTCAAAGCTGAACTCGCCGGCCGCAAGATCGCGCCCGGTCAGGGACTTGGTCACGTCAATCTTGTCGGTAACGCTGGACTCAACAGGCTCCGCAGTGTAAACGTTCTTGAACTCGTTCTCGCCTGCTTCGCTCCAAGTCACCTTCACGTCAGCGCTGAGCTCGCCCTTCTTGTTGGGCGTCACCGTCACGGTGATCTCCGCGACGTTCTTGCTGTAGGCAATGCCGTCAACCGTGGTCCCAGCGTTCTTCTCGCTGACCTTGTAGACATACGTACCAGGTGCCTTGTATTCGATCGTGCCGAAGTTAATGGCCGCCTTGACCTCATTCGGATCGTCATTGGTCACGGACACAGTCACGGGATCAGTCGCGGACTCGGGCATCGGGGCGTTGTTCTCGGACGTCAGCTCAAACTCAAACGCGTCCTCTTTCGTCCAGGCGCGGCCCTCGAGCACCTTGGTCAGGCCGAAGTCGGCCTTGGTGTCCACCGTCGTCGGCGTCATGTCATACTTGTAGCTGATCTTGCCGTTGTTGCCCAGGTAGGAATTGACATGCGTCGCGGTCGCCTTGGCGGATGTGTCGTTCCACTTGGGATTGAGCACGTCGGAGGCGGTACCGGTGTTGTTGCCGCCCACGCTCTTCTTGGTGGTGTGGAGCTCGTCAATAAATGCCAGGCGCGCAGTTCCGATACTAAACACCAAGTTACCGTTCTCATCGGGAACAATCGCGCCATCGGACTTCGCAGCGTCGCCGCCGATAAACTCGATGACGGCGGTGGCGGACTTGGCCTCGCCGTTCTCGCCCTGCTCCTCAAACTCATCCTTGTAGTAATACTTACCGTCAGCAGTCAGCGAGCCCTTTGCCGGCTTCGTGCATTCCTCATCCGTGTAAATGGGCGTCTGCTTCTGGAAGTAGTAGTAGCGGTTGGTGTCGGCCGGCTCAAAGGTCGCAACCGTATCACCCAACGCACCACCGCTCCACTTGTTCGCGTAGAAATTCACGGTATTGGTGCGGTCAACGACGGTCGTATTATGCTCGATGTAGTCCTTGAGCCCCGTGACCTTCTCGGGCGTAAACAGATTGTCGAGTGCAGCGCTCTTCACGCTCGAGGCGTACTTTACGCGGATAGGCTGAGCGCTGTCGACCGAGAGCTTGCCGTCTTCGTTCTTAAAGTGGCTCTGCGGAATCAACGACGCAGGGATGCTGACCGTTACGATATCGCCCTTCTGGGGATTGTCCTTGTCAGCGTGCTGCACCGTGATAAGCAGGTCTTTTGCCTTGCCGGTAAACTCGTAGGTGCCGGTATTGGTTTCCTTGTTGAACGTCTTGCTCGTCTTGGTAAACGACGTACCGTTGATGATGGCTTCGGTAAAGCCGTCGACCTGCATAAAGTCGCCCAGCTCATCGGTAAACGTAATATAGCCGGACTTGTTCGCGTCGTAACCCTTATGGATTTCGGTCGGATGAGGTGCTTCAGACGTAATGGCCTTTGAAATGTCGTCGAAGACCTTCTTGAGCTCATCGGCATTGGTCGCCGACTTGTAGAAATCGGGGTTTTCCGCACGCGTACCAAGCTGATCGCTCGTATACGACGTGGCGCTGGGATAGTTACTCGACACGGCGTGCATGAACTTGTTGACGTCACTCGTTCCCTTTTTCGAAGGGTCGGCAGTGGGATCCGCTCCACTAAAGATGCCGATGGTATAAACGGTGGCCTTGCCGTCCTTCATCTCTTTGGCAGCCGTCACGGCAGCCTTGGCGACGCCAGAATCAAACTCGCTGACGCTCGTTGGCTTGCCGTCGGTAAAGAACACAACAATCTTCTTGGCGTCTTCGCGGCCAGAAGTGATATCCCCGGCCAGTTCCAGACCATGGTCGGCATGCGTGGCGCCGGCAGGTTTGATTCCAGCAATTTTATTCTTGAGATTGGTTGCCTTGCCGCCGGAACAATCGGACAGGCCCTCCACTACCTGCGAGTAGTTGTACCAAAATTGCCCCTGCTTGTACTGGTCATTGCCGATTTTATCGGTCTTATCGCCCGCAAACTTAACAATGGCAACCCTATGTTGCCTATCGACACCCTCGATACTCTCGTTTTGCTTGGCGATGGTATCGATAAAGCTGTTGGCAGCGCTCTTGAGCGCATCGATACGCTTGGTGCGATCTCCGCCACCCATAGGATCATCCATCGAGCCAGAGGCATCCAGCACCATCACGATATCGAGCGGCGTGGTGACCGTCACGGTCGAATTGGACGTCGAGGACATCGCCGAAAGCGTAGTCAAGAAGTCCGACTCTTCGTTTTCTCCGGTTGCCTCAACCGTTTTGTCGGTCCAGATTCGGCCGACGTTTTGGGTCGTTACTTTATTGCCGCTGTGGCCGGCCGCCCATTTTTCCCAGCGTCCGCTGGTGTCGGGGTCGACGACCGTCGGTCCACTCACTGTCGGTCCGTCCATTCCTGTGCTGGACCTGGCGTTGGCCTCGGGCAGCATGGCGAATGCTGCAGCCGGCAACACCAGCACTACGGCCAGTATCACCGCCAAGAGACCCCTCGTGTACTTACTCATCGCGTCTCCCTTCTCGCGGTCTCAGACCTTGCATCAGCCTAAAGTTACGGAATGAGACACAATTAGGGCAGGTGACACATGTTCCAGATTCGGTTTTTAGGCGTGAGACAAATGTCTCACCAAAGTTGAGACACAGCGTTTTCGCAGGAAAACGGGTGCGACTCGAGATCGACTGGTCATAATGGCCCGTTTTCTTCCATCCCCAAGGGAGCAGTCGGTGGCGTCCGCCACGAAACTGGCCCATCTACTACGTTTAGCCCGGTACCCCCGACCATGCCCACGTTTTTCGAAAAACCGCAGGCGTTCTACCTGCGGTTTTGTTTTCGCGTTATTCGTCATGGTTGAGG
The DNA here is from genome assembly GCF_019131995.1 of Collinsella aerofaciens. Lineage (GTDB taxonomy): Bacteria > Actinomycetota > Coriobacteriia > Coriobacteriales > Coriobacteriaceae > Collinsella > Collinsella aerofaciens_S. Next base: position 112,164 of record NZ_JAHONA010000002.1, on the reverse strand, counting down.
GTAGCCGCCCAAACGTAGTAGATGGGCCCATTTCATGGCAGACGGGTCACGCAGATGTCCTCGCGAGGCCAAAATGGTCCGTTTTCCTCCGTCCCGGGGGATCAGAGGCTGCTACTGATACGGTGCCATTTCAAAACTATGCCGATTAACGGGGCTAAAGTCAGAACCCTCATCCATACCCGCGTTTTCTGAATAACCGTAAGCCGTCTACCTGCGGTTTTGATTTCGCGATTTCCGGTATGGTCGGGGGTTCGCTCTCCAGCCCCGTAAACCGGCATAGTTTTGTTCGCGACGGCCTGACCGCGCGCTTAAGCGCGGGGCCGGCGGGGCATTTTTGCCCCGCCGGCCCCCATTTCTGCGCTATTCCGGTTTGGTTTCCACCGTGGGAGTCTTGTCCGCCGCGACTGGAGTGCGGGCGGTGTCCATAGTCAGGCAGTGTTTGGGGCAGCTCTCGATGCACTCGCCGCATACCACGCAGGCATACGGGTCAATCGACCACGTTCCTCCCTTGCGATCGACCGCGAGCGCGCCCGCCGGGCAGCGACGCGCGCACATGCCACAGCAAATGCACACGTCCATGTCGTTGACGATATGCCCGCGCAAGCGCTCGGGTGCCGCGAGCTTCTCCTGCGGATAGCACACCGTTACCGGCTGCTTGACCATAGAGCCCAAGGCCGTCTTGGCAAATGTCAGCAAACTCATGCCGCGCCTACCTTTCCGTGCAGCTAATGCAGGGGTCGATGGTCAGGATAATCATGGGCACGTTGGCAAGGAGCACGCCCTGCAGCGCATGCGTCAGACCAGCCAGGTTTTGCGACGTCGGCGTGCGCACGCGGAAACGCTCCAGGTTCTTGGTGCCGTTGCCGCGCACATAGTAATACGCCTCGCCGCGCGGCTGCTCAATCACGACTTCGCCGCGCGCACCGTCGGCCGGCGTGAGCTTGGTGCGCTCGCCGATGCCGTCGTGCGGAATCTTGTCCATGAGCTCCTTGATAATGTCCATGGCCTGCGTGACCTCGGCGCAACGCACCTGGCAGCGGGCATAGCAGTCGCCGTCGGTTGCCACGATGGGCTCAAACGCGGCCAAGTCCGCATAGGCACCGTCGCCGAACATACGCACGTCGTAATCCACGCCCGAGGCGCGACCGAACGGCCCGACCATCGAAAGATCCAGCGCGTCCTTCTTGCTGATCACGCCCACGCCATGCAAGCGCTCGCCGCAGCTGGCATCATCTAAAAACGTATGCACCAGGGCCTCGTAGTCGGGGCGCATGGCATCGAGCGTCTGGACGATTCCCGCCAACTCGGAGTCCTCGATATCGTGCTTAAGGCCGCCGATCTCGTTGATCGACAGGATCACGCGCCCGCCGCAGGTGCTCTCAAAGATCTTGAGAATCTGCTCGCGCAGGGTCCACGAACGATAGAACAGCGCCTCAAAGCCAAAGGCATCGGCGAGCAGGCCCAGCCACAGCAAATGCGAGTGGATACGCGACAGCTCGTGCAAAATGGTGCGGATATACTGCACGCGTCCAGGCACCTCGATGTCGAGCATGCGCTCGCAGGCGCTGGCGTAGCCGCAGCTATGGCCCACGGCGCAGATGCCACAGATGCGCTCGGCGATGTAGCCAAACTGATGCATGTCGCGCTTTTCGGTGAGCTTCTCGAGCCCGCGGTGCACAAAACCGATCTGCGGAATTGCCTCGATAACGCGGTCGTCCTCGATCACTAGGTCCAGATGAAGCGGCTCGGGCAGCACCGGGTGCTGCGGGCCAAACGGAATAACGGAGCGATGCGCCATGGACCTTACGCCTCCTTTTTCTGCTTGTCGCGGGCGGCCTTGGCGGCAAGCGCCGCGCGGACCTTGGCCGCTTTCTCGGGATCCATGGCGGCGAGCTTTGCCTCCATCTCGGCAGCTTTAAGCGCAGCCTTGGCAGTGGCCTCGTCATGCTGGGCATCGGAGCCGGCAGCCGCAGCGGGCTGGGCAGTGGCAGCGTCCGCGGTGCCACTGCCATCTGCGGCGCCCTCCCCCGCAGTAGCCGCGGCGGCGGCCTTCTCGGCCGCGGCCTTGCGCGCCTTGGCCTCGGCAGCAGCGCGGACCTTCATGGCCTTCTCGCGCGCGGCCTTCACCTCGGGCGTGATCACGCTCATGGGCTCGGCGGTCGAGACCTGGTAGAAAAAGCCCTTAAAGTCGATTTGCATATCGGTGATGGCAAGGCCAAACAGGTCGTGCGCCTCGTTCTCAAACGGGAACACCGCCGGATAGTACGAGCTGATGGACGGGATCTCCTGGTACTGGTCGATGCCCTCGACCACCAGATTCTCAATCGCATAGCTACCGTCCTGCGCAATGTGATCCAGGGCGGCGCGGACGTTGATAAACGTATAGACCAGGCGATACGAACCGTCGTCCACGCAGCGCTCGGCGTGCATCTGCACAAAGCGCGCGCCGGCACCCTTGAGCGCCTGCACATGCGGCAGCAACTCATCGATCCCGACGGTGGTATAGATTGCCTTTTGCATTACTCGGCCTCCTTTGCAGCGGCGGGCTCGTCGGCAGCGCCGTCAGCAGCGGCGTCGGCGCCGGCCCCATCCCCGGCCCCCGCAGCGGCCACAAACCCGTCCTCGCCCAGCTCAACGCCACCGTCCCAGGTAGCGGCGCCGCCCACGGTGAGCGGATCGCCGCCGGCGCGCATCATGGCCTCCTTCTGGTCCAGAATGCCGCACGCCTCCACGATGGCATCGATCACGGTCTCGGGGCGAATGGCGCATCCGGGCGCGTACACGTCCACGGGAATCGCGCGGTCCACGCCGCCGATCACGTTGTACGCATCGCGGAACACGCCGCCCGAGCACGCGCAAATGCCGCACGCCACCACGCACTTGGGCTCGAGCATCTGGTTGTAGATCTGGCGCACGACGGGCAGGTTCTGCGCATTGACCGAACCCGTCACCAAAAAGATGTCCGCATGCTTGGGGTTGCCGGTGTTGACCACGCCAAAGCGTTCCGCATCGAACAGCGGCGTGAGCGAGGCCAGCACCTCGATATCGCATCCGTTGCAGCTCGAGCCGTCGTAATGAATAACCCACGGCGAGCGCGACATTTTATGATCCATAAACGCCGCCTCCTAAATAAACACGTCGACGAGGATGGGCATAAGGTTGAGCAGGCCAAACACCAGCGCCACGCCCCAGCCAAGCTTAAAGCAGCTGCGCCAGGTGCTACGGGCGAAGGTGTTGTCGATCAGCACCTCGACAAAATACGTCGCGGCCATCACGACCAGGGCAACCACCCAGCTCACCGGGTTGTCCCAGACAAAGAACATGCCCACCCACATCAAAAACAGCACGGTCTCGCACCAGTGCATAAGGGTCATCTTGGCCAGCGTACTGCCGCTCATCTCGGTGGCGACGCCCTGGACGATCTCCTGATGTGCGTGGTGCGAGTACGAAAGGTCGAACGGCGACTTGCGCAGCTTGATGGTGAGCACCGCGAGCAGCGCGAGGAAAATGGGCGCACTGTACACGATGATGGGAGCGGACTGCCCCGTCACGGCGATGGAATCGAAGCTATCGGTGGCAAGATACAGGCCCACGCTCATCAGCAGAACGGCGGGCTCGTAACTCATTACCTGCAGCAACTCGCGGTCGGCGCCAACCTGGGCAAACGGGCTTTGCGTCGAGGCGGACGCCAGCACCACAAAGATCGCGGCGAGCGTAACCATAAAGGCGCACAGCAGCGTGTTGGAACCCGACACAAAGATGCCGCCGCCCACGACGGTAAAGATGAGCGCGCATGCCATATAGGTGTCGTCCATGGTGTTTACGCTGGCAGGGGCCTTGCGCAGCAGCTTGGCAACGTCGTAGAAGGGCTGCAGCAGGCGCGGGCCCACGCGGCCCTGCATACGGGCCGAAAGTTTGCGGTCAAGGCCGTCGATCAGGCCGCCCACAAGCGGCGCCAGCAAGGCAAACGCCACGGTGCCAATAAAAATGCCCACGACGCCCGAGCCTTCGAAATACTTGCCGCGCAGCACCGAGGGCGCGCTCATGGCAAGTCGCTCGGGCCCAATCCACGCGCAACACAGCAGCGCAAACAAGATAATGCTGCAGCACACGACGCTACCCACGGGGCTAATACGCTTCTCGCCAAGGGCGTCCTCCGAGTACCAATTGCGCTTTTCGGCCTTTACCTCGTGTCCCATCGAGCCGCGGAAATGACGATAGCTCTCGGTTCCAACGCCCGAAAGGTACACGTTGACGTGCGGCTTGTTGCTCACGCGGAACGAGGTCAGCAGCACCACGGCGATAAACGCCACGATGACCACCATCAGATACATGGCGTCCTTGCCAATAACGTACGGCACGCGGCCAAACACCATGGCAAGGTAAGGCGAAACCAGGCCGCTCGAAATAATCGGGAACGCCACGCAGCACAGCACCAGCAGTGCGGCGATGGTGTTGAGCGCCATCCATTCGGTCTTATGGACATTGACCTCAACGTTTTGAGCCGTGGGGTCGACGCCCGAAAGCTTGGCCAGCCACTTACCCCAAAAGAAGAACGTTGCGGCCGAGCCAAAGGCAAGCACCATGATCATGAGCACGTTGCCGGTCTGCGCGAACGCCACCAGGGCGCCCCACTTGGACACGAGCATGCCAAACGGCGCCACAAACATGCCCATGATGCCCAGCATCATCAGACGCGTCAGGTGCGGCATGCGGCTGAACATACCGTCCATATCCTCGATGTTGCGGCTGCCGATATGGTGCTCGGCCGTGCCCACGCACAGGAACAGCAGCGACTTGGCCACCGTATGGAACAGGATTAGGAAGATGGCCGCCCATACGGCCTCGGGTGCGCCGACACCCAAGCAGGCACTGATGAGGCCCAAGTTGGAAATTGTGGAGTACGCGAGCACGCGTTTGGCGTTGCTCTGCGAGATGGCCATGAGGGCAGCGAGCAAAAACGTGATGGCACCCACACTCGTGACCATAAAACCGGTCACGGGATAGATGGCATAGAGCGGGCTGAGCTTGACCATCAGGAACACGCCGGCTTTGACCATGGTGGACGAGTGCAGCAGGGCGCTCGTGGGCGTGGGGGCAACCATGGCACCCAACAGCCAAGTGTGGAACGGCATCTGTGCGGCCTTGGTGAGTGCGGCGAGCGACAGCAGAACGACCGGCATCACCAGTAGCGCGGATTGCACGGTTCCGGCGCCGGAAAGCTCGATCATGCCCGAGATGGTCAACGGCATACCGTTAACGTGCAGGAACATGAGTCCGGCCAAAAACGCGATGCCGCCCAGCATGTTAAGGATGATCTGGGTGAAGGCGTTCTTGATGGCCTCGGGCGTGCGCGTGTAGCCAATCATGAGGAACGAGCACACGGTGGTGATTTCCCAGCCGCAGAACAGCCACTCAAGGTTATCGCTCGTCACGATGACGAACATGGCCGAGAGGAACAGGAACATAAGCGCCAGGAACTGCGGGCGACGGTCGGGCGCGGTCTGCCCGCGCAGCGCGGCCTCGTGCTCGTCATGAGCCTGGAAGTCCTTCATGTAGCCCAGGGCATACACGCAGATGAGGCTGCCGACAATGCCAACGGCGAGGACCATGATCACGCTCATGTAGTCCAGGTAGAGCGGCGTCGCCGTGACGGCTTCGGCCGCGGGCAGCGTCATGGCTGCAAAGGCGAGCGAGCCCACCAGCTGGACTATGCCGAGCACCGTGGTGAGCGCGTTCCTATATTTATACGCGTTGTACAGGATGACGGCGCACAGGATGACATCGATGGCGGAGCTGATGATCGAGAGCACATGCGAGGTGCCGGGGGCAACCTCAAAGCTCTGCGGACCCGTGCCAAAAAACAAGACGGCGACTACAACTGTCACCGCCATAATAATGCCGGAGCCTACAAGCCCCACCGCATCGCGGGCGCGGTCACCGCGCGCGAGCAGCATGCCCAGCGCCGGTACCAGCGGAAACAGGGTAAGGAAATACAGTAGCGTCATACCATCACTCCCCCATGCAAAAACGCTGCAATTGTTTAACGTTATAGCTCAATTGAGGAGTAGCGGCGGCGGGTTTTCGGTCAACTGGGGAGTTTTAGGCGTACGGGGCAAGGGCACGTCCGCTTTGGAGCAGAGAGGCGACGCTCCCCCTATCGCAGCGACAGGTGCGCGGGCCACTGCTCGCAGTTTATTGACCACTTTGGAGGATGTCCCGACAGGCTCGCGCCGGTCCAAAAAGTTGGCGCGGCAAGAAAAATGCGCCCCTGTGGGCGCACCATCCCGTTTGCTATTCCGCCTTTTTAACGCGCGGCTTGCGACCGCGCGGCTTATCGACCAGTGCGGACTCACCGCTCTCGCGGTACTGACGGCACCAAGCCTTGACCGAAGACTCGCTGGGAATCTTGTGCTTGATCATGGCCTCGCGAACCGTCAAGCCGTTTTCCAAGCGGTCCTTAACCACAGCGAGCTTTACGTCGTACGAATAGGTGTGATGATGCGAGCCGGCATTGAGAACGGCGTCGGCACCGCCCACGGCATACGCGCGGGCCCACTGACGAGCCGTGGCCTGGGGAATGCCAAGCTCCGCGGCGAGGGCGCGATGACCGACCCCCTCTTGAAGGATCTCGACGGCGCGCTGCCTAACCTCGGGCGCATGCGTGCGAGTCCTAGTTGCTTCCGACATACCTGCCACTTCTTAGCCTTAACCGTTAATCTGCTTTCTTACGTGCAAGTTAGATAGTAGCATTTTACCGTTTGCTCAAAGCAGTTAATTAAAATAGACGCGGCGTTATCTGGGCATTTGGCACCAAATTACGACATTTCTTTATCGATTATTTACGCTGGTAGCTGACTCGCAGCTAATCGTCATTCGCTTGTCAACAAAATTGGCATCTCCTTATATCCTTTGGTATAGAGGATATAGTTATTAACCCCTCCCCCAATAATTTTGAGTGATCTGCAAGGCAGTAGACGTCCTCACTCCTCATGATTACCGCGCATTGCCATCCACCGGAGCAAAACAAAAAGGGCGGGACCTGCTGCGCTTGCAGGCCCCGCACCGATTGACACCCGACGGGACACAGCCGGGCGAAACGGATCCGCGCTACCGTCCCGCCTGGCCGCGATGTTCAACTACAGCTCGTTGGCCGCGCGATATGCCGTGCGAATGGCGCTCGCAATGTCGGCGGTGCGCTCGCCCGAGCAGTCGCCCACGCAGGTCACGGGCACCGTCACGCCATCCAGGTCAAATGCGTTGGCCTTGGAGCCCACGGCCATCACCACGTAATCGCAGGCGATCTTCACCGGCTCCTCGGCGCCGTCCTCGGTGGTGCGAACAGCCTCCACACCCTCGTCGGTAATGGCGGTCAGGCGGGTCTTCACGTGCTGCTCCACGTTGTGCTCGGCAAAGTCGCTCATGATCAGCGGCAGAATGGTCTCGGACTCGCCCGCGGCAATCTTGTCGAGCATCTCCACGATCGCCACCTCGCAGCCATGCTGCAGCAGGTACTCGGCAGTCTCGGTGCCCACCAGGCCACCGCCAATGACGGCGACGCGCCCGCTGAGCTCCACCTTGCCGGCCAGCACGTCCCAGCTCGAGACGACCTTCTCCGAGTCGGCACCCGGAACGGGGATGACCACGTCGTGTGCGCCCACAGCCACAATCGCGGCGTCGGCGGCGTTGAGGTCCTCAGCGGTAGCGGCATGGTTGAGCTCAACCTTCACTCCCAGGCCGGGCAGAATCTTCTCGTAGTACTCAACCGAGCGCATGATCTCGTCCTTGCGCGGAGGCGCGGCCGCCAGCACAATCTGACCGCCCAGATGATCGCTCGCCTCGTAGACGGTCACACCGTAGCCGCGCTTGGCCGCCACGCGTGCGGCCTCCAGGCCGGCAATACCGCCGCCCACCACGGCGATCTTCTTGTCGCCCTCGCCCGGCTTGATGGCGATGGTCGCCTCGTCGCCGTTCTCGGCGTTGAGCACGCACGAGATGTACTTGCGATTTTGAATCGCGTCGACGCAGCCCTTGTTGCAGTTGAGGCACTCGCGGATGGGCTCGCCGGTCGCGGCCTTCAGCGCGATGTCGGGGTCGCACATGAGCGAGCGGCCATAGGCGATGATGTCTGCCGAGCCGTCCTCCAGGATCTTCTCGCCGGCCTCGACCGAAACCACGCGGCCGACGGTTGCCACCGGCACGGAGACCAGGGCCTTGACGCGCTCGGCCACGGGCAGCGTCCAGTTGTAGGGCATGGCGCCCATGGGCGGAATGGTGTCGCCCATGTTGCCGGTGTGGTTTGCCTGCGCGACCTGGATCATGTCGATGCCGGCGCCCTCGAGCAGCTTGGCAAACTCGCAGGCCTCGTCGGGCTGCAGACCACCCTTGCCGCGCGGCGTGCCGTCGGGGTTCTCCATGATCACGGGAAGCTTGTACTCCACCATCAGCTGCGGCGCGGCCTCCTTAATGGCGGCGACGACCTCCAGCGCGTAGCGAACGCGGTTCTGGAACGAGCCGCCGTACTCGTCGGTGCGCTGGTTGAGGAGGGCCGAACATAGCGAACCCACCAAGCGGTCGCCGTGGACCTCGATGGCGTCGATCCCGGCCTGCTGCGCGCGAGCGGCCGAGGCAGCGATGGCCTCCTTGATCTGGGTGAGTTGCTCCACACTCGCCTCGTTCACAAAGTGCTGCATGTCGTGGTGCAGCTTGGCGTAGGCCTGGTTGCGGATCTCGTTGGACTCGGCCATCTTGGCGGCAAAGGTCTCCTCGTCGCCGGCGACCTTGGCCTCCTGCGCGGCCTTGGCGGCGGCCATGGATCCCATGACCATGCGGCCGACACCGGGCACATCGTACTCGGGATGGAACAGCTGCAGCGCGACCTTGGCACCGTGCTTGTGAACGGCGTCGGCCAGCGCCTTAAACGTGGGGATCTGGGCGTCGGTCGCCAACTTGGGCGTGGGGCTTGCGGTCATAACGGGAGCAACGTCGCCGATGACGATGTAGCTCACGCCGCCACGGGCCAGGCGCTCGTAAAAAGCCAGGCTGCGCTCGCCAATGGAACCGTCGCGCTCCTCGTAGCCAGTGGTCAGCGGCGGAAACATAATGCGGTTTTTGAGCTCAAGGGGGCCAACCGTAATGGGCTGGAGCAGCTTGGATACAGGTGCGGTCATGGACATTCCTCTCTTGTAGGCGCGGCGGCGATGATGCCGCGTAGTTGTCTAGAGGATATGTCATAGGAATACAACAGCGCAACGGAAATCGGCGGACAGCAGGTAGCGGCAGGTGGATGGGGCAGGGCGGCCCGCCGGTTTATCTCAATCTGTAACAGTTACGCGGCAAAACCGGGTCTTACTGTTACAGATCGAGACAAACCAAACCCGCCTGCTAGAAAATCTCAATCTGTAACGGTTACTCGGCAAAAACCGTCCCTCGTGTTACAGATTTAGACAAACACGACCAAGCCCACCGGTATATCTCGATCTGTAACACCTAGCCGCCCAAATCGGGTCTAGATGTTACAGATCGAGATTTTGTTTGAGAGGCCGAGAATTGGATCGAAAACACGGTCCCGAAATAATCAAAACCACCCCTAAAAGGGGTGGTTTGCTCTTAGGGTATAACCCTTGGATTTCCGGCACGCGTCTAAAGGCGCCGGCCCTCACGGGGTTCGGGCCGCACTGCAGATTGACCCGTGGCGGGCCGGTCAAACCGGCGCTATTTACGCCCCGGCCCCCTGCCGAAGGGGTCCTCGTACTCCTTGACGCTCAGCCGGTCGAGCGCGATGTCGGCCTTCTCCTGCTCCCGGATGTACTTCGCGATCGTGGCCTCGTTCAGGCCGACCGTGGACACGTAGTAGCCCTCGGCCCAGAACTTCCTGTTGCCGAACTTGTACTTCATGTTCGCGTGCTTGTCGAATATCATCAGCGAGCTCTTCCCCTTCAGGTAGCCCATCACGCTCGATACGCTGTACTTCGGCGGTATCGCCAGCAGCATGTGGACGTGGTCAGGCATCAGGTGCCCCTCGATTATCTCGATCCCCTTGTACTCGCACAGCTTCCTGAGGATCTCCCCCATGTCGCTCCTGATTTGGCTGTAGATCACTTTGCGCCTATACTTCGGCGTGAACACGACGTGGTACTTGCACATCCACTTCGTGTGGGAAAGGCTGTAGGCCTTCTGGGCCATACGCCACCACCGCCCTCTCGACTCGGATTCCTTGCGGCCTGAACAATCGCAAGTGTCCGGCGAGGGGGCGGCTTTGTAAAGCTGTTTGGCCCCACCCGCATAGCGGGTGGTTTCCGATGCGGCGCGCTGCGCGCCCCGCACAGGCTAAAGCCTCTAACAAAAAAGCTCGCCGGCTAGGCCGACGAGCTGCAAGTTCTTGGTCGCGGGGGCAGGATTTGAACCTACGACCTCCGGGTTATGAGCCCGGCGAGCTACCAGACTGCTCCACCCCGCAATGTCTGGGCGCTTCATGTGCGCAAGAAAGAATATTACGCGGGAGTTCGGTAAGCGGCAAGGAAAATCTCGTAGAGCATAATTCCTTCATATTTAAAACCCCTCAGCCCCTATCACCGTAAACGAATCGCAGCCGAGCGCCGTCGGCGGCGCGTATACAATGGTGCGCGTCCTTTTATGCCAACACTGGGAGTAGACATGCTGCTCGCTATCGATATGGGAAACACGCAGACGGCCATGGGCCTGTTTGACGGAGACGAGCTGGTGCAGTCGTGGCGTATGCCCACCGACCGCTCCTATACCGCCGACGAGATCCACGTGCGCCTGATGGGTTTCTTTAAGATGTACGGCCTTTCGCTCGATGCGGTCGACGCAATCGCCTTTGCGGGCGTGGTGCCGCAGCTCTCGCGCGAGTGGCACGCCGTGGCCGACCGCATTGCCGCGGACGCCATCGTCATCGGGCCGCAGACGGCCGCGGTGACCAAGCTGCGCGCGGCGCGCCCCCAGGCCGTAGGTGCCGATCGCGTCGCCAACGCCGTTGCGGCCGAGACTTTCTACGGCGCGCCGGCAATCGTGGTGGACTTTGGCACCGCGACCAATATCGACGTCATCGATGAGGACGGTTATTACATTGGCGGAGCGATCGCGCCGGGCATCCGCATCTCCATGGACGCGCTTGCCGCCCGTGCCGCCAAGCTCGCCAGCGTGCCGCTCGAGGCGCCCGAGCACGCCATCGGCCGCGATACCGAGGAGTGCATCAAGGTCGGCGCCGTAACGGGCGCCGCCGCCATGGCTGAGGGCCTGGTCGCGCGCATGAAGCGCGAGCTGGGCCGCGAGGATGCCACCGTTATCGCCACGGGCGGTCTCGCCAGCATCGTCGCCGATTCGACCGATGCCTTCGACGTGGTCGACGGACAGCTCACCATCAAGGGTATCTGCGAAATCTACCGCCGCATGCAGGAGCTGGGATAGGACAGGGGCTTAAGTCGAGCACGAGCGCGAGCGGCGAACTAGGCAACGCATCGGCCCTATTCCTCAAAATCGAAAGATTTTCAGTTTTGAGGAATAGGGCTTTCTGCTAGGCCTCGTCGCACAGCCACCTCGCCAGGTCCACGATCTGCACCCCATTGCGGTCCGTGGCCTCGTGATGCGTGCGGGCGAGAATCATCTTGGGGTACGCGTCGCCAATGCTCAGCAGTGGTGAAATCTCGCGTTCAAATGTCTTATCCGAGCTGATGTCGTCGCTCACCTGAATGTAGAGCTTCTCGCTTCGCTTGATTGCTACAAAGTCTATTTCCTTTTTATAGAGCACGCCGACGTATACCTCGTATCCGCGGCGCAGCAGCTCGATTGCCACCATGTTCTCGTATACGCGTCCCCAATCCATATCACGTGTACCGAGCAGCGCGTATTTGAACGCGTGGTCTGCCAGGTAATACTTCTCGCCGCTCTTAAGGTATTTTTTGCCGCGGATGTCGTACCGACGAACTTTATAGAAGGCAAACGCATCGCACAGGCACCCCATGTACGTGCCGACCGTCTTGTTCGTTATCTTTAGCCCATCCGCGTTCAAAATATCCGTAATGTTACGTGCCGACGTTATGTTGGATACGTTGTCCATCATGTAATCGGCAATGCGCAGCAGCGCCGATTCGTTTCTCACGTTATGCCGCTGCACGATATCTCTCACGATGAGCGTTTTGAAGACATTGGAGAGATATTGATAACGCTGCTCCTGCAGTGGATAAGGGTAGGAGCCGGACATACCGCCGGTTCTCGCGTACTCATCGAAGTCGCGGTCGACCTCGCCCTCGTCGCCATAGAGTCGATACTCCTCAAACGAGAATGGGAAAACCTCGATCTCGAACGTACGCCCCGTAAAGAGCGTCGACAGATCGCTCGACAGCAAAAAGGCATTCGATCCGGTAATGAATATGTCGTACTGCTCGGATGCGTGGAGGCTGTTGATCGCACGCTCAAAACCGTCGCACATCTGAACTTCATCGATAAGCAGAAAGTTTTGTTTGCCGGACACTCGATGCTCTTCTACATAGGCGAGCAGCGCGTGATACTCGAGCAGATTCTCGAACTCATCGAGGTTGTAGTTGATATGGATGACATTCGAATTGGACAGATTTGCCTCCACGTAATCGCGGAGGGCCTCGAGCAATTTTGATTTACCGCTACGACGGATGCCCGTGATGACCTTGATGTCCGGCACGCCAATAAGGCTCGTCAACGTGTCCATATATGACGTTCTATTGATGAGTTTCATTGGGGCCTCCTCGCGGTCTTTTATCGCTATTCCTCAAAATTGAAAAATTTTCAGTTTTGAGGAATAGGCTCTATAGCGAATATACCTCGCGAAAGACCGAGCTGCCTTAATCCTATTCCTCAAAAACGAAAATTTTTCAGTTTTGAGGAATAGGGCGCTGGCAACCCATTCCCCAGATAGGCGAAACCCTCCCCGGCACAGGCCGAGGAGGGTCTTGTTGTCATGTCTATCTTTGGGCGCGAACGCCCCGCGCTACAGCCCGCGAATGCGCACGGCCTCGGGCGGAAACTCCTGCTCGCCGGCATCGGTCTTAATGGTCGCGCGACCCCAGATGTCCAGGCCCGCAAACACACCGACCGCAAGCGGCAAGCCGTTGGGCGACACCGCCGCAACTTGGCGGCCCAGCAGCGGCACCATGTCGAAGTACTCGCCCAACACGGGGGCCAGCGGACCGGCAGCGCCCTGCGGCGTGTTGGCAACAACCGCCCAGGTGTCCACACGGGTCAGCACGGCGGCGGCCAACTCCTCGACCAGCGCTTCGTCAGCCACGTCCACACCAAGCTCGCCCAGCGCCGAACGCTCAATATCCACCGTCACGGCACCGAACATGCCCGCAGCACCGGCACCGCCGTTCACGGCAACACGCGCGAGCGACGTCTCAAACGCAGGCGCACCGCACACGATATCGCTCGGCCACTGGATACCCACCTTACCGGCAAGGCCCAACCCCGGCGTCGAAGCCGTGCCCACGAGCGCGTCCATCATGCCCATCGCAGCCACAAACGGCAGGCCGTGGAAGGCATGCATGTTCACATCCGGACGCACGACCAGCGAAAACGTCAACGACGCCTCGCCCGCGCTCCAAGCGCACCAGCCCGCGGACACACCCTCGCGGCCCGCGTCGCGCGCGGCGTCAAGCTCGGTACCGGCGGCAACAGCGTTCATCTCGATCATCTACATACGCCCCAATTCGCCCACGATATGGCCCACGCGGTCCTCGGGCTCCTTGACCTCGACGCCGTTGTAGCGGAAGAACCGCGCCGGGTCGTGCATCAAGTCCTCGAGCGGCACCAGCACAAAATCGCGCTCGCCGATCAGCGGATGCGGCAGGCGCAGCTTTTTGCCGCCGTGGGTCTCGCCGTCCATCCAGAGCAGGTCCAGGTCGATGGTGCGCGGACCGTTGGCCTTGGCCTTTTTGGAGCGGTCGCGCCCCAGCTCAGCCTCGATCTTCATGAGTTCATCGAGCAGCACCAGCGGCGCCAGCTCGGTCTTGATCTCGATGACGGCGTTGGCAAACGCGTCCTGGCGCGTCTCGTAGGCCGGCTCGCTCTCGTAAATCTTGGAGGAGTTGGACACGCAGGTGAGTGGAATCTCGGCGATCATCTCGCGTGCAGCGCGGATGTTGTCGCAGCGATGCCCCAGGTTGGAGCCCACAGCCACAAACGCGCGGCGCGGCTGCGGCTTGGCAACCGCCCAGTAACCGTTCAGGAACTGCGCAAAACCCGCGGCGTCGTGCACGCGCATGATGTTGGCACCGGCCTGGATGGCGCCCAGGCACACGCCAAACGTAGCGGCATCGCGCTCGGCGGCCTCGGTCACGCCCGAGACGGCGCCCACAAAGCGCTTGCGCGACACGGCGCACATGAGCGGATAGCCCAGTGACGCCATCTTGGCAGTCTCGCGCTGGATGACGATGTCCTCGTTAGCCGACTTACCAAAGCCCGGGCCAGGATCAATGCAGATGCGGTCGCGCGACACGCCGGCATGGATGAGCGTGCGGGCCTGGTCGGACAGAAAGCCCATGACGCGGCGCATGATGGGCGCCGAATCGGGCAGGGTGAAGCGGCGGAGCTGCGAGGTGGGCACGTAGGCTTCCTCGCGGCGGGCGCTGCGGCGCATCATGGCGGCCAGGCGGTCATTGGGCTCCGATGCGGCCTCGGTGGCTGCGGGCGCGGCCTCGGGCGCGAGCGCGACGGTCTCGGCTGCAGCAGCCTGCTCGGCGGCCGGCGTCTCCTGCTCGCTTGCAGGCTCGGACGTGGGCTCCGGTTCGCCAAACGGCAACGAGGGCTGCACCACGCCGCCCGGAAGCTTGGTCTCCGGCTTAGGATCGCCCAGCAGCTTGCCGCGACGGCGGCGAGCCGGCTTCTCGGCCTCACGCGCGGCCTCGGCAGCCGCCTCGCGCGCCTTCTCGGCAACAAACGCCGCTGCCGAGGTATCGAGCTGCACCGTTGCGTGCGTGCGGGTGGGCGCGGCGACCTCGCCGGCATGCATCACGATGACGCCGCAGGTACTCGTCTTAACAAACTCGACCATCTTGGGATCGGTGAAGCCCGTCACGTCGTTGACGATCGAGGCGCCGCAGCGCACGGCCGCCTTGGCAACCGCCACATGACGCGTGTCGATCGAGACGATGGCGCCCTCCTTGGCCAGCGCGCGCACCACGGGCAGCACGCGGCGAGCTTCCTCGTCGGGGTTGACCGGGGTAAAACCAGGGCGCGTGGACTCACCGCCCACGTCGATGATGTCGGCGCCGGCATCGAGCATCGCCAGGCCGTACTCGATGGCGGCATCGGGGTCGAAGTGCTCCCCGCCGTCGCTAAACGAATCGGGCGTCACGTTGAGGACGCCCATGATGCGCGGACGGTCAAAGCTGAGCTCATACTTTCCGCACCGCCATGTCTTGCTGTCGTTCGCCATGAACATCCTCCTAAAATGCCCACGCCGCCGAGCTTGGGGAGCTGGCGGCGGGGTCGCTTTGCACTCAGTCTTTCTATTGTATCCGCGCGCGCGGGCTAGAACGCAAACGCGGCCGCGATGTCGCAAGAAATCAGCAGGTCGGCATTTGCATCCTGATCGGTGGGAGCAAGGTTGCATATGGCCAGCGTATCGCCGGTAAAGTAACGCGTAAGGCCCGCCGCCGGATACACCACGAGCGAGGTCCCACCCACAATGAGGGCATCGGCCGCGGCGATGGCGGCAACGGCACCGGTCAACACATGCTCGTCGAGCGGCTCTTCGTAGAGCACTACATCGGGCTTGATGCGGCCACCGCACGCGGGGCACGCAGGCACGCCCGCGGCATCCTCGTGCTCGCGCGAGCAAATCCACTCGGCGCTATAGACCGCGCCGCACGACTGGCAAATGTTGCGATGGACCGATCCGTGCAGCTCAAACACTCGCTGTGAGCCGGCCATCTGATGCAGGCCGTCGATATTTTGCGTCACCACGGCGTCGAGCTTGCCGGCGCGCTCCAGCTCGGCCAGCTTGGTGTGGCAGCGGTTGGGTTTAGCGTTGAGCGCGATCATCTTGGTGCGGTAAAAGTCGAAGAACTCCGCAGGATGCGCCTCGTAAAAGCTATGCGACAGCATGGTCTCGGGCGGATAGGCAAACTGCTGGTGATACAGGCCGTCCACGCTGCGGAAATCGGGAATGCCACTTGCCGTGGAAACACCAGCGCCGCCAAAGAAGACCACGCGCTTATGGGTGCCGAACAGCTCCGCCAGCGCGGCGGAGGCCTGCTTGGGATCCGTTATTGCCTGCGTCATATGAGTCCTCCGTCCTTGTTGGTCGGGCAGCGTCGGGCGATGTCCCAGCATGCGGCCTTTGGGTCAGCACGCGCGGTGCCCACCACCGCCCCTGTTGCGCTAATCTTAAGCCTGCCAACCCCGTCGAAAGGACACCATGCCTCAGACTTACACTTTCGCCTCGTGGAACGTCAACGGCCTGCGCGCCGTGCTCAAAAAGGACCCGAGCTTTATCCAGATCGCGCAAGAACTCGACGTCGATATCCTGGCGTTGCAAGAGACCAAGCTGCAGGAGGGCCAGGTCGATATTGACCTGCCCGGCTATCACCAAACCTGGAGCTACGCCGAGCGTAAAGGCTATTCGGGCACTGCGGTCTTTAGCCGCCAGGAACCGCTGCGCGTGCTGCACGCCGACGCACTGCTACCCTACGCCGGCGAGAACGAGGCGGCCGAGCTCGTCGCCCAAGCCGCAACCGAGGGCCGCGTCTGTGCGCTCGAGTTCGACAAGTTTTGGTTTGTCGACGTCTATACGCCCAACGCACAAAATGAGCTCGCGCGCATCGACGTGCGTATGGCCTGGGACGATGCCTACCGCGGCTTTTTGAACGCGCTCGAGCGCGAGACCGGCAAACCCGTCGTAACCTGCGGCGACTTTAACGTGGCGCATGAGGAGATCGACCTTAAGAACCCCAAGTCCAACCGCGGCAACGCAGGCTTTTCGGACGAGGAACGCGGCAAGTTTACCGAGCTGCTCAACGCCGGCTTTACCGATACCTGGCGCGCGGCAAACCCCGACGTCGAGGGCGTCTACAGCTGGTGGAGCTATCGCTTTAATGCCCGCAAGAACAACGCCGGCTGGCGCATCGATTACTTTCTGGTAAGCGATTCGATCGCCGCCAACGTTCGCGACACCGGCATCCGCGGCGACATCTTTGGCAGCGACCACTGCCCCGTCACCCTCACGCTAGAGCTCTAGCCCCAAGTAATTCCTCTAGGGGACAGAGGAAAACAGATCATGTGACCCCTCTCCCCCTATAAGGTGCGGTGGAATAGTTCCTGTTTGGGCAGCAAATAGCCAAAAACGAGAACCATTCCACCGCAAGTTCGTGAGGGAACGCGAAATGCCTTACAGCCCGTATTTCACGACGACACGGTTAATGCGACGGCACCAAGGCTTGTACAAGGCAGCCAAGAACACGCAGGTCGCGAGGCCGTGTGTGATATCGAACGGCACTGCCGTGGCAAGACGTGCCATGGCACCCGCCCACGTGAGCGGTTGAACAAAACCGATAATGTCGTAGGCGTTGATCACAACGCCGTACAGCAAACCCGAAGCAAAGCCGTAGGTCAGCAGCGCCGGCATACGCACGGTGCCATCGGCGCGATCAAAAGCGCCGGCATGCGCCAGCGCACCGCCAACGTATCCCACGAGCCCCCAGGCATACATCTGCCACGGCGTCCACGTGCCCTGCCCAAAAAAGAAATTGCTGGTCAGCGCCGCCAACGCACCGACCATAAAACCATTGCGGCGACCAAGCGTCGCCCCCGCGATAATGGCGATGGCACTCACGGGTTTAAAGTCGGGAATGGGGCCAAACAAGATGCGCCCCGCCGCGGCCAATGCTGCCAGAACCAGCGTGGGCATAATCTGGCGCAAACCCGGACGAGATGCCTCGTAACCCGCAAAGAACAGCGCGAGCACCAGCGCCACCACAACCAGCATGGCCAATGCTGCCTGCTCAACACCCGACAGCAACGCGGCAGCCATCACCGCCGGCACCGCCAACAACAGCGGGACCTCCAGTTTTGCAAGCAAGCGCGCGACGCGATAATCCGTCATCCCATCACGCCCTATAAAACACGTTATCGGCAAAGAAGTCGGCCGGCGGCTCCATGCAGGCAATCTCGCCGTCAAACATCATGACGACGTCGTCGGCTACCTGCTCGGCAAAGTCCAAATCGTGCGTAGCCATGATGACGGTGCCGCCAGCCTTCGCATGGTCACGCAGGGCGCGGGCGATGATGCGGCGGCTGAACAGGTCTAGACCCTTGGTGGGCTCATCGAGCAATAGCAGTTCGGGGCCGATTAGCAGCAGTTTTGCCAATGCAAGCAGTTGACGCTGCCCGCCCGAAAGATCGTACGGATGGCGTCCATCCAGACCCGACAACCCCAAGCTCGCCGCACGCTCCCGCGCCAAGTTCTCGTCATATCCGCAGGTCGAGGCCCATTCCATCAGCTCATCGCGAACCGTCTCGGCAACCAGCAATGCTTTGGGATTCTGAGGCAGCAGCGCCGCCGAGGCCGCTCCGCGCACCATGCGGCCGCGCTGCAGCTTGGCGGTCTTCGCCAGCACCGAGAGCATCGTCGACTTGCCGCAGCCGTTACCGCCAACAACCGCATGCACCGCACCGGCCGAAAACGACGCATCGAGCCCACGCAACACCCAGCCGGACGCTCGATCGTAGCGAAACCAGCCTTCCGACAGGGTGGTAGCCGACCCGCCGTGCATTTTTTGGAGTATTCTGCTTCCATCCGTGCGCGAGAAGGCTTCCGAGCCGTTCTCGAGCGACGTTTGCGCCACAAATTCGGACGATTTGTCCAATTCCGAACTTTTTTTCGCGCTCGATACGTCCCCGGGCGGCTCCAGAGAACCCAAATTGTCCTCACGCCTGCTGAATACTCCGTTTTTTGCACATCGGATGGCACCCCACCCCAACATGTCATCGGAAAACAGCGATTCTCGGCGTCCCAAAGAAGACATATCCGCCACCTCGCGCACGCGACCGCCCTCAATCCGGTACGTACACGTCGCATACTCGAGCATCGGCCGCGGCTGATGCGTCGCCACAACAACCGTGCAGCCCAGCTCGCGATTCACACGAAACAGCGCGTGCAGGAAATTCTTCTCCGCAACCGGATCAAGCTGAGACGTGGGCTCGTCGAGCAGCAGCACGCGCGGGCGCAACGCCAGAACGGCCGCCAACGACAGCAACTGTTTGCGACCACCCGAAAGCGTGTCAGTATCGCGGTGAAGCCAATCTTCCAGCCCAAAGAAATAGCTGGTCTCAGCTACGCGACGGCGCATCTCATCACGTGCTAGCCCCAAGTTTTCCAGGCCAAACGCCATCTCGTGCCACACGGTTTCGCACACGATCTGGTTCTCGGGATCCTGGAACACATAGCCCACGCGCTCCGCCGATGCCCGCACATCCATGTCGGCGACGGGCTCGCCCAGCACGCGCAGCTCGCCGGAGCGCGTACCCGCCGGCGCGATCTCGGGCTTGAGCAGCGACAGCAGCGTCGACTTGCCCGAACCGGTACCGCCAACAAGCAGTGCAAACGCACCTTGGGAAACACGCCAATCAAGCCCCTCGAGCACCGGTGCCTCGGCCCCGGGATAGGCAAAACTAAGGCCTCGCACCTCAATCGCCGGCGCGGCCGAGCCATATGCCACACCCGCCGCCGAGCTCCTATCCAACCGAGCCATCAGCCAAACCTCTTCTCATCAATCGCGTGCGACGCGCAAGGCAGCATCATCCAGGCAGCGTACACGACATAGCCCAGCCACGGCGCCGGCACCGATAGTTGCGGGTAAAACGAATACTGCATCGTCGCAGTCCACGCCACTGCCGTCGTGGCCATGCCAAACAGCGCAAGTCCAACCAGCGCGGCAACATCGCCGCGCCCCAGCCGATACCGCGCATACGTCGTTCGACGCGTCGCGGCGCCCCACCCACGGGAGCGCATGGCGTCCGCGCGCTCCAGCGAATCTTCCATGCCCCAGCCCATCAACACGCTCGACGCCCGCAGGCGCGATCGCACGGGATCGGTGGGCGCGCGGCCCGGCACATCAATCGCATCCTGCACCGCCAGCACCGTACGACCGCGGCGTAAAAACTGCGGGATAAGCCTCATGCACATCGAGATCATGAGCGCAATCACCGGTGCGGCATTGCCCAGCAGCGCGAGCACCTTGTCGTATTCGAGCATCGACGCCGCGGCCTCAAACCACAGCACGCTCGCCACAAACAGCCCGCCCATGCACAGGCCGTATACCATGCTTTCCAGATACACCGCGCGCATGCCAATACGGAACAGCTCCGTCGAGCCCGAGGCGCTAAACAGCGGATTGACCAGCGCGATAATCAAAATCACCGGCAGCTGCCAGCGGAGTGCGCCCAGCGTGCGGGCAGCCCCGCGCGTCGCAAATCCATACGCCAGCCCGCCCGCAAGTGACAGCGCAATCAGCACCGGCTGCATCGAGAACATGGTGAGCCCCAGCGTCAGCACCATGTAGAGGGCCGGCACAGCCGGATGCGACATCGAGAATGCCGCGACGGGCTCGCCGCCAAACTCCTCTTGTATGTTGTCCACGGGCACCCCCGTCCCCTCGCTCAAACGACAGCTCCGCAGCACCGCCAACGCCGCACGCAAGCAGCGCAAACGCCACGCCGGCGGCACCGACATCGGCCGCCATGAGCCAATCGCTACGCGCTCAACATATGCCTGCGGTATCATATTGCGCCGTGTATCGTTTCCAAACACACGTCTCTATAACGTAACAGGAGATCACATGGACGCAACCGCAATTATCCTCGCTGCCGGCGAGGGCACCCGCATGAAGTCGAACCACTGCAAGGTTTCGCACAAGATCCTGGGCAAGCCCATGGTCCAGTGGATCGTCGACGCCACCATCAAGGCCGGCTGCAGCCGCGTCGTGGTCGTCATCGGCAGCCACGCCGACGAGATGCGCGCCCTCATCGACGGCGCCTATGCCAACAGCGCCACCAAGGTCGAGTGCGTTGAGCAGACCGAGCGCCTGGGCACCGGTCACGCCGTGAAAGTCGCGCTCGAGGCCTGCGGCATCACGCAAGGCCCCGTCGTCGTGCTCAACGGCGACCTGCCGCTCATCACCGCCGACACCGTCGCCAAGTTCGCGCAGACCGTCGCCACCGGCGAGCTCGCCTGCACCGTCATGACCATGACCCCGCCCGACCCCTTCGGCTACGGCCGCATCAAGCTGGGTGCCGACGGCCAGATCGAACGCATCATCGAGCAGAAGGACTGCACACCCGAGCAGGCCGCCACGCTGCTCGAGTGCAACGCCGGCTGCTACGCCTTCGACGGCGCGCAGCTCGCCGCGCACATTGACGAGATCGGCAACGACAACGCGCAGTCCGAGTACTATCTGCCCGACATGCTCGAGATCCTCAAGGGCCACGGCCAGGCAGTCTCCATCTTCCACTGCGATGACTACCGCGACGGCCTGGGCGTCAACAGCCGCATCCAGCTCGCGCAGCTCACCGCCATCGCGCGCGACCGCATCAACGAGCACTGGATGGCCGAGGGCGTTACCTTCATCGACCCCACGCAGGCCTGGATCGGCCCCGACGCCACCATCGGCCGCGACACCGTCGTGTGGCCGCAGACGCACCTGATCGGCCACGTCACCGTGGGCGAGGAGTGCCAGCTCGGCCCCAACAGCCGTCTCACCGACACCACCGTCGGCAGCGGCTGCATCATCGATGAGACCATCGCCATCGAGGCCGTCATCGAGAACGGCGTCGACTGCGGCCCGCGCGCCTACCTGCGCCCGGGTACCCACATGCTCGACGGCTCCAAGGCCGGCACGCACGTGGAGATCAAGAAGTCCACGATCGGCGAGGGCTCCAAGGTGCCGCACCTGTCCTACATCGGCGACACGACCATGGGCTCCGGCGTCAACGTGGGCGCCGGCTCCATCACCTGCAACTACGACGGCGTACACAAGCACAAAACCGTCATCGGCAAGGATGCCTTCATCGGTTCCGATACCATGATGGTCGCGCCCGCCCAGATTGGCGACGGCGCGCTCGTGGCCGCCGGCTCCGTCATCACTGAGCCGGTCCCGGCAGACGCACTCGGTCTGGGCCGCGCCCGTCAGGTAAATATTGAGGGCTGGGCCGCCGATTATCGCCGCCGCCTGCACGAGGACGACGAGGTATAACGTTTTACCAAGCATCTAAGGAGCCGCTTCCGTGGGGACGGCTCCTTTTTCTATGCTGACCTGCGCGGCCGGATGAGTGGTCGGTTCGTGTCCGTTGACGGTAAAGACGTTATCAAGACTCGATAAACCCCGCCGCGCGGTTACAATGCAACAAGGCATCTATATGGCATTCGATATAAAGGAGAAGGGTAATGCCGATTAATGATCCCGAGAAGTCGGAGAATATGCGCAAGTCCATCCGCGTGTATTCCGGTTCCTCCAACCGTCCCCTCGCTCAGAAGATCGCTGAGTACCTTGGGGTCGAGCTTTCGGGCCTTACGCTAAAGCAGTTCGCCAATGGTGAGATTTACGCCCGCTACGACGAGACCGTCCGCGGCGCCGACGTCTTCCTGATTCAGTCCGTGGCCGGCGGCAACGTCAACGACATGCTCATGGAGCTGCTCATCGCCACCGACGCTGCCAAGCGCGCATCCGCCCGCTCCATCACCGCCGTCATCACCCACTACGGCTATGCCCGCCAGGACCGCAAGGCCGGCCCGCGCGAGCCCATCACCGCCCGCCTCGTCGCCAACCTGCTCGAGCGCGCTGGCGTCAACCGCATCATCACCCTCGACCTGCACCAGGGCCAGATTCAGGGCTTCTTCGATATCCCGGTTAACCACCTGTCCGCGCTGCCGCTGTTTGGCCAGTACTACAACGACATGCACTTCGACACCGACAACCTGGTTGTCGTCTCCCCCGATGTGGGCCGCGCCAAGGCCGCCAAGAAGCTGTCCGACATGCTCGGCTGCGACCTGGCCATCGCCCACAAGGGCCGTCCGCGCCACAACGCCGCCGAGGTCATGGGCATCATCGGTGACATCAAGGGCAAGACCTGCATCATCAACGACGACATGATCGACACCGCTGGCACCCTGTGCGCCAACGTCAAGGAGCTCAAGGCTATGGGCGCTGGCGACATCTACGTCTGCGCCACCCACGGCATCTTCTCCGGTCCGGCCATCGAGCGTCTGAACGACGCCCCGATCGTCGAGTGCCTCGTCACCGACGCCATTCCCGTCGAGGTCGGCGGCAAAATCAAGACCATCTCGGTCGCCGAGGAGTTCGCTCAGGCCATCTCCGCCGTTTACCACGAGGAGCCCGTCTCCACGCTCGTCGGCGGCGACTTCGCGCTGTAATCCAGCGTGCATCTCATCATCTTTGGTGTTTTTAAAGGGTCGGAAGCTCGCTTCCGACCCTTTTTCTACCCCTCGACAACCTTCCCTGGACAATTAGTTCAGATACGTATTTTTTTAAAGCTCCAAAGGCCGTTCTGAGCCTTCTGAGCTCCCCGGCGAACGCCATACTGCCCAAAGCTCATCGCTTTCGAGTACGACCGCCGCATATTTACCCTCAAATCACCCTCGAAAGCCCTTAGAAACGCCTCGAACGCCCGCCGTCTTATACGTATCTGAACTAACTGTCCAGTAGCTATCGTCAACCTTCGCGGCAGAGCTCAATTTCCTGCAATCCCCTCAACCGATTCCACCGATTTCATAACACCCAGCCGTTCATGGCGCGCAGCGCCCCGCTGAGCGAAAAGAACGGTATGGCGGTCGCATTCTGCCGCCAACTTAGTACGTTATAGCTATGACGACCGTGATTTCACATCTCTCCGCCCTCCGCGCAATTCGTCGCGCACGACGGGCGTACTCTGCCCTACCCTGGGACTCCGTTGATAGCGAACAGCAAGCACAGGCCTTGGCTGGCTGCATTCCCAACAATGACGCGATAGACTTTGGCGCACTTTCGATACTCGACGCCTGGAATGAAGATGATTCCGAACTGCTCGATCTTCTCGTTTCAAACGAAGACAACAGGCGCCCCGACAAGCGACTTCTTCAGCATATTCTCTCCACTCCTCTTCCTGAAGGTGCAATTATGCACGTCGAGGCCGACATCTACGCAACGTCTCCTGCCATGACAGCCATGCTTTGTTCTAAAAATGAATCGGTCGCCAAAACCTTGATGCTCCTTATGGAGCTGCTCGGAACCTACTCCCTTCCGCCCGAGGCAACCTACCCCATCGCCTATGACGACATCTGGCCCAAGGGCGATAGCTGCGCAGCGACGGGCGATCTTGATTGCCTGGGCGGCCAGTCGGCAGCCAAACAGCAGAACGAAACCCGCTACGAACAGGCGCACTACAAATGCGAGCCCGCCACGACCATCGAAGATCTCGAGGCGGTCGCGCGCTTCGCCAAAAGTAGTTCCTACACCTCGTTTCGCACGGCAGTCAAGCTTGCCCGACCCGGATCTGCATCCCCAGCCGAATCCCTAATGTTAGCCGTTCTCGGAGCGCCCATGCGCTTTGGCGGATTCGGATGTTGCAGCCTGCCCATGGGAGGCCTGCTACTCAACTATCGAATCGACTTCGACACTCTTGCGGTTAACATGTCCTCCGGCATCCCTTACGCCATCTGCGACCTATATTGCCCGGCCGCCGGAGTCGACAACGAATACAACGGAATTGGGCATGAGCTTCAAAACGCTCGCATCCACGATGGCAATCGAAATAATGGCCTCAAGGCAATGGGCATCCACGTCCTGGTTATCAATCGCGACCAAATGAAAGACCTTGTTGCACTCGAAGCCTTCGCCCAAACGATGCATCGACTCGCAGGAGTCCGATTCCGATATCGCATCAAGGGCTATCGCAAGCGTCAGGCCGCTTGGCTCAACGCTCTGCGGGCCGGAATCGGCCTTGCGCCGGTCTAAACGGCGAATCACCCGTGCGCCGTCGAACAGGGCTGGACAGTTAGTTCAAATACGTATAAATAGACACATTGAATTAGGCTGTTTTGCAGCTATCTCTATACCATTCGCCCTATTTGAAAGCGGGGTAGACTTCAAAACAGCGTCATATGGACTAACTAAAGTTCCAAAACAACGTATCGGCATTGAATTGAGCAATTCGAGTCCTCAGAACTTATACGTATCCGAACTAACTGTCCACCTCGGATTTTGACGGCCGTCCAAACGCCCCCAAACAACCTCAATTGCCCTCCATTTGACAGCGGCAACAGGGTCGCTCACCATAGCAGGCGACAAATCAACGAAAGGATGAACATGGCAGCTGCACAGCCGCTTAAGATTCGCATGGTTGCCGGGCTTGGCAACCCTGGCGATGAGTATGCCGAGACCCGCCACAACGCTGGCTTCAAAGCAATCGACGAGTTGGCCCGTCAGGCCGGTGTCACGTACTGGAAAAACCAGGCAGGCGCCGAGGTCGCGCTCATCAACATCAACGATCCCGAGGAAGAGGGAGGCAAGCGCCAGATTGTACTGGTCAAGCCGCAGTCATACATGAATACCTCGGGCGGTCCCATCTCCAAGCTTTGCCGCGAGTACAAAATCAAGGCCGAGGAGCTACTCGTAATCCACGATGAGCTCGATATTCCCGCCGGCGACGTACGCGTTAAGGTGGGCGGCGGCCATGCTGGCCACAACGGGCTGCGTTCCATCATCGACAAGATGGGCAGCCGCGACTTCAGCCGCATCCGCACCGGCATCGGCAACCCTCCCGGCAAGATGGCTGTCGCCGACTACGTGCTCAAGCAGCTACGCGCCCGCGAGGCCGAGGATTTCCAGGACACCTGCACCCGCGCCGCAGATGCCGCCGGTCTGGCCATCGTCCACGGCGTGATCTACGCCCGCGATCACGTAAACGGCTCCGCCTCCGCCAACGGCAAGCACTAAAACCTACCATTTAGGGATGTTTATTTTGGCAGGTTTTATCTGCGGAAACGCCGCGGCAGCCGCGTCGCAATAAACCTTGTGCCGCCATACGTATGCAGCGCTCCAAAGGGGGCCGGCCTCATCACAACCCGAGGCCGGCCCCCTTTGCCGTTTTACCCGATAAAACTGACCAAAATAAACCTGCCCCTATTTGGTAGGCCAAAGTGGATAAACCCTGCTCCCAACCGCCAAAGATACACGTAAGCGACATTGCCATGAGGGTATAATTTGCACCGTATGTCTGCACAACGCCTGTGCGCGTACGGTTTTATTCGGGCTACCGTCCATTTCCGTGGAGGCACGGTTCGGCAGCCCTAACAAGAGAGGGGTTCTATGTATAAGATCCTGGAGAAGACGCAGTTCTCGGAGAAGGTGTTCAAGTTCCGCATCGAGGCGCCCGCAATCGCCAAGCATGCGCACGCTGGACAGTTCCTCATGGTTCGCGCCAACGAGACGGGCGAGCGCGTCCCGTTTACCCTGGCCGGCTGGAACGGTGACGAGGGCTGGGTCGAGTTCATCTTCATGGTGATCGGCAAGACCACCGAGATGCTGTCCACCTACGAGGCCGGCGAGTCGCTGCGCGACGTCGTGGGCCCGCTGGGCGTTCCCACCGAGATGGCCGAGGGCCCCTGCGCCGTCATTGGCGGCGGCGTCGGCCTAGCAATTGCCTTCCCGGTCGCCAAGCACCTGGTCGAGACCGGCCACGAGGTGCACGCCATCATGGGCGCCCGCACCAAGGACCTCCTGCTCATGGAGGACCAGTTCCGCGAGCTCCTCGACGAGGACCACATCCACATCACCACTGACGACGGCTCCTACGGCGAGCAGGGCGTTGTCACCGCTCCGCTGGAGCGCCTGCTGCAGGACAAGGCCGTGAGCCAGGTCTTCTGCGTCGGCCCCGTTCCGATGATGAAGTTCTCGACCCTCACCGCCCAGAAGTACAACACCCCCATCACCGCGTCGCTCAACCCCATCATGGTTGACGGCACCGGTATGTGCGGCTGCTGCCGCGTCGAGGTGGGCGGCGTGACCAAGTTCGCTTGCGTCGACGGCCCCGACTTCGATGCCACCCTGGTCGACTGGGATGACCTTCGTGCCCGCCAGGCCGCTTACCGTTCCGAAGAGGGCGAGTCCCTCAAGGCCTATGAGGAAAAGAGCTGCGCATGCCACTAGTTAACGGTCGTTTCGTTGCCGATATGAAGTCGCCCCGCACCCCCGATAACGAGGAGCCGGCTGCCGAGCGCGCCTGCGACTTCCGCCCCGTCGACAAGGGCTTCACCGAGGAGATGGCGCTGGCCGAGGCCGAGCGCTGCCTCAACTGCAAGAAGCCGTTCTGTGTTGAGGGCTGCCCCGTCAACATCAACATCCCCCGCTTTATCGAGCAGATCCGCGCGAAGGACTTCGGCGGCGCTCTCGATACCATCCGCGAGGACTCCATGCTTCCCGCCATCTGCGGCCGCGTCTGCCCGCAGGAGAACCAGTGCGAGGGCAAGTGCATCCGTGGTAAGAAGTCCGAGCCCGTGGCCATCGGCCAGCTCGAGCGCTTCCTGGGTGACCGCCCCGAGCTCGCTTCCACGCCCAAGATGGCCCCCAAGAACGGCAAGAAGGTCGCCGTCGTTGGCTCCGGCCCGTCCGGCATCACCTGCGCCGGCGAGCTCGCCCGCAACGGCTTTGACGTTACCGTTTTTGAGGCCTTCTTCACCGGCGGCGGCGTGCTGGTCTACGGCATCCCCGAGTTCCGTCTGCCCAAGGCAGTCGTCAAGCGCGAGATTGACGGCCTGGAGGACATGGGCGTCAAGTTTGAGTACAACTCCGTCGTGGGCAACATGGCCACGGCCGAGGAGCTGTTCGAGCAGGGCTTCGACGCCATCTACGTGGCGACCGGCGCTGGCCTGCCCAAGTTCCTCAATGTCCCCGGCGAGAACCTGCCCAACGTCTTCTTCGCGAACGAGTACCTCACCCGCGTGAACCTGATGAAGGCCAACAAGTTCCCCGAGTACGACACCCCCACCAAGCACGGCAAGAACGTCGTCGTCTTTGGTGGCGGCAACGTGGCTATGGACGCCGTCCGTACTGCCAAGCGCCTGGGCGCCGAGCACGCCATCATCGCTTACCGTCGTACCGAGGATGAGATGCCCTGCCGTCGCGCCGAGCTGCACCATGCCAAGGCCGAGGGCGTCGAGGTTCTGCCGCTCGTCTCCCCGCTCGAGTTTGTCGCTGGCGAGGACGGCTCCGTGTGCGCCGTCAAGGTCCAGAAGATGGAGCTCGGCGAGCCCGACGAGTCCGGCCGCCGTCGTCCGGTGCCCATTGAGGGCGCCATCGAGGAGATCCCCTGCGACGTCGCGATCTCGGCTATCGGCACCAACGCCAACCCCTTCGCAAAGAAGATCGGCGGCAAGATGGAGCTCAACAAGTGGGGCTACATCGTTGCCGACGAGGAGACCGGCCAGACCACCGATCCCCGTATCTGGGCCGGCGGCGACATCGTCACCGGTGCCGCAACGGTCATTCTGGCGATGGGCGCCGGCAAGAAGGCCGCCGCTTCCATCACCAAAAGCCTGCTGGGCGAGTAATCATCCGCAGCGCTAGCCATCAAATGGCAAAGTCCCCGTCGAGCACACGCCCGGCGGGGACTTTTTCTATGCCGGCCGCCCGACCACCATAAAGGGGCGGCGCCTTCGTGGTGGTTTTGGTCGGTTAGTCTTCGAGCTGCGCCACCTTGTAGCGGTAGGCGGCGGCAATAACGTCTTTGCAACCCTCGCGGCCCAGCTTGGCGCGGTTGACGACGATGTCTTTACCGCTCGTCATCTTCCACTTTCCGGCACTGTAGCGCTTATAGAACGCCTCGCGCGCCTTCTGCTGCTGCTTGACCAGCTTGGCGCCCTTCTTTTTGTTGAGGCCGCGCTTCTTGCGCACGATCTCGACGCGGTCCTCAAAGGGCGCAGTCACCAGCACGGCGATGTGGTTGGGGTTGTTGCGCAGCAGATAATCGGACAGACGGCCTTCGATAATGCAGCTCTCGGTCTCACCCAGATCCAAAATCACCTGGCTCATCTTTTGGAACAACTTGTCCGAGTACGAACGCGCATCGTAGCGGTCGGGCAGAAACGCCATGTTCTCCACGGCCAGGCGCTCGTCGTAGGCGGCCATCTTGTCGAGCGACTCGCCCGCGCGCAGCGAAGCACGCACCAGCAGCTCGTTATCGTACAGCGGAATCCCCAGCTCATCGGCGAGGATACGACCAATCTCGTGGCCCTCGGCGCCAAAGTCGCGCGCGATGGTAATGACCACAGGATTCTTCTTGTTCTCCAGATCGCTCATCGCGATTCCTTTCTCTATGTGACAAAGGGGCTGTCCCTTTGCCACATTCTACGCTGCCACCATTCGCCTCTGATATGCGCGAACCAGCAGCGAGATACCAAAGTTGAGCACAAAGTACATCGCAAACACCAGGCCGTAGAGCATAAGCACCTGCGACAGGTCGATCGCGTGGGCCATCACGACGTTAGCCGTGTACATGAGCTCGGCCACGTTAATGCCCGAAAGATACGAGCTGTCCTTGATGACGGTCGTGCACTGGCTAAACAGCGCCGGAATGATCGTCTTAAACGTCTGCGGCAGAATGATGTAGCGCATGGTGGCAAAGAAGCCAAAGCCCTGGCTCTGCGCCGCCTCAAACTGGCCGCGCGGAATCGAGTTGAGGCCGCCGCGCACAATCTCGGCCATAACGGCGCTGGTAAACAGCGTAAAGGCGATGGTCGAAATCACAATGTCCAAACCCTGCACCGTAAAGTAGATAAACAGGATCCACAGCAGGTTTGGCGTGCAACGGAACAGCTCGATATAGGCGCTTACCAAAATACGGAACGGGCGGGGCGCATAGCTCTTAACGAGCGCCAGTACCGTGCCAAAGATGAGCGAGAAAAAGATCGACAGCGCCGAGATCTCGATGGTCTTAACAAAGCCGCCCCAAATGTAGAGCAGGTTGGTCGCGTTGAAGATTTCCATGCGCTAGGCCTCCTCTACGTTGTCGAGCCCCAGCTCGGCCAGGCGCACGGCGCGCAGACGCTCCTTGGAGCGGCGCTCGAGCCACTGCACCAGCATGGCGAGCGGAAAGCATATGATGAAGTACATAAGGCAGCAGACGATGTATCCCTGCAGGTAACCATACAGACTCACAAAGTTGTCGGAACGGTACATAAGGTCGCCGCCGGCCACAAGTGCCAGCACCGACGTGTTCTTGACCAGGTTGAGCGCCTGGTTACACAGCGGCGGCAAAATGATCTTGAATGTCTGGGGCAGCACGATGTACCAGTACGCCTGCGCACGGGTGAAGCCCTGGCTCTGGGCCGCCTCCATCTGACCGCGCGGAACCGCCTCGATACCGGTGCGGATGACCTCCGAAATGTAGGCCGCGTGATACAGACCCACGCCCAAGAAGCCCAGCACGAACGGCGCGATGCGCACCGGCTGGTCGGCACCGGTTATGGCCTGCAAAAACTGCGGTCCGGCCATGTACATAAAGAGCACCTGCACGGGCAACGGGGTGTTCTGGTAAAACTCCACGTACACGCGGCTTATGGCGCGCAACACGCGCGAGCGAGTGGTAGAGAACACACCCAGTAGCGTGCCCAGCACCAGCGACAGCAGCAGACCGGCAACGACCACCTGTAGCGTCACGCCAAAGCCCTCCCAGAAGGGCCCCATGTTTTGAAATGTCGTCGACCAACGGTCGGCGTCAAATAATCCTTCGAGCATTTGATTCCTTCCTTGGACGATGCGCCTATACAAGACCCCAGGTCTTGACCTCTTGGTCGAGCCAGCCGTCGGCCAGGCGATCGCAAATCACCTGATCGACCACGGCCGAAAGGTCGCAGCCCTTCTTGGTCGCCACGCCGTAGCCCTGCTCGCCAAACTTGACCTCGGGCTGCAGCAGCTCAACGGTCTCGTTCATGTAACCGGCCAGCGTGGAGCGGTCCATGGCAAAGACGTCGATATTGCCGGCGTCGAGCGAACTCTTGATGATTGGGTAGCCGCTAAAGGCCCTAAACTCGGGCTTACAGCTAAAGCCGTTGTCCTTAATCATCTGCTCGATCAGGCCCTGCGTGGTAGCACCCTGGCTCACGCCGATGATCTTGCCGTCCAGGTCCTCAATCGAGGTAAAACCCGAACGCTTCTTGACCATGAGTCCCACGTAGTCGGTGCGGTACGGCGTCGAGAAATCCCAGCTCTTCTTGCGCTCGTCGGTGATGGTGTAGGTCGCCGCGACCACATCGAGCTGGCCGTTATCGATCAGCGGGCCGCGCGTCTTGGGCGTTACGTCGGTAAACTCGACAAGCTCCTGGGCACGGGCATCCTTGTAGCTCACGCCAAAGACGGCAGCGGCGATCTGGTAGCACAAATCGACTTCCATGCCCTCAAAGCGGCCCTTGGCGGTGTCGTAATAGCCGTAACCGGGAACGTCCTTCTTAACGCCGGCATTCAGATGGCCACGCGACTTAATGGCCGCAAGCTTAGACCCCTTGTCGGAGCCCTCGCCGCTGGTGGAGTTGCCGCAACCGGTAAGCGCGGTCCCCGTCAGCGCAAGCATGCCGGCGCCCGCCAGCTGCAAAAAATGACGGCGCGACACGGCCGCCCTCATCATATCCGTCATGTCCATCACCGCGCCTAGTGCAGAATCTTGGACAGGAACTCGCGGCAGCGCGGGTTCTCGGGGTTGTCGAAGAAGTGCTCGGGCGTGCCCTCCTCCAGAATGCGACCGTCCTCCATAAAGATGACGCGGTCGGCCACCTGGCGCGCAAAGCCCATTTCGTGCGTCACGCAGATCATGGTGATGTCCTCCTGCGCGAGCTCAATCATAACGTCCAGAACCTCCTGGACCATCTCGGGGTCGAGCGCCGAGGTCGGCTCGTCAAACAGGATGATGGGTTGCTTGGTGCACAGGGCACGGGCGATGGCGATGCGCTGCTGCTGACCACCCGAGAGATTCTGCGGATACTCGCCGGCCTTATGTGCCATGCCGACGCGCTTGAGCGCAGCGATGGCGATCTCGGTCGCCTCCTCCTTGCTCTTCTTTTGCAGTTTGATGGGCGCGAGCGTCAGGTTGCCCAGCACCGTCATGTTGGGATACAGGTTGAACTGCTGAAACACCATGGAACTATACTTGCGAGCCATCTCCAGGTGATTCTTTTTGGTGAGCGGCGTACCGTCGATGACAACCTCGCCCGACGTGGGCTCCTCCAGATAATCGACGCAACGGATGAGCGTCGATTTACCCGAGCCGGAAGGCCCGATCATTACGAGCTTCTCGCCGCGTTTGACGGTGAGGTTGATATCTTTGAGCACATGTAGGTCGCCAAAGTACTTGTTGAGATGCTTGATCTCGATCATGTCTGCCATGAATGTCCCTTCCCTGCGTTTACACGAGTTGAACTATTGTACGGAAAGAATCACGTTTCCGCAGCCCACACTACATTCCCGTAAAGAACCCGCAACCTTCCACCTAGTCATTGGGGACAGACTTAAATGAGTACCTGCTCATTGGGCACTCATTTAAGCCTGTCCCCAATGAGTGCCCAGCCCAGCAAAAAGGGGCGCGACCATGACGGCCACGCCCCCCCCTAAACATCAACTATGTACCGCTCGGCCCCTACGCGAGTTTGGCTCCGACGATCTTTGCCGCGGCCGGCTTATCGAAGTTGCCACCGGTGGCCTTGCCGAGTGCGCCCATAACCTGGCCCATCTGCTTCTTGGACGTGGCGCCCAGCTCGGCGATAACCTGCTCGATCAGGGCCTCGAGCTCCTCGCCCGAAACCTGCGCGGGCAGCAGGCTCTCCAGAATCTTGACCTGCTCGGTCAGGTTGTCGGTACGCTCCTGGTCGGTGCCGGCCTTGATGGACATCTCCAGCGTCTCGCTCGTCTGCTTGATCAGACGCTTGATCATGCTGTTGACGTCTTCCTCGGTCACATCGCGGCGCTCATTGACCTCGATATTCTTCACCTCGGCCTTAACCTGGCGAATGATGGACAGGCGAACCTTGTCCTTGGCCTTCATGGCCGCAATCATTTCCTTCTGCAGCTCTTCGTTGGTCATCTGCAAATCCTCCTCAATAGTGTGGGCGGCACTCGCGCGAGCACCGCCCCATGATTACTCAGTCGTCGACGAATCGTCGGTCGAACTCTTGGTGACACCCTTCAGACTCACGTTATAGGGTACGTCTTTGGGCATGGGGTTGACGGTGATGTCGGCATCCTTCTTGTACTGCTCCAGCCACTCGCTGTACGCGGTGCTGGCCGCTTGCGTCTTCACCACGTTGGAGACGTACTTTTTGATGTCCTTGGGCACCTGGTTGATGTCATCAACCTGATTATCGACATGGAAGTAGTCGGTGCACTTGATGATGTGGTAGCCATAGGTCGACTCGACGACTTCGCTCACGTCGCCCTTGTTGAGTCCCTCGAGCGCCGTCTGGTAGCTGTCGACAAAGGTGGTGAGCTTATCCCAGCCCACATCGCCCTTCTTCTCCTTGGAACCGGTGTCCTCGGAGTACTGCTCAACGGCGTCCTCAAAGCTCAGCTCACCGGAGTTGATCTTGTCCAGGCACTCCTGCGCCTTGGCCTTGGCGGCAGCCTTGTCCTCGTCGGAAGCGTCGGAATCAACCTTGATCAGGATGTTCGACGAGCGGCGGGCGTCGTTGTAGCTGGACAGATTTTCGTTGATGTAATCGACAATCTCGCTGTCCTTGGGCTTGCTCGTGGGCGCGACGGCATCCTTGAGTTTCTGTTGCGCCAGACTCTCCTTGAGCGAGTCCTTGTAGGTGTCCTCGGTATAGCCGTAGGTCTTGAGGGTCTTCTTAAAGGCCTTGGCTCCGCCCGCGCTCTTGCACGCGTCCTTCCAAGCCTTCTCGACCTCCTCGTCCGACACCGTCACGCCGTTCTCCTTCTGTGCCTGTTGAAGCAGAATCTGCTGCGTGTAGGAGTCGATGAGTTGCTTGCGGTACTTCTTGGGCGTGAGGTCGTTGTCAACCAGATACTGCGCCCAATCCTCATCCTTGGTGTAGCCGTAGGACGTGCGCATGCTCATGATCTGCTTGGTCACGGTGTCCTCGGTAAGGTTGGTGCCGTTGATAGTGGCAGCAACACCGCCGGTCAGCTTGTAGCCCGAGGTGTCCTCAGCCTGCGACATAAGGCCGGAGCACGCCATCGCCGAGACGGAAAGCAGCATCGCCAGCACGCCGATGACCACCAGAACGATCTTGACGGTCTTAGACACGTACGTCTTGCGCTGCTTCTTGCGAGAGCTGGAGGCAGCGCGGGACCGTTGCTCGGACGTCGGCGCGACCTCGGGGTTCTTTTTCTTATTTGCCATGTTTGGCCTTTCGCATCACGAATCGAACAAACGCCATTGTGTCACAACGCAGCCCCCGCGGCACGCTTGGTGCATTGGGGACAGGTTAATCTGCACCATTTTGGTGCAAAGGGGACAGCTCTGGCAGCCGGCAGTTAGGGACAGTCCCCAAGTGCCGGCTCAGCCCCACCTTAGAAGTGACGGCGGATGGCGTCGACCATGCCCTGGGGCGTGGTCTGGCCGAGCACGTCGGCTGCGGCATCGGCGTCCATAAAGATATTCATGAGCGCCTGCAGGGCCTCGACCTGGCCGCCCGGCTCGGCAATACCCAAATTGATGACGATCTGCGCCGGCACCGGAGCGCCCATGCCAGCCATAGCGTTAAATGTCACGGGCGCGGCGGGCTTCACCACCGCGATATAGGGCTTGGCCACAAACCCCGGATCGGTATGCGGAATGGCAATGTTTGCCGCCGGCATAGCGAGACCCGTGGGATAGGCATCCTCGCGCGTGCGGACGGCATCGAGCCAACCGGATGCAATGTAGCCATGTGGTGCAAGCTCGCCCTCAAGCCGCGCGAACACCTCATCCGGCGTCGCACACTCCCAATCAAAAAACACCAACTCAGGCGTAAACAGCGCTTCGTTATTACCAGACATAAGCCGCCTCCTTCTTTTCATTCCCTGTCTTTAGGCCCAATACGGAATATACCTTTTGTATTTGGAACCCGCGTCCTCGTCCTCTTCCTTTATCAATGCCTCTTCCAGACACTCTTTGATTAGACGAGACATCGCCACCGTGTTTTTCTTTTCATCGGAAAGTCCAAAACGCTCTCGCAGCGACTGATTGCTCATCGACTCACCTTGGGCATACAAAAGACAGGCATGCCAGTACACGGCGTTTTTTCGCTCACTTTTTTTCATTCGAGTATACGGACAGTCGCAATAGAGTGTCACGAGCGTTCCCAGCCCGCCCTCACTCTTGATAACCGGTGAAGGCATGCCGGCTTTTTCGAGCGAATCTACGATTAAATCCCAGCCCGTACCGCCTTCTTCGCAAAGATCCATTTGGCGCATGAGGGACGCCATCATCGAATTTCGCGTTTTCGGCTGAGCGTTGAGCACTCGTTCTGCCGGAATAAGCGTTGTCCCGGGATTAGAGAACTCAATGCGATTGTCGTAAATCGCAACAAGAGGCCCCGCCGTATTGTCAGCAATGTCTTGATGAATCACGGCGTTTGATAGCAACTCGCGAATCGCCCTTTGAGGATAAGCCGTCTGAATACGTCGAAATGCGCCATCCAGTGCCTCAACAGCCGGAATCATCGACATGACCAGCTGTTCAGCCTGTGGAAGCGCCAAAGCGTAGCCCTTGTCGATTTCAGTATCCCCGACAATGTCAAAACTGCCTTTTCCCGCATATCGCACGATTCGCAGCATGCGTTTCCTGAGCTCCGGGTAGCGAGAGAGCTTTTTTCCCACCAGAAGCATTCCCAAGCGCGTCACACTATATCGGCCGTTATCTTGACGACGAATCAGCTCTTGTTCACAAAGAGCAAGCATCACTCCGTCCAAATCGACAGGTCTTCTCAATCTGCACAACTCAAAATACGCATCAACATCTAGTATTTCGGCGACCTCTCGAGATGTCAGATCTCTCTCAACTACAGCGAGCTCCGCGTTCCCTGACTGTAAGCGACGCCACAGCTCCGCCTCTCGTGCACTACCGGGAACCAGTTCTGCCGTCGAAGAGCCCTCTCGAATGTAGGCTGTCTTATCAAAATAGACCGGCTGAGCGCTCGCGGCGTGCACTTTCAGCACCACAAAGTGCTTTGTCTCATGATCAATAACCGCAAACTCGTAATTCGCATTGTTTGAGAGCGCAAGCTTGAGCCACATCAAAAGCTCTTGGTTTCCCTTACCCTTTGCGTGATATGGGTTGAACTGGGTGCCCACAAGCTCATGCGTACCGTCGCTCACGCCCCAGATCTTATAGGCATATGCGCGGCCGCAGTAAGCGGCAGCATTGGCAAGCGCCGAGATGTCACGCCCCGTTCTAACGGGATCGCTATTGCCTTCTTTAAATTCAAGCCACTCGGTTTCATCAGGATAACCGACGAGTGAATAAATCAGCTCCACGCCATCTGCTTCACCCATTGAGCCAGCCTCCTTGCGCTCATTTTTGATAACAAAATGTTAAATAGATGATAAATAGAATTATGCGCAATTTGAAGCCGAAGGCCAAGTTTTCTGGTCGTTTTCCCAGATAATCTCATGCCGGAAGCTCGGCATTCCACATGAGAGTCGACTACTGTAATTGACAGGCAAGAAGAGCAGCCCATTCAATTCCAGCTAAATCAAACAACATAAAGCGCAATAAAAAAGGCGGTTAGGCGTCTTCGATGTGCCTAACCGCCTTTACAAGCGGGTAATTATTTCACAGGATCCACGGCGACCTTGCCGCTCTCCAGCACGTGGACGCGACCGTCGGCAAGCATCTGCACGACCTCGGGATACAACACGTGCTCGATCGCGTGGATGTGCTCCTCGAGCGTGTCGACGTCCCAGCCCTCCTCGACAGCCAGCGCACGCTGGGCGATGATGGGGCCGTTGTCGTAGATCTCGTTGGCAAAGTGCACAGTCACGCCGGTCACCTTGACGCCGCGAGCAAAC
Source organism: Collinsella aerofaciens (assembly GCF_019131995.1). Lineage (GTDB taxonomy): Bacteria > Actinomycetota > Coriobacteriia > Coriobacteriales > Coriobacteriaceae > Collinsella > Collinsella aerofaciens_S. The sequence continues at coordinate 75,124 of NZ_JAHONA010000002.1, read as the reverse complement.
GCGTCATCGATCGCGTGCGCGCCGGTAAAGCTGGGCAGCAGCGCCGGATGCAGATTGACCACGCGATTGGGGAACGCTGCCAGCAGCGGCGTGTGCACCATGCGCATGTAACCGGCCATGACCACGTACTCGCAGCCGCGCTCGAGCAGCTCATGCGCGATGATCTCGTCGGCAGCGATGGGATCGGCGTACACATCCTTGGACAGCGTGAGCGTCTGGATGCCTGCGCGCTCGGCACGTTGCAGGCCCTTGGCCGAAGGACGGCTCGACACCACAAGCTCAATCGAAGCGTTGAGCTTGCCGGCGGCGATCAAGTCGATGAGCGCCTGCAGGTTGGTGCCCGAACCGCTGATGAGCACGCCGATCTTGAGTGGCTCGGCCGTATCGGTGCCGGTCGGACGGGTGTAGGGATCCCAGGTCAGGCCCTCGGCGGCAGTCATCTGCTCGTTAGCGCTCATCGGAGTACACGACCTTACCGGAACCCTCGACGCACTCGCCCACGCGGAACGGCTTCTCGCCGAGCGCGACCAGAGCCTCGGTCACAGCGGCCTCGTCCTCGGGGGCAACGATCAGGCACAAGCCAACACCCATGTTGAAGGTCTTGCACGCCTCGTTGGGCGCGAGCTCGGCCTGGCGCGACACGTAGGTGATGACGGGCGGAACGTCCCAGCCCATCTCGGCACCGTTGCGGGTGACCACGGCGTCGACGTCGTCGGCAAGCGCGCGGTTGAGGTTCTCGGTAATACCGCCGCCGGTGATATGGGCAATGGCATGAACGTTGGCGCCACCGCGGAGCAGCTCCAGAATCGGCTTGACGTAGATGCGCGTGGGAGCCAGCAGAGCGTCGGCCAGCGAAGCACCGCCGAGCTCCTCGAGCGGACGGCTTAGCTCCTCGGCCTTAGCGGCGGCCTCGGGCGTGCCCGGCTTGATGCCGTCGACACCGATAACCTTGCGCACGAGCGAGTAGCCGTTGGAGTGCACGCCGGTGGAGGGCAGGCCCAGGATCACATCGCCGGGGCGAACGTTCGCGGGGTCGAGCATCTTGGGACGATCGACAACACCCACGGTAAAGCCGGCGAGGTCGTAATCGGCGGGAGCCATGACGCCCGGGTGCTCGGCCATCTCGCCGCCCACGAGCGCGCAGCCCGCGAGCTTGCAGCCGTCGGCCACGCCCTTGATGATCTTTGCCATGTGCTCGGCCTCAATGTGACCGATGGCAACGTAATCCAGGAAGAACAGCGGCTCGGCGCCCGAAGCCAAAATGTCATTGACGCACATGGCGACCAGGTCCTGGCCCACCGTCTCGTGACGGTCCATAATCTGGGCGAGCACAAGCTTGGTGCCCACGCCGTCGGTGCCGCTGATCAGGATCGGGTCTTCCATATCCTTGAGCGCGGCGGCCGAGAACAGGCCACCAAAGCCACCGATGCCGCCGATAACCTCGGGGCGGTTGGTGTCCTTGACCATCTGCTTAATAGCGTCGACGGCGCGGCCACCCTCGGCGGTATCGACGCCGGCGTCCTCGTACGTCACATGCTTGCTGTCGCTCATCTGAGCCTTCCTCTCCCACTACCGTGGCGCCGCGCGGGCGCCAAACGGTGCTCATAGTTGCGTTCATTTCGGCGCACGCCATAACAGCACGCGCCGTCATATCAACAAAACAGCAGGTAAAACCTACCAAAATAAACCTGTCCCCACATGGCAGGTTTTAGGCCTCGCCGTGCTCCTCTTCCCAGCTGCGGTCATCGTATTTCTCGACCACGGCGTCGTCGTCAAAATGCAGCGGCTTATCCAGGTTGCGGGGCTTAAAGCCCTCCATGAACTTGTCGCGGCCAAAGCTCTCGGGAATCGCCACGGGGTAGCGTCCGGTAAAGCACGCATCGCAGTAGCCGCCCTTGGGCATGACCTTCAGCAGGCCCTCGACCGAAAGGAAGGCCAGCGAATCGGCGCCGATGTACTCGCAGATCTCCTCGACCGTCTTGTTGGCGCTGATGAGCTGCGACTGCACGTCGGTATCGATACCGTAGAAGCACGGCCAGATGACCTCGGGCGAGTTGATGCGGATGTGAATCTCCTTGGCGCCGGCGTTGCGCAGCATCTTGACGAGCTGCACCATGGTGGTGCCGCGCACGATGGAGTCGTCGATGACGACCAGGCGCTTGCCCTCGATGTTGTCGCGCAGCGGATTGAGCTTCATGCGCACGCCCATGGCTCGCAGCTCCTGCGTGGGCTCGATAAACGTACGGCCCACATAACGATTCTTGATGAGGCCCTCGCCAAAGGGAATGCCGCTCTCGTGCGAATAGCCCTCCGCGGGCGGCAGGCCGGAGTCGGGCACGCCGATGACCAGGTCGGCCTCGACGGGCTCCTCATGTGCCAGCTGACGACCCATGTCATAACGGCAAGCGTAGACACTCTTGCCGTTCATGATGGAGTCGGGGCGAGCGAAGTAGACCTGCTCAAAGATGCAGTTAGCAGGCTCTTCGGCGGCAGGCACGCCCTGCTCGGACACAAGGCCCTCGGCGCTGATGCGCAAAATCTCACCGGGACGGACGTCGCGGACGTACTCGGCGCCCACGATATCGAGTGCACAGGTCTCAGAAGCGACGACCCAGCCGCCGGCGCGGGTGACATGGGTGGCAGCGTCGACCGTCGCGGCGTCGTCTTGCGACGGCAGTTGCGAAACGGAAGCGGCATCGGCCTGGTCCAGGCCCTCGTCCACGAGCTTGCCCAGCACCAGCGGGCGAATGCCATGCGGATCGCGGAATGCGTAGAGCGCCTGCTCGTTGATGAGCGTCATGGCGTAGCCGCCGCGCACGAGCTCCATGGTCTTACGAATGCCCTCGCGCAGGTGGCCCGTACGCTGGGTAAAGTAGCCGATGAGTTTGGTCGCGACCTCGGAATCCGAGTTGGAGAGGAACGGCACGCCCAGCTCGATCAGCTGGCGGCGCAGCTCGTCGGTGTTGACGAGGGTGCCGTTGTGCGCGAGCGCGATAATGACGCTATTGATGGTAGAGAGGTGCGGCTGAGAGGCTTCCCAGCTCTTGGCGCCGGCGGTGCCGTAGCGCACATGACCCACGGCCAGCTGACCGGAGAGCGTCGACAAGTCGGCATTGGAGAACACGCGGTCGAGCAGGCCCAGATCCTTGCGGACCATAACCGTACCGCCGTCACCAACAGCGATTCCCGCCGATTCTTGGCCACGGTGCTGCAGTGCACGCAGGCCAAAGTACGTCAGTCGAGCCACGTCGCGATCGGGCGCCCAGACACCAAAAACGCCGCATTCCTCATGCAGCTGGTCAGAGTCCGGATCATACGTCGACATGGCGTTCACCTGTCCCGCGGCGCGCTCGGCCGCGCGGATGGTTTCTTGAGACATGGCATCCCCTCAGAGCCTCGTATTTTGGCGTTACCCGCCTTATTATACGCACGGCGCGACGCGCTCCCCAGCGCATGAGCAGCGCTTTTTAAAAGCCCACCGAGCTAATAATCCGTTTTGCGGCCAAACATTTTATTGGTCTGCCCAGTGCAAGCGCCCGCGCCCCCATATGGCCGCCGCGTCCACCGTTGGGGATTGCAAAGTTGCAATTGGGACGTTCGTCCTGTCTTTTAGCAGGTCGGCGGCGTATCCTAGTAACCTAGGACAAAGCGAGAAAGGTTCTGTATGGATCGAAACGAACTCGACCCCAGCGTCCCCAGCGCCACGGAGGTCAAGAAGATTCCCCTCATCATTAAAGTGTACGCCGTCCTGTGCATCCTGTCCGGCGTGGGCACACTCCCGTCGGTCGCCGTCTTTATGTGGCAGGTCATCACCGCACTCATTAACGGCAACGCCGCCGCTAAACTCGGTGATAACACCCTGGTCGCGGTTGGCCTTATCGTCGCCGGCATTATGCTCTCGGCGGCAAGCGCGATCATCTTGATCGTCTTTGGCCTGGACCTCATCAAGGACCAGCGGCGCAATGCCGCCCGCCTGTCTTACGTCCTCATCGCATTTACCGTCGTGGAGCTTTTAGTTGACGTGATGCTCCAGGGTATCGGACCCTTCCTGCTGCGCCCCGCCATTCAGCTCGGTATCCTCATTGCGCTGTCGGCCACCGTCGACCCCACGCTACGCCAGGAGCGCGAACTGCAGCGCCGTCTGCAAGAGATGCTCGACCGCGATGCCGCCGCCGAGGGGATGCTCGGCCGCGACGAAACCGGCGAGGGCTACATCAAGCTCAACTACTTCAACCTGTTCTGGGTATTCTTCGTCTGCAGCGTGTTAGGTCTCATTCTCGAGGAAGTCTGGCATATGGTCGTCGTCGATCCCGGCGTCTATCAGGACCGTGCCGGTATGCTATTTGGCCCCTTTAGCCCCATCTACGGATTTGGCGCGGTGCTCATGACCATGGCGCTCAACCGCTTCTATAAAAAGAATCCTCTGATCATTTTCCTGGTAAGTGCCCTGATCGGCGGCGCTTTCGAGGTGTTTGTAGGCTGGTTTATGCAGACCTCATTTGGCGTGGTGTCGTGGAGCTACTCGCACATGAAACTGTTCGGCATGCCCGACCCACTCGCCGTCCTTACGGGCGGACGCACCTGTACGGGCTTTGCCTGCCTGTGGGGCCTGGGTGGCCTTATCTGGATCAAGCTGCTGCTGCCGAGGCTGCTCAAGCTCATCAACATGATTCCGTGGAAAAGCCGCTACTCGGCTACCGTCATCTTTACCGTCATTATGCTGGCCGACGGCGTCATGACGCTACAGTCGCTCGACTACTGGTACCAGCGCGTCAACGGCACGGAGCCGGATATTCCCGTCGCGCAGTTCTACGGAGAGCACTTCGATAACGAATACATGGAAAACCGCTTCCAGAGCATGACCATGAGCCCCAAGGATGCGACGCGCGTGTAGCGCTCACCGCGCCCAAAACGCAAAATGCCCGCCGGTATCACACGTACCGGTGGGCATTTTTATAAACGATCCTTCTATCGACGCAAGCCTCTACGCCTCGCGCTCGACCTCACTCACGCATTCGTTCTTGATGGTGCCAACGAGCGCCTGCAGCGCATCGACCACGTGTGGGCGAATGTCCCCGCCGATAAGCACGAGCATGATGTCGTCACCTACGGCAAGCCCGCCGGTTGCCAGCCACACGCGCACATAGCCGATACCCGGCATCGCGCGCGTGGCCTCGATAGCAGACCGTACCTTTTCGGCGTCGTAGTCAAAGACCATGCCGCCCACCCTGTGGCCTGGCGCCACGCCATCGGTCTCGACTCCGCGCACCTCGGCCTTGGGCGTCGCGCGCACCACACCGTTATGCGTCAGATACATCCCACAGCCTGCCGCCGAAGCATCGGCCTTGGCCTCGCGCAGCCAAGCATCAATCGAAGGCATCAATTTGCCACTCTCGAGCATCATTTCTCCCTTACCGTCGTCGAGTAGCCAATTTGGGACGGGGCCTTTTTAGCTACTCTCGAACAACTTATTCCTCGACCGGCGTGAGCACCATGACGGCGCGTGTGTTGCTCAGCGACAGCGAACGACAGGTCACAAGCGTTACAACCTTAGTTGCCGAAGCGGCACGATCGGTGGCATCACTCGCCACGGCAGAAGCGCCGTCGAGCATCTCGGACAGGTAGTTCTTGAGTCCGTCGTCGCCCTCAAAATTGGTCGTGCGCGCCTTGGCATACGTGTCCTCGACCACCTTGGTCGCCAGCGGACGCAGCTTATACGTCGCATCGCGCGTGATGTAGTACACATATTCAATGCTATCGAACGTCGCCTGATCAGTGGTGTCCGAAATCACGTTGAACATCGACCCATCGTTCATATGGTGGCCGTAGATCGTGGTCTGCTGGTCGACCATTCCCGGCGCGGTGTCATCGCTATCCAGGAAAATGGCACCGGACGCGTTAGCCGTTCCGTCGAACAGCGTGTTGAGGTATTTGGAGTTGTTGTTGGTCTGCACCACGGGATAGTTGATGTTGGTTCCCGGCACGTAAATCCAACCCACAATCTCGGGGTTCGTCTGAGCAAGCGCATCAAAGTCGATAATCGGCACGCCGCTGGCGTCCTTATCGCTTACATATTGCTTCTCGATTTTCTGATACGAATCGCTCGCCTGCTTATAGCCAATCTGGGCATTAATAAAAATAGCGGCGGCGGCGACAATCAGGCCGATACCGATGATGATGAGCAGAATGGGAATAATGGAGCGACGCTTTTTGCGCGGCGGCTCGGTGTAATCCGACGGCGCGGCATGCGATGAAGACCGGGGCGGCTTCTTAGCGTTGCTATAAGATGAAGGTCGATATGCGGCTGGCGCGTCCTGTCGACGATGCGTCGCCGGTGTCACGGGGCGCAGCGCGCGCGGCTGCTGAGGAGAGGATATCCGACCCTGCTGCGGCACGCGAGCTGCTCCCGACTTGGCTGGATCGGGAATCCGAGAAGCCGAAAAACGCTTTCCCTGATAGTCGGACATGGCTCTCCTTATGCTACAAATGGACTGGCAGAGCGCTTAGGCGTCAGCCATCTCCTGCTTCATCTTCTCGATAACCTTGCGGTACTCGGGGTCGCATGCGCCCAGAATCTGCGTGGCGCAAATGGCAGCGTTCTTGGCACCGTTGATGGCCACACAGGCAACGGGCACGCCCGAAGGCATCTGCACCATCGACAGCAGCGAGTCCATACCACCCAGATCGCTCGTCTTCATAGGCACGCCGATAACCGGCAGCGGCGTAAACGCAGCCACGACACCACCCAGGTGAGCAGCCTTGCCGGCGGCGGCGATAATCACCTTGATGCCGCGGTCGGCAGCAGTCGAGGCCCACTCATGGACCTTCGCCGGCGTGCGATGCGCGCTTGCAATGACGAGCTCATAGGGCACGCCCAGTGCCTCGAGCTCGGCAGTGCAACCTTCCATAACGCCCAGATCGGACTTGGAGCCCATGATGATCCCGACAACCGGCTTCTGATCTGCCATAAACAAAGACCTCCTGTTGAGAGCGGTGACGCGGCGAATCCGCGACCCTTAACTACTGAGAGTAGTATAGCTGCTCCCGTCCCTGCGGTCTTTGTGGCGCTTCGCGGGCGGGCCAGGCTCTATCTGAACGACTTTGCGAAGCAACCGGAGTGAAGATAAAGCCTGGCCCGCCCGCGAAGCGCCCTGCGACCTACCGGATATTGCCATGACGTACGTTGGCTGAAATAGTAAAGCAATGCCCGCCGTCCTTGACGGAGCGGCGGGCACGTTTGCTTAGTTGTCGCTGGGACTACTTAGCCTTGCTGCGACGATGGAAGAAAGCGCCGATCGCGGCGATGATGGCGCCAAGACCACCGACGGCCGCGACGGTCGCCGCCGTCTGGTCGCCGGTATTGGGGATCGCCGAACCGCTCTTCTTGCTGCCCTGGGCCTTGTCGCCTGCGGGCTTGCCCGCCTGGTTGCCGCCGTTTGAGCCATTGCCGGAACCCTGGTTGCCGGAATCGGCATCCTTGAGGCTCTCAATGGCCAGCTTGAGCTGGTCATAGGCCGCCTGGAGCTGGATGTCGGAAGCATTCTCATCACCCAAGACGTCCTCGGCGTAGGTAATGGCATCCGTCAGGGCCTTGACAGACTCGTCCGTCTTGCCCCTGGTGTCAGTCTCCTTCGCCTGCTTGACCAAGGCCTTGAGCTGCTTCTTGGTCGGGTTCTCGACCGGGGTCACCGGAGTCTTCTCAAGCGCGTCGCGAGCACTCTCGAGTGCCTTGAGTGCCTGGTCGACCTCGTCCTGCGTGGCGTTCTCGTCGTTCAGGATGGCGCGGGCGCTCGCCAAGGCGTTCTGGAACGCGGTCCAGGAAGCCTCGGTGTAGTCGCTGGCCTTAAGGTCGCCGGCTGCAACCTCGGCATCAACCTTTTCAATCGCGGCAGTGAGGTCGTCCTTCGCCACCGGATTGGGAACGGCCGTACCGTAGAACTTGAGCTCCGCCATGCTGCAGTAGGCGTCAACGCTGCCACCGCCGGCGTGGAGCACCTTGACGGTCACGTAGCGACCGCGCGCGGCACCAAAGCTCATCTGCTTCCAGTCGCCACGGTCGGTGAGCACGCGGCCGTCGTTGTCGAAGGTAAACGTACCCATCGACGTGGCGGTGCCCATCTCATAACCGTCGGCGGTGTCGGAAACCAGCACCTCGGCCTCAAAGATATCGCCGTTCGTGCCGCCGTCCTGGCGCGGCAGGAACGTGACGTCGGTGAGATCGTAGTCGCGGCCCAGGTCGACGGTCAGGTACTGGGGCATACCGGCCTTATAGGCCCAGTCGCTGTGCCAGAGCGTCTGCTCATCGCCGTCAAGAGCGTTGACGGCGTTGCTGCCCTCATAGTCGGCCTCGCTCGAGAAGCCGGTCACCTTGACGTTCTCGCGGTTCTCGGGCGTGTTGATGAGGCTCTTCTCATCGACGGGGCGCATCTTGAGGCCGTCGATTGCCTTCTCGATCTTGGCCGTGGCGTCTGCGACATCCTTCTTGCTATAGCTGCCCTGGCCGCCATCGAGGAGCTTCTGAGCCGCCTCGACCGCAGCGGTGAGGGCTGCATAGGAATCCTTGGTGTAGACGGACTCGCTGTAGCCCGCGGCCTTGGAAAGCGCTGCCATGAGCGCAGAGGTGTCGACACCAGCCTTGACCTCGACCTCATAGGATGCGGTCTTGGAGGGATCGAGCACCGACGCCACCGTGATCGTTGCCTTGCCGGCCTTGTTGGCGCGCAGGTAGTAGCTCACGCTATCGCCGGCCTGGACAGCGGAGACGCTCACCACAGAAGGATCGGAGCTCTCGACCGTCACATAGGGGTAGCCGGCGCTCTCGGGCGTGGCCTTGGCGTCGACGAGCGTCACATCGCCCTCGAAGAACTCGGTCTGGTTCTTGCCCAGTTCGACACCCTCGATGGCCTCGACACCCTGTGTGTAGTTGAAGTTGATCTCGCGCAGCGTGAGCATCTGGTCACCCGATGCCTCAAGCGGCGTGATCTCGACCTTGGTCGCCTTCTTGCCCTTGTTCTCGGCAGAGAGGCCAAAGGCGTAGCGAGCCTGATAGGAATCAAAGCTTCCGCCCGAGAACTCCTGGGTCGAGCCGTCCTCGAACGTCACGACGGACTTAATCTTCTGCACGGTGCCGTTGCCACCGTTGCGGTTAACGACCTCGACGCTATCGAGTTTCGACGGCGTCTTGAAGGCGAACGTCATCGTGGCGGGCAGCTTGACGTAGGTCGGCATCTTGCCGTCGATCCAGTTGGGCCCATAGTTCCACAGGAACTCGAAGTCGTTGCCGCCCTCATTGTTGTCGAACAGTCCGTCATAGCTCTTCTGCTGGATGAGCTTCTCGACGTTGGTGCCGTCGTCGGTGGGGAGCTCGTCGTTGGTCATCGTGATGTCAAAGGCGTCGCGGCCGTACTCGGACTTGGTGGGCTGCGGGACACCGGGCATCGTCACGGTGCCATCACTCACGAACTCGAGCGCGTCGCACGCCGGGCCGACGAGCCAAGACGTCGAGGGCAGCTCGACCTTGCCGGCCGTCTTAGCCTTGAGTTTAAAGCTCGCGACCACACCAGTACTGTTGAAGAGCTTGGCGTCGCCGCGGTTGGCGAAGGCCAGGTTGATGGTCTGGTGGCCATCCGTGAACTGCACTTTCTCGCGCGAGAGGTTCTCCATGCCCGCCGTCGACGCATCCTGCGCGATGCTCTCGGAGACATACTCGAACTGGTCGCTGTTGAAGTTGACGAGCGCACCGAGCGCGTTGATGTTCTCGGCGTCGGTGGCGTAGACGTCGACCGTGATCTCGTCGCCGGCCTCGACCTCCATCTTGCTCGGGATCACCGCGAGGGTGCCAGCAGCCTTGCCCTTTTGCTTGGTGCCGCCGTCGAGCGCCGCCATGGTGAAGGAGTAGTCGTACACGTCGTAGACGCCGTTGCCGTTGAGGTCGGCGAAGTGGGCGCGGATCTGGGAGTCGAACGTCGAGGTGTCGGGCTCGCGGTTCTCAAGACCCAGGTAATTCTTCATGTTGGAGTAGTCGCCGTCGGAGACCGTGGCCTTGTTGAGGTTGGAGCCCACAGCGAAGCCGTCCGTGCCGTCGGTCTTGTAGATGGCGATCTCGGAGGCGGAGAAGAAGTTGCCCACGGACGCGAGCGGCGTCATACGCACGTAGCGCGCGGCCACGGCGCCGTCGAACGCCACCGTCTTGCAAGCGGCGGAGCGCTCCCAGTCGACCTCCTGCGTCGTCCAATGCACGCCGTCGAGGCTCGTCTCGATGCGCATCTTGGTCACAGTGCCGTTACCGGCATCATCGCGCGGATAGTACTCGAGCTTGTCGAGCTTGTAAGCGCGACCGTAGTCAACGGTAAGCGCCTTGCCCAGATCGTTGCCACCGGAGTGGAAACCGCCGTCGCCCGACTGGAACTCATGGTCGAAGGCGAGTTCGGCCTTATGGCTACCGTAGAGCGAGCCCTCCCAAGTGATTTCCTCGGCCTCAGGCACGTTCCGCCACGGGTCGAGCGCAGAGTTCGCCTCAAGCACGTCGCTCCATGCGGAGTAGCCATCGGCGTTGCGCGAACGAATCTGGTAGGTATGCTTGCTGTTGTAGGCAAGATCGGTATGCGTGAATTCTGCCGCATCGCCCACGGCGAACACAGTGCCGTCTACCTTAAGGTCGTAGGAGGTAGCACCATCGACCTTCCCCCAGGTGAGCTTAATGCTCGTGGGGGTCGTGGCGTCCTCGGGGGCAGCAAGGTTCGCGGGTGCGGAGAGGTTCTCGTTGAAGCGGTCGGCCGCGAGCGTGGCATCGGCGTTCACGAAATCGCCCAGTTCGAGCGTCTGCGCTGCCGTGGCGACATCGGTCTTCGCGAACTTGACGTAGACCTTGGGATTCGTGGTGATCTTGGTGTTGTTGAAGCTCTCGCCCTGCTCGGCCTCGGTGCTGCCTGCGTCGCTACCGTAGTGGTTGAGGTTGGGGGTCTCGTTGTAGAAGTAGACCGCCTGGCCGGGCTCGGGGGTCGCGGCGTCAAAGGCCTCCTGCGAGTCGACCTCAACCACGTTGAGCGCGGATCCGCCGTTCTTGGCGGAGACGCTCGTGGGCTTGGCGGAGACGTTGGCCACAAAGGTCGTGGTGCGGTTGGAGTCGTAGCCGCTGTAGCCGCCCTGCGATGCCTCGGCGGTAAAGGTCGCCGTGCCGCCCACCACGCTCGACTTATAGACGGTGCTCACATGCTCACCGTAGGAAATATTGTCGATTGTGCCGTAGGAATCGTCCTCGGTCGTGTTGTTCTCGATGGAGGAGCCGTCATCCTCGTACTGCGTAAAGCTGCCCTCACCCTCGGTGGCGAAGAACTCGACGATACGCTGGCTGCGATTGGTGCCCTTGGTGTTGGTCTCGGTCACAGCCTCGGGGTTGTTGTTCTCGGCGTACATCGGCACGATGGCGTTGGCCTTAACAAAGAGTGGCAGCTTCCAAAGCGGAGCCTCGTAGTTGTTGAGGACCTGACCGCCGCGGTACTGCTTGCCCGAGAAGTAGTCAATCCAGATGGTGGGATTCTCGTCGGTACCGTAGTTGGGCAGGTAGATACCGTTGCGGACATCGTTGCCGTTCTCATCTGCCTGGGTATCCTGATACACCGGTGCCACCAGGAAGTTCTCACCGAACATGTACTGGTACTGCGTCGAGGTGCTTGCGGCGTACTCGGAGTTGTCGGAAAGCAGCATGGCGCGGATCATGGGAAGGCCGGTATCGCCGTTGCCCGTGTCGATGTTGGCCGCCGAGGCCGCGCTCGTGTAGATATAGGGCATGAGTTGTGCTTTGAGCTTGAGATAGAAGCGCGAGATGCCCGTGTATGGATCGCCGTGCGTCATGGGCGACTTGCGGTAGGTGCCCCAACCGTCCATGTCAAGCATAGAGGGCGTGAATGTCTTCCACTGGTAGTCGCGAGCGGAGATGATGGGATCGCCACCAAAGATGCCGTCCATATCGGAGCCGATGTTGGGGTTGCCCGAGAGGCTCTGGCCGATATACGTGGGGATATGGAAGCGAATGTACTCCCAGTTACCGCCGTACTGGTCGCCGGTCCAGATGCCGCCAAAGCGCTGCGTGCCGGCCCAGCCGTCAAGCGTGATGATGTTGGGGCGCTTGTTGGCGCCGGTGGTCACGGTGTCATAGGCCGTCTTGATGCCGTTGAGGCCAAAGGAGTAGCCGGAGCCGACCCAAGCGACGTCGGTCTTGAGCGTGGTGATGCCACCAGTCTTAACCTCAGAATCGAAATCGCGCAGCAGATGCCACGGGGTCTCGGAGTTGCTATCGGGCTCGAGGTTCGACTGGGTCCAGAGACCGGTGCTCACGCCCTTGGAGTTGGCATACTCGGTGAACTTCTTAAGATTGTCGACGTTGGCGCGCACGGCGTTGAGGCGCTCGGCAGAACTCGTTCCGTCGGAGTTGACGCCGCCAGTCTTGTAGTAACCGTTCTGGCCGTAGCCAGCACCGTAACCGTCGTTCGGCAGGAACCAGCCGAGCGGCATGTCGTTGTCCTCGTAGTCATTGATAACCTGCCGGGCGGAGAACTGGCGGTCGAAATCGGTCGCCTTCATGTTCTCGGTATCAACCGTAGGGCCCTCACCGTTGAGCGTCTCGGCCGCAAGCGTGCCGTCGAGCTTGTAGCCCGTCGACATGCCGGACTCGTATTTAACGTCGCCCTTCTCACTCGAGGACTTGCTGCCCTTGGTCTCCCACTTCTTTTGACCCGAGGTCGTTGACCAGCCATCACGGTTATAGGCATTAAGATGACCCAGGTAGAAACCGTACTCGGGCAGCAGCACCGGATTGCCGGTCACCTTGTAGTAGTCCTGCAGCATCTCGGTTGCCACGTTCGAGGCGCCCTCGTTGGTCGCCACGAAGTAATAGGCATCAAACTCATTCTCGCTGTGCAAAGTCGTGACCGTCGATGAGTCCGTGGAACCGAAGTCGTAGGAACCCTCTGCAAACGTGTTTCGGAGCACGCCGTAGCCGTCGCTCGTCCAATAGAACGGGTTGGGCGAGGCAACGCCGCCATCGGTCCAGTTGTTAGTGTTGGAGATGGCGATGGTCTGGTTGGTGTGCAGGAAGCGGCCGTTCTGGGTGCCGCCGCCAAAGAAGTTCTCGGACTTCTCCTTGGCGAGCGTCTGGACGGTACCCTTCTTATCAAGGTCGAGGGGCGCAGACTCAGAAACCACGCCACGGTCGCCTGACTTGATACTCATCTTGCCAGTCGCCTTGTCCAGGATCACGGTCGCCTTTCCGCCGGTGATCTCGATAGTGTCGCCCTTGTCGGCAACCGTCGCACTCGGCTTGCTGTAGGTGTCCGAGGTATCGGGCTGAGCCTGGATCTTAGCCGTGTGGGACTTACTGCGCGGCGTGGCGTACTCGGAAAACTCACCCTTGGGGTCGACGTTATAACGGAAAATACCGTCCTCGAGGAACGTAATACGGCCCTTGATGCCGTCAGCGAAATCGATGTCGACGACGTTCGAGGCAGACTGAGACACGGTCGCTGAGTCGACACCCTTGAGTGGCGTGGCAATCGCCTGCTGGGGATTGGCAAACACAAGCGTCGCTGCAGTGGCAACGAGGACCGCGCTTCCCTTCACCCACCGTTTCGTAAAAATGGAATTCCTACACACCTGGACTCCTTTCCTCCGACATGCGGAAGTGTCGCGGACGCACGCCCTGCAGCATGGCGCACGCATCAAACGGGAGGGGTGTTCGGTACATTCCGTGCAGTGGGCCCACCCGTTACCAAGTAGTCAACTGGTAGTAACCAGATATCCACCTATTAGGTTGAATCAGCATACAGGAGCAGTTGCGCAACCAAGTTCGGAATTCTCCCAGTGGTATTAAAATGAGCGTCAATGGCAAAGTGGGCTTAATAAGCCACACCAATTGGTTCTTCTCCCAAATATCAATTAAGCAAAAATGTACTGTTTATCTGGTATTACACAGACCATACCTTTCCCTCGGGAACTGGACTTCGCGAAGTTTCCCGAAGAAAAGGCTCAGCCGCCACCCTGCGACCTACCGGGGATTGCTATGACATACGTTGGCTGATTTGGTTTGAATAGAAAGGTTGACAGAGGGTGGTGGGCAGTTAGTTCAGATTTGTATTTTTTTGGCAGTGGCTTTTGCTTAATCATCTCGGTTTTTGAGTCACTGGGACCCAGCGATAAGCCTTTTCCGCCCTTGAGTAAGCATATCTGCCTCATTAGGAAAGCGAAAACAGTTCAATTGAGCCTAAATTAACCGACTTCTGCTCTTTGAGAAATACAAATCTGAACTAACTGTCCAAAGACATATCTCTCCCTTGGTAAAAGGCCTTCATATGATTGCAATTCACCTGAAGGCCCCATACAAAATGTGGGCTCTGTCGTCCGAATGAACGACAGAGCCCACACTCATTTTCTGTTCAGCCCCAATCATCGCGCAAAGCCCCTTCGGCAGCACACGGTGCAATTGAGCCACCGTAGGCCGGGGCGGGAGGGGCCGTGTTTCCTCCTGAGCGACTCTGCTTGCAGCCGGAGCGAAGGGGGGGAAATCTCGGCCCCTCCCGCCCCGACCGGCCAGGTCAACTACACCGTGTGCTGCGGCAGGTCCTGCAGGGCGATGACGTCCATGCCCATGTCGTTGGCGCTGCCGTGACCCTGCTGGTCCTCGCGCACCGCCTCGATGGCACTCACGTACGTGTTGGCCGCAGACATCGCCGTCACGCAGGTCACACCGCGTCGCACTGCCTCGGTGCGCAACAGATAGCCGTCGCCGCGCGAGCCCGGACCGTACGGCGTGTTGATGATCACCGCGATCTTGCCATCGGCGATGAGGTCGCCGATGTTGGGGCGCTCGCCGTCGTGCGGGCCGCTAATCTTCTCCACAACCTCGCACGTCACGTTGCCGCCGCGCAGCACGCGCGCCGTACCCTCGGTGGAGCAGATATCAAAGCCCAGGTAGCGCAGGATGCGAGCGACCGAAAGGATATGACGTTTGTCGCGGTCGCACACGCTAATGAACACCTTGCCGCTACTGGGATCGGGCAGCTTGTAGTCGATCGCCAGCTGCGTCTTGGCGTATGCCTCGGGATAGCTCTTGGCGATACCCATGACCTCGCCTGTCGACTTCATCTCGGGGCCCAGAATAACGTCGGCTCCCGGGAAACGGCCCCAGGGCATAACGGCTTCCTTCATGCAGAACCAGTCCAGCTGACGCTCGTCGTTCGGCAGGCCCAGGCTCGCGATGGAATCGCCGGCCATGATGCGCGCCGCGCACTTGGCCAGCGGCACGCCGGTGGCCTTGGAGATGAACGGCACGGTACGGCTGGCACGCGGGTTGGCTTCGATCACGTAGACGGTCTCGCCCTTAATGGCATACTGCACGTTAACCAGGCCGCGAACCCCCAGCGCCATCGCGATGCGGCGCGTGGTCTCGCGGAGCTTGGCCTGCAGGCTCTCGCTAAAGCTGAACGGAGGAATGCAGGTCGCGGAGTCGCCGGAGTGAATACCGGCCTCCTCGATATGCTCCAGAATGCCGCCGATGTAGACCTCTTCGCCATCGCACAAGGCGTCGACGTCGGACTCGATCGCACCCTCCAGGAAGCGGTCCAGATACACCGGGTAGTCGGGGCTAATGCGCGCAGCCTCGGCCATGTAATCGCGCAGATGCTCGGCATCGTAGGCGATCATCATGCCGCGGCCGCCCAGCACGTAGCTCGGACGCACCAGCAGCGGGTAGCCGATGTGCGCGGCCACGGCCTCGGCCTCCTCAAACGACGTGGCCTGGCCCGCCGGCGGGTACATGATGCCCAGCTTGTCGAGCAGGGCGGCGAAGCGCTCGCGGTCCTCGGCAAAGTCGATGGCGTCGGGCTTGGTGCCCATAATGTTCACGCCACTCTCCTCGAGCATGCGCGCCAGCTTAAGCGGGGTCTGGCCGCCGAGCGTCACTACGACGCCGTCGGGGCGCTCAACGTCGATAACGTCCATGACGTCCTCGTAGGTGAGCGGCTCAAAGTACAGGCGGTCTGACGTGTCGTAGTCGGTCGAGACGGTCTCTGGGTTGCAGTTGACCATGATGGTCTCGAAGCCGCGGGCCGCCAGCGCATAGCTCGCGTGCACGCAGCAGTAGTCAAACTCAATACCCTGGCCGATACGGTTGGGACCGGCACCCAGAATCATCGCCTTGGGCTTGCTTGCCGGCGTGGTCTCGTCGGGGGCAACGCACTTCTTGGCGACCGGGCTCGTGCGGTAAATGTTCTCGTAGGTCTTATAGTGGTATTCCGTGGCACTCGAGAACTCGGCGGCGCAGGTGTCGACCGTCTTCATGCTGGGAACCACGCCCAGACCCTTACGGTAAGCGCGAACAAAACGCTCATCCGAGCCGGTCAGCGCGGCAATCTCGGCATCGCTCGTGCCATACTGCTTGAGCAGGCGCATCGCGTCGGCGTCAATGTCCTCCACGCGCAGGCCGCGGATGCCCTCCTGGACCTGCACCATATCGTTGATGCGGTTGAGATACCACGGATCGATACCGCAGATGGCATGGATGTGGGCGATGTCCCAGCCACGGCGCAGGGCCTCGACCACAAAGAAGATGCGGTGCTCGGTCGGGGTTGCCACGGCCTGAGCGAGCTCATCGTCGCTCAGCTTGTCGGCACCCTCCTTGCCACCGGCGCAGATGCCCTGGTGACCGTCCTCCAGTGAGCGCATGGCCTTGCCGAAGGCCTCCTCAAAGGTGCGGCCGATCGCCATAATCTCGCCCACGGCCTTCATGCGCGTGGTGAGCGTGGGGTCGGTACCCTTAAATTTCTCGAAGGCAAAGCGCGGCACCTTGACCACGCAGTAGTCGATCGTGGGCTCAAAGCAGGCGGGCGTTGCCTTGGTAATGTCGTTGACGATCTCGTCGAGCGTGTAGCCCACGGCCAGGCGAGCGGCGGCCTTGGCGATGGGGAAGCCCGTGGCCTTGGAGGCCAGTGCGGACGAACGGCTCACGCGCGGGTTCATCTCGATGACGATCAGGCGGCCGGTCTGGGGGTTCACGGCAAACTGCACGTTGGAGCCGCCGGTCTCGACGCCGATCTTCTCCAAGATGGCGAGCGAGGCGACACGCATGCGCTGGTACTCAAGATCACTTAGTGTCTGCGCCGGCGCCACGGTGATGGAGTCGCCGGTGTGCACGCCCATGGGATCGAGATTCTCGATGGAGCACACGATGATGCCGTTGCCGGCGTGGTCGCGCATGACCTCCATCTCATACTCTTTCCAACCCTCGATGGACTCCTCGACCAGCACCTCGTGGGCAGGCGAGAGCTCCAGGCCCTGGCTCACGATGGAGACGAGCTCCTCGTGGGTGTGAGCGATGCCGCCGCCGGCGCCGCCGAGGGTAAAGCTCGGGCGCAGTACGCAGGGATAGCCCACGCGCTCGGCGATAGCCTCGGCGTCGGCCACGCTGTAGGCATAGCCCGAGTGCGCGACCTCCAGGCCAATCTCGGCCATAGCCTCGTTAAAGAGCTTGCGGTCCTCGCCGCGCTCGATAGCGGCCAGGTCGCAGCCGATCATCTCGACGCCGTACTTGTCGAGCGTACCGTACTTTGCCAGCTCGACGGCGGCGTTCAGACCGGTCTGGCCGCCCAGCGTGGGCAGCAGCGCGTCCGGGTGCTCTTTCTTGATTACGCGCTCGATAAACTCGGCGGTGATGGGCTCGACATAGGTGCGGTCGGCAAGACCCGGGTCGGTCATGATGGTCGCCGGGTTGGAGTTGACCAGGATGACCTCAAAGCCATCCTCCTTGAGCACCTTGCAGGCCTGGGCGCCGGAGTAATCGAACTCGCAGGCCTGGCCAATGACGATGGGACCCGAGCCAATGACGAGGATGCGCTTGATGTCGGTACGTTTAGGCATGTTTAAAACCTCCTAGAGAGGCTGACTCAATGTTTTGAAAAAGTCAGCGAGGGTGCAGCTGGTGCATCAGGTTGCCGTGATGCGAGGGCGCGCTGGGCTTATGCCCGCGCGTCCGAAGCAGAACGGCAAGATGATGTGCCAGATGCAGCCGCAGCGTCGACCGGTCCGCCGTTCGGTAGAACGGCGGAACCAACATCGGCGAAATTCCAGCCCTGCAGGCGGTCCTTGGCGGTATCGATGTCCAGATAGTTCTCCTCGCCGTCCATGAGTCGCGTAAAGGCGGTAAAGAGATAGTGAGCATCGGTAGGGCCAGGTGAGGCCTCGGGATGGTACTGGACCGAGAAGCACGGCGCATCGAGCAGCTGAATGCCCTCGGCGGTGCCGTCATTGAGATTCACATGCGTCAGGCGAATGCGGCCGAAACGCTCGTTCATCACGACCGGCGCGATACCGCGGCGCACCCAGACGCGCAGATCGCCATCGGCCGCGTGCTCGGTCTCGCCGCCCGAAAGCTCGGGGACAAGCTTGCCCAAGCTGGGGAACAACAGGCCAAAGCCGTGGTTTTGCGCGGTGATCTCCACACGGCGGCTGACCAGATTCATAACCGGCTGGTTGCCACCACGGTGACCGAATTTGAGCTTTTCCATCTGGGCGCCGCACGCCAAGCTGATCATCTGGTGACCGAGACAAATACCAAAAATTGGCACCTTGCCGATCAGCTGCTGCACCTGCTCGTAGGTCTCCACCACGGCATCGGGGTCGCCGGGGCCATTGGACAAAAAGACGCCATCGGGATTCATATCGAGCACCTGCTGGGCGGGCGTATCCCACGGCACGACGGTCAGGTCGCAGCCGGCACGGACCAGGCCCTCCAGAATGCCGCGCTTCACGCCGCAGTCGTAGGCAACCACTTTGTGGCGGGCAGGAGCGGCAGGGGCAAGCGCAAAGTCATGCGTAGTGGGCAGGTCGCTCGCGGCAAAAGCGTGGGGCTCAGGGCAGCTCACGGTCTTGACCAGGTTCTCGCCGACCAGCGTGGGCGCGGCGGACAGGCGCTCGGCAAGCTCGTCGACGTCGAAGATCTCCGTCGAGATTATGCCCATCTTGGAACCGTTGTCGCGCAGGTGGCGCACGAGAGCGCGGGTGTCGACGCCCTCGATAGCGACGATGCCGTGTGCACGCAGGTACTCCGGCACGCTGACAGTCGAGCGCCAGTTAGAAGGCGTGGCGCACATGTCGCGGACGGCCATGCCACGCATGGCGGGAGCACTCGCGGGGCGAGTGGTATCGCCGGGGAAGGCCGACTGGACATCGGTCTCGTCAATGCCGTAGTTGCCGATCTGCGGATAGGTCATGGTTACGATTTGGCCGGCATAGCTCGGATCGGTCATGACCTCAAAGTAGCCCTCGAGCGACGTGTTAAAGCAGACCTCGCCGGTTGCGGTACCCTCGGCACCACATGCACGGCCATAAAAAATGGTCCCATCCTCAAGATACAGGATGCAGGGACCGCAGGTGCCCTTGCTGGTTTTAGCCAGCATACGCTGGCACAGCTCGCTGGGCGCGACGGTGCGGGCGGCAGCGCCCGCAATATGGTTGTTCGCCATAGTTCTCCTTCCCGGTCTCACAGGACCGGCTTAAAGGTGTGTAGTTAGGCCTCGCGGTATTCTAACCGCAAGCATCGCCCATGGCATTAATTACATAGAATTGTTTACAAAATGATAATTATGACTTCCTATGCATAATGATTTTTCTAGGACGGGGATTAAAAATCATCCCGCGTGATCTTGTGACTCACGCGGGATGACATCGTTCTATGTGGCTGCGGACTACTTTTGCTTGTCCTGCTCCAGCAGCTCGGACGGCGTGCGATCGGGCTTTCCGCCGCGGAAGATCTCTCGACCGTGCAGACGATGCTCAAGATCGCGCTCGGCCTGCTCCTCCGTGATCTTGGTCTGGCTCACCACCGGGTCCTCGATCAGCGACGAAACCGAGTTGACCTGTTTTTGAATGCGCTCGGCAATGGTGTCGTCCATGCTTACGATGCGCATCTTCCAGTCGATACTCGTGGCGTTGGACGAGCTCTTGGTCCAAACGAACGTCAGGATGGCGCTTTGGTGCCCCTGAGCAGGAAACATGCCAAAGAAGGAATCATGCTGGATCCTGCTGTCCTCGTCGATATAGGCGTGAACGTTATACACCACGCGGTCGATCTTGTCGTTGAGCAGAGCATTGGTTGCGAGCGCCGCCGCCTGAATCTGACCGTTGGACAGCAGCTCGAGTTCATTGGCAGAAGACGTGTCCAGCACCGTCACCTCAACCGTGCCCGTGCGCTCATCTGCCTCGTCGACGGTAAAATCGAGCGGGAACTGCGTAAAGCCATTGCCCCATTCAAGTCCACCCTTGAGCGCGGTCGAAACGGTATCCACCGAAACGCTCTCGGAGAGGTTCGCGGTATTCAGACGTCGCATCACGCCGTAGCCAATCTGCATGCCAACAATCAGCACCAAAATGCCGATAACCACGGCCATGGCGGTCTTCGTAATGGTATGGCTCACCTGCGAGCCCGAAGGGTCGTCCTCGGACAGCGGGTCGATATGTTTTGCCTGGCTCGCGCGATCCTCGCTGCGCAGCCGCGCCAGCGTCGCCTTGTCACCGCGCTTGACGGCGGCCTCTTTCTCGCGCATGCGCTCGGTGCGCTTTTTGGCGAGCGTAGGATCCAAGACGCCGGATGCATCGATTTCGGAGAATAACTCCGTCACTTCTTCCGGAGTCAAAGGGTTCTTATCAGCCATGATCTTCCTGTCATATCAATCAGTCGAGCTCGTGCGCACGCGCACCTTCGAACTGCATTCGATAGTAACGGGCATAGGTGCCGCCACGGGCGAGAAGCTCCTCGTGCGTGCCACGTTCCACAACGCGACCATGCTCAACGGTCGCAATCTCGTCAGCATGCTTAATAGTCGAGAGACGGTGGGCGATGATGATTGTGGTACGGCCGCGTGCCAGCTCTTCGAGCGACTTCTGCACCGCTTCCTCGCTCTCGTTATCCAGGGCACTCGTCGCCTCATCCAAAATAAGAATCTTGGGATTCTTGAGAAACACGCGTGCAATGGCGACGCGCTGCTTTTGACCACCCGAAAGACGGCTGCCACGCTCGCCCACCACGGTGTCGTAGCCTTGCGGAAGCGATTCGATAAAGGTATCGATATTGGCGCGGCAGGCCGCCTCGGCGATCTCTTCTGCCGTGGCGCCCGGCTTGCCGTAGGCGATGTTCTCGCCGATCGTTCCATCGAACAGGTACACATCTTGCTGCACCAGGCCGATGGCACGGCGCAGACTATGTTGCGTCACGTCGCGCACATCCTGGCCGTCGATGCTAATGGAGCCGGCGGCAACGTCGTAAAAGCGCGGCAACAGCGAACAAGTCGTCGATTTTCCGCCGCCCGAGGGACCAACCAAAGCGATGGTCTGACCGGGCCTAATGGACAGATCCATATGGTCGATAACGGGACGTGCGCCATCACCCGCGAGCTCGACATCCTCGTAGTTAAAGCACACGTTGCGGTACTCCACGGCACCAGCCGTCACCTGCAGATCTGCAGCACCCGGCTTATCCTGAATATCGGGGACAGTCGAGAGCACCTCATCCATGCGCTTAAAGCCGGCGATGGCTTTCTGATACGTCTCGGCCGAATTGACGAGCGTCTCGAGCGGCGTGCAGAACAGCGAAATGTAGAGTGCGAAGGTTGCCATATCGACCGCCTGCAGCTGACCCTGGGCAACGAGCCAACCACCCAGCAGCACCACGATCACATAGAGCACGCCCGAGAGCAGGCCATACGTCGCGGTGTAGACGCCCATGGCGTGATACATGTTTTCCTTGGACGAAAGGTAGCGATTGTTCGAGGCACGAAACTTAGAGCGTTCGGTCTGCTCGTTGGCAAAGCTCTTGACCACACGCATGCCCGTCAGCGAATCCTGCAGCTGCGCGTTGATGCCGCTAATCTTTTTGCGGTTATCGCTAAAGACCTCGCGCATGCGCATATTCTGCCAAAACATAATGACCGCGAACACCACCGTCACCACAGCCATGGCGAGTGCGAGCACCGGCGCGATGGTAAACAGAATCACAAACGAGCCGATGATCTCGATGCCGCAAATAATGATCCACTCGGGCACGTGGTGCGCCGCCTCGCAGATATCGAACAGGTCGTTGACCACGCGGCTCATCATGTCGCCCGAGCTGTTGCGGTCGAAGTACGCAAAGCTAAAGCGCTCATACTGGTCGAACAGGTCCTCACGCATTTTGGACTCCATACGCGCGCCCATCACGTGGCCCCAATAGCTCACAAAATAGCGGCAGGCACAGCGGACGGCATACATCAGCACCAGCCCCACCGCGATCATACCGAGCGCCTGCATAATAGCAGCCTGGCCCTGAGTAAACAGCCCACCGGTCAAATTGCGCAGAATAATGGGGAACGCCAGGTCAATGGCGGCAAGCACCAGAGCACAAACAGTATCAGCAACAAAAAGCCCCATCTGGGGCTTGTAATAAGACAAGAATCTTCTAAACATGCAGTCCTCGGAGATAAAACAACAACGTGAAACCCTGGGACAAAATAATCAGTAGTGTTTGTCCCAGGGTTGCCCTCGCTTTTAAAGATCAGTTCCACCCAAGCGGTGCGCGATGCTATCGCAGGCCAAGGCGCCTACGACGGTCTTGGCGTCTTCGATTTTGCCGTCGAGTACGGCGTCGATCAGCTCGTGCAGCGGCACCAGGTCCACGTTGACAAACTCGTCATCATCGGGGTTGGGCGCGTCGAACTCGAGCTTGGTGGCCAGGTAGATATGAATAATCTCATCGCAAAAACCGCAGGACGTGACAATCGACGTCAAAAAGCGAATACGACCAGCCCTAAAGCCCGTCTCCTCATGCAGTTCGCGCTTGGCGCAATCGAGCGGGTCCTCGCCTGGATCGAGCTTGCCGGCGGGAATCTCGACCGTCACGCGGTCGATGGCGGTGCGGTACTGACGCACCAGTACGATCTTGCCGCTCTCGGTCAGTGCCACAACGGCCGCCGCACCCGGATGGCGAACGATATCGCGGGCGCTGTGGCGACCGTTGGGCAGCTCAACCTCAAGACGGTGGACGTCGAGGATCTTGCCCTTCCAGGCGCACTCCTCCGAAAGAATCTTCTCGTGCAGCTCGGCATCGTGCGGGTCGTCGCCGCCCAGCACCAGTGCCGGCTCGTCAGCGACCTCGCCACCAGGCTCGCCCTCGGCGTGCCCATACATGCGGCTGTCCTCTTCGACGACCTGCGCGTCCACGAGCTCTTCGTTCTTCTCGTCCATCCGTCTCATTCCTCTCGGATTTTAGGCATCCCAGGCGTCGCGACCGCGCAGCGCGCGCAGGCCGATGTCGTGACGCAGGGTCTTGCCCTCAAAATCAATCTTCTCGCAGGCCTCGTAGGCAAGGTTGCGAGCGTTCTCGAACGTGTCGCCCAGAGCGGTCACGGCAAGCACGCGGCCACCATTGGTCACGAGCTGGCCGTCCACCACGGCAGTGCCCGCGTGGTACACGGTCACGTTCTCCATGGCCTCGGCATCGGCGATACCGGTGATGACCTTGCCCTTCTCGTAGCTGCCGGGATAGCCCGCGCTCGTCAGGACAACGGCCACGGCCCACTCGTCGCGCCAGTCGAGTTCAATCTGGTCGAGCTCGCAGTTGGCACAAGCCAACATAACCTCGACCAGGTCGTTCTTAAGGCGCGGCAGCACGACCTGAGTCTCGGGATCACCAAAGCGGGCGTTGAACTCCAGTACCTTGGGGCCGGCGGGGGTGAGCATAAAGCCGCCATACAGGCAGCCGCGGTAGTCGATACCCTCGGCAGCGAGCTCGGCCACGGTCTGCTTCATGACCGCCACCATGGTGGCGTGCTCCTCGTCGGTCACGATGGGCACTGGGCTGTAGACGCCCATACCGCCGGTGTTGGGGCCCTTGTCGCCCTCGAGCGCGCGCTTGTGGTCCTGCGAGGTAGCCATGGGGCGCACGGTCTTGCCGTCGGTAAAGGCCAGCAGCGAGCACTCGGGACCAACGAGCATCTCCTCGATAACCACGGTGCTGCCGGCATCGCCAAAGGTGCCGCCAAAGCACTCGCGCACGGCCTCCTCGGCCTGCTCAAGTTCGGTCGCCACGATAACACCCTTGCCCGCGGCAAGGCCGTCGGCCTTCACGACCAGCGGAGCGCCCTGCTCGCGCACGTAGGCGAGAGCCGAAGCCTCGTCGGTAAACGAACCATAGGCTGCCGTCGGAATGCCCGCACGCTCCATGAGCTGCTTGGAGAACAGCTTGGAACCCTCCATCTGGGCACCCTCGGCACCCGGGCCAAAGCAAGGAATACCCGCCGCGCGCACGGCGTCGGCCACGCCCGCCACGAGCGGAGCCTCGGGGCCAATTACCACGAGTCCGCATCCGTGGCTCTGTGCAAACGCCGCCACGGCCGCAGGATCGCAGTCGTCGAGAACAACGTTCTCGCCACAGCTCGCGGTGCCGCCGTTGCCCGGCGCGATGTAGAGCTTGCCGGCGCGCGGTGATGCTGCGAGCTTAGCTGCCAAAGCATGCTCACGGCCGCCGCTGCCCAACAACAGGATGTCGATGGTTTGAGTGTCCGCCTTCAAGGGTGCCTCCTCTATGGATGAACGGCCCGCTCCGCGCGAGCCCTTTGCAAGCAAATATACCCCTCGGCCGCCCGCTTGGGCTGCAAAGGGGTATATCGCAATAACCAAATAGTCCCGATTACTTCCAGAATCGGTTGATGATCTGCTCGCGACCAGCGCCAACGCCAATGAACGTCACGCGGGTGTGTGCCAGATCCTCGATAAACGCCACGTAGTCCTGCGCCTCCTGCGGCAGCTCGTCAAAGCTGCGGCAGCCGGTAATGTCGCACTTCCAGCCGGGGAGCTCCTCGTAGATGGGCTTGGCGTGCTCAAAACGAACCTGATGCTCGGGCACGCTGGTGTAACGCTCGCCGTCGACGTCGTAGGCCACGCACACCTTGATGGTGTCGAAGGCCGAAAGCACGTCGAGCTTGGTCACGGCGATGTCGGTGAGGCCGTTGACGCGCGAGGCATAGTTGGCGATAGGGCCGTCGAACCAGCCGCAGCGACGACGGCGACCGGTGGTCACGCCGTACTCATAGCCCTCCTCGGTCAGCGTGTGGCCGGCCTCGGACTCATAGGAAAGCTCGGTGGGCATGGGGCCCGAACCGACGCGGGTGATGTAGGCCTTCATGACGCCCAGCACGCGGTCGACGTTCTTCATACCCACGCCGGAGCCGGTAATGGCGCCGCCGGCGGTGCAGTTGGAAGACGTCACGTACGGATAGGTTCCGTGGTCGATGTCGAGCAGCGTCGCCTGGGCACCCTCAAACAGCAGGTTCTTGCCCTCATCGATCATGTTGTTGAGCAGCAGGCTCGTCTCGGTGATGTAGGGGCGCAGGCGCTCGGCCATGGGCAGATACTCGTCGCAAATCTGGTCCACGGTGTAGGTGGGCAGGTTGTAGATGAGCTCGAGCTCGGGGTTCACGCGGGCGAGAGCGGTCTCCAGCTTGTCGCGGAACAGCGCCTCGTCCAGCATGTCCTGCATGCGCAGACCAATGCGGGCCATCTTGTCCTGATAGCACGGACCGATGCCGCGCTTGGTGGTACCGATGTTCTTCTTGCCGAGCTTCTGCTCAAAGGCGCCATCCAGATCGATGTGGTACGGCATGATGACATGCGCATTGCCGCTAATCTTGAGGTTCTTGGTGGTGATGCCGTCGGCCTCGAACATGTCGATCTCCTCAAGGACAACCTTGGGGTTGACGACGCAGCCGTTACCGATCACCGACACGTGGTCGGAATACATGATGCCGGAGGGCACCTGGTGCAGGCCGTACTTCTTGCCGTTGACGACGATGGTGTGGCCGGCGTTGTTGCCGCCCGAGTAGCGCACGACGGCATCGAAGTCGCCGGCGACCAGGTCGCAAATCTTACCCTTGCCCTCATCGCCCCACTGGGCACCGACCAAAACGGTTGACGGCATGTTTACTCCTTACATTCATGGACTGTCTACGCGCCACGCCGGCACGCAGAAGCACAAAACATTCCCAGTATACCCGTGCAACGGGCGCCTGTCCTACTCCTCGGCATGTGCCCCATCAAGCTCATAGAACTTGGTGGATGCCGGCAGGAACATCAGGTCGACGTCGCCGATCGGGCCCGAACGGTTCTTGGCCACGACGATACGCGTAACGCCCTCGTCGGGTCGATCGTCGCGCGAGGCTTCGGCCTCGTCGGCGGAGCGGTCCAAGAACATAACGATATCGGCGTCCTGCTCGATGGAGCCCGATTCACGCAGGTCGGACAGCTGCGGGCGCTTGCCGGTACGGGACTCGACCTGACGCGACAGCTGCGACAGCGCGATCAAAGGAATCTTAAGCTCCTTGGCCATGATCTTTAAACCACGCGACATCTCGGAGACCTCGACGGTACGGCTCTCGGAGCGACGCCCCGGCGGAGGACTCACCAGCTGCAGGTAGTCCAGGATGATGATGGCCTTCTCCTTATTGTGGAGCATGCGGCGGCTCTTGGCGCGGATCTCGGTCACCGTGGTGCCGGGCGTATCGTCAATCAGGATGTCGAGCTTAGACAAGGTCTGCGTGGCCTCGTTGATATTGGCCCACTGTTCGGGACTAATGCGGCCCGTACGGAAGTCGCTGATTGAAATCATGGCGTAGGCGCAAATCAGGCGCTGGGCAATTTCCTTGCCCGACATCTCCAGCGAAAAGAAGCCGACGGTATAGCCCGCAGCGGCGGCATTCAGCGCCAAGTTCAGAGCGAACGACGTCTTACCCACGGCAGGGCGGGCGCCGATAATGATGAGCTGGCCCTCGCGGAAACCCATGAGCATGCGGTCGAGCGACGGGAAGCCGGTGGGCACGCCCGCGGCCTGTCCGCCGGCCTTACACACTTCCTCGGCCTCGTTATAGGCCTCGACCATAAACTCGGTCAGTGTCTTATAGCTCGACTTGACCTCGCGCGCCGTGACCTTGAGCAGCTTGCTCTCGGCCAGCTCCACGACCTCTTTGGTGTCGGTAGGGGCGTTATAGGCCAGGGCGTTGATCTCGTTGGTGGCACCGATCAGCTCGCGCAGCATCGAGTCGCGACGGACGATGGCGGCATGGTGCTGCCAGTTCACGAGCGACAGGGTCTGACCCATCAGCTCCAAAATGTAGGCCTCGCCGCCCACGGCATCAAGCTTGTTGATGCTGCGCAGGTAATCGATCAGCGAGATAGAGTCGATGGGAATGCGGCTGTTGTACATATCGACCATCGCGGTGTAGATGGTCTTATGAATGGGTCGGTAGAAGTCATCGGGCTGCAGCTCGACCTGGGCCTCCTCGACCACCTCGGGCGACAGCAGCATGGCGGCCAGTACATTGGCCTCTGCATCTTGGTTTTGAGGGAGACCCAACTTGGAGCCACGGTCCTCGACCGTCAGCCCCGTCTCCCTTTCGTCATATGCCATGAGCATCCTCATTCATATCGCTTGCGAGCATCCATAGTATCAGCCACAGTCCCAAAACGGGCCGCGCCCCGGCAATCATCACCGAACGAAACGGATGAACGGTCCCGTATATAGGACTTCGACGCAACGTTCACCATGACACTCACTCAGCGCAAAAAACAAAAGGGCGCCCTGGTCTCCCAGAGCGCCCTTCTTAGAACAAGATTGTTGCGTTGCAGCAAATGCTACTCGGCAGCAGCCTCAGTCTCGACCTCGGCGGTCTCGGCCTCGGCGACCTCAGCGGTCTCCTCAGCCTCAGCCTCGGCAGCGAGCTCCTCGGCGGTAACGCCAACGAGAACGACAACCTCGGCCTTGATCTCGCGGTACAGCGAGATGGCAACGGTGTGGGCGCCGGCAACCTTGATGGGCTTACCGAGCTCAACGCGCTTGCGGTCGATGTCCATACCGAGCTGAGCCTTGATGGCGTCAGCGATCATGGCGGCGGTAACGGAGCCAAAGAGGATGCCCTCGTCGCCGACCTTGACGTCAACGGTGACCGTCTTGCCCTCGAAGGCAGCCTTGGTCTCGTTGGCGGTAGCCAGACGGACGGCCTCGCGCTTGGCGATGTTGTTGCGACGCTCGTCAAGCTGCTTGAGGTTGCCCTTGGTGGCGGCAACAGCGAGCTTCTTGGGGAACAGGAAGTTCTCAGCGTAACCCTGAGCGACCTCTACGACGTCACCCTCGCCGCCCTTGCCCTTGATCTCATCGAGAAGAATAACCTTCATGATGCGTCTCCCTTCTTAGCCGCGGTCGCGGTTGCCACGAGAGGAAACCACGGGGACGGTGTACGGCAGGAGAGCCATCTCGCGGGCGCGCTTGATGGCGTTGGCGATGTCATGCTGATGCTGCGTGCAAGCGCCAGTGACGCGACGGGGCTTGATCTTGCCACGGTCGGTCATGTACTTACGGAGAAGCTGAGTGTCCTTATAGTCGATGAACTCAGTGTTCTCCTTGCAGAACTGGCAGTACTTACGACGCGGCTGACGTGCAGAAAAATCATTAGCCATGTCAAAATACCTTTCGTTTGGCAACTTCGGCGAACCGAAGCCGCCTCTCACTCAAAAATAGGTGAACAACCCTTAGAACGGGATGTCCTCATCGTAGACGTCGACCGCGGGCGGCGTAGCCACCGGTGCGGCGGGACGTGCTGCAGGCGCGGGAGCTGCGGGGGCGTAACCGCCCTGATCGTAGCCACCCTGACCACCACGGGAGCTCATAAACTCGATCTCATCGACGATGACCTCAAGCTTGCTCCGGCGCTGGCCGTCGCGCTCCCAAGAGCTGTAGCGCAGCTTGCCCTCGATCGCGACCTTGTTTCCCTTTGCCAGGAAACGGCTCACGGCCTCGGCGCGGGTGCCGAACATGGTGCAGTCGACAAAGTTGGGATAGTCCTCCCACTCGCCAGTCTGCGCGTTGCGGCGACGATCGTTCACGGCGACGCCAAAGGACAGAACCTGGGTTCCGCCGGCGGTGGCGCGCAGCTCGGGATCGCGGGTGAGGTTACCGGTGATGTTCACTCGATTGATGCTCATAACTCACTACTTCCTCTTGGGGCACAAGCCCAGTCCAAAACGACAGTCTTACTCCTGGTCGTCGCGACGGACGATCATGTGGCGGACCACAGCGTCGGTGATGCGCAGGACGCGATCAAGCTCGGCGATCTGGGTAGGATCTGCGTGGAAGTTGATGAGGGTGTAGTCACCATCGGTGAGGTCGTTGATCTCGTAGGCGAGCTTGCGCTTGCCCCACTCGTCAACGGAGTCGACCTTGCCAGCGCCCTCAGCGATCGTGGTATCGATACGCTTCATAACAGCGAGACGAGTCTCGGGGTCGAGCGACGGGTCAACAAAGAACAGCAGTTCATAAGCCTTCATATTGTCACCTCCTCTGGGCAAATGTGGCTTCAGGTCGTGAAGGTGCGCCTGAAGCAGGAAAAGACTTGGTAATAATATCTTTCAACCTCCTAGGCTGCAAGAATATGCAGCTACAACCTCATGACCTCCACATATGCCCATACTCGCACGGTGTTTCATGCGCATTCCAACCAAATGCCGACCAAATGCTTGACGGATTTGTGGACAAGATACGGTGCCGCGGGGACAAGCTGAGCCAAGCCGCAGGTCAACGGGCACAAGGCTGTGGTCGCAAAATGCATACCAGTGGCCCACAGCACCAATCAAAGATTTTTAAATTCATTGCCAAGTCGCTTATGAATACCCTTTTTGAACAATTGAGTTGATCAACCACGCTGGTCGGAAGCCGTTTTTTGGCACCTCAAACCCCACTGCAACGCCAAGTGCGGCCAAGCGTTTTAAAAAATGCTAAGTTTTCGGCTTGCACCTTGCGATTCCTCGTGTATACTAACTTTCGCATTTAACGGAGAGTTGTCCGAGTGGCCGAAGGAGCACGATTGGAAATCGTGTAGGCGTCAAAAGCGTCTCCAGGGTTCAAATCCCTGACTCTCCGCCAGTTAATTCCAAAGCAGGCCTTTGAGCCTGCTTTGTTTTTACCCCACGCGGAGGGGTGGCAGAGTGGTTGAATGCGGCGGTCTCGAAAACCGTTTGGCCTGTATAAGGTCACGAGGGTTCGAATCCCTCCTCCTCCGCCATTTTGGTTGAGAAAGCTCCCAAGAATGGGAGCTTTTTTTTATCGAAATACGTCTCGATCCCACGCTTCCCCAAACATGTACGTCAGCCTCAAAAAACGACATTTTTCGACATCTTTGGAGGCTGACGTACACGTTTGGATTGAGCTCACGGGAGCGGCGCTATTCGGAAGGTGCCTCCTCGTCTCGTATGCTTTTCCAGTTGCGGATAAGTGCCTTGCGTAGTTCGTTTTGTTTTCTCTGGTACCCGGTGTCGGTACAGCGAGGCATGCCGAGTGCTTCGCGAATGTTGTTCATGGCGCGGTGAAAGGCGAGCTGGCTGCCGAACTGAGCCGAAGTGAGCGTAACGATTCGATATCCCATTTGGGAGAGAACGGCCTCTCGCTCCGCATCTGCTCCCTTGCGCTCGAGCTCATCGTGAAAACCGCCCTTATATTCGATACCGAGCGCCCTGCGCTTATAGGTCACGAGCGCATCGATTTTGAGCGTTCGAGCTTTGGCGCAATGCCAGAGACGTTGAGGGATCTCGAGCGGTTTGTTGAGTTCGACACCTCGGATGCCAACGCCGCCTTCGCTTGTTGGGAGCGAGAGGGCGATTGCCGAAGCGGTCTCCATAGGCGAGGCCGAGCGATCGTAGATGTGCCTGAGCGCGAGCCGTGCACGTGTGGCACCGGGTTTGCCGGGGTGCCGATCGAGCAGTTCGGTTATTTCATCCTTGGAGGTGGTGGCTGGTTGCTCGGTATAAGGGTCGGCGGGATTGAGCCTCATGCGATAATCGCCGCAAACTTCATAGCCATATTCGAGATATTCGATCTTATCCATCCACTCGGCAGCGAGCACGAAGGCGAAGGCTTCGTCGGTGATGAAGATTCCGGGCGTCAACTCGTTAATATGCTCGTAGGGAAGATTTTGTCCAAGAATGTGGCAAACGACGCCTTTGGTACGAATTCGCTCAAATTCGAATACAACCGCGATATCGATAGTCTTAAGTATATCGGACGGAATGCCGCAGTCGGTAAGGGCCTGTCGTATGCGCGCAACACGTTGCTGGGTGGAGATGCCTTGTGCGCCTATCTGGTAGTCGTGCCGCGCAAGAGACTGAACCAAATTCTGGGGTGCATGATGGACAAGCCATGCGGTTTTATGCGAAATGAGAACAGGGGTATCCATTGAGGGCCTCTCGCTCTGAGCCGGTATCCAACTCTTATGTCCGTTGAAGTGGGGAAATATACCGGATGTGAGTAAATCAACTCACTCATGCTGTGAGCTCAATCCAAACATGTACGTCCTCCTCCAAAGATGTCGAAAAATGCCGTTTTTGGAGGGTGACGTACATGTTTTGGATCCCTGGCATTCCAGCAATGCCATGTCAGCATCCAGTCCCGACCGTTTGCCGAGCAATAGGATCGCAATCGGCGCCGAACATGTACTATGTACGGGCATTGTCTAAACCCACAATCCAAAGGACCCCATCTTGCCCGTCGCCGCCGCCATAACCATTACCTCACATGCCTCGGATGCCATGGTCGCTATTCCGTTTTGGCTCGAGATGTTCGCTGTTGTCGCTGCATCGATCTCGGGTGTGCTGGTTGCGCGCGAGCACAAACTCGACCTGGTGGGTGCAGTTGCGCTCGCGGTGGTCTGCGGTCTGGGCGGCGGTCTTTTGCGCGATATGACGCTGCAGGTAGGCAACGTCTACATCCTCAACCAGCCAATGGCGCTGCCGCTTTCCATTGCCACGGCAGCCATCATCTACATTTTCCCGGCAATCGTCGACAAACCCGAAAAGCTCATTCCCCTGCTCGATATCATCTCGGTGGGTATTTATGCGGCAACCGGCGCAGACAAGGCGCTGGTCTACGGCTTTGCGCCGGCGGTGTGCATCATGATGGGCTTTTTTACCGCGGTGGGCGGCGGCATGCTGCGAGATGGTTTTATGGGTGTGGTGCCGGGTATCTTCCAGCGCACCAACTTCTATGCCATCGCGGCCATCGCCGGATCGGCAAGCTATGTTTGCCTTGTCATGAGCGGCTTGGTCAGCAATGTCGTCGCACTGGTCGTTTGCGTCGTGGTGACCATGGGACTACGCTGGCTGTCGCTGCGCTTTGATATCAAAAGCCCCACCGAGGATGACATCGCACGCTTTTTGCATCGCAAAAAGTAGGTAGCGCGGGCTCATCCTTCGAAATGCAACCGAGAGGTTCTTTTAGAGCGCCCACGCGTTGGGTACCCTGTTAGGTATATGCCGAGTATCTAACGAAGGATTCACTATGCCCTGCAATCAACTCCCGTTGACCCAGCGCCGTAAAGCATGGGGCCGCATCACCATCCTATTCGCGCTCATCGCGCTGGCGATCACCGTGCTTCCCACGGCGTCGTTCGCCGGCACGGACACCGCAGGAAACGTACTTGCGACCGACAATGACGCCAATCCGTCCGGCGTCGAAGGTGACCTGTACTGGGCAGGTCAGGCCCTCAACTTGGATGATGTGTCCATCGGCCGCGATATCATCGCCGCGGGCGATACCCTCTCGATCCGTGACTGCACAGTGGGCGGCGCCGTCCGTCTGGCGGCACGCACCATCGACATTGCCAAGACCACGGTTGATGGCAGCGTGACCGTCGCTGGCCAGCATGTCGTGCTCAATTCCGACAGCACCGCCAACTGTTTCTACGCGATAGGCGAGACGGTTGCCCTGCGAGGCTCCACCAAGTCGGCAGCGCTTGCGGGCGACACGGTGACCATCGATGGCACCGTCAAGGGCGATGTCGAGGTTTGGGCCGACAAGCTCATCCTGGGCAAGAACGCCCACATCACCGGCACCGTGAACGCGCACGTCTCCGAGGACCCCGAGCGCGCCGCGGGAGCCGAGGTCGGTGCGCTCAAGATCGACCGCACCGAGAACGAGGATACTTCCACCGTTAACGATGTCATCGGCGGTATCGTCGCCGCGGCACTCTCGACCTGCTTTGTCGCTCTGCTGCTCGAGCTCATCTTTCCGCGCGCGACCGCCAGCGCCGCCGGCATGCTCCACCAGCGCTCCATGCCCCTGTGGGTGAGCGGTCTTCTGGGCACGATTGCTATCGTCCCCGCCGTCCTACTGCTGATTATCTCTATCGCTGGTCTGTCGCTTGCCGGAACCCTCTTGTGCGGCGTTATCGGCATCGCGTTGATGTCGAGTGCCTTTGCGGGGTGCGCGATCGCCCGCATGGTTGGACACAACCAAAACCGCTACGCCATGGCAGCCGTGGGCGGCGTAATCGCAGGCGCCCTCACGGGGCTTCCCCTCGTAGGTGACTTCATCAGCGGCGTGGCCTTTGTCTTTATGCTCGGTTACATCATCCAAATCATCTGGCGCAACGCCCGCGTCAAGCCGCAGCAGCCGGCTAACACGCCAGGACTCCCCACCGCTTAGCCGCCAACCACCACAAAGGGACCAGGCACCTTTGTGGTGGTGCAGACCAGCTCAGTCCCTATGCACAAAAAGGGCGCCGACCATTACGGTCGACGCCCTTTCTTGTTAGACGCTATAAAGTCCAGCGCTTATTTGTTGACCTGGCCGGCGCGGACGGCGGCCTTCTTGCGGTCGGTGGCGTTGAGCAGGCGCTTGCGCAGGCGGATGTTCTTGGGGGTAATCTCAACCAGCTCGTCGTCGGCGATGTACTCCAGCGCCTCCTCCAGCGAGAAGGTGCGGGGCGGCACCAGCTGAACGGAGATATCGGAGGTCGAGGAACGCTGGTTGCCCAGGTTCTTGGTACGGGCGATGTTGACGACCATGTCGCCAGCCTTGCTGCGCTCGCCCACGATCATGCCCTCGTAGCACTCGGTGCCCGGCTCAACAAAAAGCTGGCCGCGCTCCTGCAGCGTACCCAGAGCATAGGCAACGGCCTTCTCGGTGGTCATGGAGATCATTGCGCCGTTCTGACGGTTGCCGATCTCGCCGGCGTAGGGACCGTACTCCAGGAAGGTGTGGTAGAACACGCCCTCGCCGTGGGTGACGTTCATGATGCGGTTCTTAAGGCCCATGATGCCGCGGGTCGGGATCTTAAACTCGAGGTGCGTCACGATACCCGAGGTATCCATGCTCGTCATGATGCCACCGGAGGTACCGAAGACCTCAACGACCTTGCCCGAGTACTCGTCCGGGCACTCAACGACGGCCTGCTCGACAGGCTCCATCTTGTTGCCGTTCTCGTCCTTCTTAAACAGAACGCGGGGACGGCCGACCTGGAACTCAAAGCCCTCGCGGCGCATGGACTCCATCAGGACGGACAGGTGCAGGATGCCGCGGCCAGAGACCTCGACGCCGCTCTTGTCCTCGAGCTCCTCGATCTTCATGGTCACGTTGTTCTCGGCCTCGTTGAACAGGCGCTCCTTGAGCTGACGGGCACCCACGATGTCGCCGTCACGGCCGACGAGCGGAGAGGTCGAAGCCTCAAAGACGATGGACAGGGTCGGCGGGTCGATCTCGATGGGCTCGAGTTCAACGGGGTTCTCGGGGTCGGTGTAGACATCGCCGATATCGGTGCGATCGATGCCCACGACGGCGGCGATGTCACCGGCGCCGACTTCCTGGCACTCGGTGCGGCCCAGGTAGTCGAAGGTAAAGAGCTGCTTGACGGTAGCGGTGGCGCTGGAACCGTCATTCTTGACAACCTGGATCTGGTCGCCCTGGTGGATGGTGCCGGAGTACACGCGACCGATGCCGATACGGCCAACGAAGTTGGAGTGGTCGATGGTCACGCACTGCATGGCCAGCGGGGCGTTCTCGTCAACCTCGGGCGCGGGCATGTCGTCGATGATCATATCGAGCAGCGGATACATGTCCATGTTGCCGTCGTTGGGGTCAAGGCGGGCAAAGCCATTCATGGCGCTGGCGTAGACCACGTGCTCCATGGCGAACTCAAGCTGGTCGTCGGTAGCGCCCAGGTCGGCCATAAGGTCGAGGCAGTCGTTGTAGGCCTTCTCGGGGTTGGCACCCGGACGGTCGATCTTGTTGATGACGATCATGATCTTAAGACCGGTGTCGATAGCGTGACGCAGCACGAAGCGGGTCTGGGGCATGGGGCCCTCAAAAGCGTCGACCAGCAGCAGGGCGCCGTCGGCCATACGCAGCACGCGCTCGACCTCGCCGCCAAAGTCGGCGTGGCCCGGGGTGTCGATGACGTTGATCTTGACGTCCTTGTACTCGATAGAGATGTTCTTGGCGAGAATCGTAATGCCGCGCTCGCGCTCCTGGTCGTTGGAATCCAGGACGCGGTCCTCGACCTGCTGGTTGGCACGGAAGGCGTCCGTGGCACGCAGGAGCTTGTCGACCATCGTCGTCTTGCCGTGGTCGACGTGAGCGATGATGGCGATGTTCCTCAGATTGTCTACGCGCATGTAGTTCCCCTATCTTCTATCTATATACAACCGGCACGCGTATGCGGCCCGCCCAGCGATACAACGCTCAGCGGGAATATTGAGCCTTTTACCGAAAACTCGTTTATTTTAGCGATTTTAGATGAGAGGGGTTTCCTCACCTGCAGGTTCAGGGTCGCTCCACATAAAACCATCGCCGGCGCCCATGCCCTCATACAGCACGTATGCCGAAAAACCACTCTCGAGCGTGGTTTCGAAGAAGCTCACGAGCAGAGCATCGTGATAGCCGCCGTCAATCTCGACGCAGCCGGTGTAGCCGATGGCATAGCGAGCGATACGGCCCAGGCCCTCGTCCTTAAGACCCATCTTGTGCTCGGAGATAAAGTTGGTGGCCGCCTCGAGGCACGCCTCTTCGCCATCCTCATCGAGCGCCGCCAGATAACGGTTGGAAGCGGCGTCCTCAATTGCCACGACCACGCCAGGGTTTTCACCGGCGGCAAGGTCGTCCAAGAACGCGCCGATCAGATCGCACACCATGGCGTCGAGCTCGGCGGAGACGTTACCGGCGTCCTGCATATCCTGTGCCATCTTTAGACCTTCCCATCGAGTCTGGCGTCGTTACAGTTCTTGTGCCTCGGCGGCGATCCTGGCGGCAGCGTCGCGGGCGCGCATCATGTCCGCTGCGCGCTTGTCGAGCACCTTGATCTGACTGGTCAGCATTACCGCATCGACCACACCCCAGATCACAAGGCCCGTAGAGATCGAAAACCCAAGCGCACCAACTGTACCACGAAGGCGCGAGCAGATTGCCGCGACAAGGACGGAGACGACAACCATCTTGATAAACGAGCCGCGGCGCTCGCGAAGCGTGCAGGCCTGCGTCACATAGGCAATGCGAGCCGCCTCAGAAGCCTCCGAGCGCATCTGGGCCTCGCGGGCAATGGCCGCCGCCTCAGCCGACATACCGCCGGCCATCAGCGAACGCTCCACATCCTGGCCGCCCCGCATTTAGAAGTCATCGGGGGAGAGTGTGTGGACGAACTCGTCGAACTTCTCGAACTCCTGCTCGTCGTCAACTTCCTCGGCATGGGCAAAAACGGTGCCCAGGCGATTCATGATGTCGTCCTCCACAAACATGGGGGCATTGCTGCGCACGGCAAGGGCAATGGCATCACTGGGGCGGGCGTCAATCTTGAGCTCGTCACCATCGGCCAGCACGACGATCGTCGCGTAGAACACCGGCGGCTCGGCGCGAACGATCTCGATGCGCTCGAGCTTGGCGCCCAGGGCGCTAACAGTATCGAGCAGCAGGTCATGGGTAATCGGGCGCTCGGCGCGGCCGCTATCGATGCCGCGGCTAATGGCAGCAGCTTCAAACGAACCAGTCTGAATGGAAAGGGAACGCAACGGCGCGGGCGAGTCCGACTTGCTGCAGCGCTCACGAAGCACAATAAGCGATGGCACGGGACCGGCGGCCATGACGATGGTCTCTATGTCGACACGAACCATGGAACACCTCCGGTACGTAGCGGTTAACACGCGGCAGCCCGCCGCATTGAATAGCTATACTACCCAATCTTTCGCACAGCACACAAAACCAAAATGAGATTTATCGCAGACAAGAAAAAAGCCCCGAGGCAACGCCCCAGGGCTCTTCACAGTTTTGATGGTGGACCTGACAAGATTCGAACTTGTGACCTCCCGGTTATCAGCCGGACGCTCTAACCAACTGAGCTACAGGTCCATCATGGTGGAGGTTAGGGGGATCGAACCCCTGACCTCAGGCTTGCAAAGCCCGCGCTCTCCCAGCTGAGCTAAACCCCCACGGAGACAGTAATAAACACCCCAGCGGCGACTCGGCTCTCGCTGGGGTGTTTATTGCGAAAGAAAGTGGTGGACCTGACAAGATTCGAACTTGTGACCTCCCGGTTATCAGCCGGACGCTCTAACCAACTGAGCTACAGGTCCATCGCGCAAGGGATATATTAGACGAGTCGTTACGCGCGCGTCAACAACTTTTTTGAAAATCTTTGAAGTGTGTTCGCCCCGGTCGCACGGCGGCATGTGAAGTCGCCTGCTCGGACAGTCCTGACTCGCACAGAGAGCACATTAAGTGCTCTCTGGCTCGTGCGGAACTCGCGATCGACTTCACATGCCGCCGTGCGACCGGGGCGAACGCGAGTCCCAAGGTTTTCGAAAAAGCGGTCGGCGCGCAGTGCGCCGACCGCCGATATATGGGGTCTGATTTTCTACCAGCTAGGGCCTCTTACTCGTCTAGGAGATCTTCTGGCATTTCGTTGTCGTCGCCTAGATCAACAGGGGCTTCTTCGGGGGCAGAGCCGTCTTCTGCACCTTCGCCTTCGGGCTTTTCCTTGGCTGCCGTCATGCGGGCGACAGCGCATACGCGGTCGTTGTCGTCGACGGTCATCATCTTGACGCCCTGGGTGGCGCGGCCGGTCTGGCTGATCTCGTCGGTCTTGACGCGAATGACCGTCGCGCCTTCCGTCACGATGAACAGCTCGTGCTGCGGACCCACCGTCTTCATGGCCGCGAGGTTGCCCTTACGCTCGGTCATCTGGATGGTGTAGACGCCCTGACCGCCGCGATTCTGCTCCGGGTAATCCGCAACCGGCGTGCGCTTGCCGTAGCCGCGCTCGGTGATGACGAACAGGTCACCGTTGCCGTTGGTAACCTCCATACCCAAAACGCTCACGCCGTCTTTCATGCCGATGCCACGAACGCCACTGGTGTCGCGTCCCGTGGCGCGAACCTGGTCCTCGGGGAACACGATCGCCTTGCCCGCAGTGGTGGCCAGGATGATCTTGTCGCCCTCGCGCACACGGCGCACGGCGAGCAGCGCGTCGTCGTCTCTCAGGTTGATGGCGATCAGGCCATCACGGCGGCTGCGGTCGTAAGCGCTCATCACGGTCTTCTTGACCATGCCGCTCTTGGTGGCAAACATCAGGTACTCGTCGGCGGGGAACTCGCGGCAGCTGATGACGCTCGCGATCTTCTCGCCTTCCTCAAAGGGCAGCAGGTTGACGATCGCCGTGCCGCGCGCCTGGCGCGTACCGACCGGCAGCTCGTGCACCTTCAGGCGGTAGACCTTGCCCTTGCTCGAGAAGAACAGCACGTACTCGTGCGTGGACGCGATAAACATCTCGTCGATGACGTCGTCCTCTTTAAGGTTGACGCCCGACACGCCCTTGCCGCCGCGCTTCTGGG
Source organism: Collinsella aerofaciens (assembly GCF_019131995.1). Lineage (GTDB taxonomy): Bacteria > Actinomycetota > Coriobacteriia > Coriobacteriales > Coriobacteriaceae > Collinsella > Collinsella aerofaciens_S. The sequence goes on along the minus strand of NZ_JAHONA010000002.1, from coordinate 36,415 downwards.
CGCGGTAGGCGGCCACCGGGATGCGCTTCACGTAGCCGGTGTGGGTAATGGTCACGACCATGTCCTCGTCGGCGATGAGGTCCTCGACATCCAAGTCCTTCTCGACATGGCTGATCTCAGTGCGGCGTTTGTCGCCGAACTTCTTCGAGATCTCGCGCATCTCCTCCTTGATGACGCCCAGGATCTTCTCCTCGTGCGCCAGCAGGTCCTCGTAGTAGGCGATGGCGCGGCGCAGACCGTCCAGCTCTTCTTGGATCTTGTCGCGCTCCAGGCCGGTCAGGCGACGCAGCTTCATCTCGAGGATGGCCGTGGTCTGCTCGGGCGTAAAGCCAAAGCGCTCGATCAGGCGGCTGCTTGCCTCGGAGTCGGTCTGCGAGGAGCGGATAATGCTGATGACCTCGTCGATATGGTCGAGAGCCATCAAGTAGCCCTCGAGGATATGGGCGCGCGCCTGGGCCTTTTTGAGGTCAAAGCGGGTGCGGCGGGTGACGACGTCGACCTGGTGGTCGATGTAGTGCTGCAGCATCTCGCGCAGGCTCAGACATTTGGGGACGCCGTTGACAAGCGCCAGGTTGTTGGCGCCAAAGGTCGTCTGCAGCGAGGTGTACTTATACAAGTTGTTGAGCACGACCTGCGGAATGACACCCTTCTTGAGCTCGATGACCAGACGGATGCCCTTCTGGTTGGACTCGTCGCGCATGTCCGAGATACCCTCGATGCGCTTGTCGTTTACGAGCTGGGCGATCTTCTCCTGCAGGGTGCCCTTGTTGACCATGTAAGGGATCTCGGTAAAGACCAGGCGGCTGCGGCCGGTCTTGGTGGATTCCACGTGGGCCTTGGCGCGCACGGTAATGGAGCCGCGACCGGTCTCGTAGCTCTGCCTAATGCCGGCGCTGCCCATGATGATGGCACCGGTGGGGAAGTCCGGACCGGGCATGATCTGCATAAGCTCGTCGACGGTGGCGTCGGGATTGTCGATCAGGTAGCAAGTGGCCTCGATCGCCTCGGTGAGGTTGTGCGGGGCGATATTGGTGGCCATGCCGACGGCGATACCCTGGCTACCGTTGACCAGCAGGTTGGGGAAGCGTGCGGGCAATGCCACGGGCTCGGCGAGCGACTCGTCGTAGTTGGGCTGCCAGTCGACGGTGTCCTTTTGCAGGTCGCGCAGCAGCTCCATGGCGGGCTTTGCCAGGCGGCTCTCGGTATAACGCATGGCCGCCGCGCCGTCGCCATCGATGTTACCGAAGTTACCGTGGCCGTCGATGAGCGGCGTGCGCATGGAGAACCACTGCGCCAGACGAACCATGGCCTCGTAGACCGCGAAGTCACCGTGCGGATGGTACTTGCCGATAACCTCGCCGACCGTCCAGGCCGACTTCTTATGCGGGCGGTTGGGGTAGATGCCGCTCTCGTTCATGGCGTACAGGATGCGGCGGTGCACCGGCTTTAGGCCGTCGCGCACGTCCGGCAGGGCGCGCGCCGTGATGACCGACATCGAGTACTCGATGAACGACTGCTTCATCTCGCGGCCGAACTCCGAAATCTGGAGCTGACCGCCGTTGATGTCCTCGCCGGCCGAAGCGCCACGATCGACCGCGCCGAAGCTCTCCTCGAGCTCGGCGTCGTCGTCCTCATCATCTTCATCCTCGGCGTCGGGGTTATAGGAATCCGAATCGCCGTCCTCGCCCTGCTCAGCGCGGGCGAGCAGGCGCTTCAGATCATCGGGCATACCGGCGTCGCCGGCCTCATCCATACCCTCGTTGTTGTTGATATCGTCTGCCACGTTACCTCCTCATGGTTTGCGTGGTCCATTAGTTCCCTACCACGGAGACGGCTTTTCCAGGTGCCGCAGATTCGCCCGAAAGAGGAGGGAAGCGTACTTGGGTACGCGACCGACGATTGAGGGCGAAGGTGCGGTGGCTGGGAAAGCCGCAGGGATTAGGCATCCAAGAATCGTGCATCATGCGCATGCTTTTCAATGTACTCGCGGCGATAGCCGACCTCGGAACCCATGAGCTCGCGCACGGCGCGGTCCGCCACCACGGCGTCCTCGATCGACACGCGCTGCAGGATACGGGTCTTGGGGTCCATCGTCGTCGAGGCAAGCTGCTTGGGGTCCATCTCGCCCAGGCCCTTGTAGCGCTGGACGGTATAGCCTTTGCGCTTCTTGGTAATCTTGCCGTCCTTGGCCTTGCCGTCCTCGTCGTTGTCGTCGGGGTTCAGGCCCAGGCTCTGAATGGTGTCGCGCAAAATCTCGTCTTCGGGCTGGCGGCCGTTGGGATACACGTAATGGATCTTGTTGCGCACCTTAATGCCAAAGATAGGCGGGCAGGCAACATAGACATAGCCGGCATCGATCAGCGGGCGCATGTACTTGTAGAAGAACGTCAGCAGCAGGATGCGGATATGCGCGCCGTCAACGTCTGCATCGGTCATGATGATGATCTTGTGGTAGCGCGCCTTGCTGATATCGAAGTCGCCGCCGTCGCCGGCGCTCGTCGTGACGCCGCAACCGATCGCGGTGATCAGCGACTGGATGGTGTCGCTCGAGAACGCGCGGTGGTCGCCTACGCGCTCGACGTTCAGAATCTTGCCGCGCAGGGGCAGAATCGCCTGGATGTCTCGGCGACGGCCGTCCTTGGCCGAACCGCCTGCCGAGTCGCCCTCTACGATAAAGAGCTCGGTCAGCTCGGCATCGCGCACCGAGCAGTCGGCGAGCTTGCCGGGCAGCGACGCCGTCTCGAGCAGGCTCTTGCGGCGGGTCGCCTCGCGCGCCTTGCGGGCGGCGTTGCGGGCCTTGCAGGCCTGCTGGGCCTTCTTGACGATCTCGCGGGCGGGCTTGGGGTGCTCCTCCAGATAATCGGTCAGCCCATCGGTCACGATCTTGAGCGTGAGCGCGCGCATGTAGGAGCTGCCGAGCTTTGCCTTGGTCTGACCCTCAAACTGCGGGTCGGGCAGCTTGACCGAGATGACGGCCGAAAGGCCCTCGCGCACGTCGTCGCCGCTCAGGTTGGCGTCTTTCTCCTTGAGCAGGTTCTGCTTGCGGGCGTAATCGTTGATCACGCGGGTGAGGGCGGTGCGGAAGCCCTCGAGATGCATGCCGCCCTCGGGGGTGTAGATGTCGTTGGCAAACGACATGACGTTCTCGCCATAGCCGGCATTCCACTGCAGGGACACCTCGACCTCGCCCATCTTGGTCACGGGCGCATCCGGGTCCGATTTACCCTCGATGTAGATGGGCTCCTTAAAGGCCTCGGGGACATCTTTGCCGTCGTTGAGGAACTTAACGAAGTCGATGATACCGCCCTCGTAGCAAAACTCCTCCACGTGGGGAGTCGCCTCGCGCTCGTCGGTCAGCACAATCTTTAGATTCTTATTGAGGAATGCCGTCTCTTGCAGACGGTTGTGCAGCGTATCGAAATCGTAGACACAGGTCTCGAAGATCTCGTCGTCGGGCCAGAAGTTGACGGTGGTGCCCGTCGAATCCGAGGTGCCCACGACCTCCATCTTCTTGACGGTCTTGCCGCGCGAGAACTCCATCTCGTAGACGCTGCCATCACGGCGCACCTGCACGACCACGCGCTTGGACAGCGCGTTGACGACGGAGATGCCCACGCCATGCAGGCCGCCCGAGACCTTGTAGGCCGAGTTATCGAACTTACCGCCGGCGTGCAGGATCGTCATAACGACCTCGAGCGTCGGGATCTTTTTGATGGGATGCTCGTCGACGGGGATACCTCGCCCGTTGTCGACGACCGTGATGGAGTTGTCGGCGTGGACCGTCACCTGAATCTCGGTGCAGAAACCGGCCATGGCCTCGTCAACGGAGTTGTCAACGATCTCCCACACCAGGTGATGCAGGCCGCTGGCGCTCGTCGAGCCGATGTACATGCCCGGGCGCTTACGAACGGCCTCGAGACCTTCGAGAATCTTAATCTCGCCGCCATCGTAATCGTTTTCGTTTGCCACACGTCCTCCTTCAGCTAAGAAAATGTGTACAGCCTTACTAGTTTATCGTAAAAAAATACCCTCGGGAGCGAGGGTATTTGGCTCTACAAGGCCACCAGATGCGATTTAAGGCTCTTTTTTGCTTTGCACGCCCTTGGCCCACTCGGCACTGGCTCTCATGGCATTCTCGAGGGCCTCGCGCAGTTTTTGATCTTCGATGGGTGCCACTTGGCGCTCGATCTCGCCGCGTTCGTCTTCACTGAGATCGGCGTGCGGAGCCGGCGGGCGCTCGGTCACGGCTGGGCGCAGGCGCCCCTTGGCAGCCGGCGGCGTGTGACCGGGCGCAGTCGTTTTGAACACCAGGCCGTCCACATGCGCGCCGGCCCGCTCCATGCGTGCCCGGATGATCTCGCGCAGCAGCGTCATCTCCTGCGTCCACGAGGGCGAATCGAGATACACCAGCAGCTCATTGGACTCGGGCAGGTAGCGCAGGCCCGTCACATGGCGTCCCTCGCGCGTGCCCGAGCACACCGCATTCCAGGCACGATAGACCGCGCGCGACTCCTCGGCAGCCTCCATTTGCGCGCGGCGCTCGGGTGTCGCGGCGGCCAGGATGCGCTGACGCTCGGCATCCAAAAAGCCGCCAAAGGCAACCGTTCCGTTCTCGCGCTCGTAATTAACACGTCTCACCCATGCTCACCACCTTGGCTCGATCAAGCAGGTCATCGGTAAAATACCCCAGATTGGTGGTGGTTATGACAGTCTGGATATCATCACCGATCAGCTGCAGAAAAGCGCCTCGGCGCCCGGCATCGAGCTCGCTCATCACGTCGTCCAAAAGCAGCAGCGGCGCGGTGCCCAGGATATCGCGCGCCACGGCCACTTCTGCCACCTTCCAGGCAAGCACCAGCGTTCGCTGCTGGCCCTGGCTGGCAAATGAACGGGCCGATCGGCCCGCGACGGAAAACTCAATCTCGTCGCGATGCGGACCCACGAGCGTCACGCCGCGGCGCATCTCCTCATCGGCACGCTCATCGAGGGCCGCGAGCATATGCTCGTACGCCCAGTCCTTAAGTTCCTCGCGACCTTCGGTTTGAGGTAAATCCCCCAGCGTGGACACATAGGACACGCCTGCGTCCTCACCGGACGCCACCTGCCCGTACGCGGCGCGCACATGGCCCGCCAGTCGGTCGAGCAGGGCCAAACGATGCACGAGCAGGGCTGACCCAGCGCGGGCGATGGAGTCATTCCACGCACCGAGCATCTCACGGCAGCACCAGGTCTCCTTGAGCAGGGCATTGCGCTGCGTCACGCAACGCCCGTAGGTGCTCGCCAGGTCGGCGTAACGGGCGCTCAGTTGCACGCCAAAGTCGTCGAGGGCGGCGCGGCGCACGCTGGCGCCGCGTTTGACCATATCCAGATGATCGGGGCAAAACAGCACGCTCGGCAAAACCCCACGTACGCCGGCGGCCGAGCATCTCTTGCCGTTGCGGCTAAACGAGCGCTTGCCGTCCTCAACGCCCAGCCCCATATCGAGCACGCGGCCATCGCCCTCGAGCCTCAACTCGAGCCTGCACGAGCCCACGCCGTCGTGCACGAGCTCGGTAGCGGTGGGATGCCTAAACGAGGCGCCGCTCGTCAAAAGCTGCAGCGCCTCTATAAGGTTGGTCTTTCCCGCCGCGTTGGGCCCCGCGAGCACCGTCACGCCCTCGTCCAGGTCAAGACGGTAACTATCGAAACTGCGGTAGCGCGCGACGGAAAGGCTGCGGGCAAACATGGTCATGGCGCAGCGCTAGATGCGAACCGGCATGACCAGGTACAGGTAGTTGATCTTGTCGTAGGACTTAAAGATGCCCGCCTGCGAGTAGCTCTTGAGCTCCAGCGTGATCTCCTTCTCCTTGGACAGGGCATTGAGGCAGCCGAAGATGTAGTGGTAGTTGAAGGCGATGGTGCCCGACTCGCCCTCGGCCTCGACATCGATCGTCTCCTGCGCAAGGTCCTGGTCATTGGAGATGGAGGACAGGCCCATCTGCCCGTTCTCGACATCGATCTCGAACTTGACGGCGGGGTTGGCGCTCGCGATAACGGCCACGCGCTTGAGGGCGGCGTTAAAGGCGGCGACGTCGATCTTGACGCTCGTCACGCACGAATCGGGGATGAGCTGCTTGTAGTTGGGGTACACGCCCTCGATGCGGCGCGACACGTAGGTGGTGTTGCCGGCCTCGAAGACGACCTGGGTGTCGGTAGCCCCGATCATGATGGTCGCCTGGCTGGCCATGATGTTCAGTGCGTCGTTAAAGGCGTCAGCCGGAACGTTGAGCTCAAAGGAGCCTTCGAGGGTCGAGGTCTCTACCTGCGTATCGCACACGGCCAAACGGAAGGAATCGGTCGCCACCAGGCGCACGGTGTTGTTCTCGACCTTCATGTGCACGCCTCCCAGGATAGGGCGGGCCTTATCGGTCGAGGTGACGCGCCACACGCGGCCGACCATCTCGGACAAGATATCGGTCGGCAGTTCCACGGCGCTCTCGATGGCATAGGCCGGAAACTCGGGGAAGTCATTGGCATCGAGCGTGTTCAGCCTAAAAGAGCTCTTCTCGCAACCAATCAGCACCTGGCGCTCGGACAGCTCAAAGGTGACCGGGGCATCGGGGAGGGTCTTGGTGATATTGGAGAGCATCTTACAGGGGATAACCATCTCGCCCTCTTCTTCGACATGCGCCGCGATGCGATGACGGATCGAGATGGTGTAGTTAGAGGTCTGGAATTCCAAGATGCCGTCTTGGGCTTTGACGAGCACGCCCGACAGGATGGGAAGGGTGGATGCCGAAGCGACACCCTTCATAACGACGCCGATGGCTTGTGTAAGCGAGCTCTGGCTGACGGTGAACTTCATCTTTTAATACCTTTCTATAGATATAAATATCTTAATAATAGTAATAGCACTGACGAAACTGTTGATTACTCCCAAAGACGCAGGTCAGACCCAGAAAGAGAATCGACAGCAACCTGTGTGCAACAGGGGTGGTTTTCCACGTTCAAAACCTGCGCAAAACTTTTCATCACCGCGGGTTGGGTTTTAGACACCTTATGCCCGTGGTTTCGACAAGTTTTCAACAGGTGTCTCTATTTCCCTACGAGCGCAGTGTAATTTTATCGCGCAGCGACTTGAGGTCTTCGGTGACGGTGCGGTCTTCCTGGATCATCTTCTGGACCTTTTTGTAACTCGTGCTGACGGTCGAGTGGTTGCGGTTGCCAAATTCGGCGCCCACCGCCGTGGTCGTCATCTCGCACATCTCGATGGCCAGATAGATGGCAATATGGCGTGCTTTGGCGATATTGGCGTTGCGACGCGGGCCGATGAGCTCCTCGTGCGTCACGCCGTACTGCTCTTCGATGACGGACTGAACCGTCTGGACGTTGATCTTTTTGGCCGATGTGTCGAAGTACTGGCTGGCGATGGCGTCGATATCGTCAAAGGTGAGCTCCCCGCCCTCGCCCTCGCGCTCGCGGTCGCCCGCCTCGCCGGCGCAACGCTCGCAAAAGCTCTCGAGCTCGCGGATGTTGGTGCCCGAGACCTCGGCCATGTGTTTAAAGTGCTCGTCGGTCAGGTGCCCGCCGTCGCCCCCATAGGCCGCCAGCAGCGAGTCGTCGCCTGCCTCGGGAGCGGCGACGATGGTGTTCTCGTAATAGCGCTGCAAGATCTTGTATTTCATCTCGTAGCTGGGCTCTGCGACCAGGCAGAGCATGCCGGCGTTGAAGCGGCTGGTCAGACGCTCGTCCATGCTCAGGTCCTTGGGGGCGCGGTCTGCCGCGATGACGACCTTCTTGTTGTTGCGGATGAACTCGTCCATGAGCTGGAAAAAGTAGTCCACGCTCGCGCGCTTGCCGATGATGTTTTGGATGTCATCGATGATGAGCACGTCCACGCCGTGGTATGCCTGCATGATAGGGGCGTTGCTCTTCTTTTGGCGGTCGAACTCGGTCATCAGGTCGTCCAGATATGCCTGGGAGTTGGCATACTTGACCTTGATCTCGGGCGACTTCTCGGCGAGCTCGTTTTTGATGGCAAGCAGCAGGTGCGTCTTGCCCAGGCCCGATTTGCCGTAGATGAACAGTGATGTGCATGTGCCGCGCTCGTCCGCGAGGGCGGCAAACTTGAGTGCCGAGCGATAGGCATGGCTGTTCTCTGGGCCGTAGACAAAGTTCTCAAAGGTAAATTTTGAGTTCGCGGCGAGCGGGGCTCCGTCCGTATTCTGCTCGGCCGGCACGGTCGGTGCTGACATGGGTGAAGCGGGGGTCGCAGCTTGCGTGGGTTTAGTCGGCGCTCCGCCCTTCATCTGGTTCATCATGCGACGAAAATCATCGGCCGAGAGCGTGTTCTTGATTGCAATGCCCGAATCAGCGCCCGCCGCTGCGTCGTGAGCGATGGGCATGTGCGTGACGGGTGCGTTCGTTGACGTCGCCGCCGCGGTCGGCAATGGTGCCATGGTTTCACGGGAAACATCACCGTGCTGGTGCTCGATTGTCGGCGCGTCGCCTGCGGAGGCCGGCACCGCCGGGGAAGCAGCGGGAGCCGTGGCGGGCGCCGTCGCGGCAGCGGATTCCGTCGCGGCGCCTTGCGGTGCCACGATGTCGAGCGCAATCGGTGCAAAGGCGATTTCTTCCAGATAGGCCTCAATAGTCGGCTGATGCTTTTTGAGCTGCGCGATGGCAAAGCGCGAGGGCGCCTCGATCGTGAGCGTATCTTCGGTCAGGCTTATGGCGCGCGATTGCCCCAGCATGTTGATGAGGCGTGCATCTTGGCCGTCGCGCTGGCAAAAGGCGATGGCATCCCCCAGGATGATGCTTGCTTCCTCGTCCACTGTCTCTCCCGTTCTTTAGCTCTGAGCTCGCACGCGAGCGGCGCCGAGTTCGGTCAGATGGTATTTCTGGCCATGCTTGATGGCCAAGCCAGCCTGCGCCAAGTCATTGAGCGTGCGTGACCAAGTGGGGGCCGAGTTTCCAAACGCCCTCGCAAGATCGGTTGCGCCGCACGCTTGATTTTGCGCCAGATAGCCCAGCGCGGCGTTGCCGCGATCGCTTACGAACACGTCCGGTTGTGGCTGTGCATACTGATTTACTGCATTAGGATACATCATTTGAGCTGCTGGTTGTTGAGAACTCTGCGTCGGCGGCATTTGCTGTTGAAAACTTTGAGGCCACTGTTGGTAAGGCTGCGGAGGCGTCTGCTGGGCCCAGGGGTTGTACTGCTGCTGCGGCATCTGCTGGTACGGCTGCTGATATCCCTGCTGGTACTGCTGCGGGAACTGCTGGCCATACCCCAGTGGCGGCATCTGCTGATATGGATATCCCTGTTGGTACGGCTGATAGCCCATTTGCTGGCCACCCGGCGCCCCCGTCGCCTGCTGCATTGCTGCTGCATCCTGATCAGCCAGCGGCATGGCCTCTGGCATGTTTGGCGGCATCGACATAGATGCCGCCTGGGGTTCTTGTGTGGGAAGCATTCCGGGCTGCTGCATCTGTGCCACGGGGGGCTGCACCTGCTGCGTTGCCATGGGCTGCTGCGCAAAAGCTCCCGGCAGGGGATATGTGGGCTGTTCCGTCTCGGGCCGCACGGCAGCGCCGCGTCCGCCGGCACGCTCGATTTCCTGCACGCGTTTAGGGTTCAGGCTTACCGTAACCACGGTGCCGTTGCCCATGTTGTCCTCGATGGATACGGCACCGCCGGCGTTTTCCAAATACTCCTGCACCATGGGAAACCCTGCTCCGGTTCCACGGATATAGCGCTTCATCTTGCTGTTTGCGCTGGTAACGCCAAAGTCGAAAGCACGTTCCTTGTCGTCGATGCCGGGTCCTTGGTCAGCAAAGCGGATGGTGTCTCCGCCGTCCAGAATTGAGATGATGGGCTCGGCAAAGTGTGCGTGGATAAAGTTTTCGACAATCTCGCGGATGACCATGAGCGAGATGTGGCCACCTTGTTCTTTCATGCACTGGTAGACGGTGTTGGTCGTCTCTTCCAAATACGTGCGGACATCTTGCGGATCAATGACGATCACCCGCGGTGTCGACAGCATGTCGTCATAGACGGCGATGCGCGCGGCGTACATGGCTTTTGGCGCCTGCGTGGTCGTCTGCTCGCCTTCCGCACGCTCTTCGCGCACGCCGGTGATGTGCTCGTTGTCGGGTGCCGGGTCTCCGGAATCGACCATGGTGTAAAAGTCGTCAGACATGCCGCTCGCAATCTTTCAAAAGGTTTCGAACAAATAGTAGCTCACCGTGCAACGTTTCTCATCTTTCGACAACTTTTCAAAACTTGTTGAAAACTTTGGAAAACTGGCGAAAGGTTCTCAACATTGCCAACATGACCTGTTGAAAACTCGATGAAATATCGTGAAAGGTTGCCATGAGGCGCAAATTTCGGTTGTGCTTATGGGGGAACCGTGTGAACTGCGCAACCTTTTACCTTTGATTTCTTGACATTTGAACATTGATTTCCCTACAATCTTCAAGCTCACGTGTCTATATCTGCGTCCGCGTCCCCGCGGACACTCGAAATGCAGCAGGAGGAACTTAAGATGAAGCGTACGTATCAGCCTAATAAGCGTAAGCGTGCCAAGACCCATGGCTTCCGTGCCCGTATGGCCACTAAGGGTGGTCGTGCCGTGCTCGCCCGTCGTCGTGCCAAGGGCCGCAAGCGTCTCACTGTCTAGCAGCGATACACACATCTCGCATGAAGACTATTAAGTCTCGGCAAGATTTCGAGCATGTGTTCAGTCAGGGGCGTCGTTTCAATCACCCTCTGATTCGAATGACCATATGTGAATCGGTTGGCGAAGGCGACTCCGGAAGGGTCGCCTTCGTTGGTGCTAAGCGACTCGGTTGTGCCGTCGTGCGCAACCGATCTAAGCGTGTGATGCGCGAGGCCGCCCGCAGCTGCGGATTTCCCGTTGCGGGTTATGACATCATCTTGTTTGCAACTCCCAAGACGAGGGTTTCCTCGCCGCAGGAGATGGACAAGGCGTTGCGTTCGCTTATGAAGCGCGCCGGCGTTGCCGGGGAGGAGCGATGAGCAATCACGTTTTGCGACGTGTTGCCATCGCTCCTATTCGCATATATCAACAGGTTATTTCGCCCTTATTGCCTGACGCCTGCATTTATTACCCAACGTGCTCGCAATACGCCGTCCAGGCGATTGAGAAGCACGGTGTTTTGAGAGGCTGCTGGCTTGCCGTGAGGCGCATCGCTCGCTGCAATCCCCTGCACGTCGGCGGTTATGACCCTGTGCCCTAGCGGGCACTCGCTATCGGAGGAAAACTTACATGTGGGATTGGATCGTTAACATCCTTTTCGAGCTGCTCAAGCTCATCCAGACCTTTGCGGTCGACTGGGGCCTGTCCATCATCATCCTGGTGGTCATCATCCGTCTGCTGCTGACGCCGCTCATGCTCAAGTCGACCAAGTCGACGGCTCGCATGCAGGTGCTGCAGCCCAAGATGCTCGAGATCCAGGAGCGCTATGCCGACGATCCCCAGCGTCAGGCCGAGGAGATGCAGAAGTTCTACAGCGAGAACAAGTTCAACCCCATGGCTGGCTGTCTGCCGCTGCTGATTCAGATGCCTATCCTGTTCGCCCTGTTTACATTGCTGCGCAACCTGCCGCAGTACTTTAACGACGGCACGTTCTCGTTCTTCAACATCCTGCCCGACCTGACCACCACGCCGAGCGCTTCCTTTGCCGATGGCTTTATGGTTGCACTGCCTGCGCTGGTTTGCCTGATCCTGTTCGCCGTCCTGACCCTGATTCCGCAGCTCTATATGTCGCGCAACCAGACCGGCCAGCAGGCTCAGAGCATGCGTATGATGGCCGTTGTCATGACGGTCATGATGCTTTGGATGGGCTGGAGCCTTCCCGTTGGTGTTCTGCTGTACTACGACGTCTCGTCTGCTTGGCAGGTTATCCAGCAGATTTTTGTGACGCAGAAGGTCATCGACAAGGCGAAGGCCGATGAGGAGGAGCGTCTTAAGAACGCTCCGCTGCAGGTTGAGGTCACTCGTCGAGAGAAGAAGCCGCGCCCGCACAAGAAGAAGTAACGGGATATCAATCTTATTTAGGTACCTAACTTTTGGAGTACGTTATGTCTGAAGAGATCATCGAGGATATGCTTGAGGAGGTTGCCCCGCAGGTCGCGGGCGATTATCCCGAGATTGCACAGCGCTACAAGGCTGGTGAAGAGCTGACCGATGAGGAGCTCGACACCATTGCCGATGTTGCGATTTCCATCCTGCGTTCCATCCTTTCGCACTTCGATGCCGCCAACTCTCCTATCGATGAGTATGAGGGCGACGAGGGTGAGCTGATTTTGGATGTAACGGCTCCCGACCTTGCTGTTCTCATTGGACGTCATGGTCGCACCCTTGATGCCCTTCAGGTTATGTTCTCTTTGCTGGTGAGCCGCAAACTTGGCTTTAGGTATCCGGTTGTAGTGGACGTAGAGGGATACAAGAGTCGCCGTCAGGACAAGGTTGCTTCCATGGCTCAGTCTGCTGCCGAGCGTGCCATCCGCACTCATAAGAGTGTTTCGCTTCCGCCCATGAATGCCTACGAGCGTCGACTGGTTCACATTGCACTTCGTGGCAATGATGCCGTCGATACTCATTCTGAGGGTTCTGACCCTGATCGCCATGTGGTGATTGTTGCTCGATAATCTTCTCGAGCTTATGCTAAGGGGACGTGGTTTCCACGTCCCCTTTTTTTGTCAAAAGTTCTCGATACACTGATTTTTGTCAGAAAGGAGCTTTCGTTGTTAGTACTTACTGATCAGCAGGCTGACGAGATGTTGAGTCATCTAACTTCCTATTGCAAAGAGTATTCCTTGAGCATAACTGATGTTGAGCTGAGGAAATGTATTCAGCATTTGGATTTGGTTCTGGAAACAAATAAGACAACCAATCTCACCCGTATTCTTAACATAGAAGATGCTGCGGTACTACATATCCTCGACTCTCTTGTTTTGCTCCCTTATATCAATAAGGCTCCTGAGGGAGCTTTGCTCGATATGGGAACAGGTGCGGGCTTCCCTGGTATTCCTTTAACTATAACCACGCATCGTAAAGCTACTTTTATTGACTCCGTTGGCAAGAAGGTTGATGCTGTCAATTCTTTTGTTCATGATCTTGGATTGAAACATGCTCATGCGGTTCATGATCGCCTTGAAGAATATGCTCGAAGCCATAAGAAGCAGTTCTCTGTCGTAACTGCCCGCGCACTGGCTCCACTACCGATTCTTGTTGAGTATGCAGCTCCGTTCCTCAAGGATGGAGGGCTATTTGTTATCACCAAGGGTAATCCTTCGGATGAGGAGCTTGCTTCTGGCATGTCAGCAGCTAGGATTTGCGGCTTCACTTTGCTTCTGAATGACGCAACCGATTTGCCTGAGGGCTTGGGCCACAGGGAGTTCATTGTTCTTAAAAAGAGTCATCCAGCATCCGTTTCGTTGCCTCGTGCAAATGGCATGGCAAAGAAGAATCCGCTTGCCTAGATGTTTCACGTGAAACATAATGGATACTAACAACTTGCAGTGTTTCACGTGAAACACGGCGGTTGATATCGAATCGGAATGTTTCACGTGAAACATCCTCCGTTTGACAGCTTTAATACACACCAGGAGGGACCGTGGGATTTCGCGACGTTAAGCGTTCTAAGAGCGCAAAAGACACGCGTATCATTGCAATCATCAATCAAAAAGGCGGCGTCGGTAAGTCAACGACGGCTGTAAACCTTGCAGCAGCACTGGGTGAGCAGGGTCGTAAGATACTGATTGTCGATTTTGATCCGCAGGGAAACAGCACCAGTGGATTTGGAATTGAAAAAGAAGACCTTGATCACTGCATCTATGATGCATTGTTGAATGATGTGCCGGCAGAATCGCTTGTTCTTGATACAAATTGCAAAAAGGTATTCATAATTCCAGCTACGATTCAGCTTGCAGGTGCCGAAATTGAGCTCGTAAGCGCAATTGCTCGTGAAACCCGCCTCAAAGATTTGCTTGAGCCGATTCAGGACGAGTTCGATTTTATTTTCATTGACTGTCCTCCTTCGCTCGGCCTGCTTACTATCAATGCCTTGACCGCAGCAGACAGCGTTTTGATTCCAATCCAGTGTGAGTATTACGCACTCGAGGGCGTTACGAAGCTGCTTGAGTCAATGAAGATGGTCAAATCACGTCTGAACAAGGGCTTAGACACCTATGGCGTGCTTATGACCATGTATGACTCACGTACTTCATTATCGAATCAGGTTGTTGAGGAAGTTCAATCGTACTTTGGTGATAAGGCGTTTAAGACACTGATTCCCCGTACTGTTAAAATCTCTGAAGCCCCGTCTTTTGGAGAACCGGTAATTACCTATGCACCTCAAAACAAGGGTGCAAAAGCGTATATGAACCTTGCAAAAGAGGTGATCAAGCGTGCCTAGCGCAAAGAAACGTGGTGGATTGGGACGCGGACTCAATGCTTTGGTCTCAGAGGCTGAGTATGAGACTGGTGGTTCTGCCGCATCTGCTTCAAATGCCGTATCTGAAACAAAACTACCTATTGAGGATATCGTTCCCAACCCTAATCAACCGCGAATTCACTTTAATGAAACTGAACTTCGCGAGTTGAGCGAGTCAATCCAAGAACATGGCGTTCTGCAGCCGCTCTTGGTTCGCAAGCATGGAAACGGCTATGAGATCATCGCTGGTGAGCGTCGTTACCAGGCGTCAAAGCTTGCTGGTCTTGAGGAGCTGCCGGTCATCATTAAAGATGTTAATGATGAAGAGATGCTGGCTCTTGCTCTTATCGAAAACCTTCAGCGTTCTGATCTGAATCCCGTCGAAGAGGCTAAGGGCTATCGCCAGCTCATCGATGCTAGCGGTATGACCCAAGAGGCATTGTCGAAGGCCGTAAGCAAGTCACGCTCTGCAATTACAAACTCGCTGCGCCTTCTCGATCTCCCCGAAGTAGTTCAGCAGATGATTTTTGAGGGTAAACTTACTGCTGGTCACGCACGTGCGATTCTTGCAGTTCCCTATGAGGATGCTCGAATTCGACTTGCAGAGAAGGTTGTTGCGGAGGGTCTTTCCGTAAGAGCGACAGAAAATCTTGCTCCATTGTTTTCTGCCGGAGAGACACCTAAGACGCCGCGGCCTGCAACGCCTCAGTCTTTTAAAAAGGCTGCGCGTGTGCTTCGTCAGGTATTTAATACCAACGTGCGTGTGAAGAGCTCGCGAGGAAAGAATAAGATTGAGATTGAGTTTAAAGACGAGGAAGAGCTCTCTCGTATTCTTGGTGAAATGATTCAGTTTGATCAAGGAGGCCAAGATGAGGAATAAGATTTTTACTGCGATTGCATTGGTGACGACTGTCGCGGCTGGTGCCTTTGCTGGCTATAAGATCGCGACAGACGATGAACTTCGAGGTCGTTTGCTTCGTGGCGCGCAAGATATCGTTGATACATCCAAGAAGAAAATGGATGTTATGACAGAAGATGTTGCCATGCGCACTGCTCAGGTAATGAAAAATCCTAAGATTAATCAAGGTTGGGTTAGCAACCAATGGGAAAATGTAGGCTATTAGGTACCTAACAATTACCCTGCATATTTTGAGGGGCCCTTGTCTGATTCATGAGACAAGGGCCCCTTATTTTGTCCGTAAAAAATGGGAAAGGTAGCAGCTGGTCCAAAATTGAGGTCAATAAATGAAACGGCCCCGGTTGCATATCCTGCAACCGGGGCCGTTCGATGTTTCACATGAAACGTATTGGGGTGCGACTCCCCTATGCGTTCTTCTGAACTTTGAAGCGCTGCTTCAGCTGTCCACAAGCGGCGTCAATATCGTTACCACGGGAGTTACGAATCGTGGTCTCGATGCCACGGGACTCAAGACGACGCTGAAGATCCTCGACCTTATGAATCGGCGACGGCTTGAGCGGGCTGCCCTCGATGTCGTTAAGCTGAATCAGGTTAACGTGGCACAGCGTTCCCTCGCAAAAGTCGCAGAGCGCCTGCATCTCGGGATTTGTATCGTTGACGCCTTCGATCATGGCATACTCATAGGTCGGGCGGCGGCCAGTCTTCTCGGTGTAGCGCTGAAGCGCTTCGTGAAGGCGAAGCAGCGTGTACTTCTTAACACCGGGCATGAGCTTATTGCGCGTCGACTGGATGGCGGAATGCAGGGAAACGGCAAGCGTGAACTGCTCGGGGATATCGGCAAATTTGCGAATACCGGGAATAACGCCACTGGTAGAGACGGTGAGGTGACGAGCGCCGATACCGATGCCATCGGGGTCGTTGAGGATACGCAGTGCCTTGAGAACCTCGTCGTAGTTGGCAAACGGCTCGCCCTGGCCCATGAAGACGACGCTCGTAGCACGCTCTCCAAAATCGTTGGAGACGTGCAAAACCTGGTCGACGATCTCCTGGGCAGTTAGCGAGCGCTTAAGGCCGTTGAGGCCCGTGGCGCAAAAAGCGCACCCCATGCCGCAACCGGCCTGGGTGGAAACGCAGACGGAAAGCTTGTTACGACGGGGCATGCCGACAGTCTCGACGGAAATGCCATCGTGGTACTCGAGCAGATACTTGCGCGAGCCATCTTTGGAAACCTGCTTGGTGAGTTCAGTCGGCGTATCAAAGGCAAAAGCCTCTTTAAGCTGCTCACGGAAAGCCTTGGGAAGGTTGGTCATATCGTCAAACGAACAAACGTTCTTCTCAAAGACCCATTCGATGAGCTGCTTCGCGCGGAAGGCGGGCTGGCCAAGTTCGGCCACGAGCTCGCGAATATCGTTTTGGCTCAAGTCGCGAATGTCCTGAGATTTAGTCCTGGGATTCATGGAAGCCTTTCGATTTTGGGGAAACGTAGAGGGTATCGCTACAATATGGTATCAGCTGCAGAAATTATAGAGGAGGAGTCTGCCCATGCCGGGTAAAAGCCTAGAGAACATGCACGTAGCGGTCTTGGCGGGCGGTCATTCCGCCGAGCGCGAGATCTCGCTCGATTCGGGAAAGAACGTTGTGGTGGCACTGAAGGAAGCCGGCTACACCTCGGTGGAGCTGCTTGACACGGCCGCTGATGACTTTATGGTAACCATGGCGACCGGCGGATTCGATGTGGCATTTATCGCCATGCACGGCGCCGGCGGTGAGGATGGCGCCATGCAGGGTGCCATGGAGACCCTGGGTATCCCCTACACGGCCTCGGGCGTACTTGCCAGCGCCTGCGGTGCCGACAAGGAGGTCTCTAAGCTCCTATACGCCAAGGCGGGCATTCCCATTGCCCCCGGCCTTGCGCTCGAGGTGGGCGATGAAGTCGATATCGATCATATCGTCGAGGTTTGTGGCGAGCGCTGCTTTGTGAAGCCGGCCGTCAACGGTTCCAGCTATGGCATTTCCCTGGTCCATGAGCCCTCCGAGCTGCCCGCGGCAATCGCCAAGGCGTTTGAGTACGGCGACAAAGTGCTGGTCGAGAAGTGCATCGAGGGTACCGAGATCACCGTCGGCGTATACGGCGAAGATGACGTGCGCGCCCTGCCGATTGTCGAGATTCGTAAGCCCGAGGACTGCGAGTTCTACGATCTGGACGTGAAGTATGTCGACCCTACGGATATCCATCGCATTCCGGCGCAGATTTCACCCGAGAATTACGCTCGCGCTCAGGAACTTGCCTGTGCCGCTCACAAGGCCCTCGGTTGCCTGGGTATCTCGCGCAGCGACTTTATTGTGAGCGAGGACGGCCCCGTTATCCTCGAGACCAATACCATTCCCGGCATGACCGATACGTCGCTGTATCCGGATGAGATCCGCCACACCGACGACATGACGTTCCCGCAGGTCTGTGACAGCCTGATCCGTATGGGCCTTCGTCGAGCGGGCATTGCATGCTAATCGAGGACGCGGTTTCGTCAGGAACGCCGCAGTTTGTCATCGACTCCTATGCCACGCTTGCCGACCGCGCCAAAACGCAGTCCTTCGGTCTTATCGAGGAAGATGTGATTGTCCTCGATACCGAGACCACGGGTCTTTCGGTGCAGGACAATGAGCTGATCGAGATCTCGGCGGCCCGTCTTTCGGGCCGCGAGATCGTCGACCGCTTCGATACCTTCGTGCATCCCAAGCAGCTGATTCCCGCCGAGATTACCGAGCTCACGAGCATTACAAATGCCGATGTGGCAGATGCCCCGTCGGCCGTTGAGGCCGTCGCCGCTCTCGCCGATTTTGTCGGTGGTTGCCCGGTGATCGCACATAACGCCACGTTCGACCGCTCGTTTATCGAGTCTGTCAAAGGCGGCGTCAACGTGAGCGATATTTGGATCGATTCGTTGGCGCTGTCGCGCATCGCGCTTCCGCGCCTGGCCTCGCACAAGCTGTCTTTTATGGCCGATCTGTTTGGCTGCGACTCGGTATCACACCGTGCCAATGCCGACGTCGACGCCCTGTGTGGCGTATGGCGCGTGTTGCTCGTGGCGCTCACCGACTTGCCCCAGGGCCTCATGGCGCGCCTAGCCGACATGCATCCGGACGTGCCTTGGTCCTATCGTCCTATCTTCTCATTCTTGGCAGGGCAGAACCCTGGTTCTACCTTCTCTCTCAGCGCCGCTCGTGCTGACGTTCTCAAGGCCGATCGCGCCGACGATCGGGTGGACGCCGATGAACTGCCGGTACTCAAGATGCCGAGTCGTGAGGAGATTGAGGCAGACTATGCGCCAGGTGGCCTGGTCAATCGCATGTATCCCACCTACGAGCCGCGTGATGAGCAGATCGCGATGGCGCTCGAGGTCCGCGATGCGCTGGTCACGGGCACTCATCGTGTAATTGAGGCGGGCACGGGCGTCGGCAAATCGATGGCCTATCTGGTGCCTTTTGCCGAGGCAGCACGCCGTAACAACATCACGGTTGGTATTGCGACCAAATCGAACAATCTTGCCGACCAGCTCATGTACCATGAGCTGCCAAAACTTGCCGAGCAACTGGACGGTGGCCTGTCATTTTGCGCTCTCAAGGGCTATGACCACTATCCGTGCCTGCGCAAGCTTGAGCGCATGAGCCGCGGCCAGGTCGAGATTACCACCAAGCGCGATCCGGCGGACACGCTCACGGCGGTCGCGGTCATTATGGCGTACGTCTGCCAATCAGCCGATGGCGACCTCGACTCGCTCGGCATTCGGTGGCGCAGCGTCAACCGCCCCGACTTTACGACGGCCTCGCGCGAGTGCGCTCGTCGCCTCTGCCCGTTTTTCCCTGAAAAATGCTTGGTCCACGGCGCTCGCCGTCGTGCGGCGCATGCCGACGTGGTGGTTACCAACCATTCCCTGCTGTTCCGCAATGTTGCGGCCGAGGGCAGGATTTTGCCTCCGATTCGTCATTGGGTAATCGACGAGGCTCATTCTATCGAGCGCGAGGCGCGCCGTCAGTGGGCGCGCGTGGTGTCGGCGGACGAATCACGCGTTCTGTTTGAGCGCCTGGGTGGCTCGAGCACCGGTGCGCTAAGCCAGGTCTCCCGTGATTTGGCAACCTCTGAGGGCTCTACGCTCTATCTGGGCCTTACTGCCAAGGCGACGTCGACGGTTGCGCGCGCGAGCATGGCAATCGCCGACGTGTTCGATGGCGTTCGCGAGCTCGGCCGCCGTGCCCGTGGGGGTTATGACAATGCCAATCTATGGATTGGCCCCGAGCTGCGCGAATCTGACGACTGGCATGATTTCTTACAGTCGGCCTACGCTGCCATCGATGCGTTGGAACAAGCTGACAAGTGCGTCGACGCGCTGGTGCAAGCCGTCGCCGCCGACAAGCCCGAGGTTGTTGTCGACTTGGGCGATATCTCGCGCCGCCTGCACGAGCTGGCCGAGAACCTCAAACTCATCATCGACGGCACCGATGAACACTATGTGTATTCGCTGCAGGTCAATCGCAGGTTGCGTGCCGGCGGAGAGTCAATGACCGCAGAGCGCATCGACATTGGCGAGGCCTTGGCAACCGAGTGGCTGCCCGAGGTTCACACGGCTATCTTTGCCTCGGCGACCATGACGGTGTCCAAAAGCTTTGAACACTTTAACCACGCGGTCGGCCTCGATCGCATCGGTGCTTCAACATCTTCATCGCTGCACTTGGACTCGAGCTACGACTTCGATTCGAACATGGCTGTAGTCGTTGCGGGCGATATCCCCGATCCGCGCGATCGCGAGAGCTATCTTACGGCGCTCGAGCGCGTGCTGGTCGACGCCCATCTTGCCATGGGCGGATCGGTGCTCACGCTGTTCACCAATCGGCGCGACATGGAAGACCTGTACACCCGCGTTGAGCCCAAGATGGCCCGTGCGGGTCTGGAACTCAACTGCCAGCAGCGCAACTCATCTCCTCGTCGCCTGCGCGACCGGTTTATCAATGAGCCGACCTCGTCGCTTTTTGCGCTTAAGGCCTTCTGGGAGGGGTTTGACGCCAGCGGCGAGACGCTGCGTTGCGTCATCATTCCCAAGCTGCCGTTCTCGAGCCCCACGGACCCGCTCTCGTGCGAGCGCAACCTGCGCGAAGACCGCGCTTGGGCGCGCTATTCGCTGCCCGAGGCGGTGCTCGAGGTCAAGCAGGCGGCCGGCCGCCTTATCCGCTCGTCGACCGATTGCGGCGTGCTGATTCTGGCCGACCCGCGCCTGGTGACGAAGGGCTACGGAAAGAAGTTCTTAACGTCGCTGCCCACGAGCTCCTACCAGCGCATCGAATCGGCGCAGATCGGTCACTATCTGCAACTGTGGCGCGCACGTCACGAGCGGCGGTGCTAAAGCGGACAGACGAGGGTTTTTGCCATATCGCACAGACGCTTTGACAGGGCGGGGTCATCCAAGATGCGGATGGCTCCGCCCGCTGCGATTATCTGGCTCAGTAGCCAACGCTCGGAGCCGTAATGCACGGTTACCGTTGCCATGTCTGCCCCGCTGCGCTCGATTAGGGTGATGCCGGCCCAGTCCAGATGCTCCGCCATATCGAATGGCATCAAGAGCTTTGCGCTACGCTGCGTCCGGGCAAGGGAATCGTGGAGGGATGCGACGCCCGGTGTGTGAGGCACGACGGAGTCTTCCGTCAAGGTGAGTCCCTCGATTTTATCCATGCGATAGGTGCGCTGCTCATCGACCGCGATGTCCCAGGCAATCAGGTATGTTTGGTCGCCGTTTGCCGTAATGCGCAAGGGGTCGACCAGACGCTCGCGTGGCCGCGCATCGTCCATCGAGCGATACGAGATGCGGCAACGAACACCGTCCTGAATGGCGCAGCTCAGCTGCTGCCAGTGCGACCCGTGGTTGACGGTGTCAAAGACGCGCTGGTTATAGCCGAGCTCTTCGGGCAGAAGGGCATGTCGAATCCGAGCTGCCGTCTGCGGCTCGATCCCCAACGATTCAAGTTCATGGTTGAGCACAGCGCCTTCGGCGGCACTCAGGCGCAGCGGTAGCACACGTCCGGCGTCACCGGTGAGGACCACACGCTCGCCGCGGCATTCGCAGATGATGCGCGCGCCCGATTCTCGGTCCGCGAGCGCCGAGACGATCTCGAGAATCTCGTCGAGCGACACCCCTGTGATGTCAAAGCGGCTGCAAATCTCGGCTCGTGTCATGCCGCTCTCGCCGGCGGCGTAGAGGGCCTCCATGATGTCGATGGCGCGCGAGAGTCTCTGCTCGCTGGTGAGTTTACGCACGGGCATGCTCGTGCACCGTCCTTTCAATGAGGCGGTTCCACGCCTGCTTGAGCGATTTGGGGGCCACGGGCCTCATGCCGTCCACGGCGTGGGCCATGCAAAATGAGGCGGCGGCTTCAAGGTCGCGCACGTCAACGGTCCAGATCCATCCCGCATCGGTGTGTGTGAGCTCACCTCGCCCGCGCGTGAGGCCGTTGATCATATCGATCTGCGTCTGAGGGGCGAACGAGAACGTGGCTGCAACGGGCGGGCGGTCGGCAAAATCGAATTCAAAGAACAGGTAGTCGTTGAGATTGAAGTCTGCAGGGATGGCGTAGGCCTTCGAAGGACGCCAAGCGCGAACGATACGGTCGCAGCGGAATGTCCTGATGTCGTCGGTGGCATTGTCGAGGCCGCAGAAGTACGCAACGCCCTCGCGCTCGAACATGCCGTAGACGCAGACGGTACGCTCTTTCTGCTCACCGCGTCCGTTCTGATATAAAAATCGCAGCGCGCACCACTCGGCAAAGGCGCTCCATACCGCATCGACGGTGGGAGAGCGGCGGATCGGTGCTTCGTCCGCCGTCGTCCTGCCGGTGAGGTAGGCAATCTTGGAACGAATATCGGCAAGCGGCGCGGCAAAAGTGGATGAGCCGGCCGCTATTGTCTGGTCGATAGCGTTGAGCAGGATATCGGCGTCGTCTGCGGTGATGAGGCCGCCTGCCGCAAACGTGTGCTCGCGGTCGATTGTCCATGAGCTTTCCTCGGTCTCCTGCGCGCCGGCGGGGCGAACCTCCTTGATTAAGATGCCGCGTTCGAGCAGTTTGTCACGATCGCGCCGAAACTTGCGCTTATCCGAGTCGATATTGCCCGAGCCATATCCCAGGTCAGAATCCAAGACGATCTGCTCGGTCGTCAGCGGTTCGGGGGAGCTGTTGAGCACAAAGAAAAGATTGAGGATGCGCTGAGCCGTTTTATCGAAACTGGGCTCCGAATTCCCCTTTTTAATTGTCGCGGTCGCGTCGCTTGCCGTCATAGAGTCCTCGCATGAGAAGGTGGTTTGCTGCCATGATTTTAGTCCGATATGGAGATTAGGCTATATCCTTGTCCGCTCGGGGCGTTAAGATGGCCCGAATTCGGTCGTTTGCGCTCGCTCGGGGTATACTTTCGACTATATACGGTTCTAATGTGCATGCATTGGGCCTATTTGTCGGATTATGGATGTGGAGCGCACATGGCGAACACCCAGAACTATATTAACCACCTGCTGCAGAACACCGGCATCACGCCGGCATGCAGCGAAGAAGAGCGCTTGGCTGCCGAGGATATCGCTCAGATCTTCCGCAACCACGGCTTTGATCCCGAGGTTCAGGAGTTCAATGCCCCGGCGCCCAGCAGGTTGGCATTTGCCGTTACCGGTATTCTTGCGTTTGCCGGCGCCCTGCTGATGGGCATCGGCGGCGGCATCGGCTTGGTCGGCACCTTGCTGGCCATTGTCGGTGCCGTTCTTTACGTGCTCGAGCGCACGGGCCACCCCGTGGTTTCGCGCCTGGGCAAGACGGGCGTGAGCCAAAATGTCATCGCCTACCACAAGGCCTCGGGCCCGCTCGCGTCTCCGCGCAACCGCCCGGTGGTCGTTGTCGCACACTACGACTCTCCCCGTGCTGAGCTGCTCGCCCGCGAGCCCTATGCTTCGTATCGTGCGCTCATCGCCAAGCTGCTGCCCGTTGCCACGGTTGCCCCTGCTGCCGTTGCCATCTTGCGTATCCTGCCGCTCCCCGGCGCGCTCAAGGTTCTGCTGTGGATTGTCGCGATCCTCGCTTCCCTCGTTGCGCTCGCCAACGCGGCAAACATCATTTCTAACCGTTTTGTGCTTCCCTATACGTCCGGCGCAGTGTGCAACAAGTCTTCTGTCGCCGCTATGCTCGGCGTTATGGACAACGTTGCTCCCTTCCAGGGCGAAAACGAGTTTCCCGACGATGTTCCGTTCGATACCTATTTTGGGGAGCAGAAGCGTCGTGCCGAGGAGATGGCGCGCGCAGCAGCGGAGTATGCCGCGGCCCAACAGCAAAACGACTACGGCAACACCATCGAGTATGAAGAGCCTACCTACGCCGAGGACGAGTTCGGTCAGCCGATTGCTCCCGACGCTCAGACCGAGCCCGAACAGGGCGAGGCTTTCGACGAGCAGATCGAGGGCTTTGAGGGTGCGTCTGCCGACGAGACGCTGATTGGCGCCATCGTGCTCGAGGATCAGAATCAGGCTGTCCAGGCCGAAGAGTTCAATGACGAGGTTCCCACTGCCGAGCCGGCGGAGGAGCCTGTCGCGGCCGAGCCCGAGCCCAGGCTCTATCGCAATGCCGCCGGCAACATCCGCTTTGGTTCGGATGCCATCCGTGCGCTCGGAATGCTTCCCGAGTCCTGCACGCTCGATTACGAGGAAGGCGAGGAGCCGACGTTTGAGCCCGAGCCTGCCCCCGTTGCACAGGAGCCTGCGCCCGCGGCCAATACGGCTGTTGCTCCCGCCGAGCCGGTCGCTGCCACTGTTGCTTCCGCGGAGCCTGACGATAAACCCGCGCTCGATTCTGCAGCTGGTCTGGATATTCTGGCGCCTGCCGCTCCGGCACAGGTTGAAGACGAGACCGCCGACGAAGACTATGACGAGTATCCGCAGCGCGTGTCCTATGAGAGTGACACCGATTTCTCGGCCGAGCTTCCCTCGACAACGCCCCATGCCGATATCGCTTCTGCGTTCTCCTCGATTGGTGCCAGCGCTTCTAGCTTCTTTAAGGGCGCCTTTGCGAAGGGCAAGAAGTTCGTCGACGACTTTGAGGAAAAGCGTGCCGCTGCCCGCGAGGCCGCCGAGCGGGAGGCCATCGCCCAGCAGCAGGCCGCCGAGGCCGAGCGTGAGCGTGCGGCACAGGAGTTCGAGCAGAGCGAGGCCGAGCAGCCGGAGCCTGTCGATGTTGCCGGCGCCACGACGTCCTTCGAGGCTCCGCAGCCGACATCCGCTGACGTTTCCGCGGCTGCGGCGTCCTCTGAGGCGCAGCAGCCGGTCGATGGCACCATGTCATTTGGTGCCACGATGACGTTTGAAAAGCAGGGCACCGCAATTGCCGAGTCCCTTCCCATCTCTGATGATGCCCAGGACGCCGCCGATGATTCGGTTGTCGACGAGGCCGATTCCGTTGAGGCCAGCGCACCCGAGCAGGTCGGGGCTCCTGCTATGGAGCAGAAGCCCCCTGCGGTTGACGAGGCTCCCAAGATGGATGAGTCCAGGCCTTATTCTACGCAGATCTTTACCATGCCCGCGCCGAGCGACCCCGGTGCCACGGTGGCCAATGTCGCTCCCACGCAAGACGAGACAGTTGACTCCCTCATGGCGCAGATTTCGTCTCAGGTGCCTCCGTGCCAGCAAATGAATATCCCCGATCCGGCCTCAGCGCCTGCGCCCTCTTCGTCACCGCTGGCCTCGGTCCCCGATCCGTCGCTGCCTTCGATACAACAGGCCAACGCCGCGTCCCGCACGTCGCTGTTCGATCTCCCCGATCCTTCGGCACAGACAAATGATCCCTTTGCGACGGCGCAGGGCCCCGAGCCCACATCGGCACCGGTCGCGACCCCCATACCCATCTCCCCGGGCGCACAGCCGCTCGAGACCATCTCGGCTCCCGCTTCGACGGGCGCCAAGCCGCAGAAGCGTGGCCTGGGCGGCTTGTTCGGCCGCAAAAAGAAGAACGAGCAGGACAGCATGAGTGACTGGCTGGGAGTCGAGGACGATTACGATGCCAAGAAGTCTGGCCGCGGCATTGGCTCGTGGGATAACTTCGAGGATGACGACGACGGCTGGAAGGGCGGCGCCACCTCTTCCGATGGCGCTTCTTCCGAAGATATGCTCTTGGCTGTCGCCTCTATGGGCGATGATGAGCTGCTCGGTCACGATATCTGGTTTGTGGCAACGGGCGCCTCGGATTGTGATGGCGCTGGCATGAAGGCCTTCTTGGCTTCGCATCGCGATAAGCTCCGCGGCGTATTCTTTATCAATCTTGAATCCGTCGGCGCCGGTAGGCTTTCGGTGGTGACGGTCGAGGGCGAACAACAACTGCTCAAGGGCGATCGCCGCATCATGAACCTGGTCAGCAAGGTCTGCAAGTCGTTCCATGTCGATTGTGGCGCGCTCGAGATGCCCTATGCCAAGACCGATGCCTATGCTGCGCTCGAGGCGAGCCGCCGAGCCCTTACCATCGCCGGCGTGGACGGCACGCGTCTGGCTTGCGCTCGTACCGAGGACGACCTGCCCCACAATGTCAACCCGACGAACATTGCTGCGGTATCCGAGGTCGTGACCGAGGTTATCCGCCGTTCGTAGACGGAGCTCTAAGGAGTCAACGTGTTTTCGTATATTAAGCGCCATTGGCCTGTCTACGTGATTTTGACCTTGATTGCCATTGCGTTAGGATTTGGGGCTGCCTACATCGTGGGTGCAAAGGGCTCGACCCCCGCCTCCGCAATCAGCGAAGAGGTGGAGCAAGAACAGAGTACGGGTGCCGATGGGATTCCTGAGTCCGAGCAGGCAATCGTTGATGGTGGATCTTCGTCTGCAGAGTAGATGCGGCGATTTAAATGATTGAAAGCGGGCGAGCCAGGGGACTGGCTCGCCCGCTTTTTCATCGCGCTAGCGCTTCTTTGGGATCGACCTAAGGCGAGCGAACCATAGGGCTGCGGCACCCGAGGTCAGGAGCGCGGTGATGCAAGCGGCGATGGGAACTGATCCTGTTGCCGGTAGGTCCTGCGGTAGGGTACAGCGTTGAATGACGCTGTCCTCGTCATGTGACTCAAGTTTATCGCCGCCACCGTTGCGGCAAAGATCGACGCGCGCGCTGTTGGTGAGTGCGGTTTGGGGCGTATAAGCCGACGTTGCCTGCATGTGTACGACTGCGCCCCGAGCGTCTGTGCCAAGGATTGCTTTGGCATCGTCAAGGTCGTCGTGCTCATCTTTGAGATCATCGCGGGTCCAAGAATCCGCATCGCTTCGAGTCGTAAAGTCGGCGGCTACCGCACCGTATTCAATTCGAATGCCTGTTACGACGGTATTGGATGCAAGGTCGAGCTCTTCCGCCTCGAGTGTGGTGGATTCCGTGGTCGAGACATCCGCCTTCCAGAGGCGCCAGCCGTCGTAATCGACGAGGCGGCAGTCCTCACCAAGGCTCTCTTTTACTTCGTCGGACTCAAGCCAAGGATTTTCGTGTCCATCGTCAAGTGTCGCGTTCGCCGGCTCATCGACGTCTGTCGAGTCCAACGGCGTCGTGCGATACCACACGTTGCACAGACCGTTGAGGTCGCCGATGGCGACGGGGGTTTCGATTGAGATGAATCTCGCCGTGCCGTCTTTGGCGCACTCAAGATCATCGGTAATCGTAAACTCATCAACCCAAGTAGCGGAATCGTTTCGAGCGTCGATGGTATAGGAGAAAAGTCCATCCGTATTAGTTTGCGTCGCGGCGCGATTTTTACCATCGCCGTTAGCCAACAGGCCCTTTTCGATAGGTTGGACAAGTTCCTGACGCTTGTCGACCTGTCCCTTGATCTCGATGGGCGCATCCTTCATCGCGACGGATTGGACTTCTCCCGTATCCTTTATTTCAAACGTTATTTCCTCGGCAAGGTCATAGGTCCGCGGAGACATCATTTCGCGCAACGAGTAGGTGCCGGGTGCAAGATGTTCGACGCGGTGTGGCTTGTCGGATGAGGTCCAGGAGTCTATTTCGGTTTTATCGGGACCATATAAGGTGAGTTGTGCGCCTTCCACTTCCTGCTCACCGCTTGCATCGACCTTGGAGATATCAACCTTGGTGTAATCGTCGGATACGTTAAGCCGTGCTTCTACAACGGGTGTTTTCTGGTCGGCATAAGTAAGGTCGACAATATGGGTTGTCCGATCGAGCAAGAAGCCTGCCGGCGCTTGAGTCTCGACAACCTCGTAGCGTGCGGTGCCAAGTCCCAGCGGGAGGTTGTCCGCGCGTGCTTCTCCAGTTTCATCCGTCGTGATGGTAGCGACAGTCTCACCGTCGAGCGCGGCAATGCTACCGTCGGGGCGCACGATATCACTCGAGGCACGGATCTCAAAGACGGCGCCCGCGAGGCTGCTGCCGTCTATGGCATCGGTTTTAACGATCCTGATGTTTCCGGTCGCGGCGTGGTCATAATACGAGGCGATTGCAACGGGTGTTAGGTTCATGTCGGAGGGTATGTTTACCTCGATCTCCTCGCCGACAAGATAGGGCTCTTTGGCCGAGGTTTCGCGTACATAATAGGTGCCCGGCACGAGCGATTCGGGCAGTGTGACGGTCCCGGTCGCGTCAGTCGTAAAGGTGTCCATTACGTTATGTGTTGGATACCAGCAAGTTTGTGAGACAGATTCGTGATTGCTGTCGAGTAGTTGGAAGGTGAATCCGGCTAGTGGAACAGAAGCGCCTGTTTGGGCATCGCGTTTTACAATCTGGAGATGCGTCGACAGAGCATGGTTGTCCACGATATATTGAAGCTCGGCGCCGTTGGAAATCTGATTGGCCCCGACGGTCCATTCCCCTGCACGTTTAAAACCCTCGGGGACGGTTTCCGGAACCTCGCGAACCGTGTAGCCGGCACGGTCGTATGGGACGGCTCCGTGGACACCGGCGGGTCGCTTGCCTGCGCCGAACCATGCTTCGGGCTGATCTTTGGTGGAGGCAAAGCCATAGACGTTTGTGGTCAGTGTGCCAACAACCTGCTGAGAGCTGTTGCTGACAACCTCAAAGACAACACCTTCCGCCGGCTGCTCCAGGCCGGATTGGTCGCTATTGCCGTAATCCTTGAATTTGGAAATCTCAAGGTTAAACGCAATGGGGATATCGGAAACGCGAGATTCGATCTCGACCACGCCTGAATCGCCGAGCTGGTCGGCTCCAACGGTATAGGTCCAGCTGTCGTTGGATGGCAGGTAGCCCTCGGGGGTTTTTGATTCGTAGATGGTAAAGGTTCCTAAGGGGACATCGGCGAGGGTGGCCCGACCGCTTTCGTCGGTCGTGAGGATTTGTGCCCATCCAGGGGTTGATTGCGACACACACGTGAACTCTGCTCCTGCGAGTGAAGATCCCACCTGGGGGCCGGCATTCGTCGCGGCATCGAGTTTTACGATACGCAGATTGATGGTGCCGGGCTGTTCATCAATGGCGACCCGCCCGCCGTCATTCCCCGTGGTAAAGGCAATACGATCGTGGCGGGGGACATAGCCGGCCGGCGCCTTCGTTTCAACTAGGTAGTATGCCGTGTTGGGCAGAAGTGTTGCTTGCGCTCGACCGTTGCTGTCCATCTTGATGGTGCCGACACGCGCGCCGCTGGCGCTCTCAAAAATATCGAATGTTGCCCCGGTAAACTGATAGGTATTGTTTCCGCTGGTAATAACGGTGTTAGCAGACTGCTTTTGGAAGGAAACAGAGACCGCCGGCAGTACATAGAGCATGTCTTGACGTTTGCTGCCGCCCGATACGGCCCCTAGATAGCGTCGCGCGCGGTGCGGAGCGGCTTCGATGCTTCCTGATTTTGCGCTGTCGTGGAGCCACCGCGCAGCCGCCACGACTTCATTGTCGGCGGTAAAGTGTCCGCTCTTGGTTTTACCCTGAGCGGTCGTGTAGGAGTAGGTGCCGTCGACATGGGTAGTGCCGTTGAGCATCCATACGGCAAGCTGGGTGGCGGCGCGGGCGCGATCGGGTGAAAGATGGTAACCGCCAAACGACGTGGTGGTGGGATATCCGTGACAAACGATTGCCGCGAACTCGTCGTCGAGCCACACCCAGCCTTGATCAAAGTTGAGCCATGGGCCGCCCGGTTTGGTGGGGCCGGGGCGCTCCTGGTTCATGCAGTAGGCAATCGAGGTGTCTTGAGCTTCATACTTGCCGATGAAGAAGGGCCCACAATCATCGCTAATAGTGCGGAAGCCGAGCTGGTCGTAGCCATCGACGGCAAATGCGGCTCCCGGTGCCAGGCAGCCGAAAAGCAGGAAGAGGAGCAGGAGCAGCGGACCCGTTGCGATTGCGCTGTGGACAGAGTGCGTGGGTGCGTTGGACATGGCTGCTCCTTATCCCTCGTGCGCCGCACGGGGAGGCTGCGACGCGTAGGATGAGGCTACCCCCGAGGTTCATGCGGGTAAGTACCGGAGCCTGACCAAAAGCTTGCCCAATTCCTGACAAATTGAGCTCAAATACAACAATCAAGCAAAAGCGCAGGTAGAAGATAAGGAGAACAGGAGGTCAAAGGTCCTCATCTCCACAATTGACGCGATTTTCAAACGAATCTCCATAGCTAAAACAAGCATCGCCACCCTTGTATCGAACAAGACAACCGCGTTATACTATCCCCCACATATGCGGGCATCGCCAAGTGGTAAGGCATCAGCTTCCCAAGCTGACACTCGCGGGTTCGAGTCCCGTTGCCCGCTCCAGTAAAAAGCACAAGCACGGCAGCGTTACGTTGCCGTGCTTTTTACTACCAAGCGCCGGGACTCGAACCCGCCAGGGTGCGAGCGTTAAGCAAACGCGAAGCGTTTGTAGCGAGCAGGCGAAGGCGCCGACAGGCGCCTGAAGCCGGTGCGGATTTGCGAAGCAAATACGCGGACGTCCCGTTGTCCGCTCCATGGAGCACAGAAGACCTCGGGACGGTCAATTCAACAAAGTCTTCCCCATCGTCACCGTGAATCCGAGGGGATCGACCGCAGCCGGTGCGGATTTGCGAAGCAAATACGCGGATGTCCCGTTGCTCGCTCCAATTCCAAAATGTTAGGTTAATGCCTGCTGCCCATACTTGCACCTGCGCACGGTACAATGGATGGGTTACGACCAACGTGCCAATAACCAAAAAGGAGCCGCTATGATCGATCGCTATACCCGCCCGGAGATGGGACACATTTTCTCCCTCGAGAACAAGTACGCCATTTGGCAGGAGATCGAGGTCTTGGCCTGCGAGGCCCAGGCGGAGCTCGGCAAGATCGGTATTTCCAAAGACGAGGCCCAGTGGATCCGCGACCATGCCAACTTTGAGAAGGCGAAGGTCGATGAGATCGAGGAAGTCACGCGCCACGACGTCATTGCCTTCCTGACCAACATGAAGGAGTACATCGATGCCGATGTTCCCGAGGGCGACCCCAAGCCCAGCCGCTGGGTTCACTATGGCATGACCAGCTCCGATCTGGGCGACACGGCCCTGTGCTACCAGCTCACCCAGGCCTGCGACCTGATCATCGAGGACGTCAAAAAACTCGGCGAGATCTGCAAGCGTCGCGCCTTTGAGGAGCGCAACACGCTCTGCGCCGGCCGTACTCATGGCATCCATGCCGAGCCGATGACCTTCGGCATGAAGTTTGGCTCTTGGGCCTGGGAGCTCAAGCGCGATCTGGATCGTCTTGAGGACGCCCGCAAGAATGTTGCCTTCGGTGCTATCTCGGGCGCTGTCGGCACGTACAGCTCCATCGAGCCGTTCGTCGAGGAGTACGTCTGCGAGCACCTGGGCCTGGTCCACGATCCCCTGTCCACGCAGGTCATCAGCCGCGATCACCACGCCTACCTTGCCGGCGTGCTTGCCACTACAGCGGCCACCTGCGAGCGCATCGCGACCGAGGTCCGCAACCTGCAGAAGACCGATACGCTCGAGGCCGAGGAGCCGTTCCGCAAGGGTCAAAAGGGCAGCTCCGCCATGCCGCACAAGCGCAACCCCATCACCATGGAGAAGGTCTGCGGCCTGTCGCGCGTCGTGAAGTCCAACGCTCAGGTCGCCTTTGACAACGTTGCCCTGTGGCACGAGCGCGACATTTCGCACTCTTCCGCCGAGCGTGTCGCCCAGGCCGATAGCTTCATCGCGCTCGACCACATGTTCCAGTGCCTCATTCGCGTTATCGACGGCCTGCAGCTGTATCCGGCCCGCATGATGGCCAACCTCAACAAGACCCGCGGCCTCATCTTCTCCTCTAAGGTGCTGCTTGCCCTCGTCGACACGGGCATCACCCGCGAGGACGCCTACGCTATCGTGCAGGAAAATGCCATGGCCACCTGGCACGAGGTGCAGGATTGTGTCTCTGGCCTCACCTTTAAGGAGCGTCTCGAGGCCGATCCGCGCTGCACCGTCAGCCAGGAAAAACTCGACGAGATCTTTGATCCGTGGGACTTCCTCACCCGCATCGACACGGTCTTCGACCGCCTGGAGCAGCTCGAGTTCTAATTGACCGATCGGGGAGGTAGTCAAATCGATCAATTCTCCGCGGCCCTCGTTCGAGTGCGACTTTCCAACACAAGCCCCGCTCGCAGCTCGCTCTGCCAGCGGGGCTTGTGCATGAGCGCACCTAGAAAGCTGGACGTCAGCGATATATGCGCGTCAACTGTGCTGCTTGCCGATAATTTGAGACATCTGACAAACATTACCTTGCCGGTAACTGTCGGGGGGGGGGTATCCTTAAGCCAATTTTAAGGTGTGGGAGAATGCTGCGTTTTTTCACGAGAGATTGGACTTAGGGGAATGAGAAAAGGGTTTTGGAGGATAGCCACAGGCATCTGTGTTGCTTTAACGGCGGCAACGTTTGGGCTGACGGTGGCCGCTCCGCATGCGGATGCTGTCATGCTGGAGTCGCAGGACGGTTCCATGGGTGCATCGTTTCTCCCATACGATTCGTCTACAGGCGATGTGTGGTCAGAATTTGATGTCGCTGTTGGACAGACGGTGAAAGGAAGGCTTTCCTTTTTTAATAAAAATCACGAATGGGCGCACATTGACCCTAGCGATATCGATATCACATCGTCTGACGAGGATATCGCTAAGGTAAGTTATGAGTCACATAGTTGGGTATTGACAATTAGCCCCACCAAAGTTGGCACAACGACTATAACCCTGAAGAGCAAGACCGACGAGAGTTTAAACGGTTCTCTTAAGATTAAAAGTGTGGCTAAAGTCAATCCAATTAAGGTCAGTTTCGTTTCTTACGACCAATCTGGTGCGACAACAAACACCGCAACGCTGGGTTACACGGATGATTGTCCGCAAAAATGCGGGAACACGCATTATGCATTACTAGAGGGGAGAGTTGACGTTCGTCCCGTGGACGAGAGCCGTGCGGCCACATATTTTGTTATTAAGGAAGACCCCTCAAAGGATTCCAAAGTCCAGGCAAGGGTGAATTCGAATTATTCATCATATGGAACTTCCGAGCTAAGCGCTTCTTTGCAACTCGAGGCGTTGTCGAAAGATGCTAAAGAGGCCAAGGTTCTTGTCGACTATTGCAACGGTGAAGTTGAGACGAAGAAGCTATGTGATGTTGTAACCGAGAATCAGGAGCCCGGATTCAATGAGCGTGGGAACAAAAAGCAAAAGATGCTGGTTGGGGACAGCTATTATCTGACTGCCATTCTCAACGTTTCTCCAAATGAAGTACTGAAGGCATGCCAGCGCGCACATTGGGGTGCGGACTTTGGCGCTGTAACCTATTCTCTGGAAAGCAACGATGTCGTTGAGCTTATCGATGGTGAAAACTCGTTTAAGGCAATAAAGCCTGGCACCGTTAAGGCTCATGCTCGTGATGGCCTTGGCAATGACCATCCCTTTGAGATAGAGGTTGTCGACCCTGCGGAAGTGAGCCTTTCGAAGGCTAAGTTTGTGTCGAGTGATTATACATTTCCCTGTGAGGTCAGTTCAGATAGTATATCCAAAGATTGGCTTTGGCTGGAATGTGACAGGGGGTTTGAATATCCAAAGGGCGTGCTGAGTAAAAGCGCTGAGGAATTGATGGACTCCTATGCCGGCGCAAAGTATTCTTTCACTTCAGATAATCCGGATGTCCTCGAGGTAAAAGGACCGATGTTTAGTGGTGGCAGTTACTTGGGGTATTTAGTGCCTCATAGTTACGGCGATGCAACGGTTTCAATGTACTTGGGTGGTCGTCTCTGCGACACGATGACCGTTCATGTTGTCAAGCCTGGCGAGGAGCCTGTAAAGACTGCGGTTTCCATTGCGGACAGCTACTCAACCTCCATGGATAAAGGCACGACTCAGCAGCTGAAGGCAAAGGTCTCCCCTGATGACAAGGCCAGCCAAGTTGTTTGGTCCTCTTCCAACGAGAGCGTCCTTACCGTCGACGCTAACGGTCTTGTTACCGCTGTCGGTGACGGTGATGCCACGATCACGGCAACGGTTGATGGGGTCTCTGCAACCACGGATGCGATTACGGTAACCACTCCGGTTGTAAAGGTGTCGGGCGTCAAGCTCAGCGCTTCAAACCTTAAGCTTGCTGTGGGCGGTGAGCCCTCGACGTTGACCGCAGCGGTTGAGCCCGATAATGCAACGAACAAGAACTTGTCCTGGTCGTCGAGCGATCCTACGGTCGCCACGGTTGCAGACGGCGTCGTGACCCCGGTCAAGGCAGGTGTTGCTACGATTACCGTCACCACTGAGGACGGAGAGCATAGCGCCACGTGCAAGGTGACGGTTATTCAGCCTGCTACGGGCATCACGCTCGATAAGCAGAAGGTCGTGCTTGTGGGCGCTGCAACCGAGCAGCTTAAGGCGGCGGTCGTTCCCGCGGAGGCTAACCAGACGATTGTCTGGAAGTCCAGCAACGAAAGTGTCGCTACAGTCGATCAAACCGGAAAGGTGGCGGCTGTCTCCAAGGGCGCCGCAACCATCACCGTTTCGACTGAAGACGGCACCTATTCTCAGGATTGCGCGGTGACCGTCTCTAATCCCGCAACGAACCTTACGGTCGACCAGAGCGTCCTCGGCCTCAAGAAGGGCGAAGAGGGCACCGTGAAGGTTTCTCTTGCTGGAACCCTTGCGGGTGAGGTCGACGAGACCAATCTTGCTCTGGATGACACGGGCGCTTCGAAGGCGTTTAAGGTTGTCGACAACGGTGATGGCTCCTACACCGTTACCGCCCTCAAGACCGGTTCTGGTTCATTTGTCATCACTGCAGGGTCGCTCTCCCAGACCGTTTCGGTGACCGTGACCAATCCCGCCCAAAAGGCTGAACTCAACAAGACGAGCCTGTCCTTTACCGTCGGTGATGCCTCCACAAAGCTCTCCGCAACGGTGAGTCCTGCCGATGCAGACGATACGACGGTGAGCTGGACCTCCAGCGACTCGTCGATCGCCACGGTCAAAGACGGCGTCGTGACGCCGCTTAAGGCCGGTACCGCCACGATTACCGCCACCTGTGGCGACAAAACCGCGACCTGCGCCGTTACCGTAGCGGCAAAGACCATTGCAGGCGTTGCGGGTAGCAACGGAACGGACGTTAGCGTAAGCGCCGAGAACAATGTCGCTGCCGGCATTGCCCAGAACAACAGCATCTCTCTTGTGGTCGAGGAACCGACGGATCTTACCGATGCCGCCAATGCTACGATTTCCGGCCTTGAGCAGGGGGCTACCAAGGTTGCCGATAAGCTCGATATCAAGCTTCTCAAGGACGGCGAGGTTATCGAGGACTACGAAGGCATGTCCTTCATCGTCCGTGTCAAGATGACTGCCGCCATGAAGGCGCTCACCAACCTCAAGGTGCTCTACGTTGCCGAGGATGGTTCCACTCAGGCTATGGATACGTGGACCGAGGGCGACTACCTCTGCTTCCGCACGAGCCACTTCTCGACGTACGTGGTGACGGGCGAGGAGGCCAATGGTGAGCCGGTTCAGCCTACGCAGCCCGTGACGCCGTCCCAGCCTAGTCAGCAGACGACGACTAAGGTGACCAAAAAGTCTGTTAAGGCTACTAAGGGCGCGCTTGCCAATACGGGCGACCAGGCCCTTGCTGTCGCCTTTATTATGGCCGTTGCCGGCGTTGCGCTGATCGCTTTCGCTCTTATGCGTAAACGTTTCGAGCGTTAGGGTACCCCGCTCGTCACCCGCATCGATACGGTCTTCGACCGCCTGGAGCAGCTGAGCTTCGAGTAGGGTTAACCTAATTCGACCGCTTGCGGTTGCATTTCGACCATTGGCGCCTTGCCCATCTAATATGAGAAAGCCATTGTCAATAGGCGTGTTTGTTCGAGCCCGGTTTTAAACCGGGCTTTTTCGTTTCCCGTCGGGAGGGCCCGCGCACGCTGCACGTTTAGTCGACGCTTGCCTGGCAAGCTAATATCCGCGGGCTCTTGCGGGCGCGCTGCCGGCGGTCAGCCCGGTATGTCCGCGCACCCCACCGCATTTCGATTCTCCGTCCGGCGCGCTCGTCCGAAACCAGTCTTGTTCACGGGCGCGGCCCTTGGGCTGCCCAAAAAGGGCTCGTGAACGCGCGCCGGCGATGCGTCGAGGCGCGGGCCCTCCCGGCGGGAGGCTTGTTGTCCGACGGGGTCAGCCGAGGGTCCCCTCCGCCCGGCGCCCGATCTCCCAGACCCAGCAGGCGAGCTCGCGCGCGACGGCGGCGTTGGCCTTGCACGCGCTCTTGCCCGCCGCGGCCAGCGCCTCGCGGCGGCGGTGGAGCCTGGCGGTGCAGTCGTCGGCGCGCGCCCGAATCGCCGCGGGGACGTCCGCGCCGGGCGCCGGGGCCTTCGGGCGGGGCGTGCACGTCAGGTAGTGCCACGCCGACTCCACCAGTGCCGTCCTGGCGAGCCGGTTGCCCGTCTTGGTTATCCCGCCGCGCCGCTCGGTCTCGCCGCTCGAGCGCTCCGACGGGACCAGCCCGCACCAGCTCGCGAAGGCCGGGGCCGTCCGGAACCTCGTGAAGGAGCCCGCCTCGGCTGCGAGCCTGAAGGCCGTCAGGGTGTCGA
>NZ_JAHONA010000029.1 GCF_019131995.1 Collinsella aerofaciens | reverse complement strand
GACCCAAACATGTACACCAGCATCCAAAGTCGACATTTTTCGACATCTTTGGATGCTGGCGTACAGCTTTTTGGTAGTCATGGACGCTCTTGGCCGGCTAATTGTTTGAGGAGACCTTTGGATTATGGCTGTTTGACGCCTCTGGAAAGGTTTCCGAGAGGGCTGTGGTCAAAAAAGAGCAAATATGAGTACTGCTACCTGTTTAGTAGCAGCGATTTTGATCACTTCAGGAACTATTCAACGTTCCACTCGTCCGCAGACGACGTTATTTCTCCTCATATGTTCAATACAAGTAGCTCTTAATGGGAACAAATCTCATCAGGAGCTACAATTTATAGCAAATAAATGCAACCATAATGGCAACAGTACTCATATTTGCCCTTTTTTGACCACGACCCTCCAGAATAGTCGCTGAGAGCGACACTAAATGACAAAATCCGACACTTGAACGTTCTTATATGAGTAGCCATTGAAGGACACCTAACGACTACTCCCATTCGCGACACACTGTGTCGCGAATTAAGCTGGCCCCATTACCGAAGACCAGTGAGAGCTCCTGCCCAGAATCTCAATAGCTTAATAAAGGGCTCCCCTCCGGAAGTTCAATGAGCATCCAAATTCCAAGCTGAAAAGCAAAGGAGTATCGAAGCCGTCAATGCTCATTTCCTATCGAACAGGCAGGTCAAAACAAGCTAATTAGCCCGATGAACTGCTTGTATTTTTGTCTACAAAATTGTATACAAAAAGAGAATCCGAGAACCGGCGCTCGACATTATGTCGATCGATAGGAGGCGCCATGGATGCTAAGCAGCTCGAAAAGATGATGGGGTTTGCTCCCGGAGAGTTGAAGAAAGCCGCGGAAGCCTACGAAAAAGATGAGTGGCCGAAAGGTCACACCATCAAGTTGGGAAGGCCACCAATCTCCGATGAGCCGAGCGTCGTTATATCAGCACGTGTGGGCGAATCGATTCTTGAGGCGTTTGACGAAAAAGCCAAACGCCATGGGCAAACACGCACGGAGCGGCTCAGAGAGCTCATTACACTTGATGCACTGATTGCCTAGGCCCGCTCCCCCGTCGGACCCAAACATGTACACCAGCATCCAAAGTCGACATTTTTCGACATCTTTGGATGCTGGTGTACAACTATTTGTGGGTAGTCATCGGGGACGTTCTTAAATGACTAGTCGTTAAAGAACGTCCCCAATGGCCAATGACTAGCTAGCCGTGGAAGCGGGCTGTGGGTGCGAGTGGCTGCTCGCGAAAGACGCGCTCGACGGCGGCGCGGTATTCGTCGACCTTTTTGGTCTTACGTACGAGTTTGTGAACGGTAGCGGGGTCGGCGAAAGCGCACTTGGCGTAGAACCACCACTCCTTCATACGAAAGACCGCATTACCGCCAATCTCTTCTGCATAGGCCGCAAACAGCGTATCGTGGAAACGCTGCAGCTCAGCAGCCGTTGCAGTGGGGCCGCCCTTGACCATGCGAGCCAGCGCGGGGTTCGCAAGCAAGCCACGCCCCAGCATCACATGGCGTGTCCCGGGATAGGCCTCCACCAGTGCGTCCATATCCTCAAGATCGAAAATGTCGCCGTTATAGGCCACGGGGAACGGCGCGCGCTCCAGCGTCTCGCCATAAAACTCTTTGCGCGTCGAGCCCGTATAGCGGTCCTTCTGTACGCGCGGATGCACGATCAGCTCTGCCAGCGGCATGTGGCAATATAGATCGAGCACGCGCTCGTATTCGTCGTCGCTCTCCAGCCCCAGCCTGGTCTTTACCGATACCGGCAACGGCGACCGCTCGCACACATCACTCAAGAACACCTCGAGCTCGTCGAGATTGCGCAAGAAACCCGAGCCCTTGCCCTTAGCGACAACCGTTCCCGAAGGGCAACCCAGGTTGAGATTGACCTCCCGATAGCCCATGTCGGCGAGCACCTGTGCCGCCCACACAAACTCGTCCGCGTTCTTGGACATGAGCTGGGGCACCACGTTGAGCCCTTGGTTGTTAGCCGGATCGACTTCCTTAAACGCCTTGCCGCCAAAGCGGTTTCCCACCCGCGGCGGCGGCAAAAACGGCGTGTAATAGCAATCGAGCGCACCGAAGCACTCCGCATGCACGCGACGGAACACATGCCCGGTAATCCCCTCCATAGGGGCAAGCGAAAGAATCATCTACTCTTCTCTCATATCAACGGATGTGACAAAGGAACCGCCCCCTTGTTACATGCATTATGCCTTGTGCTTCAGATGATTCACAAGGCAGAGGTAGCTGCTTGACGATAATCACCCTTCCATCCGTCGCCTTACGCAACGAAGGTGAATGCTTTTCCGCGAAGTGAACGGGTGAAATCGGACCCTCGATGCATCGACACTTTGGGAAGGCCAATTCCTGCGGTTTTATCACTCAAATCCTGCGGTTTTAGCGTCGAAAAACGTGGGTGCTTCAGGGGTCCAAATTAGGTCGTTCACTTCTCGGGAAACCATTCACCTTCGATTTACTGGTGCTTATAAACAGCGAGGGGGTCGCCCGGCAGGCGGCCCCCTCGCTTGTTATTCATCCCTCGGCAGCGGTTTCATGCTCCAAAAGACAACGTTCATAATCACGACAACCACCAACACCACGCCGTTGGCCACCCAAAAGCCCATGTTAAGGCCGAGCCACTCCGTGGTGCCAAACAAGTCCATCCAAATCTGCGTCCAGTTCATGCAAACGCTCCTTTCTGCATCAATCCCCCACTACAGCAGCTCGCCGTAGCGCTTGACGTAGGCCTTCTTAAGGCTTGTCGCCAGCGCCATGTACAGCAAGATGCACGGAATCAGGAACAAGAAGTACTCGACAGGCAGGGCGCCCAGACCCAGCGTGGGGCCAAGCGGGCTAAACGGGATCAGCGTGAGCAGCGCGATGCCCGTCATCGTGAGCAGCATCACCGGAGCCGAGGCACGGCTCTGGATAAACGGCAACTTAGGCGTACGGATCATGTGGATGACCAGCGTCTGGCTCCACATAGACTCGACGAACCATCCAGCCTGGAACAGCGCGATGTAGGCCAGCTGCATCTGCTCCAGCGCGGCGCCCGAGTAGACGCTCGCCAGGTCGTTGAACAGCACGCCATGGCTCACGAACAGGGGGCAGAAAACGAAGTACATAAAGATATAGGTCATAAAGTCGAAGATGGAGCTGGTGGGCCCGATCCAGATCATGAACCTGCCAACACTCGAAGCGTCCCAGGTACGCGGCACGCGCAGGAACTCCTCGTCCACGTTGTCCCAGGGAATCGCCAGGCAGCTGCAGTCATAGATCAGGTTGAGCAGGATCAGCTGGATGCTCATCATCGGCAAAAACGGCAGCAGGGCGGATGCGGCAAGCACGCTGAACATATTGCCGAAGTTGGAGCTTGCGGTCATCTTGATGTACTTGATCATGTTGGCGTAGGTCTTGCGCCCCTCGATGATGCCCTCCTCGAGCACCATCAAATCCTTCTCGAGCAAGATGATATCGGCCGACTCCTTGGCCACGTCGACCGCAGTATCGACCGAGATGCCGATGTCGGACGACTTCATGGCCGAGGCGTCGTTGATGCCGTCGCCCATGTAGCCCACCACATGACCGTTTGCACGCAGCACGGACACGACGCGCGCTTTTTGATCGGGCGTAAGCTTGGCAAAGACCTGCACGTCCTCGGCGCGACGAGCGAGCTCGGCGTCGTCCATTGCGGCGATATCGCTGCCGAGCAGCATGTTGTTGACCTCGAGTCCCACCTGCTTGCAGATGGTGCGCGTGACCTTCTCATTGTCGCCGGTCAAGATCTTGGTGGCTACACCGTGGTTGCGCAGCGCCTCGATAGCATCGGCCGTGGACTCTTTGGGCGGATCCAAAAACGCCAGGTAGCCGATCAGCACCATGTCGCGCTCATCATCGGCGCTAAAGGCACCGACAGGCGACGGGTTGGACTTTTGAGCGATTGCCAACACGCGGAAGCCGTCGTCGTTAAGGTCGGCGACCGTTGCCAAAATGCGCTCGCGCACCTCGTCGTCCAGCACGTGAACGCCGCCGTCAATCTCGGCATGCGAGCACACCGACAGCATCTCCTCGACTGCACCCTTGGTGACCATCTGGGTTTTGCCGCTTCGATCGCGCACCACGGTGGTAAGGCGACGGCGCGTAAAGTCAAACGGCACCTCGTCGACCTTCACATAGGCCTCGGAAAGGTCGGTGAGACTCGGGTCGTTTTGCTCCTCTTCCTCGGTGCATTTGATGATCGCCAGATCCATCAGATTCTTGTAGCCCGTCTGGAAATAGCTGTTGAGGTAGGCATGGCGCAGAACGCGCGAATCCTCCTGGCCATCGATGTTCCAGTGATACTCCAGCACCACCTGGTCCTGCGTCAGCGTGCCAGTCTTGTCCGTGCACAGCACGTCCATCGCGCCAAAGTTTTGAATCGAGTTGAGGTTCTTAACGATGGTCTGCTTTTTGCTCATAGCCACGGCGCCCTTGGCAAGGCACGTGGTAACGATCATGGGCAGCATCTCGGGCGTCAGACCCACGGCAATGCTGATGGCGAACAGGCCGGCATCGAGCCAATTGCCCTTCGTGACGCCGTTGATCAAAAAGACAAACGGAACCATTACCATCATAAAGCGGATGAGCACCCACGAGACGCTGTTGACGCCCTTGGAAAAGCTCGTCTCCGCAGCGTCGTCGGACAGGCTCGACGCCATGGAACCAAACAGGGTCTGCTCGCCCACGCTAAAGACGAGCGCCGTCGCGCTGCCCGATATCACGCTGCTGCCCATGAGGGCAATGTTCTCGAACGACGTGGCCGAATCGGACTCGGTGCAGGTCGTGGGGACCTTCTCGACCGGCTCGCTCTCGCCCGTCAGGCTGGCCTGGCCCACAAAGAGGTCCTTGGCCTCGATAATCCTCACGTCGGCGGGAATCATGTCACCGGCGGACAGATGCACGATGTCGCCGACCACCACGTCGTCGATGGGAATCTCGGTCCTGGGGACATCCTTGCGGGTGACCGTCACGGTGGTCGTGATCATGTCGAGCAGCTTTTCGGCCGCATTGCCGCTACGCGCTTCCTGGACATAGCGCAGCGTGCCCGAAAGAACCACCATCGTGGTGATGATAATCACCGTCAGCGGGTCAAAGTCCTCCGGCGTGTTGCCCATCATCGACAACGCCGGGAATATCATGTCCGTCGTTGCCGAGATAATGGCTAGGAAAAACAGGATTGCCGTAAAGGGATTGACGAATGCATCCGCGAGCTTGCGGACAAGCGACTTTTTCTTGCCGCGCGTGACCACGTTGCGTCCGTTATCGGCCTCGCTGTGCGCGACCTCGTCGCGGTCCAGACCACCCAGGTTCGAGCCCACCCAGGACATGGCGTCCATCAGCGGGATAGTTGCCGCATGCTGGATGCGGCCCTCTGCACGATGCCTGATCAGTTCGTTTTGCGCCTGGACTGCAGATGGCGTATGGCGCATATTCAGCTTCTTCAATTGCCTTGCTCCGTTCTGTCGATCGGATGCAGAGCCGTCTAGCCGCGACGCCCGCCATTAAGGTGGACCTGCGCCGGCAGACATCGCCCTGCCTTGCTGGTACTGTCACTGCCGCTCACGGTCCTCACCTTCCCTTCGCGTCTGCGACTGTCCTTAGAATAGAAAAG
The DNA here is from genome assembly GCF_019131995.1 of Collinsella aerofaciens. GTDB lineage: Bacteria > Actinomycetota > Coriobacteriia > Coriobacteriales > Coriobacteriaceae > Collinsella > Collinsella aerofaciens_S. The sequence continues at coordinate 23,807 of NZ_JAHONA010000029.1, read as the reverse complement.
CCGCAAGACCGGGCACATGGCTGGTTTCTTGCGGCTTTCTTGCGATTTGGCAAGGATTGTCAGAGTGGCTTTTGGGGTCGATAGAAGCGGACGATTCAACGCGTTACTCGGCTATTTTATAGCCCACACCCCAAACAGTTAGCAGGTACCGGGGATTGTCGGGCTCGGGTTCAATCTTCTTTCGGATCTTGCGGACAAAGGCCATGATGTTACTGTCATCGAGCAGATATTCGTCTTGCCATACAGCGCGATAGATTTCCTCTTTGCTAAAGACTGTGCCCCGGTTGCTCGCCAAAAAGGCCAGGATATCGAATTCTTTGGGCGTGAGCGAAACGGGCGCGCCCGACACTTTAACGGTGCGCGAAGCCAGATCGATGGAAAGATCGCCGATAACGATGGGCTCCGCAGCGGCACTTGTCTGCGAGCCGGCAACTGTCAGTTCTATGGCGGTCAGCCCGCCCGATGCGATATCGGCAAACACGGGTGCAAGTTCGAGAGCGGCGGCGCTACCGGACGAGAACAGCGCGTTGCTGAGCTCGGCGGCCTCTGCCGGCGTAATCGCTATGTTGGTTCTGTTGGTACGCATAGAACCGCCCTAGAACAGACTGCTCGAGCGGGACAGGTAAACCCGCTTGATCGTCGAAACAACAACAAGATACAACACGCTCAGCAGTGCAACGATGCCCAGATACCACATGGGCAGCGTGACAAGGCCGAGCAGTTGCGCGGCAGGACTCAGCGCGAGAAGGGCCGAGGCGATAAGCATGGTGGTGACCATTATCACGAGCGGACGACACGGCCGGTCCCCGTCGCGAACGTTCCGCGCTCGCAAGACGAGGAGCACGAGCGATTCGGTCCAAGCGCACTCCAGTAACCATCCGGTCTGGAAGGTCGCGATAAAGGCCGCCTGGCCCGCAGCACTCAACGTGACAAAGGACCCACCGCACACCGCGGGGCAAACGCCCAGGAGTAAAATGGCAAACGTGATGATGTCAAACGCCGAACTCGCGAAGCCAAAGTGAAGCATAAAGCTGCCGAGGCCCTTGCCCGACCATGCCTTGGGACGGGCGATCTCCGCATCGTCGACGTTATCCCACGAGAGCGCCAGGCAGGTGGCGTCATAGCACAGGTTGAGCAAAAGCAGCTGAGCGGCGGTTGCCGGCAAAAACGGCAGGAAGATACTCGAGGCGGCAACCGAGCAGATATTGCCAAAGTTGGAACTCGACGCGATGCGAATGTACTTGGAAGCGTTGGCGAACGAAGTCCTGCCTTCGCTGACGCCCTCGGCGACCACGCCCAGGTCGCGCTCGAGCAGTACCAGATCGGCAACCTTTTTGGATTCCGCTGCCGCCGAGTCCACAACGATGCCGACATCTGCCGACGTAAGCGCCGGCACATCGTTCACACCATCGCCGATATAGCCGACCGTATGGCCAGAGAGTCGAATGAGACTGACAACATGAGCCTTTTGCGCGGGCGTGAGCTCGGCAAACACACGAGTACGCCCCACGCGAACAAGCGCCTCGGACTCCTCCATGGCATCGAGCATGCTGCCGGTGATAACGCTATCGGCAGGAATGCCCAGGCGCGAACAGGTTGACCGGGCAACCGAAGCCGAGTCGCCGGTAAGCACGCGCACCTCAACGGAAAGGTCGGACAGCGCGCGCACGGCGGCGCGAGCGCTTGCCTTGGGCCGATCGAAAAAGCCCAAAAAGCCGCAGAGCACCAGGTCACCCCAGTCCGAAGACGTTGTGCTGTAGGCAACGGCGAGGACCTTGATGCCGTCGGCACGCATGTCCTCGGCAACCTCATAGGCGCTCTGGCGGCCCGCGGCGTCCATGGGGACGAGTTCCCCTTTAAAGTTGGCCCAGGCACAACGAGCGCAAACACTCTCGACCTCGCCCTTTACGATGGTCAAGTGATTGCCAGGGCGAGTCTGCAGCCCCAGGCAACCAAGCGCCCCAGGCATGGCATCGAGCTTAACGCCCGAAGCCTTGGTGACGTGGTCGAAAGGATCAGATGCGTGCAGGGTAAATGCGCCTGCGAGGTCTTTGGCGGCGAGACGCAACTCGGGCGCGGCGCACGCGTCGGCAATGGCCCGGTTGAGCTGGTTGGCGGCCGCCCCCTGGCTCGTACTCTCCAAATACGCCAGGTTGAGCGTTTGCTCGCTTTCGTTGCCCAGGATATCGGTATAGTACTCGAGCACCGCGGCGTCCTCGGTGAGCGTGCCCGTCTTGTCCACGCACACCACGTCCATGGAGCCCAGTGATTCCATGGCGTCAACGTTTTTAACAATGACCTGTTTGTTCTTAAGGCGATGCGCGCTGCCCGAAAGGCACACGCTTGTGACGACTGGCAGCATCTCGGGGACCAGGCCAACGGCCGTGCCCAGGGCAAACAGCAGGGCCTGCGGCCAGTCGCCCAGCACAAAACCTCGAATCATAATGACAAACGGCAGCACGATGAGCATGCACCTCACCAGGGCGGCACAGATGCTCCTGGCACCAGCGCCAAACTGCGTGCCTAGCCGAGCGCGCCGCGGCGATGTGGGCGGCTCCTCGGAAACGCGAGCGTGAACGGTTGCCGAAGCCTTTCCGTCAATGATGGTCGTTCCAGCACGGACGGCCTCCCCTTCTCGCTTGACGGTCTGACCGCTCTCGCCCGTAAGCGACGATTCGGAGACAAGGATGTGGTCGCCCTTGGCAAGGACCGCATCGACCGGGCAGAGCATACCGGCATACAGGCGAATCACATCGCCAGGCACGAGCTGGTCGGAATCGACTTGAATCCAGCAAGCGTCGACACGTTTCCAAACGGCCGCATGGTTCGCCTTAAACATGTGCCGGTCGAAGCTGCGCTTGGCTTCGTTTTCGTAGAACAGGCGCACCAGGCCGCCGACCAGCCACATCAAAAACAGCACGGCAGGTGCGAACACTCCTGTCTGGCCTTGCGCCTGCGGTACGACGTCGACCAAAAAGGCCAAGCCGGCAAGTGCAAGCAGCAGCGACGAAAACGGATTAAAGAACGATTTTTTAATCATCGAAGCCTCTTTCTAGCATGGCTTCGATTGTATCCGAGGCGTATACCAGCATCCCCGCCCCAGACCTTGCGACTTCCTTGCTTTTACGCGTGACAAAGTTTTGCTATTGCTCACTTGCGCCGCACTTGGGATGCAGGGTAAACAGTGAAGGAGCTGCAGAGCAGGCCTACGCTCCAGTTGCCGCTCAAAAACGCCGTGACCACGTCGCAGATATCCTTGCTCGCGCTCATCTTGGTTGGGGACATCGGCCTTCTGCTCATTGCGGTGAGTATCTTGCTCTATGCTCTTATCCAACGCTAGCCCAGACTGACGCGCCCCGCGCGCCGCAACGACCGCCACGACACCAAGGACCGGCAATGGCTACACTTTCCGAACAAGAACGCAAGCGCATCCGGCGATACTGCATCTACCCCAAGATTGCCGGTGCGGCGCTTGCCATGGCATTCGTGCTGCCATTTTTGATCATTCCCTTCGAAATGATTGACGACATCGTCTTTCATCACGAAGGCTTCCAAGAGACGGGTATGATGACCGCCCTGGTGCTCACCGCCATCGAGCTCGTCATATTCTGCTACTGCACGCTCGCGCCACGCTTTGGTATGCGCGGCAAGCAGTGGAAGAAAATGCAGCGCCGACTCGTCGTCGAGCAGACCGAGAAAGACCGCTCGGCACAAATCGCAGGCGTTGTCGGTACGCAGGCCGCCGCGCGCTTACTCAAGAACAGCGACAACGAGACCGCACGCAATCTGGGCAGCGCGGCAGAAGTCGCCGCTGCCGTAGGCGCCGTTGCCACCGCAGCAGACGTGCTTACCGAGAGCTTCGCTAACGCAAAGGCCATGGCGGAGGCCTGCGGCTTGCCTATCCCCCGTGCAAAAAAGTGGATCATCGCGCTTGTGGCGCTACCCCTCGCAATCGTATGCGGTGCCTATATCCCGCAGCTGGCGCAGGGAAACACCGAGATGCAGGAGAACGCCGCGGCCGCGGCCGAGCAGATCGCCATCGCCCGCAAGACGTTAGAGCCCGCATGCGAGTACGTGTCTGCCGATGACCCTTACGAGCGATATCAAGATTACGGCTATCACGTCCGCGGCTACTTGCACGACGGCGACTCCGATACCCAGAAGACCTATACGTACCTGGATTTCGACAACAAGGGAACGCTCAAGGAAGTGAGTTACGTAGCAGAAATCGACCCCGATGCGAGCCTTGAGGACAACCTCGCCCGCATCGAGCTCGACTTTGACGAGCTTTCCTCTGTCGTCCAAACCGCAGACGTCAAGACCGTGAGCCCCGAGCTCCTAGCACCGCAAAAGCTCCCCGAAGAGTTTAGGCAGGCTTTCTTGAACGGTTCGCTCTACGAGAGAATCTCCATCAGGACGAGCGACGACCCCGTCAAAGCGTATTACTCGTTTGACACGGATCCCGAGGACGAGTTTGACGAGTACACCCATCCAAGCATCCGTATCACGTTGATGGGTAAAACGAGCTAGGCGCAGGAGGGGGGCTGCCCCTTCCCCCATGTGGCAAAGGGACAGCCCCTTTGTCACATTATTCCGAGCGCAGAGCCTCTACGGGGTCTTTCTTAGACGCGCTGCGGGCCGGCAGCAAGCCAGCGACGACCGTCAGCACCACCGAGATCGCGATGAGCGCCAGCGCATCCTGCACGGGCAGGCTCATCAGATTGGGTACCTGCTTGGCAGCAAGTGCCCAGGCATTAACCGGAAAGCTCACAAGCACCACGACGACAATGGCAAAGACGCCGGCGATGAGGCCCTCGATAAAGGTCTCGGCATTGAATACGTTGGCCACGTTGCGCTTCGACGCGCCGATCGCGCGCAGGATACCGATCTCCTTTTTGCGCTCCAGCACGCTGATGTAGGTGATGATGCCGATCATGATGGAGCTCACCACCAGGCTGATACTCACGAATGCGATGAGCACCAAGCTGATGGTGTTCACGATGTCGGTCACCGAACCCATGATGATGCCCATGTAGTCGGTGTACGAGATTGCCCGCTCGTCGTGGCCGGCGGCTTTGACCTGCTTGTTGTACGCATCGATATGGTCGAGTACGCGCTGCTTGGCCTCAAAGTCACGCGGGAAAATCTTGACCGAGATGGGGTCGGCCTCATCCGCATAGCCCAACGTGGTCAGATTGTTGTCGTAGGTGAGCTTCGACGCCTTGGCGTAACTCATCATGAGCGAGCTCAGGTCCTCGGCGTCCATGTTGAAGTGAACGGCATTGGCAAAGGCGCTCGCATCCACGTGCATGGCGCTCGCCAGGCTGGCAAAACTCGAAGACATCTGCGTCGCCATCTGGTCCATGAGCCCCGCCGCGCCCGCCTTAAGCTGGGACGATACGGTCGTCGCAATCTGCTCGCTGATTGTCTTCATCACCTGGTCCATAGCCTGCTGCAGATACGGAGCCAGCTGCTTTTGCACATAGTCGGTCATCGCCTGCTGCAGGCGCTCGGCCAGGGCATCGCCGCCGAGCGCTTTGAGCTGGGCCAGGATTTGCTGGGCTGCCGTATCACTCTCAAGATACGTCGAGAACGCGGCGGCAAGCTTTGACGCGTCCTTAAGATCATCGGGTGTCAGCGCCTTAAACTGATCAGACTGCAAAAAGCCCTCAAACAGCTGGTTGGCCAGCGTTCCCACCTGCTGCATTTGCTCGGGTGTGAGCTCCAGGCCGTCAAAGATACCCGAGAAATCTGGAGTTGGCGCTTTTGCCATGATGTCGCTGAAGTCGATGTCCTTCCCAACGCCCGAAAGGTCAATGTCCAGCCCGGATAAGTCGATACCAGAAAGGTCCATGCCGCCGGCCGCACCCGAAAGCGCAGACGCATCGAACGAGAACGCGCTCTTGAGCGCCGCCTCGTCCACACTGAACATGCTGCCCAGATCCACACCTTGTTTGGCCTCGCCTTGCAGCTCATCGAAAGACTTGCCCGTAAAGACATCCGTCTCGGGGTGGGCAAGCTGCTCTTGCACAATCTGCGAATCGGCGGCGCGCTCCATAAGCTGGCGAGTCAGAGCATGCGTATAGGCAATGCCCGGAGACAACGCGCTCGCGTTGGCGGTCTCGTTAGGTCGCACCACGCCCACAATGTGCACGTCAATACCGTCGGCAACCTTGGCCGTCATAAAGTCGGCGTCGCCAGACATGTCAGTCCACATGCCGGTCTCTTCGTTTTTGCGATAGGCATCGGCCGGCGACAACACCTTAAACGTCGTGGACAGCGCATCGTCGTAGGTAAAGTCGGTGCCGGTCTCGGGCGTTTCGACCCCACCGTCGGCCGCCATGGCGCTGTTAACCAGGTCATTGAGCTCATCAATATCCAGCGCACCGATGCTGTAGAGCGTGTAATCGCCCACCGTGCCACGGCTCGAAAGCACCATCACGGCTTCGTTGGCGGACGTAGGCCAATGGCCAGCGACGACATCGTACTGGCTGTCGAGCAGACTCTGGTCGTCGATCATCTCGTTAAAGACCGAGGTTCCCATGGATTCCATGCTCACCGTTGCCGCCGAACTTGCGCCTCCGCTCATGGCCTCGGTCATAGCGTTGGGCACCAGCCGGACGGGCTTCTCGTCACCCTTACTCGAACGATAGACAACTGGCGTCACGCCGTAGCCATACTGGATGGCGTTGACCTCTTTGTCGATACCATCGCCGCCGTCGTCAAGCCATGCCTTAAAGCTCGTCATGTCGTTGGACTTAACGCTCGCAAACATATCCTTTACGGCCGTGACCACGGGAATTTTATCGGTTCCCTTAGCTTTGCCACCAGTACCGTCGGATAAATCCTCGCCGTTGGACGCCTCGTCATCCGCAGCCCCCTGTCCGCCCATCATGGACGACAGGTCGTAATCCTGCTTGGAAATGGTGAGCGGGTAGCTCGAAAGCGTATCCTCCTCGACCTTTTTGATGTAGCCGTTTACGCCGTTGGACAGCGCCAGAATCGCCGCAATGCCGATAATGCCAATCGAGCCCGCAAAGGCCGTCATGGCCGTGCGACCCTTCTTGGTCATAAGGTTGCGGGCAGAAAGCCCCAGCGCCGTCACAAAGCTCATCGAGGTTTTGCGCGTAGGCTTGGCCTCGCGGCGCGTGGCGTCAGCGACATCGAAGGGATCGGAATCGTCGGTGATCTTGCCGTCCGCCAGGTTGACAATGCGCGTGGCATATTGGTACGCCAGCTCGGGATTGTGCGTGACCATGATAACCAGGCGGTCGCGCGCCACGTCCTTGAGCAGATCCATGACCTGTACGGATGTCGTTGAGTCCAAAGCGCCGGTCGGCTCGTCTGCCAGCACGATCTCGGGATCGTTAATCAGGGCGCGGGCGATGGCCACGCGCTGCATCTGTCCGCCCGATAGCTGGCTCGGGCGCTTGTTAACGTGCTCGCCCAGGCCGACTTTCTCCAACGCCTCGCGCGCACGCTGGCGGCGCTCGGCATGCCCCACGCCCGTGAGCGTAAGCGCCAACTCCACGTTTTCCAAAATGGTCTGATGCGGAATGAGGTTATAGCTTTGGAAAACAAAGCCGATGCGGTTGTTGCGGTAGGCATCCCAATCGCGATCGAGAAAATCCTTAGTCGAAATACCGTCGATCAGCAGGTCGCCAGAATCGAAATGATCGAGCCCGCCGATAACGTTGAGCATCGTAGTTTTGCCCGAGCCCGAGGGACCCAGAATGGCCACGAACTCGTTATCGCGAAAAGACAGGCTTACGCTGTCGAGCGCCACCTGCGTAAACGACTGCGTAACGTATCTTTTGCAAATACCTTTGAGCTCCAACATGGACGGCAACCTCTCCCACGCGGGCGCACTCGCCCACTCTCCCCCGCCGTTCGTATTCGACGCGTTTGTCCTACTCTATCCCCATTTTTCACCGACACCAGTGAGGAATGTAGGGAACCGCGCCAAAAAACGAACGGAACGGCACCCAAAAAAGAGGCCCCAAGTGGGGCCTCTATATGGTGGAGATTATCTTGAAAGGCAGCGGACTACTCCGCACAGCGACACACGATCCTCGCGATGCTTTACGTGTTTTTTACTGCTCGCTATTCGCAATCGCCTGGTCAATAAGCTTGTCGAGTGCTGCGCGCTGCTCGGCGGAGCTGATGGCTCCCACGATTGGATCCCCTACGACGTTGCCATTCTGATCGATGACATACGTCGTCGGGAACGAGAACAAATTTGACGTAAACTTACCGGCCTCGCTATCCGACTTGAACCAGACGTTCTTATACGTCACGCCCTTCTTGCTCAGCACGTCCTTGGCATCTGCAATCTCGCCCTTGTTGCCATCGAGCGTAAAGGAATTGACGCCCACGACCTGGCCGCCCTTCTCGGCAAGCTCCTGATTCAGCTTCTCAAGATCGCCCAGCTCGCCCACGCACGGCTTGCAAGTGGTGAACCAGAAGTTCATGACGGTGACCTTGTTCTTAGAGAACAGCTCGTCGCTGTTCACATCGTTGCCATCCAGGTCTTTGCCCGTAAAGCTGGGGAACTTCGTCGCCTCGCTCGAAGCATTGGCACCAGCCGTCATGCCAGCGGTCGAAGCGTCGACGCTCTCGCCTGCACTCGGCGTGCTTCCACAGCCGGGGAACTCCTTCTCCAGGCTCTCGAGCTTGTCCTCGATCTCCTTAATCTGCTGTGCACCGGCCTTGAGTGTCTTAAGCTCATCCGCCGTGAACTCATCCTTGGCGCCGTCGATGGTCTTGAGCAGATAATCGCCGTAATTGCTGCCGTCCTCAATCATTGCCGAGTCTTTATTTGCCGCATTGAATACCTTTTCCCACAGCGCGTTATCACTCGAAAAGATCTCGTTCTCCTTTTGCATGAGCTTCGCATACAGCTCGGCAGCCTCGTCGGCATTGGTCGGCTTCTGCGCAGTGAGTTCTGCGATCTTAGGATCGGAGCCCGCAGATTCGCTCGCATTGCCACCAGGCGCCGAACACGCCACAAGACACAAGGCCAGCACCGGCACCATAAACAGGGCCGCAATCTTAGAAAGCTTCATAGTCATTCCTCCGTTTTGTCGAAGCTTGTTTACTTTTTATCGGCGGTCAAGGGGAGCTTTTCCGCCGACACATCCAGGCCATAGCGATAGCTGATGGCATCGACGGGACAGGCCCCGATGCACTTTCCGCACCGGATACATTCGGCATGATTGGGCGCGCGGACCACATCAACGTCCATCTGACAAACCTTTGAGCACTTGCCGCACGAGACACATTTGCATGCGTCAACCCGAATCCCCAGTAGGGACACCCTATTCATAAGCGCATAGAATGCACCGAGTGGACAAATCCATTTGCAGAAGGGGCGGTAGAACAAAACACTCAGCACTACCACGGCAATGAGAACGGCAAGTTTCCAAGTAAAGAGATGTCCCAACGCAGATCGAATGCCGGCGTTGGCAATGGCCAGTGGAATGGCGCCCTCGAGTACGCCCTGCGGACAGATGTACTTACAAAAGAACGGGTCGCCCATCCCCACATCGTTGACCACCAAGACGGGCAGCAGCACCACGGCAAACAGCAGCACGACGTACTTGATGTACGTGAGCGGCTTGAGCTTTTTCGTGGAGAACTTTTTGCCGGGAATCTTGTGAAGCAGCTCCTGAAGCCAGCCAAACGGGCACAGAAAGCCGCATACAAAGCGTCCCAGCAGCACGCCGAGCAAAATGAGCGTACCGGTGACGTAGTAAGAAAAGTTGAACTTGGATGAACCCACCACCGACTGGAACGACCCGATGGGGCACGCACCCGATGCCGCGGGGCACGAATAGCAATTAAGTCCAGGTACGCAGACTGTTTTTCCCGCGCCCTGATAGATGCCGCCTTTGGCAAAGTTTGGCAGGTGAATATTGGTGACCAGCGTCGCCGCCGCCTGAATGAATCCGCGAAATCGGGCCAAAACATGCGACGCAGTGTTTTCTCTTTTATCCAATTCCGATACACTCCAAGCACAGCCTAATCGCTTTGGCCAGCACGGCATCCGCCTCGCCACGCATAACGCCAAAGCACACCATGGCAATTCCGACGATCAACAAAGCGACCTGTACCACGGGTTTTACCGCTTTGAACAACACGACCACTCCTTTCGTTACGCGACCATTGGACCATATCGACTATAAAATCCGTGTTAAGCGCGATTTGGAATGTGCAAGGAGACTGTTATGCGTATTTTGATCGTCGAAGACGAGCGAGCACTGTGCGATGCAATCGCGCGCAGTTTGCGAAACTTGGCGTACAGCGTCGACTGCTGTCACGATGGACAGGAGGCGCTCGACCTGCTGGGCGTCGAAGTCTTTGACCTCGTGGTACTCGACCTCAACCTTCCCCGTATCGATGGCATGACCGTGCTCAGGGAACTTAGGAAAACTGACTGCGAGACTAAGGTACTGATTCTGTCCGCACGTGGCGAAGTATCAGATAAAGTCGCCGGACTCGATGCCGGCGCCAACGATTACCTCACCAAGCCGTTTCATCTGGACGAGCTTGCGGCAAGGATTCGCAGCCTTACCCTCAGATGCTTTACACAAAGCGACATAGTTTTAACCTGCGGAAAGCTCCGCTTTGACACCAAGGCGCGCATCGCTTCCGTGAACAGCGAGGCTTTATCTCTTACGCGCAAGGAAACGGGAATCTTGGAATACCTGATGCTTAATCAGGGGCGTCCGGTAAGTCAAGAGGAGCTTATCGAGCACGTTTGGGATAGCAGCGTGAACAGCTTTAGCAACGCAACCCGCGTTCATATTTCGTCGCTCCGAAAAAAGTTGCGCAGCGCTTTGGGATACGACCCGATTCGCAATCGGATTGGAGAGGGCTACGTTATGGAGGATAGCGAATGAAAAGGCTTTCCCTGCAATGGCGCATAACGATTATGACGGCACTGCTCACGTGTGCAGCATGCGTGCTGACAAACTGCCTGGTCGGCTATACGGGCATGCGCTACATGGATGCCATCGGCAGTAACATCTCGGCCTTTAACGCAACCGGCGAAGATTCGCCCCAGGCGTTCGACCCAACGAAAGCGACCCCCGATGACAAGGTCACGATCGTCGTAAACGACGCACAAGAGTCTTTTGGCACGACAACCTGGTACATCACGGCTGGAGTCACACTCCTTGGCGGCGCGCTGGCATACTTTGCGAGCGGCCGTGCACTCAAACCGCTACGGGCTTTTGCAGCCCAGGTTGAGCGTGTGCAGCCTGACAACCTAAGCGAAATCAGACTCAGTGAAGATGTGCCCACCGAGCTACAGCGATGCAGCGCCTCTTTCAACGACATGATCGCCCGTCTTGGCGAAGGGTTCTCTGCGCAGCGTCAGTTTACCGGCAACGCCGCACACGAGCTGCGCACCCCGCTCGCCCTTATGCAAGCACAGATTGAACTATTCATCTCCGAGCGCTCCGGTCTGCAACCCGAAACAGCCGAGCTGCTCGGCCTGCTACAAGAACAAACCGAGCGCATGTCTCGAATGACCAAGGTATTGCTCGAGATGAGTGAGCTCCGCAGCGTTCCTTGCGAGGACGCTGTTGAACTTGGTCCCTTGTCCGAAGAGGTCCTCACCGACCTTGCGCCGCTTGCCGAGAATAAGGACGTAACCCTCGATTGCGCCGGAGACGCTTTGACAATCGGAAGTGATACGCTCCTCTATCGGCTGGTGTTTAATCTGGTCGAAAACGCCATCCGTTACAGCCGCTCCGGCTCGACTGTCAACGTCTCCATCAGCGGCAGCGACAGCCACGTGCTCCTGCGAGTCAAAGATGAGGGCCCGGGAATACCCAAGCAGTACCGAGAGAGCATCTTCCAGCCGTTCTTTCGTCTAGACAAATCCCGCAGCAGAGCATACGGCGGCGCAGGACTCGGGCTAGCGCTTGTTTGGGAGATTGCAGCGCTTCACGGTGGCACGGTAGAGGTCGAAACAAGTTCCGAGAACGGAACCACCATGCTCGTAAGCCTTCCAAAACGATCCGCAGCGTTAACCGAACAGTAAAACGAGAGGGGTCCCGAGCAACAGGAGTACAATTGCTGCATTGTTGCCACCTGATGGGAGATGGAAGATGGACTGCGATGGCTACCCGCGCATTCCCATGCCGTTGATGTGCACTGCCTTTGTGCCGGGGCAGATTGACGCTGCGGTTGCAGGCATTTCCGACCCCGATTCGCGCACCATCGCCACGGCAGAAGCGCTGTACTTTCGCGGACAGGCCACCCTCGCTGCCAAGACGGCACGACCCTATCTTGACGCCACCGACCCCGCACTGCGCTATTCCGCATGCCTTATCTGCGGATATGCCAGTCTGTCGCTCAATCGTATCGCCGATGCCCGCCGTTGCCTTGCGGGCATCCTCGATACGCCAACTGACGAGGAATCGCCCGCCGTCCACGCAACGCATATCCTATTCGCCTCCGCCGCGAGCGTCCTGCTGCACTTGCCTTCCCCGCATTCCGCCGAAGAGTTTTATCCGCTTGCGGCGCATCTGCCCGAAGGCCTGCGCCTGTTCGCCAGCTACGTGATGGCGCACGCCTTGTATCTGCGTGGCGAATACGGCCGCAGTCTGGGCATGGCGGAAAATGCCCTGATCATGAAACAGGGGAGTTATCCCATCTCGGAGCTGTTCCTGCACCTGTCGGCTTCCATGGCCTGCATGAGCCTCAAGGACATCGACGCCGCAAAGGCACACTTCGGAGCCACTTGGAACATCGCGCGTCCCGACGGCCTTATCGAACTCATCGGCGAGCACCACGGCCTTTTGCAGGGGCTTATCGAGGCGTGTCTAAAAACGCAATACCCTGACGACTTCGCACGCATCATCGAGATTACGTATCGATTCAGCTACGGCTGGCGGCGCATCCACAACCCCGATTCGGGCGAGGACGTGGCCGACGATCTAACGACCACGGAATTCACCATGGCCATGCTCGCCTGTCGCGGGTGGACCAACGCCGAAATCGCACGCCACATGGGAGTATCGCCGGGCACCGTCAAAAACCGCCTATCCGGCGTATACGCAAAGCTTGGCATCGGCACACGCGCCGAGCTGGTCGCGCATATGTTGCGTTAGCAACCGGGCTGCCAAGCGCATCGAACGCGTTCCGGAACCCGGCGCTTCGCTCAATTAATTTGGACATTTTGACTCTTGAACGGCACTACCGCCACGGGGCACCTTCTCGCAAAATTGGATTATTTCCTCCGATATTTGCGGGATGGGAGCCCAAAATGCTTGATCGCCGTTCGTTACTTATCGCCGGAGCATCCTCGCTGGCAGGCATCATGCTGCCTCGCGTGCCGGGCAGCGCAAACGCCTTCATACTGCCATTCATCCCCACCGAGGCCTATGCCGACGAAGAAGACCCCTTCAAGGTGCTCGTTCTCTCGCGCACCATGTTTGGTGTGGTCGTGGTCGACGTCGCCAACAAGAATATGCCCATCAAGGGAGCCCAGGTCACGCTCGCGTCGCGTTATGCCGCGGGCAAGCAGCTCTCCGCCACTACCGACGACGAGGGCACGGCCATCTTTGAGGTCGCCCCTCTTTCGGAAGGCTACGTGGACGAGGCAACGCTTCTCGACGCGTACGACTTTAACGGCGGCATCTCCATTAGCATGGCGGGCTACCGTGATGTCGAGATTCCCCTTGCACGTATCCAGGGCGGCACCGCCATAACCGCGCCCACGCGTCCGCTTTCCGACGGCGAGCCGTACTTCCGCCAGCTCACATTCGACGAATGGGACATCCAGTACGCTGAAGACACGTTCATGGCATTGCCAAAGGACGACACGGCAAACGAACAGCCCGATACGCACGCCTTTACCGTGCAGGCACATCTACCACAGGGTGGACAGGCAACGCTGCGCATCAACAAAGTAGCGCCTGCCGCGGGCAGCTCACCCGAAACCGTCACGCAGATTGGCCAAGTCAAGGCCAGCGCATCGGACGCGGATAATCTGGCGACGTTCACGCTCGAAGACACGTTCCTCGATGCGGCACCGGGCCTTCTGGAAGAAGGGTGCAAGCTGCGCTTTATCCTCGACTACCAGGGCAAAACCTACACGCTCTCATCCCCTATGGCCGTTGTTACTGCGCCGGCCGCAAAGGCGGAATCGGGCTCGACCACTATCGTCCCCACTACCATGGACCAAGAGGTCACTCCGTTTGATTTCCCAGCGGCGTTTCCCGGCATCGGCGGCAATAAGTTCACGTGCTGGATTCCCTCGTTCCCCATTTTGTTCGATTTCTCGTTTGCCGGGTACGTGCTGTTTGGCGGAGGATACAAACCAGCCAGCTACATGAACGATTCGGGCAACCCTGATCCGGAATACTGGAAGAAATCGCCACGTGAGTCGGGCGCCAAGCAGGCAAACCGCTACCTCGACGAGATGGAGGGGAAGTGGAATCAGTACAAGAGTATGAGTGCCGGTTCGGGCACCGATCCAAGAAACACCAAGCTCCTTCGCCACCATTGCACGCTGCTGTTCACGATGGATATCGCCACACAGCTGTACGGCTCGCTCGCCTACGATTGGGTGGGCAAAACCTGGGGTAACAACAACGACCCCGCATACGGCAATATTAAGGCCCTCTTCCAGGTAAGAACCGACCTCAATTGGACCGAGCAGTTTACCCTAGGACCGGTGCCGTTTTTCCTAAACGTCAACCCCTGGGTGCTGGCGAAGCTGGCGCTCGCCGTGGGTGCCCACACGCACGGCAGCGGCGCGGCATTTTTTAAAAACATTTCGCTCGACTATTCAAACACCTCGGGCTCGTTCACCATCCAGATCGGGCTTGCCGTCACCTTTGGCGCCGGCGTTGCAGGCGTCGCTTCGTCTGCCGTACGCGGCGCCGCGTCCCTCACGCTGTTCATTGGGTACGAGAAGGCAGATGGACACCAGCTTCCGCGACTGCGCGTAGGTGCAGACGTCGATGTCGATGTGATACTCCAGTTCGTAATGTTCAAGTGGACCACCAAGGCTTGGTCGGGGTCGTGGCCCACACTCCTCGATTCGTGGAATATGTCGGTGAACAATGGCAACCAGTATGTGCTCCAGCGCTCTGAGCTCGCATTGGGTGGGGATACGCCTTACACGTTGGATGCCCGCTTCGGCACGCCCGACAACATCAAGGCGGGCGGCGTGCCGCAATTTATCGCATCGGCCACCATCGTCACCAACGCCGAGCTGCTCGCACGCGCCGAGGTTAAGGCCACTGCTGTAAACGTCGCGTCTGTCGTGCGCGATTGGGATCAAGCGGTCACGCGCATTGAGCTCGAGGCAGATGCAGAAAGCGACGACACGGGACAGATCGAGCATTTCGTCCATGCACTGATAGAGAACGGCGAAAACGCCGCGCCGATGTACGAGTACACCTATATCGGGCAGGCGACGAACGCCGTTGCGGACCCCAACGCCAATTCTGCCGGCGTATCGGAGGACGAGCGTGGCGGCATCAAGCCCTCGAGCGACAACGTGCTGTTTACTGGCGTGCTCAGCGAAGCTCACATGAAGTTGGCAATGATTGCCGGCGTAGAATGCCTGTTCCGTATCGCCTCGGTGCGCTACGGCGACAATGGCCGCTCGCGCCTGGTGGTACACACAAAGGCAAACGGCACGTGGTCTGCCCCCACGCCCGTGGACTTCCCCCTTGGCTTTGGCGAGGGCGACGTGGAACGCGACGGCATATACGATTACGACTTCGACGTGGTGGAATATACGGACGGAAGAGGAAACCAGGACGCCTACGTGCTGCTGGTCTCGGGCGAGCGCCCCGCCGGCGACAACACCCTTTTCGATGCGGCGAGCACATCCGGCATACTGTCCGTTGTGCGCCTGCGCATAAGTAATAGCGAAGTTCGCGTGATATCGCACACGTCGTGGCGCAGCATCTCGCGCGGGCGCCTGCAGGAGGACGGTTACCATTGCCTGCAGTGCCCGCGCATCACGGTGGGCAAGACGCTGGTCGACGGACGCCTGTCGGGTGCCTATCTCCACCGCCGTGGAAGCACCGCAGAAAAGGCGCTCGGCAGCGAGGCTGAGGTTGCGCTGGAGTGCTTTACCCTGTGGTCGGACGTTTCGGGCGACAGCCTGACGTTCCGCCAAGTTCTCCGCTTTCCACAAGCACCGTCGAGTATCGAGCTGGGCGAGCCCGAGAATATCAACGGCAAAATGGTGGTGCCCGTTGCGTACGAGACTGCAGACGGTTGCGGCTGCGCATCGTACGCCGTGATCGGCCAGTCCATTGCAGGCTGGGGCGTTATGCCACCAGACGCCACGGTACCCCGTGCGGTGCCGTGGCCACAACATTCGGGCTTTTTGGCAACCGTCAACGAACAACTGCAGCATATCACTTGGACGCGAGACGCATCGGCATTTGCAACGCAGCCTGTGGGTGCCGCAGGCTGTGGCCCGGCATCGTTTAGCGTAAGCAACAACGGCAGGTGCGTGCTCTATGTAGAGAACACCGATGGCAAGGTGGGACAAACCTACGACGAAGAAGGCAACCCGGTAGCAGTGATGGGCAAGCACTTCCGCATCTTCGCCAGCACCTTGGCAGGCGATCTGTTCACGGAGCCGTTCGTGATGTGCGAGCTGGACCATCCCGTCGATCAGATAACGACATTTTTGACGTCGGGAGGCATGCTCTCCGCGCTCGCCACGCACATTGTGAGCGCGGAGAAGAGCGAGGCAGAGCTGCACGGCATCGAAGTGCCTTTGGTGGCGTGTGCCACTCCGACGGGCGCGGTCGCTACCCCGGGCGCGGTGGTGCCCGGAGCAGCAGGCGAATCCTTCATGGTCACGGTGCGAAACGACGGTAACACCCTGCTGACCGCCGGCACGATCGATCTGTACCGAGAGGGCTCCAGCCAGCCGTTCTCCAACGCATCCATCGGATTCGGAGCGAACGCGCGCATGGCTTCGATCTACGATCCAGAGCTTGCCGAGGATACTTCGGCCAACGACATGGCGCACGTGAAGTACGCGCTCGAGACGCTGGGGACGCGTTTTGCAACGCACCCGCTGGTAGCCGACAACGGCAACGCCGTGCTGGCACCGGGTTGCACGGCACAGTTCCGTATGAGCTTCGCCATCCCCGAGAGTTGGAGCGACGAAGTGGGCAAACGCGTAACGCTGTATGCGAAGGCGCGTAATCTGGTGGCGCTCGATCCCGTAACGCTCGAGGAAATTCGACCGGGCGCAAACTCGGCGCTGGGTGCCGTACTGCACGAGCTTCATGTGTCCGACGCGGCATGCGAACGCTCAGAAGTTCAGGTCGGCGTATGCGACAGCGCGGATACGACAGGACTTCACGACGCCCCGATGACGGTCGACGGCGATAGCGGCACGAGTGGAGGTGGCTCCGGCGGAAGCAGCTCCGGTGGCGGCAGTGGATCTGGCAGCGGCAAGGATCACGGCAATAACAAGCGCTCCGGAAAAGCGGGCGCGCTTGCGGGCACGGGCGATGTCAACGCTCCCCTTACGGCAGCCGCAGCAGCACTCGCCGCAGCTGGTGCCGGCCTTGTCGCCTACAGCACCCGCCGCACGGCGCTCGAAACCGACACCGCCAATGAGGCCAATTCGGATAGACCTCGCTAGCCCCTAGTTACTTTTGTGAGAGACGCCGACTCGGCTCATCGAGCACCAAAAAGGGCTGGCCCCGATAACTCTGAGCCAGCCCTGAGTCGCCTGACACGGGAATCGCAGTCCGCTACTTGAGCTTCAGTGCCTCCATCATGGGCACGGCAGCATCCCAGTCGATCTTCCAGCCGATCGACACGCGGACGGTTTCACCCGTTGCGGGAGCCGTCGCAAACAGCGTATGACCGTTGTCGGGACCAGTAAAGCGCAGCCACGTTACGCCGTTGTACTCGACCTGGTCGGTTGTTGTCTCCTTGCCTTCGTAGACCTGCTCCAGGCTTGCAACCTCTTCCTCCGGCGAACGCGGGAAGATACTGATGTGCAGGCGTCCTCCAGTCTCGTCGTGGAAGAAGTCTGCCTTTTCGTGCTCTTCGTTGGACGAATCCAGCGTGTACCCATCGGCGGCCTCGATACTGTACGATGCGCAATCGATGCCGGTCATATTGGCCGCGTCACCAGAATCGGCCACACCGCCGGCCGCCTTGAACTCCTTGGTCTCGCACCCCGTGGTGTCAAAGTGCATGGCCTCATGATTCTTGGCGGGGGCGTAAGCATCTACGAACTCGACAGTGATGGGCCCGTAGTACGCCGTCTTGGGCGCCCAGAAATACACGTACTCAACAGTCTCGCCCGGACCGATATCTGGCCTCTCGGAAAGATCGGTGCCCTCGTGAAGCTCATCGGGAGCCTCGCTTGCAACGTAATCGAGCACGGCCGCCTTGCCGGAAGTAAACAACGGGTCGCCTGCCTCGAGATCGCCCTGGGCAGCATGCACGTTAAAGGAGTCAAACGTCCTGTTCTCTGCATTGTTGTTGGTGATCTTGACGTGCAGGTAAAAGCCGTCCTGCAGCTTAGCGTCGCCGCGATAGAACGTACCGTGAGCCACCGACTCATAGGTAATGCCTGCCACCTCGACCGTCTGCGAATCATAGGCCTTGGCCTTCTTGGACTTCTCCTGCACAGGTGCGCTCCCGCCCGAGCCACTTGGCGCATTACCGCCGCAGCCGGCAAGTGTACACGCCAACACAGCCGAAAGCGTCACGGTGGGAATTCCTAACAGCAGCTTCCTTGTCACGGGCTTCATCATCCTCACCGCTCCTTTCGGCTTGCCGCTCATCCGTTGCCCGAATCGCAAGTCGACTCCGTGGCATCGGCTTCCACTATGAGTGTATGGCAAGAAGCAGCGCCGGCGAAGTGACCCGTGGCCCAACTAGCAACCGCCCAGCATCCCCTATGGACCAAAAAGACTCATATACGCACGCCCTCGGCCCATAAAACGAGACGCCTGTCCCAATGTTCGATTCAAACCAACAATCCGCATGGCACGTTTTTGACAAACGCATCCAACCGCAAACGCAGCAGGACGCATTCGACCGTTTTCAAACTTACCCGGACAGAACCGACTCGGTTTTGTCCGAGTAAACGCTGTTCCACCAAATTCCGAACGATTGTTCGATGGATTTCGTGTTGGTTGGAATCGCCCACGGGCTGGGCTATGCTACCTTGGCTATCTATATGACTTAAACGCAGCAAAGGAGCACCGAGAGAGCGAGTATGGCAAAAAACACCGCAAACTATGGTAACGACAGCATCCGCCAGCTCAAGGACGAGGAGCGCGTACGTCTGCGCCCCGCTGTCATCTTTGGCTCGGACGGACTCGATGGCTGCGCGCATGCCGCCTTCGAGATCCTGTCCAACGCCGTTGACGAGGCGCGCCAGGGCTACGGCAAGCTCATCACCCTTACCGCCTTTCGCGATGGCTCTATCCAGGTAGAGGACAATGGCCGCGGCTGCCCGCTCGACTGGAACCCTTCCGAGAAGCGCTTTAACTGGGAGCTCGTCTTCTGCGAACTCTACGCCGGCGGCAAATACAATAACAACCAGGGCGGCGACTACGACTTCTCGCTCGGCACCAACGGCCTGGGCTCGTGCGCGACCCAGTACGCTTCCGAGTACATGGACGTTACCGTCTGGCGTGACGGTAACAAGTACTCCTTACACTTTAAGAAGGGCAAGGTTGTCGGCGCCAAGAAGAAGGCACTCGAGATTGAGCCCAGCGACGAGAACCGCACCGGCACCACTATCAAGTGGCGCCCCGATCTTGAGGTCTTTACCTCGATTAGCATTCCCCACGATTGGTATCGCGAAACCATGCGCCGTCAGGCCGTGGTCAACGCTAACGTGACCTTCCGCCTGCGCATCGAAGGTGACGATGGCGAGTTTTCCGAAGAGGATTTTTGCTATCCCAAGGGCATCGAGGACTACGTGCTCGAGAAGGTCGGTACCGACTACCTTACCGAGCCCTTCTTTATCGAGGCCGACCGTCGCGGTCGCGATCGCGAGGACCTGCCCGATTACAACGTAAAAATCACCGCGTGCATGTGCTTCTCGCGCACCTTCATGATGCAGGAGTACTACCACAACTCATCGTGGCTCGAGAACGGCGGCTCACCCGAGAAGGCGGCCCGTAGCGCTCTGACCAGCGCCATCGATGCCTACATCAAGCAACAAGGCAAGTACAACAAAAACGAGAGCGGCATTAAGTGGCAGGACGTCCAGGACTGTCTGGTGCTGGTGACCAACTGCTTCTCCACCCAGACGTCCTACGAAAACCAGACCAAGAAGGCCATCAATAACCGCTTTATCCAGCAGGCCATGACGGCCTTCTTTAAGGAGCGCCTCTCGACCTACCTGATCGAGAACAAAGACGCCGCCAACAAGATCATGGAACAGGTGCTCATCAACAAGCGCTCGCGCGAGAACGCCGAGAAG
This sequence comes from Collinsella aerofaciens, assembly GCF_019131995.1. Lineage (GTDB taxonomy): Bacteria > Actinomycetota > Coriobacteriia > Coriobacteriales > Coriobacteriaceae > Collinsella > Collinsella aerofaciens_S. Next base: position 3,349 of record NZ_JAHONA010000029.1, on the reverse strand, counting down.
ACGCGTCAGAGCATCAAGACCAACCTGCAGCAGAAGACCGACATGGCCAACCGTGTGCAGAAGTTCATCGACTGCCGCTCCAAGGACAAGAGCCGCCGCGAGATCTACATCGTAGAGGGCGACTCGGCAGCAGGCGCCATTCGCACCTCGCGCGATGCCGAGTTCCAGGGCGTTATGCCCGTCCGCGGCAAGATTCTCAACTGCCTGAAGGAGGACTATCCGCGCATCTTTAAGTCCGACATCATCATGGACCTCATGCGCGTGCTGGGCTGCGGCGTGGAGATCAAGGACAAGCGCATCAAAAACCTTGGTGCCTTTGACCTGGACAACCTCAACTGGAACAAGGTCATCATCTGTACGGACGCCGACGTCGACGGTTACCACATCCGCACGCTCGTGCTCACCATGCTTTACCGCCTGGTGCCCACGCTTATCGACGAAGGTTACGTGTATATCGCCGAGTCGCCGCTCTACGAGATCAACTGCAAAGAGAAGACCTACTTTGCCTACACCGAGCTCGAGAAGAACGGCATCCTCAAGGAGATTGGCGACCAAAAGTGCTCCATCAACCGCTCCAAGGGTCTTGGTGAGAACGATCCGGACATGATGTGGCTCACCACCATGAACCCCGAGACGCGCCGCCTGATCAAGGTGGAGCCCGAGGACGTCACCAAAATGGAAACCATGTTCAACCTTTTGCTTGGCAACGACGAGGCAGGCCGCAAGCGCCATATCTCCGAGCACGGCAAGGAATACCTGGACCAGCTGGACCTGCAGTAGCAGCAAATCGATAACGACGGCCCATAAGAAGTTCAAGAGGAAATCGTGGCAAAGAAGAAGACGAAGAACCAGCCAAAGAAAAAGCAGGTCAACGCCGAGAACGTCATCGGCCTGCACTCCGAGGTCACCGACCAGCCGATCACGCAGACGCTCGAGGTCAACTACATGCCCTACGCCATGAGCGTCAACGTCTCGCGTGCATTCCCCGAGATCGACGGCTTTAAGCCCTCGCACCGCAAGCTGCTCTACACCATGTACAAGATGGGCCTGCTCAAGGGCGAGCGCCAGAAGAGCGCCAACATTGTGGGCCAGACCATGAAGCTCAACCCGCACGGCGACGCCGCAATCTACGAGACGATGGTGCGTCTGGCAACCGGCAACGAGGCGTTGCTCGCACCGTTCGTTGAGTCGAAGGGCAACTTTGGCAAGTACTATTCGGGCGACCTGAGCTACGCCGCCTCGCGTTACACCGAGGCCAAGCTCTCCCCCATCAGCGCCGAGATCTTCAAGGACATCGACAAGGACCCGGTCGACTTCGTCGACAGCTACGACGGCGCCATGAAGGAGCCGCGCCTGCTGCCCACCACGTTCCCCAATATCCTCGTCTCAGCCAACAAGGGCATCGGTGTCGCCATGGCGTCCGACATCTGCGGCTTCAACCTCAACGAGGTCTGCACCGCCACGATGCACTACCTGCAGGATCCCGACTGCGACCTGCTCGAGTACATGCCCATGCCCGACTTCTCGACCGGCGGCGAGATTATCTATCGCCGCGAGGAGATGGAGAAGATCGTCGAGACCGGCCTTGGCAGCTTCCAGATTCGCTCCCGCTGGCGTTGGATTCCCGAAGAGCGCATCATCGAGGTCTACGAGATCCCCTACACCACCAAGACCGATGTCATTATCGAGCGCATCGTTAAGCTCTCCAAAGAGGGCAAGGTCAAGGAGATTGCTGACATCCGCGACGAAACCGACCTCTCGGGTTTGCGCATCGCCATCGACCTTAAGCGCGGTGTCGACCCCGACAAGCTCATGGCGAAGCTTTATCGCTCGACCACGCTGCAAGACTCGTTCTCGTGCAACTTCAACGTGCTGGTCGACGGCTACCCCCGCGTTATGGGCGTGCGCCAGATCTTGCACGAGTGGGTCAAGTGGCGTATTGAGTCCACGCGTCGACGCATTAACTTTGACCTGGGCAAAAAGTCCGAGCGCCTGCACCTGCTGCACGGCCTCGAGGCGATTCTGCTCGACATCGACAAGGCGATCGCCATCATCCGCGGCACCAAGCTCGAGGCCGAGGTCGTGCCCAACCTTATGAAGGGTTTCGACATCGACGAGACCCAGGCCGAGTTTGTTGCCGAGCTTAAGCTCCGCAACATCAACGAGGAGTACATCCTCAACCGCACCAAGGACATTGCCAAGCTTGAGGGCGAGATTGCCGAGCTTGAGGAGATCCTCTCCAGCGAGGAGAACATCAAGAAGGTCATCAGCGACGAGCTGGCCGCGGTCAACAAGAAGTACGTGATGCCGCGCCGCACGGGCAGAATCGAACCCCATGAGGTTATCGAGGTAAGCTTGGAGCCCGAGGTCGAGGAGTACCCGGTCACCATCATGCTCTCGCGCGACGGCTACCTTAAGAAGATGACGGACCGCGTGCTCAAGAAGGCGACCACGCTCAAGTACAAGGACGGCGACAGACCCTTTATCGAGTTCCCGTCCTCCAACACCCACGAGCTGCTGGTCTTTACCAACAAGAGCCAGGTGTACAAGTGCAAGGTCGCAGCGTTTGAGGACACCAAGTCGGCCCAGCTGGGCTCGTACCTGCCGACCGATCTTGAGATGGAACCCGACGAGAGCGTCATCTGGGTCATCGACCCCGAGGACTACAAGGCCGACGTGCTATTCGTCTTTGAGAACGGCCGCGTGGTGCGCGTCGCGCTTTCTGGATACGTCACCAAGACCAACCGCAAGCGCCTCAAGAACGCCATCTACGGCGGCAGCAAACTGCTGTATGCACAGGTGCTCAAGGAAGATCGCGACATCGCGCTGGTCTCGAGCGACTATCGCTTGATGAACTTCAACACGTCGCTACTCAAGACCAAGACGACAACCAACACGCAGGGCGTCCAAGCCTTTACGGCCAAGAAGGGCCGCTCGGTCACCACCGTCGGCACAACCGAGGAGATTCTTGGCGCCGGCGTCTCGGCCGAGAAGTTCACCGCACAGAGCCTGCCTTCTGCCGGTGCCCTCATGAAGGAAAACGACATGCCGAGCCTGTTTGACTAACAGCCGTCTGGCCGGTTCCGACAGCCCAGCCCCCTTGAAACGCAGCAAGGCCCGAATGGTTCAAATGGGTTGATTTCCGATCTCAGCCGAACACATTGAGCAAATAGGCCATTCCCGCAGTTAGCTGAACGCCCCCGCGGCCCCTCCTGGGGTCCGGGGGCGCCGTTTTCCCAGTTGAAGGAACGGTGGAGATGTGTTTCGATGGGTCCGGTGGCCATGCTCCGCCCTCCGCCCGGCACCTCTTCCCAGACTCAGCCGGACGGCCGGTCCGTCTATTCCGTTT
>NZ_JAHONA010000028.1 GCF_019131995.1 Collinsella aerofaciens | reverse complement strand
ACGCGCATAAAGAAAGCCTCCCATTTCTCATGTCCAAGAAATGGGAGGCAGTTCACAAACGTGAGACGGGCCGTTTTCGTTTGAGCAATCATGCAGCGACGTGATGGGGCAAATTAATCCACGCGCTTGTCGCCCATAAAGAAGAGCGCCACCTTACCAGGTCCGGTATGCGAGCCAATCAGAGTACCGATGTCATTGATCTCAATCTTGCCTTTAAGCTGCGGAACCTGTTCCTCAATCAGCGCCGCAACTGCCTCGGCATCCTCGCGGCACGCCGAGTGCGACATGATGCACTTACCCGAATAATCCGCACCGTCCAGCACGTGTGCCATCATGGTCTTAGCCATCTCGGAAATCGCGCGCTTCTTAGTGCGAATCTTCTCACGTGGCGACAGCTTACCTTCGCAATCGACCGTCATAAGCGGGCAAATCTTGAGCGCCGTGCCGATGATCGCGCTCGCGGCCGAAATGCGACCGCCGCGCAGGTAGCTCGACAGATCGGTCGAGAAGAACCAGTGGTGCAGGTTGAGTTTATGCTCCTCAATCCAAGCGGCCGTCTCGTCGAGTGAAGCCCCGCTATCGCGCACGTCGGCGGCATATTCCAGCAACAGACCAAAGCCCGAAGACGCCCCCAGCGAATCGATGACGCGCACCTTGCCGCCCTGGGGATAGCGATCCGCGAGCATCTGCGCCGCGACGCAGGCCGATCCATACGTGCCCGAAATACCCGACGACAACGTCAGGTGCAGCACGTCTTTACCCTCGGCAACAAACGGCTCCCAAAACTCCTCGTACTCGCCCACGCTCACCTGAGACGTCTTGGGCATGGCGCCCGCGGCAATCTGGGCAAAAAACTCGTCCGGCGTAATCGACTGATACAGATCGTCCGTATAGACAACATCGTCGATCTCGTAATGAAAATACGCGACGGGAATATTGCGCGATTCAAAGAACTCACGGGTTCGGTCGGCGGCGGATTCACAGGTCAGGACAAAATCACTCATATGAGGCTCCTTACTCATTGCTGCGCAAATTATCGCACAGTGAGCCTACATGCGGTACATATGTCCACTATTTACCAAATCGAACCAAATATAGTGAACATCTTTACCACCATCGTCTCCACCGGCCCCACGCATAAATATCTGAGAAAACACCCTCTGTCGTCTCCACCCAACCGCCATATCTACCTCAACTAAATCGATTTACCAAACCGTTCAGCCGACAATTCAGCCGCTGGCGCAAAATCGAAACAAAAGCGGCGCATACTGGTAAACGTTTGACGCTGTTTATCAGTTTTACCAGCCCCATCGGAAGGTGTTTCATGGTCGCATTCGATCGCAACCCGCAAGACTTCAAGTATCTGCGCCTGCTTTCGAGACAGTTCCCCACCGAACAATCCGCGTTTACCGAAATCATCAATCTCTCGGCCATCCTCAACCTGCCCAAAGGCACCGAGCATTTTATGAGCGACGTGCATGGTGAGTACGAAGCCTTTATGCACATCCTCAACAACTGCTCGGGCGTCGTGCGCGAACATGTCGACGAGATCTTTGGCGACACGCTCTCCTTTGACGAAAAGGGCGAGCTGTGTACGCTCATCTACTACCCGCGCGAGAAGATCGACCTGGTCCGCAGCCGGCGCGAGGACTCGCCAACCTGGTACAAGACGATGCTTGACCAGCTCATCATGGTCGCTCGCTCACTTTCAAGCCGCTACACGCGCTCCAAGGTGCGTAAGGCCATCCCGCGCGACTACGCCTACATCATCGACGAGTTGTTGCACACGCACCCGGACGAGAACAACTATCGCGTGCGCTATCACGAGCGCATCGTGGAGTCCATCCTGGAGACCGCCAGCGCCGACGACTTTATCGAGTCGCTCGCCTCGCTCATCAAGCGCCTGGCCGTCGACCACCTGCACCTGGTGGGCGACATCTTCGACCGCGGCGGCGGCGCGGCCAAGATTATGGACCGTCTGCTCACCTACCATTCACTCGACATCCAGTGGGGCAACCACGACTTGCTGTGGATGGGCGCTGCGGCCGGTGAGCCCGCCTGCATCGCCACGGTGTTGCGCAACAACCTACGCTACGACAACTACGAGATCCTGGAGAACGACTACGGCATCTCGCTGCGTGAGCTTGTCGCCTTTGCCGATGCCACCTACACCGCCGGTGAGTCCATCACCCCGCTGATCAAGGCCATCAACGTGCTGCTCTTTAAGCTCGAGGGCCAGATTATCCAGCGCCACCCCGAGTTCGATATGACCGACCGCCTGTTACTCGACAAGATCGACCACGACACCGGCACGGTCACGCTCGCCGACGACAGCGTGTGGCCGCTCACGACCAACGACTTCCCCACCGTCGACCCGGCGGACCCCTACACGCTCACGTCTCAGGAGCAGCACATCATCGACAAGCTCGTGTCAGAGTTTGTCACCGCCGATCACCTGCATCGCCATATCGATTTCCTCTATTCCCACGGCTCGATTTACAAGGTCGCCAACGGCAACCTGCTCTTCCACGGCTGCGTTCCGCTCAACGAAGACGGCACCTTTAGCAGCATGAACTGCCTGGGCACCTGGCACGCTGGCCGCGATTATCTCGATTTTTGCGACCACATCGCCCGCCGCGCGTGGCGCGTGGGCGACCGCGATGCCCTCGACTGGATGTGGTACCTGTGGATTGGCTTCAATTCACCCGCCAGCGGACGCCTGGTGCGTACCTTTGAGCGCGCCTATATCGCCGATAAGAGCACCTGGGTCGAGCCGATGGACCCGTACTTTACGCTTACCAAGTCGCCCTCGGTCTGCGATGATATCATGCGCGAGTTTGGCGTCGCGCCCATGGCATGCTCGCCGACCGGCCACATCATCAACGGCCACACGCCCGTTAAAACCACCAAGGGCGAGCAGCCCATCCGCGCCGAGGGCAAGCTGCTGGTCATCGATGGCGGCTTCTGCCGCGCTTACCATCCCAAGACGGGCATCGCCGGCTATACGCTCATCTCGAGCTCGCGCGGCTGCCGCCTCAAGTCGCACCGGGCCTTTACGACGGTTGCCGAGGCACTCACGCGCAACGTGGACATCGAAAGCGAGACCAACCGTTTTGACCAAGCGGACCGTCGCCGCATGGTGAGCGACACCGATACTGGCGCCAAGATCCGCAGCCAAATCCAAGACCTGCGTCAGCTGCTCGATGCATATAGAAACGGTGCTATCGAGGAGCGCGCCTAGCACCACCCGCGGGGATTGGCTAAACTTGCTGAGTTTGTCATCCCCGCGGCGCTTCGGCGCCAGCTTAAGGCAGGTACCATGCAAAAGCTCCTTGCGCAGATCATGAAATTTGGCGTCGTCGGTGTCATTGCCACGGTTATCGACTTTGGCATTATGAATCTGCTCCACTACGGTCTGGGCCTCAACATCCTAATCGCCAACACCAGCGGCTTTATCATCTCACTCATCTTTAACTACCTCGCAAGCATGAAGTACGTGTTTGCGCACAAGGAAGGCATGAGCCGCCGCCGCGAGTTCATCATCTTTGTCGTGCTGTCCGTGATCGGTTTGGTGCTCAACGACGGCATCGTGCTGGCGCTCAACGCCGGCCTGGGACTCGAGGCCAATATCGCCAAGATCTGCGCCACCGCGCTTGTCATGGTCTACAACTTTGTGACCCGAAAAATCTTCCTGGAGGGCGACGAGACAAAATAGCTCGAAACCCCTGCAGCATTACGGCGCCCACGGACGACGCGCACTCAGCGCAGTATCGTCCGTGGGTGTCGCTCGTTTACGGGCAAATTTTCAACGTTTGCGGATTAGCTCTTGAAAATTTGGCGAGTTCATATAGTTCTTGGCAAAGACCTTACGTTTCCCTTGTAAAAGCTCTAAAGTATCCTCTGCTCGATTCATCAACGCATTGGATGTGATTACGTGCGCAAGGCGCTGGCACAACCTCATACCAAGCAGTTCCTCAAGTTTGCCGTCGTGGGTCTTATCTCCTTTGGCATCGACTGGGGCATGCTCATTGCGCTCGTCGAGCTGTTCCACCTCGACTTTTTGATGAGCACCACGATCTCGTTTATCACGTCCGTCGTGGTCAACTACTGGCTCAGCATGAAGTACGTGTTCGACCACCGCGAAGGCATGAGCCGCAAGCGCGAGTTCACGATCTTCACCATCCTGTCGGTGATCGGCCTGGGCCTCAACGACCTGTATATGTTTGTGGGCGTCACGTTTTTGAGCATCGGCTACCAGGCCATGAAGGCCATCGCCACGTTCCTCGTCACCTGGTACAACTACTTCAGCCGCCGCTTCTTCCTCGAGGGCGCACGGTCGTAGTCGATTCACTATTTGCTTGAATGTATAACCGGTTGGAATTCCCGTTCCAACCGGTTTTTTTGTTTGCAGAGAGACCCGGCGACCCAGTCCCATTCGCATGAAAAACGGGCGGTCCGGATGTTGGTCCGAACCGCCCGTCTGGCGCGCTATGTCGGGGCCTCTAGCCCGTTACGTAATACCAAACAACGTCGTCGCCATTGGAGAGAACGTAGTTACTGCAGGCCGTCATGGGCGTTGTGCCGTTGACGGAGTACATCCAGCCGCTCGTGCCGCCGTACTGTTTCTCGGCCAAACCACCAATCGCGGAGACATACGTACCGTACGACGAGCCATGTGCGTTGACAGAAAGGCCCAGCGCGCACAGGGCATCGTAGACGGTAGCGCCTTCGTTAAAGGTAAAGGTGCCACCAGAGGACACAGGATTGCCCACAGAGCTCGATGTGACCGAAACCGTCACCGTAACGTAGTTGGACTCCTGTGAGCCGCTCTGGCCGCCCGAGGAGGCGTTTCCACCATTAGAGGATGAGGCTCCATCAGACGACTGGCCACCGCCCGAAGAAGCACCGCCAGACGCATTGGAAGTATCACTGGCTCCCGTATTTTGGGCAGCGGATTTATCGCCAGACTTCTTGCCGCCCCGGTCCTCGGACTTCTTGCTATCCGAGTTTTTGTCCGATTCCTTGTTTGAAGACTCGGAATCGTCCTTGTCGTCGTTCGAACCCTTGGACTCATCTTTTGCGTCATTCGATGACTTGGAATCCTTGGAACTGGCCTCGCCCGAAGTCGTAGTCGAGCCAGACGCCTTGGTGTCCTTGGTGACGACGCTCTCCCCCGTCACGGTCTGAATGATCCAGTCGATGGACCAGGCACCGCTTGTGGAAGGATGGACGAAACCCAGCGAGACGACGATCAGAATGGTGCATGCAGCAGTCAGAACGCCGAGGAGCGCCTTGCGACGAGAGGTGGACGCCGCCGAAGCGGCGCCCTTTTGCTTTGGATCATCGAGCTGAATGAACGAGGAATCTGGTTGCTTGGGGTCAGCGTCCTTGGATTTATTGGACACAGCCCTCACCTACCGACGTTTGGTGAACACGAACACGCCGACGATGGCGAGACCGATGACGCCGGCGGCAACGCCAACAATGGCGAGCGGGTTGGTGCCCGTCTCCTGCTCGGAAGCACTAGAGGACTTCTTAGCAGTGGTCATGGAAGCAGCACCCGTATCGGACTTGGAATCGGACTTCTTGTCGGACTTGTTGTCCTTCTTGTCAGACTTCTTGTCGGACTTCTTGTCGGACTTGTTGTCCTTGGTCTCGGTCTTGGTCGACACCGTCGTCTTGGTCACCGGCTTCTTGCCCGGGGCAATAGCGCCGCCCTTCGAGCCGGAGCCAGAACCCGTGCCAGCGTCAGTGCCGGAACCAGTACCGGTACTAGAACCGCCGCCGCCATTCGAACCAACGCCGCCATTGCCGCCATTGGAGCCTGAACCGCCATTACCGCCAGGGTTAACGGCATTCTTAGTCCACTTGGCATACAGCGTCAGGTCGGCCGTCACCGGCGTACTGAAGTCATACGCCTGCGTGCAAGTCTCATCGGTATACCAACCGCCGAAAGTGTAGCCATCGCGCGTCGGATCGGCCGGCTTGACCAGCTTGCCGTCGGCCGTAGCAACAAACTTAGTGTCGCAAGTAGACCCGCCGTTGGAATTAAAGGCAACCGTCCAAGACTCGACAGCTCCAAGTTTAAACAGCGTGCCCGAGTCATTGATGTAGTACAGGTTGCCAGATGCATCGGCAATGACCGGAGAGTCGCAGTGCTGGTAATGGCCAGCCGCATCATAAATCTGCGTCGCCTCTGCATCGCCGAGCGTATAGCGATACACGCCACCACCAGCAGAGTAGTTGACGTAATCCTTGCTATCCGCGCTGTTAACGGTGAAGTACACATAGGTCTTGCCGCCCTGAACACTCACCAGCGGAGTAGCAGCAATACCGTTAAATCCGGCCGGCAGTTCTTTACCGTCAGCAGCGGTGACCATCGTGGTCTTACCGGTCTTCAGATTATAGAGAGCCAGAGCAGAGCCAGTAGCCGTCTGTCCGCCGACAATCAAGTTTTCGCCAGCCACCGCCGGTGCGCTCATGTTATTAGTAAGACCCAGGTCGACCGTCTTCTGCTCGCTCAGTACGCCCTTCGCCGAAAGCGAAATCACATGGAGCTTTCCATCGTGCGTCATCTGATAGAAGGTCGAACCATTGGACGGATCGGCGACACAGTCGGCGTTCGCGAGAGCGCCGAGCTTCATGGTCGAAACGACATCGCCCGTCGTCTTATCAATGCACTTAAGCGTGCCCGCGCTCGTAGGAACGATGGCATACTTATCCGTCAAAGCCGCACCAGTCCAGTAATAGCCCTCGAAAGCGTCAATGTTCTGCCAAGAAACTTCGCCCGTGGCAATCTTAATGCGCATAAAGGAGCCGTTGCCGTAGGTCGCGTTGTAATTCTCGTCATACGAAATATCGACCGAGCCTACATAGACGTACTCGCCGTCCGAAACGACGGTGCAGGAGCTCTGCGTCAAGTCCGTCAAACCAGGCGACAGCCACTTGCAGATCAGCTTGTCTGCAGTAATCGCCTGGACCGCACCGCCGTTGAGCGGAACGATGATAAGGCCATTGGTATAGATTGGGCGAGAGGTATAGCTCACCTTAGAGGCAAGCGGCGCAGAGGCAACCTTTTTGCCCGTGGACGAATCGATCTTAATGAGCTCGTTCTCGGTCGCGATGTACACAAAGCCGTTAGCGATGACAGGCTCGCTGCAGTTGGCATACTGCTGGCCAGACTCGGCCTTCCAATCGAAGGCCCACTTAAGACCGGCGGCCTGCGCAGGCGTCTTGGCATCCGTTACGGTCGAACCGTTGCCACTGTTGCCGTAGCCGGCCCACTCGGCATCCCAATTAGGAGTCGTCGCACTCGGGTCCACGACAATCTTGTCGGGATCGGGCATGGGCGATTTTTCGGTGGTGTAGGCAAATGTAACCTTGTCGCCGCTCTTGAGCGTGACCTGGTTGGCACAGAGAGATGAGGACTCTCCGTTGATATACAGATGCCAGTATTTACCGGTCGCACCATCATAGCCGTAAGACTTGTCTTCGAACGGCGAAGTAATGGACCAGTATGCACCACTCTGGGAGGCCTTGTAATCAATGCCCTTCGCCTTCAGCACCGTCTCAATAAGGTCCTGAGCCGTAGAGCCTTCGGGCAGGGAAACATTGCTTGCCGAGCCCCAGCGAGTATTGTTGCCGTTGACATCGGGGCCGATGATATCGGCGGATCCAAGCACCTGACCAGGGAGGGCATCGCTGTCGCCAGCATACATAAAGGTGACGGCGTCACCCTCATGGAGCTCGTAGGCACCAGCGCCAACGTCGGCGAACTTGTACTTTGCGTCGGACTTGCCCTTTACGTAGAAGCGCCAATAGCTATTGGTCGCAGCATCAGAGCCACAATAGGTCTTACCGTCAAGCGGCGAGGTAATGCCCCTAAGGTACCAACCCCAAGACTCTTCTGTAGCTTTGAGTTTAAGACCAGTCTGCTCCAACAGGTCCTTAGCAGTAGAGCCCGCCTTGAGACTCGTCTGGCCCGTCGAAGCCCAAACCTGCTGCTTGCCGTCCTTGTCCTTGCCAAGCACCTGAACGGAAGCATGGACAGAATCGGACGGCAACTGGTCTCCCCAGCCACCGTAGAACCACGTGACGGTATCGCCAGCATGGATGGTGACATTGTCCGCCGTATAGTCACTCGACTTGCCGTTGATAAACAGCTGCCAATAGGTCGAATAATCTTGGGGCGTACCCAGCTCAACACCGTTGTACTTAAGGCTCAGAATGAAGGAGCCCGCAGCAACGGCGTCAATATCATTCGCCTCAAGCGCGACCTTCGTAAGATCAAGCGCGCTCGAACCGGACGTCACCACATACTGCGCGTTGTCGACCCAAGTCTGAGTCTTGCCCTGGGCATCGCGACCAATGACGGTCACATTCGCAGCAAGCTGGTCCTTAACGACAGGGGACGCGCTACCAGCCGTATAGGCAAACTCAATCTTCTGCCCCTGGGTGAGTTTGACGCTGCTCGCGCCAACCGAGGAAGACGCGCCGTCGACGAACAGCTGCCAGTAGGCATGAGTCGTCGGATCGTAGGCAAGCGTGCGGCCATCGCTCGGGGAGGTGATGCTTTCGAGGTAGAAACCGTATGCCGTGTTCGGATCGTACTTCGCCTTGAAGCCCGTCTTCTCCTGCAGCTTAATGAAGGCATCCGCAGCCGTCGCGCCCTCGTCGAGCTTGAGCTGCGTAGGCGCCACCCAGGTCTGAGCCTTGCCGTCGGCATCGGTGCCGATAATCGAGAACGAGACCTCGATTTGCTTCTTGACGACATCGCCAGTTTCTGTCGGGTTCTCTGTCTGGACGGCAGCCGCGGCGGCAGATCCTGCTTGGCCAGCGGATGCCGTCGAAGACTGCTCGCTCGTGGCAGGGCTCTCCCCCGTCGCCGAGCCTTCGTCGCCAGTTGCTGCCTCTGTAGTGGCGGCACTAGCTGCAGGCGCGCTCCCGGAATCCGAAACCTCGGCGCCGCTCTGCTCAGCGGTACCGCCCACAAGCGCTGCGTCCTCGCCTGGCGTCGTAGCCTGAGCCACAGCGTCGGTAATGCCCTCGGCACCCTCGGCCCACAGCTGAGCCGGCGTGGTGCCAAAGGCCATCGCGAAGGCCAGGAATGCCACCAGGCAGCGCTTTGCCACGCCGCGCGCGATTACGCCACGGCGACGAAGCGAGGCACGCTGGCACTCGTCCTCAAACATATCCATTTGTCTCCTATTGTCTGCACTTGGAGCATTGCCCAGCGGCTGCCCCACGTCATCGCGCATGTTGCGCTCGAGTACCCCCATCGGGGTCCCCCTTCCCTCCAGAGCCCAACGCGTACCGACGGCAAGCGCCGCGGCCGCGTGCAAGATGGGAGGCGATCCGACTTAACCTTACCGACCCGGGCGCGTCGTCCGATCTGCGACGCGGCCATCCCGGGCCAAGAGGAATTACGGTTACTGGCACAGCCGGGGACTTGCACCCCGATTCTCCCAAACGCGCAGGAAAACCGCGCATTCGTGCGTCTCCGCACCACCATCTAGGCCATCGATTATTACTGTCATTATGGTAGCACGCAAAAGGGCCCCGCACACAGGCGAAGCCCAAGGTAAAAGCTATGGTTTGCGATAGAAAAGGGCGGGGATGGAGTGCCGAGCAAAAGGATACGTCTTCCTCTGATCTCGGGGACTCGTTAACGCTTGCCGCCGTGACTGTTGCGCCAGATCTCGCGACCCAGCATCAGCGCCAGCACCAGCGCACTCACGTAGCCCATAAAGCCAATGACCGGGATACCAAACACAACCGGCTCGATGCGCGCGTAGTACACCACCGACGAACCGATAAACAGGCCGGCAATCACAATTGCCATCGACATGCGGTCGATAATTCCACCCAGCTGCCGCAGCGCCTTATCGCTGCTCATAATCTGCGTGTTCACCTTAAGCTGGCCGCGCGTGAGCATGCGCGAAGCCAAGCCCAGATACTCGGCCGCCTCGAGCGAACCTTTTGCCGCTCGATAGCTGCTCGCGGCAAGATCGCGCCCCATATCGCGCACGCGCGCATAGGTACTTTTCTCGTTTTTGATATGCGTCTGGATAATCTGGATCATGTTGACGTTGGGCATGTACTCGGTCAGCAAGCCCTCAAGCGTCACCATGCCGCGCGCGAACATTGTCACCACGCTCGGCAGCTCAACGTCGTTCTTGCGCGCCAAGTTTAGCAGCGAGGTCAAAAACTCGCCGATATCCAGGTCCTTAAGGTCAAGACCCGCAAAGTCGGCGACGATAAAGTCCAAGTCGGACAAAAAGGCCGAATGGTCGAGCTCTGCCGAGTCGCCGCGCGTCACGGCAAAGCGCATAAGCGAATCCTTAAGCTTGGGCACGTCGCCCTCGGCCACGGCGAAAATCATATCCTTGACGATACCGCGGTCGTGGCTCGACATGCGCCCGACCATGCCCAGGTCAATAAAGTAGACAATGCCGTCCTTGAGAATGATGTTTCCCGCATGCGGGTCGGCATGGAAAAAGCCGTCATCGAGCACCTGCGTCGAATAGTCCTCGACAATCGCCGAGCCGATCTTTTCCAGGTCATAGCCCTCGGCCACCAAGCGCTCGGGATCGGCAATCGAGATGCCGTCAATGTAGTCCATAACCACGACGTGTTCGGTGCAAAGGTCCAAGTAGGATTTGGGACACGACACGCCATGCACGCTCTTATGGAACTCATAGAAATCGTTGAGGTTTTTGGCCTCGGCCAAAAAGTTGGTCTCCTCGCGAAACGAGGCCCACAGTTCCTCGACGACGGCGTGTAAGTCAACAAACTGGTCGGTGTTGACGAACTTGGAAACGATGCGCACCACCGAGCGAATGATATCGATGTCCTGCGCCATAACCTGCTGCGCGCCGGGGCGCTGCACCTTAACGGCCACGTCCTCGCCCGTCACCAGGCGGGCACGGTGAACTTGCGCGAGCGACGCGCTTCCGAGCGGGTTGGGGTCGATCGCGTCGAACATCTGCCCCAAGCGCTGGCCGTACTCCTCTTCCAGACAGCGGAGCACTACCTCATACGGCACCGGCTCTACGTCGGAGCGCAGGCGACGCAGCTCGTCGCAAAACCGCTGCGGCAAAATCTCGGAGCGGTTGGCCAGAATCTGCCCCATCTTGACGAACATGGGGCCGAGCTCTTCGAGCAGGCGACGAAGGCGCACCGGCGTGAGGTTATCCCACACGCGGTACTTTTTGACTAGGCGAACAATCTGCCCGATGCGTTCGCGGCGGCCCGCCGGCGTGAGCTGGTATTCCTCATCCGGCGCCATCGCATCGGGCTCCTCAGGGACCATATCGACGGCGCGCGGCTTCTTGCGAGCGCCCGAGACGGCGGCCTCAACCTCATCGACAACCGCCGTCTCGTCACCCAAGGGATCTAGATTGTTGTAATCGGTGGTGGAATCTGCCATCTGCGCTGCTACTCGGCCTCTTCGGCGTCCTCTGCGTCGTCGGGCTCAACAGACTCGACGGGCACCGAGGTCACGTTGTCCTCGACCGAATCGACGATGTCGCGCACATGGGCCAGGAAGGCCGTGCGCTCGGGGGCGGTCATAACGCGGACGCGGGCCAGGATGAGCTCGTCGAGCACACGCTGTGCCGCGGTCTCGCCCTGCATGCCCAGGCGCTCGGTCAGGTCGGAGATGGTGCCACCCGCCTGCTCGAACATATCGGACACGCTGCGGGCGATATCGGGGGTGCCGGCATCCTTGCGGACCTGCTCACCCTTGGTACCGAGGTCGTCGAGAACCTTCTTGCCGCCCTCGACGGCAACGGCGGCGGCGCCGAAGCCCACGTTAATGGCACCGTTAACAAGCTGATCGAGTTTCATAACCATGGTTGGCTCCAATCATGAACAACTGCATTGGCCTTCTTGTACCCAAGATTGGGCGAACGACACAAAATCGTTTTACCGACAAGATAGGAATCGAGCGGGGCAAAGCCTTCGACGGCGTTTGCCCCGCTCGCTCGTTGCAAGGTCGTCTTTACCTTACGTTATCGTTCATCGCGAAGGAATTCTTCATGGCACAGCTCGTGGTGTAGAGTACCTTGCCCAGCAGAGCATCGGTCTCCACCCGCACGCGCTCGGCAAACTCCTCGTTGGCGCGGGCAAGCTCGGCGGGCACCTCAGCCTCAGGCAGCGCGGCTACGACAGCGTCAACGTCGTGAATCTGCTTGTGGCCCATGCCGCCGACCTTCTCCTGATAATCCTCGACCGCGCGACCGCACTCGTGGAAACGGACATCGGCCAGGGCGCCGATCAGGCGGTTGGCCCAGTAGAAGTTCTCGGACGTCACGCGAGCCTGCGTGTCGGCATAGTACTCGGGCATGGTCTCGACGTTGGCGTACAGCGGCACGAGCGCGTTAAACGAGTTGGAGCCAAAGGCCATCCACTGCACGGCGCGATAGGCCGGCTGCGCATAGGGGCGCAGCTGCAGCACGGCGAGCTGGCTGTTGCGGTTGATGCCGATGGGACGATAGGCGCCGCGCGTGGCGGGCGTACCCTTGCTGCCGTAGCAGTCGTATTCAGTGCCCTGGTAGTGGCTCGAAAGCACGTACTTGATGTCCTCGATGGTCACCTTGCGCTCGGGTACGCGGCTCCAGGGGATGTCGTCGCTCTCGGGCGTGTAGTCGGCGTCGGGACCGTCCCACACATCGCTGGGGTTGAGGCAGCGCTGCATGTACCAGGCGCGCGGCGTGTTGTAGACGTGGTCGCTGTCGCTGTGCGAGCCAAAGGCCTCGCGCGGGTTAAAGACGGCAGCCGGGCCGTCGCCCTCGACGCCCAGCGTCAGGTCCAGATGCCACTCGGCCATCCAGACGCGCAGGTCGGCGGAGCACATATGGTCGGCCTGGGCGCCCTCGGCGTCATCCAGGTCAAAGCTGTCGATGCCCAGCTGGTTGGGCATGGTCACATAGGCGTCGTCAGGCACGCGCTTGGCGATCCAGTGGTGACCGCCGATGGTCTCGAGCCACCAGATCTCGTCCACGTCGCTAAAGGCGATGCCGTTGTTCTCGTAAGTGCCGTAGCGCTCGAGCAGGTCGCCCAAGATACGCACGCCGTCGCGGGCGGACTTGGCATACGGCAGCACCAGGGTCACCATGTCCTCCTCGCCCAGGCCACCGGGCTGCGCCGGCACATAGCCGTCCTCACCCTCGTTGCCCTTGGCGGGCACGTAGTCCACGAGCGGATCGGCGCCGCGGACGCGCTCGTTGGTGGTAAGCGTCTCGGTTGCGGACATGCCAACATTGAGCTCGTTGAAACCGGCCTCGGCCCAGATACCGTGGCCCGGGACAACATCGGGGACGCTCGTATAGCGCATGGGGTTATCGGGCAGCTCAACGGTCAGGTGGCTCAGGACGCTCGTGTAGACACGCGGCTGCTCGTCGGGATGCACTACGCGCATGCGCTTGGGCTCAAATACCCCGTTGGACGAGTCCTCGTTACGCGCGACCAGGGTCGACCCGTCGTAGCTTGCGTTTTTACCGACCAGAATCGTTGTGCACGGCATGCGCATCCTCCTTGAGCGAAGAAATCAAACGGCAACAGTGTATCGCTTCGGCGCAGAAAGGGCGAAACCACGGCCTCGGCAGCCCCCGTGGTCAAAAAATGCCAAATATGAGTACTGTCACAAATTTAGTGGCAGCAAATTGCACTGTTCCGGGCGCCGGGAATCCTCACCTGTCCAAAAACTGAGTCTAGTAATTCCCCATACGTCCAATAAAATTGGCTCTTTAACGATATTACTTATCGCTAAAGAGCCAAAATGATCTCAAACATATGTGACTAACTTGGCAACAGTACTCATATTTGGCATTTTTTGACCACAGGGTATCTAACCAACCCCCTAAACAGCCTCCAAACGCCTATTTTACCGCGCGCTCAGCCGCCTCGATCACGTGCTTGGCGAGAATTGCTGTCGTCACGGCGCCCACGCCACCCGGCACGGGGGTGATTGCGCCAACAACCGGCTCCGCGGCATCAAAATCGACGTCGCCGACCAGCTTGCCAGCGGCTTCGTCCCAATTAATGCCAACATCGATAATCGCCTGGTCCTCGCGGACCGCATCTGCGCCAATCGTGCGCGCGCGTCCAACGGCGGCAACCACAATGTCGGCAGCACAGCACTCGGCGGCAAGATCGCGCGTATGCGTATGGCACGTCGTCACGGTTGCGTTGCGCGCCGTAAGCATGGCGGCAACGGGGCGGCCAATTACCAGTGAGCGTCCGACCACAGCAACCTTGGCCCCATCCAGCTCAACGCCGTAATGATCCAGCAAAGCAAGCACGGCTTCGGCTGTGCAGGGGGCAAAACCCTCGCCGCGCCCCGAAAGCGTGGTGAGCAGTGAAGCCGGCGTCATGGAGTCAACGTCCTTGGCGGGATCGAGCGCTGCGGCGACGGCGTTCTCGTCAAGGCCGGCGGGCAGCGGGCGGAACATCAGACAGCCATGAACAGCCGAATCGGTATTGATGTCCTCGACGGCCGTCAACAGCTCGTCCTGCGAAACATCGGCAGGAAGCAAAACGCGGCGAGCCTCAATGCCAACCTTCTCGCAGCGCTTGAGGGCACCGCGCTCGTAGGACAGGTCGTCCTCGCGCTCGCCCACACGAACGATGGCCAGCGTCGGTACAACACCGCGCTCGCGCAGGGCTGCACAGCGAGCAGCAAGTTCCTCGGTCAAAGCGCGAGCAACGGGAGCACCCTTCAGCAGTTCAGCCATGGCTATCCTCTCTTCCTTGCAGCGTCGGAGGCGCGGCGCGCCAGCGCATCGGCGCGCGGCAACCATGTGTCGAGCAACTCATCACACGCCGTCTCGAGCTCCTCAGCACGAACGCGATCTTTCATAGACGTGGTGTTCGCAAAGAGCGTCAAGCTCGCGCCCTGCATAGCGGCACGGCAGAACACGGCGCCGCACGCCACATCGGACAGCAGCTGACGCGAACCCTTGTCGGCCATGTCCTCGAGCAGCGCCAGCGCACGCCCGCAGGCATCCATAATGCGATACGGCGGCATAGCGGCCACATGCAGCGCATCCTGAATCGCGGTCGCTCGAGCCGGATCGTCACGCGGAATACCGTACGCCGTGGACACCTGCCCGTAGGCACGAACGTCCTCGGCGACCAGACCCACAAGTTCCTGCGCCAACTCATCCGCCTGGGCAAACGCGCGCGTCAGATCGTCTGCGCGATCGGCAAGCGCAGGATTTGTCGCCCCATAGCGAGCAACCATCCCGCAAAGCGAGGCGCCCAGTGCACCTACAAAGGCGCTCGCGCTACCGCCGCCGGGAACCGGCTCGCGTGCGGCAAGCGCCTCGGCAAACTCTCGACATGTTTTATCCATCATCTCTTGGCTCATACGCACGCACCTTCAAGTCATATACATCGGTCGGGTGGCAACCGCCGACCGACCGCATCAATCACATAATGGTGCTAAGTCTAGCCCATAAGTACATGAGCGTCAGCGCACCTGGCCATCGCGGATTTCTATGACGAACGATAGGCGTCGGCACCGCAAACATGGGACACATGGCCCACCTTTCGAGACTTCCGGACGTCAAAAACTGAGGCATATCTATAAACAAGGAACCTGTTGGGGCAACGCCCACGCACGCGCGCCCCATTAAATCAACGGGCACCTCACCCCGGGGAGGGCCGACAGCATCGGCCCTCCCCTCTTTTGCGACCGCACATATTGCCACTTGTCGGCGCAATTCCAGCCCCCAGAATGGGACACATGGCCCACCCTAGCGAGCCGTCCACGCGTACAGTAAAGGCAGGTAATCCATGGACGATTACAGATCGAGGAGGACACGACCATGAAAAAGAAGGCCTTTGCGATTCTCACCCTCTGCATCAGTCTCTTTGCCGCGGTTGCCCTGGTGGGTTGCGGCGGCAGCGGCGGCGCTACCGGCAGTGACGGTGGCGGCGGCGCAGAAAAGCCAGCCGTGGATATGAGGACCGACTTCATTTGGTTTAAGGTCGAGGTCCCCGAGGGCGTCGAGATCACCGACGTCGCAGGCGACACCGCCGACAGGGCCCAGTTTAAGTTCACCGAGAGCGAGCACGCCAGCGATCGCTTCATCCCCGTCTTCGATCCTGACAAGAACGCCGACGAGCTGTTCGACTACGAGGCAAAGTGGAATGCCAGCTTTGAGTGGACCGAGAATGACCCCGTCAAGTACAACGGCAAGACTTGGCGCAACGCTTCCTATACACACTCGGGCGGCGTAACGACCGAATACTTCACCGACGTTGACGGCGGCAGTGTGTATGTGCGTATCGACAACGTCGAGGAGCACAAGGACGCCGTCGAGACCATGATGAAGTCTCTGGAATTTGCCGACGACATCGCCGAGGCCAAGACCGAGGCCATGGACGTCAAGCTCGACGATATCGAGATCAAGCGCTAAGCGACTGGCGAGCGCAACGGGAAACACGGTCGCAGTGCAAACAAGCGACGGTACCCCAGCGCTTCGTACCCAGGGAGGGCCGGTAAACCGACCCTCCCTTTCTTATGCCTGTAGCCGACGAACGCGAGGATGCCGGACGCCGGAACCGCCCCAAATGTGGCAACAGTACGAAAACGACAAACACCCCAACACGTCCGCCCACCGATTTATTGCGCCGCGCAGACAATTAAACCAGCATCTTTAAACATCTGGGCAGTATAGTGACCAAAACTATCGCATAACCGCACTCTGCGAATGGAGAAGTTATGACCGAACACCATGCCATCAGCCGCCGAGCGTTTACGCTGGGCCTAGGGCTTGCGGCGTTGTCACCACTTGCAAGCCTGCCCGAAACCGCAGCGCCGGGCATTCCCCTGCGAGCGGCATTTGCAGACAACACACCCGCACCGTCGGACAGCCTCGACAATTTCGTCATTCGCCTTCGCCCCGCGGGCTATTTTCGTACCGCAAGCGTTAACGAAGACGGCAACGTCATCGGCAACGTCTGCCATCTGTTTAATGACGGCACGTCCAGCAAGCTCATCCTTGAGAACGTAACGACCAAGAATGACGATACAAACTGGTATGCTATCCGCACCTTGCTCAATTTCGAAGAGCATAAAAAGACGGGCTACAGCATTTGGTCGGTCGATGGCGACTCGGACAAAGACGGAAAGGTCATCCACGTATGGAGTGGCGAGCATGACGGCAAGGCCAGTCGCTCTTTTGCGTTCGAGCGTCAATCAAGCGGTACCTATATCATCCGAGACCGCACGGTCGAGAAAGAAACCGAGAAAAAAGACATTAAGTACCTGGCCATAGAAAAGGACGGCAAAGACCAGGACAACAATAAGATCTGCCATAAGAGTAAGAGCATTCCGTGGGAGCTCGAGCTTGTCGGTTACGACAAGGGCGAGATCAATACCACGGTTAGAAGTATCGACTGGATCACGTATAGCAGCTACGTCGACGGACCATGCTGGATGAAATACGTCGACGGCAACAAATACCTCGACGAGCTGAGCATCCCGGGCACGCATGATTCAAGCACCTGCAGCGTCGACAACGACACCGAGCCCCAAACCTCGCTTGCAAAGTGCCAGCAGGATTACATCCCCACGCAGTTGCTCGAAGGCATTCGCTATTTTGATATCCGACTTGGAAAGAACAACGAGAACGGCGACCCCGGCATCGACCATGGAATATGCTACCTGCTCAAAAAAGACGGGGGCTTTATACATCTCTCCGATGTCATCGGTTACTTCAAAACATTTTTGAACGAAAACCCGTCAGAAGCGCTCATCATGCTGGTGTCACGAGGCAACGACGAAGCCACCGACGACAGTGTTACGACGGCTTTCGCCAGTGTTATGGACAATAACTCCGATCTGTTCTATACGTCGAGCCATGTCCCCACACTGAACGAGGTGCGCGGAAAGATCGTCTTGTTGCGTCGATTTAAACTCGCCGGCGACAGTGTAGACGGCCACACGTGGGGCCTCGACCTCACCGAATGGGACGACAAAATCAAGACGCATTCCGGAAAGTCCATGTGCCTCGTGAAATACGAGCAAGGCTTTGAGGCTGCGGGCAATACGGGCGACAAAGAGCCCTATAGCACAGCGGTATATGCCCAAGACCATTACAACTGCACGGGGTCCAGTAAAATCGACTGGGTCGATATGGCCCTGAAGGCAGCGTCCGAGTTCGAGCGCAGCACCGTAGATATCACTGCCGCGGACGGGACAACGGTGCAGGCAACGGAGCGCTGCTGGTTTATCAACTACACGAGCTGCACGCAAAACAACCCTTTTACCGCAGCGCGAGTGGTCGACGAGCACCTGTACAAGAGCTCGTATATAAACAATAGCGGAGTTGAGAGCACAAAGGCGGACTGCCGCAAGCACATTGGCATCATTGCGTCCGACTTTGTTGATGCGGCACTGGCCCGAAGCATCTACCAGCGCAATTACGATACGCAGCACAAGCAGACGGCTTCGTGCTACCTCCCAGCCCGCATGCACATGACATATGGTGACTCGCTGAGCGACGCCTCGCTCCAGGACGGCAAGACCGTTGGCGAGGGTCATTTCCGCCTCGTCGACAGCAGCAACGTACTCAACGTGGCGGCTTCGGGAAGCGCTTTTGCCATCGAATACGTTGATGTCGATGCCTTGGGCAATGAGACCGTTATAGGGCTGCAGGGATCCGTGCCCATCGATATCGATCCGCGCGTGCTGACGCCTCATTTTGAGGGACTCGAAGGCCTTAAGGCCGGCGAGGACGTGCGCGCCAAGATTGCGGCATCACTCGAGGGCAAGCTCGAAACCGATGCCTGCACGGCCCAGCTCGAGTTTATGCACGATGCAAACGGCGCTCCGGGCACGGCAGTGGCCGAGGGTGAGGCATTTGCCGCGGGGACGTATTGGGTGCGTGCGAAAGGCCTGTTGGGCGACGCGGCGCAAAACTACACGCTTGCCACCGACGGAGCCGCAAGCTTTACCGTAGCGGCCTCGGGCAGTGCAGGCGGCGCCGGCACCGGCACTGGCGCCAACGCGGGCAGCGCGGACAAGAACGGTAAGGGCAACAAGGGCAAGAGCTCGGGCGGAAAACTCGCCGACACAGGCGACGGTTCCGGCATTGCCGCCGGGCTCGCCGCTGCCGCCGTGGCAACAACGGTTGCCGGCGCAGCAATGCTTGCCAATGACCGCGAAGACAACGAAGGTGCTAGCGAATAGGCAAGCCAGTCTTTTGGGCGCATCAACTCAATCGGGGCGTAGAATACCGTTCTGCGCCCCGATTTTCACCTTGGCCCGTACGCCGTTATCGGCTACATCACCATGTTCAGCGCGTTAACAAACTCCTGGGCCTTCGCACGACTGCTCGGGCTAAAGACGCAAGCGGTTAACAGTCGATTGCGCAGAAAAACGTCGCGGCCCTTGATCCTGTTGACCCCCGCCGTGATGTCCTTAAGGTAAACGATCTCGGTGTGCTTGCCACCAAACGTGCCCTTTTTGAGCACCTCGATACGGTTAGGCTAGATCTTGACGTCTTTAAACCTGCCCGAACCTTTGTCCTGGAACAGCAAAGTGTTGTTATCCATGCGTGTCACTCCCGCGGGGTTCGCTAAAACTGCCTCTATGGCCACATTTTAGTCACCGCAAGGCTCCCATGCGAAGGTGCCAGACAGCACAGCAATTCGTGTCCGCGCGAGGCTTTAAACTAAATGCGATAAAGATGCATTCCACAGGAGGAAAGTGGGCGATGGTGATGGGCGAACTGGCAAACCGCGGAGAATCGGCAATCGTGCCCGAAGGTTTTTATAAGCAGGTTTCCTCGATTCTCAACGCTGCTCGCGACAAGGCATATGCCGCCGTTAACTTTGCGATGGTTGAGGCATATTGGGAGATCGGCAAGAGCATTGTTGAGGAACAAGGCGGAGAAGAGCGCGCCAGGTATGGAGAGGCGCTGCTTAAAGGACTCGCGACCAGGCTTACCACAGATTTCGGCAAAGGCTTTGATACCTCAAACCTCCGCTACATGCGGCAGTTTTATTTAGCATTCCCAATTCGTGACGCACTGCGTCACGAATTGAACTGGACACATTATCGCAGACTATCTCGCATTCCCGACCCCGAAGCTCGCATTTGGTACATGAACGAATGCGCCGACTCTCGCTGGAGCACGCGTCAGCTCGAGCGCCAAATCAACACCATGTTCCGCGAGCGTCTACTTGCCAGCAAGGACAAAGAGACCGTCGCCCAGGAAATCCAAAAGAGCGTCCCGGTTCATCGCCCCGAGGATATTATCCGCGACCCATATGTGCTGGAGTTTTTAGGCTTCTCGGACGATACTGCGTTTCGTGAGAGCGATTTAGAGCAGGCACTCATCACGCATCTTCAGAGGTTTCTGTTGGAACTTGGCCGCGGCTTCGCTTTCGAGGCGCGTCAGAAGCGCATCACCTTTGATGGACGTCATTTCTATATTGACCTCGTTTTTTACAACTATCTGATGCGCTGCTTCGTGCTCATCGACCTTAAGACCGATGACCTTACGCATCAGGACCTGGGCCAGATGCAAATGTATGTGAACTACTACACGCGTGAGCTCATGAACGAAGGCGACAATCCACCCATAGGCATCGTGCTCTGCGCGGACAAAAGCGATTCGATTGTCGAGTACACGCTGCCCGAAGACAACGACCAAGTGTTTGCCGCCAAATACCTGCCGTACCTTCCAAGCAAGGAAGAGCTGGCGCGCGAGCTGAGTGCCGAGTACCGCGCCATCAACGAAGCGACTAATGGCGAAGCGCAAGGGTAGCAGCACGTTGCGACCGATGCCCCCGACGGCGTTTCATATCCCCCGACATAAGAGGAGCGCTCCATGACAGACAGACCGAAAACGACACTGCGCGACTGCATCTATGGACTTGCCGTCGGCGACGCGTTGGGCGTTCCTTACGAGTTCAGGGCCCGCGGCACGTTCGAATGCACGGACATGATCGGCTACGGCACGCATGGGCAGCCCGCCGGCACCTGGAGCGACGACACATCTATGACGCTTGCCACCTGCGACTCGATTAGGGAGCTCGGACATATCGACACCGTAGACATGCGCGACAAGTTCGTAAGCTGGATTGACCGCGGCGAGTATACGATCGACAGCGTCTTCGATTACGGCGGCACGACCGCCCGCGCACTTCGCTCCGGCAAGGGAGGCTCCGGCGAGCGCGACAACGGCAACGGCTCACTCATGCGCATCGCACCCCTGGCATTCACCGGTGCGACAGACGAAGAGATCTGCGAGGTCTCCGCGATTACGCACGCCCACAGGACGTCGACTAACGCATGCGTCATATTTGTCGAGCTGGTGAGGAGCGTGATGAACGGCGAACTTCCCTCGTGGGTGCTCCACCTGAAAGACGTGCCCGAGCACGAAATCAGGTCTGGCGGCTTCGTGCGCGACACGCTTAAAGCTGCTACCTGGTGCTTTGTGAACACCACCAGCTACGAAGACTGCGTGCTTACCGCCGTCAACCTGGGCGACGATACCGACACCACCGCAGCCGTCGCCGGCGCCCTCGCGGGCACGGCCTATGGTATGGACGCCATCCCGCAGGAGTGGATTGATGTCCTGCGCGGTAAAGAGCTGATTGAGAGTTGCCTGTTTTAGGTCGCCTCTTTAGCAGAAACGAGATAGATGTCTCCCACCGCGGCCTGTGAGGTAAAATCTTGACCGCCGCGGAATCCGCCTGCGGGCAACGCTCCGATCTCCGATTGGGGTGAAGCCTATGAACTTGTTTCTCGAAATCCTGCGCCTCTCGATGTATGTGACCGGCATCGTCCGGAACCTCTACTCGATCTGGCGGGAATATAAGCAGTAACGGATAGCGAAGGGAGTCATGAAAAGGGCCGGTTGCAGCCGGCCCTTTAGACGATAGCACCTGCGTTGCCCGCGTCTCCAAAGTTGACCGACTGAGGAGCGGGTTCCGCGGCACAACCTGATTTTACCCAGCGAAGAGGCTCTTTTGCAGTCGCTCCACCGTTTATTTACATCTACCGCCATCGGCATACAAAAGAGCCGGAGGGTTACATATAGGCAAGAAAACCTTAGCTCCTCCGGCTCAGTTTCAGCTTAGCACATTGAGGTGAACTAAGCGGCAGACGCGCATCTCGGGGATACGTAAGTAGACGCTAACAAGAGTAATAAGCGGCTTAAAGATACGGACCATCTCACAGGTACGGCACCGACGTGTTTCTCATACCGCTGCACCCAACAATCCCTCATTCGCAACAATATTCTGCCGCGACATTGAAAACTCCTGCACGGCCCGCCTAATCGAAAGAGCAGAGCCCGGCGGCTGACGCCTCGGGCTAGGGTTACCCACCGATTGAACCCGCGTTCAGCCTTTAGCGCTTAACGTATTCAAGAAGTGAATCGCAAACCACCATGTATCCGGACCCGGGAACGGAATAATAGACAACGCCATCCGCGTCCTGCCATGCGACGACGCCATCAACGCCCGTTCGCTCCAAGACATACCAAGCAGGATCAATGCCGGGGCGGTTTTCACGTTCCCTCCGCGTTGCGCCTACAACATCAAGCCTCGGCGATTTGCAGATACCCGTGAGCTCATGTCCGTTGACGCTGGCGAAGGAGCAGCCCTCGAGGTAGCTTCTATACTCCTTTGCAAAGCTCAGGCCCAGCTTAGCCTCCGCCTCGTCAATCGCGCCGGAGTCAGCCGCGCCCAAGCATCTGAAGTTCGGAAGCTCGGAAAGGCTCTGACATACGCTGCTCATCCCAACACCTCGCTATTCCAGCACCTGCGCCATGTACTCCCAGAAGGCTTTCCTCTGGGCGTCCCAGTTGTTCCCATCGGCGTGCACATCGGACTTCGTCAACTTATGCCAAATCTTCGAGTTCCCTCCAAGCCTATGCTCCTCCTGCGTAAGGATCGCCAGCGTCGATTCGACCTGCTGCCCGATATGGTGGAGTTCATAAGCCTCACCAGTGGCGGGATCGAGTGCCGCCAGGCCCTCCTTCATCCTCTCAAGGTTCGTGTGCCCCATCTCATCAGTAAAGGTGAGATCGATATCGCGAATAAGAGCTGTCTTGCCGTTGACCATCTTGGGGGTAAGCCCTGCGATTTTGATAATCTCGTACTGATCCATGTCGTTAAATTGCTTGAGGACATCGAGCGGGAGCCCAGACTCCTTCTGAATTGTCGCAACCTGGTTCATCGTCAAACCACCGGTGGTGGCGCCCCTTAAAGCTTGGGTCTTCCCGGCGCCTCCGCACAGCGCACCACCAATCGCACCCCACATGAAGCCTTCGCTGCCGCTAAAGGCCCCGGCCTTCAGAGCCTCATCCATGTCACCCGTCTCGATGCCCTTGAAGATGGCAGCAGAAGCGCCGCTGATGGCGCCGGAGGACAGCGCGACCACGGCTCCGGACTTGGCCGAGACAGCAAATATCACGCTTGCAGCAGGCGCCCCGGCGGCGCCGGTAACAGCGGATACCGTGACGCACACAAGGATGACCCCCGTGCCGACAGCGATGTTCCTCACCACCTGGTCGTAGGTGTCATCGTAGTCCTCGAATGCCTTGACAGCGGTCTGGCCGTCTTCACCGAGCG
Source organism: Collinsella aerofaciens (assembly GCF_019131995.1). Taxonomy (GTDB): domain Bacteria; phylum Actinomycetota; class Coriobacteriia; order Coriobacteriales; family Coriobacteriaceae; genus Collinsella; species Collinsella aerofaciens_S. The sequence goes on along the minus strand of NZ_JAHONA010000028.1, from coordinate 6,691 downwards.
TGAAGACGTAGCGCTCACCGCCGAAGGCTTCTTCAAGATCCGCAAGCGTATAACCAAAGTAGATGTTCGACTGAGTGTTGTAGGAGAGCTCCTCAAGATATTCTTTCGAGACATAGGTTGTCTGAACGTTCTCGACGTAGTACTCGTCGGAATCAATCTTCTGGACAAGGCCAGAATATACGGCGTCCGCCACGTAGCGCTGAAGATCAGGGTCGGAAAGGGCCTCGAACTCGAGGCCTGCCGTCTGAATGGCGGCGACCTTATTCACCGATCCGGATGCTCCCACGCCAGACGACCCTCTGGACTGCTCAGTAGAGGACGCGCATCCCGGAAGCCCGGACACCACCATCACGATGACGAGCATCAGGGTAATGGCTCGCCTCATCGCCCACCACTGCCTTCCTCGCCATCGAGATCTGTATCGGGCACAGCGAGCCCAGATTCGCTGGAAGCACCGGCAGCAGCCATCTTCTTACGCCGGGCTATCAAGATGGACGCGAAGATAAGGACGGCGGCCACGGCAAACAGAGCAAGAACGGGGCCGCCCATGCCGGCGATGCCCCCGTTCTTGCCAGAACTCTCATTGGCCGCGGTATCGGTCTTTTTCGAGGCGCGCTTGAGCGTTCCATCGTCCGCGACGGTCGTTCCCTCCGCAATCTGTCGTTGAGCCTCGGCAAGTGTCATGTTGTTGGCGACCGAAGCCTTCATGGCATCGTTGGTACCCACATAGATTCTCTTGGTCGTGGCCTCCTCACCCGTATTGGGGTTCTTCACGGTCACCGTGTAAATGCCCTCGTCTTCGAACACCGCACCGTCGGTCGCCGTCTTGTTGAAGCGCACGTCCTCGGTAAGGCCATCGCCGGTGCTGTCGAGAACCTCCCTCTTCACACTCACGTCAAGATAGTGTGACCCAGCCATGTCAATCCGGAAGCCACTCGAGGTGACTGAGCCGTTGAACAACTCGTCATTCGTCGCAGTGTCGAAGAGGAACATCATGGTGTTGCTGTTGCGCACCTTGAACTTGAAGAAGATGCGATAGTTGTTGTAAGCCGGCCTGAACGGCAGGAGGCCTGGCGACTCGATCTCGTAGTCGAGAGCCACCTCGTAATCGCCCTCCTCATACATGTCGATATGGGTGTTGGCGCCGACTTCTATGCTCGAAAGGTATTCAGTGCTGACGGTGGGCTCGGTTGAGGCGTTCTGGTAATCGGTATGCTTGGTTATGAGGGTACCGTGACCGAAATCAGTCTTGGGAATGCCGAAATACTCGTCGTACCCGTTTTCGTCGCCGGAGATTTTTCTTTTATTGTCCCCGTTCAGGGAATCGATATTCTGATTGAGCTGAAAGCTGAGCTCAACCTGATCGCCACTGTTTTTAAGAAACACAGGAACATCGTCGCCCGCTCTGCTCGTGAAGCCGCTGACGACGAACCTGCCGAGCTTCCATCCGAAGTGGGGGTCGCCCTCTTTGATGCTATTGGATTCCGAATAGCCATTGTCCAGGCCCGTGTTAACAACCTTGTCATAGTAGTACTTGTTGTCCTTGGAACCGTTGCTGCTTGAATCATCCGCCAGTGTGATTGTGGGCAATGCAACCGATAGAGCAGCGACGGCGCACAGCACAGCAAGCAACGCACGTTTTATTCTCATTCAAGCGCTCCTAGCACCCGTTTCGACAATAAATGTCATTATACAGAACGCTACTAACGCATCGAAAGGGTGAGGGAGACGGCGGCCGAATAATACCGAGCCCCTGATTACCAACTAGACCGACACTGCCCCAAACACAAATCAATAAATCAGACGCGTAAAATGGGACCGAGCGATTACGACGCGATAATCGAAACGATGAGGTCTTATAAAGGAGCCGCGGCATCAAATGGGAAAAGCTGTAGACTATGACTCCTTTGGGGTCGACGACCGACCTGATAGGCTCTCCAACGTTCCCGATGAGGCTCTCGAGGCTCTGCTCGAGGAAGAGCGAGAAAAACCCGCCGAAAACGTGGGAAGAGGCATGGAAGCGCAGTATCGACTGGGAAATCGAGCACGGCGTCAGGAGCGTCAATGGCTAGGAACGACCACCGCGCTATCGTCTGCCGCATACTCCCAAAACGATGATATGCTGAACCAGCTGAAAAGGAGCTGAGATGTACATCTACCTCAGCAAGGAGGACAGCGCGAAGCTGGACCGCCTTATGCGTGAGTATGAGCAGACCTTCCATGAGAGGTGCTACGCCTACTGCATGAGCGACCCTATCGCCGAAATAGAGAAGTGTTTGAAGACCGGTAAGCCATCCAAGATTAAGCCCGAGCCCGGAGCGGTCTACTAGAGCAGCTTCAGAGTCCCTCTTATTTTGATGCCGCCACCGTGGGCAGACAATTTTAGAAGACCTCGACAAGCATAATATTGCTCAACGCTAACGCTCCGAGCGAGGGCATTTAATGAAGTGCCCGGCACTTCCACGCAGCGCAAAAACGGGGGCAGTTCGCACTCCCGCGAGCTGCCCCCGTAACCTCGGCTTTCGCGTCGCAGTGCCAACCGGCACCGCTCCCCTACTTTCCAAAGATCGCAGCGAACAATCCTTTGCGCTTGGGCTTTTCCTCTCGGTAGGAGCCCTCGACTGCGGCTGCCACCTGGCGCGGTTGCTCGCCGCCTCCGCGGCGGACGATCTGGTATAGGAACGGCGATTTGACGTATTTGACCTCGATGGGCGTGGCGTGCACGGTGCTTTCACTCGACAGCATCACACTTGGATTGAGCGGCGCCACGATATGCGTCTCGCGCTTGTCGCTAAACACCACCGCGGCTGCGCGGCCCGTCTGACCGTTCACGGCAATTCGCACCTGCTCGCCATCACGATCATCCGACGCCGGGCGATCGACAAAGTAGACCGGCACCATCACCAGACCGTCCTTATGCTTGCGAGCCTTGCGCGCCCACGTGCGGATGCTCTTTTTATTGAGCCCCAGGGTCGCCTCGGCATCGTTGCCCGCAACGTCGAGCGCCAGCTTGTCAATGACCACCTGGTCCTTGGTGGACGCATCGACGGAGACGACGCGGAAGTCGCCTTCCTGCATGGCAGGATCGAACGGCCCCACCTTGGCAAAGTCCCACGGCTCCAAAATGCCCATAAGGCGAACGTCCAGGTAGTTGGCCCTGGGGTATGCCCAATCGAGCACCTCGTAGTACACCAGGGTCTCTTTGCTCAGGCCCTTGCCCGGGAAGGACGCCATCATACGCAGGTCCGCCAGCGCCATGGGGAAATAGAAGAGCATCATGTCGTTTTGAATCGCATCTTCTACATCGTGTCCGGCAAACGCGTCCGGATACTGGCGCACCAGTTGCAGCGCGTTGGCACGCGCCTGCTGTGGGGAAATCTCACACGGAATGCCCTGCTCTGGCACATACTCGGCACCCACGCCCATGGTCAGGCGCTTGCTAAACGTGCCGGGTTTGAGCAAGTCGGCCACACCAATCTTGTTGCCGCACGACGGGCATTCAAATACACGCTGGGTGGACTCGCCCTCAAAGGACGCGCCGCAGAAGGGGCAGGGAATGCTCACGTGTGTGGCCTCTTGGAACTCCTGCGCGGTACCGCGGTCCTCCCACAGCAGATGCTCAAGAACCGACTGATTGCGCCAGTGCGAATTGAAGAAATACCAGTCCGGGTCCTCCGGGCGCTCGAGCTGCGAGACATGCGTGAGCTTGAGCAGCCCGTCCACCACCGTCAGCGGCGTATGGCGAATGCCCAGGGCGCTCTTGGGCTCCCCCGCATCGGCCTCCCACGGAATGACTGTTCCGCAATAGGCACACTCAAAGCTGCGCTTTGCCTGGTGCGAGTACATAGGACCGCCGCAGTTTTGGCATTTAATGGCAAACATCTCGTCCATGGAAACGTCTTCCTTTGCACAGGGACTGTCGACATTAAGTATGTCGAGCAAACAGACGCATGCCCATACCCATGTGGCCCAAAATTGGACGCTAGGACAAACGTTTAGGGGCGGCAGCGAAAATCCGCCGGCAGCCCGCCCCACGTCACTCGTTAGCGCAGGTAGACCATTACTGCATTTTCTGAACATTGGCACGCAATGCGACCGCTCGAGCTACACTATCCCCTTAACCATGATTGTGAGGAAGACCGTTATGCTATTTGTAAATCAGCTGGTACATACGCTTGTTCCCGGCAGCGAAAGCGAGCCGGTCGATACCTCCTGCCGCACCAATGCTGGTTTTGCCGCAAGCCTCATCTGCATCGGCCTCAACATCACCCTGTGCCTGGCCAAGGGCATCGCGGGCTTGCTCGCCGGTTCCGTGTCGCTTGTCGCCGACGCCTTCAACAACCTCTCCGATGCCTCGAGCAACATCGTGAGCCTGCTCGGGTTCCGGCTTGCCAGTCGCCCGGCCGATGAAGGTCACCCTTATGGCCATGGTCGCTACGAATACCTCGCCGGCCTGTTTGTCGCCGTCCTCGTTTGCGCCGTCGGCATCAACCTGGTGCTCGAATCCATCACCAAAATCATCAAGCCCTCTCCCACCGCCTACACGTTCATTTCCGTTGCGGCGCTGGTCGCGTCCATGCTCGTCAAGTTCTGGATGGCCGCGTTCAACCGCGCGCTGGGCGACCGTATTGATTCCGAGACGCTCATCGCCACGGCGCAGGATTCCAAAAACGATGTCATCACCTCGGGCTCGGTCTTGGCGGCGGCGCTCATCTCACAGACAACCGGCTTCGACCTCGACGGCTGGGCCGGCCTGGGCGTGGGCATTTTTATCTGCGTCAGTGGCATGGGCCTGGTGCGCGATGCCATCAGCCCGCTGCTGGGACAGGCGCCCGACCCCAAGCTGGTGCAGGAGATTCGCGACAAAATCATGTCCTATCCGCAAGTGCTAGGCACCCACGACCTCATGGTGCACGACTACGGCCCCGGTCGCCAGTTTGCCAGCGCACACGTGGAGATGCCCGGCGAGAGCGATGCGTTTGAGCACCACGAGATTCTGGACACCATCGAGCACGATATCAAGCATCAAATGGGCATCGATATTACGCTGCACTGCGACCCCATCGCGACAACCGGCGACGACCTGCGCGGCTGGGTCAAGCGCGGCATCATGCAGATCGACCCCGCACTTTCCATCCACGACCTGCACGAGCACGACGGCTTCGTCTCGTTTGACCTGGTGCGCCCCGACGGTTTTGACATATCCGACGAGGAGCTGCTGGAACTCGTCACGCGCATCGTGCACGAGCGCCGGCCCGACGCCTCGTGCGTCGTCACGTTTGACTCGGGTTTTAGCTCGCCCGAGCGCCCGGCCGAGCAACTGTAATCGACGGCAAAACGGGACGCAGGACCGCCGACCAGCGCGCACATGCGCCCGGTCACGCGACACTGCGTCCCGTTTTTGTTTGCACCGCTAAGGCTCTAGCAGCTCAGCCGCTAGTTCCCCTGTGCGCCCGAAATGCCGTTTTGCAGCGCGTTCCAGGCATCCGTCGCCATGTCGCCCAGGTTCTGCGCGGTGTCGCCGAGGTTTTGGGCCGTATCGCCCAGCTCTTGGGCCTTGTCTCCCAGCTCCTGGGCCTTGTTGCTCAGGTCTTCCAGCGTATTAGAGCTCGAACTGTCCGTACCGCTCTGATCGCCGGACACATTGCCCGACGAACTGTCCTTGCGCGTAAGCTGAACCTCCAGGTTACCGTTGTCGTTATAGTAGGCAGACGTTACGACCCAATTGGCATCGACAACGGGCGTCGAGCCATCCTCGGTCAGAATCACGGCGTTCGAAAGGTCGGCCCCGCGCGACTTGAGGAGCTTCTTGGCGTTAGACCAGTACTGTCCCGGGATATCACTCAGGTCCACAGCGCCGGACTGGGTAGCCTCGGTCTGCTCTGCCGTCGTATCGGTTGAAGCGCCTCGTTTATTGAGCATGCCCGACACGATGGCAAACACAACCGATAAGGCAAAGAAGATCGCCAGTACGATGAGAATCTTCTTAATAACGCTCGACGAACGCGAGGGCTTCTCCCCCTCGTCCTCGCCATACTGCGGAATCGATTTGGGATACTCGCGATAGGGCTGGCGCGCACGCGAATCGCGCGAGTCATAACGAGGCTGGGCCTGTGCCGTACGCGGCATATACGTCGTCTGCTGAGGCTGCGGAATGGAATTTTGCGACAAATCGCTGTAAGGGTCCGGCGCGGAACTGGCATAGGGGTCCTGCGGCGCGTAATCAAACGGGTCTGGTGCCACGTTGCCGTAGGGGCTTTGCGAAGGGACAGCGTAAGGGTCCGGCGCCGCGTTGCCATAACCCATAACTCGCGTGGGCTCGGCCGTGGCCTGGGTCGCGTCGGGCGCGACGTAGCCGGGATTTGCCACAACGCGGGTCGCATCGGCGCTATTACCCGCCTGCGCGGAGCCGTAGCCACCCATTACGGTCGTCTTATCCTGGTCCATGCAACGTTTCCTTTCCGTCGCCTGCAAGCATCGAGTTATCCATGCATTCTACCCGCGCAAAAGCCTATGATGGGCAGTGCCCGCCGGTATCTACAAGACATGCGCGGTCCTCGGGATAAAAAGCCCCGCCGGGCCTTGGTGTGAACCGCGCCCCAAATCTTGGACGCCCTAAATAGCGACTAGGCCGCAAGGGCCTGATTCCGGTACTCCTCCGGGGTCAGGCCCTTCAATCTTACCTGCCTCC
>NZ_JAHONA010000027.1 GCF_019131995.1 Collinsella aerofaciens | reverse complement strand
CATCCTCTGGACCGTGTCCCGCTCGTGCCTCGTGAGCCTTCCGTAGGCCCTCGGGACCGCCCTCGCGGAGCCCCTATTCTTCTTTCCGGACATGCCGTCCTCCGATCTCCCGGGGCCGGCCGGTCCGGCCCTCAGGGTATCGGGTTCCCACATTCATCCGCACATGTGCGGATGAATGTGGGAAGTGTTCGGATGAAGTTGATAATCAAGGACCTGCGTAAACAATGTGAGTGAAATATGAATCTCGATGGATACGCCCGCAGCCGTGTATACTAAACAGCTGTGTGAAACCAGGGGAGTATTCTGGCTGGACAAAATGCCTGCTTAATAGGGTTGTCAGGTAGTCCAGACGTAATACAAGGCTGGGGAGCACGTCGTGTAAGTAGTGGTCCTCTAGGGGCGTACGCTCGGTGGTGTACGCATTGTCCCAAGACCACGCGAGAGTTGGGATCATATCTTGATCAGCATGATTCTCGGCCGCAAGATTGGCATGACCCAGGTTTGGGACGAGGACGACAACGTCGTTCCCGTCACGGTCATCCAGGCTGGCCCCTGCGCTGTCTCGCAGGTTAAAACTCAGGCAACCGACGGCTATGACGCCGTCCAGATCGGTTTCGGCGACATCAAGGCCAAGAACGTGAACAAGCCCATGGCTGGTCACTTCGCTAAGGCTGGCGTCGAGCCTGTCCGTTTCCTTCGTGAGGTCCGCGTCGAGAACGGCGAGGAGCACAAGGTCGGCGAGGTCGTCACCGTCGCTGATTTCGCTGATGTCGAGAAGGTCGACGTCATCGGTACCTCCAAGGGTAAGGGCTTCCAGGGTCGCATCAAGCGCTGGGGTCAGCGCCGCGGTCCTATGACGCATGGTTCTCACTTCCAGCGTCACCCCGGTTCTATCGGTCAGTGCGCCTATCCTGCGCGCGTCCTCAAGGGCGTCAAGATGGCCGGTCACATGGGTAACGAGCGCGTTACCGTCAAGAACCTTTCCGTTGTCCGCATCGATGCCGAGCAGAACCTCATCTTGGTCAAGGGCGCTGTCCCGGGTGCCAAGAATGGTCTCGTCGCCATCCGTATGGCCTAAGGGCCCAGCCCATTTAGCCCAGCGTCATACCAAGGAGAACACTTAAATGGCAAAGTTTGAAGTAAAGAACAGCGAGGGCAAGAAGGTCGCCGAGGCCGAGCTCGCCGCTGAGGTGTACGGCATCGAGCCGAACATCCACGTTATGCACCACATCGTCAAGTGCCAGATGGCCTCTTGGCGTCAGGGCACCCAGTCCGCTAAGGGTCGCTCTGAGGTTTCCGGTGGCGGCAAGAAGCCTTGGCGTCAGAAGGGCACCGGCCGTGCCCGCCAGGGTTCCATCCGTGCTGCCCAGTGGCGTCACGGTGGCGTTGTCTTCGCCCCCAAGCCCCGTTCCTACGCCAAGCGTATGAACAACAAGGAGGTCAAGCTGGCTATGCGCTCCGCGCTGTCCGCCAAGCTGGCCGATGGCGAGCTCGTGCTCGTCGACGACTACGGCTTCGAGAAGCCTTCCACCAAGGCTGCCGTCGCCATGCTCAAGGCTCTCGGCCTTGAGGGCAAGCGTCTGACCATCATCGTTCGCGATGAGGACGTCAACGCCTACCTGTCGTTCCGCAACATTCCCAAGACGTTCATCATCACCGCTGACGAGGCCAACACCTACGATCTCGTCAACAACAACGCTGTGCTGATGCCCGCCGACATCGCCGCTCACTTCGGGGAGGTGCTTGCATAAATGACCGCCCACGAGATCATCATCCGTCCGATCGTGTCCGAGCGTTCCTTCTCCGGCATGGAGCTGAACAAGTACACGTTCGAGGTCGCCAAGGATGCTAACAAGTATCAGATCAAGGACGCTGTCGAGGAGATCTTCGGCGTCAAGGTCGTTCGCGTGAACACCCTGACGGTCAAGCCCAAGACCAAGCGCGTGCGCTATGTCGCCGGCAAGACCCGTTCTTGGAAGAAGGCCATCGTCACGCTGGCCGAGGGCGACACCATCGAGGTCTTTGGCAACCAGGCCTAAGACTCGCTGCTGTTGAGTGAGCTCATGCCTCCCAAATAGGGGAGGCGGGAGCTCAAGGTTTTGGGCGTATAAAATGGACACGCCCGGAACCGTGTATACGTCCGGTGTCATCGCACCCGAGGCAGAACCTCGAATCCCTGTCTGCGATGGCTAACGGATTCCTATTGAAAGGGATTGTAATGGCTGTAAAGCACCTTAAGCCGACCTCCGCTGGTAGGCGTTGGCAGACGATCTCCGACTTCTCCGAGATCACCTGCACCAAGCCCGAGAAGTCTCTTCTCGAGCCCCTGCCCAAGAAGGCCGGTCGTAACAACAACGGCCGCATCACCACCCGCCACCAGGGCGGCGGCGTGAAGCGTCGTTATCGCGTGATCGACTTCAAGCGCAACAAGGACGGCGTGCCCGCCAAGGTTGCCACGATCGAGTACGATCCGAACCGTTCCGCTCGCATCGCTCTGCTGCACTACGCTGACGGTGAGAAGCGCTACATCCTGGCCCCCAAGGGTCTCGAGGTTGGTCAGACCATCATGTCCGGTTCTGACGCCGACATCAAGCCGGGCAACGCTCTGCCCCTCGCCGACATCCCCGTCGGTACGCTCATCCACGCCGTCGAGTTCCAGCCGGGCAAGGGCGCTGCTATCGCCCGTTCCGCCGGTAACTCCTGCCAGCTGATGGGTAAGGAGGGCAAGTACGCTATCGTCCGTATGCCTTCCTCCGAGATGCGCCGCATCCTCGTTACCTGCCGCGCCACCGTCGGTGAGGTCGGCAACGCCGATCACGCCAACATCGTCATCGGCAAGGCCGGCCGTAAGCGTCACATGAACGTGCGCCCGACCGTCCGCGGTACCGTCATGAACCCTGTCGACCACCCGCACGGCGGTGGCGAGGGCAAGAACCACACCTCTGGTCGTCCCTCCGTTACCCCCTGGGGTAAGCCGACGAAGGGCCTTCGTACGCGCAAGAAGAAGAAGGTCTCGAACCAGCACATCATTCGTCGCCGTAAGAAGTAATTTCGGATACCGAGTTTTAGGAGAAAGCACTTATGAGCAGAAGTCTCAAAAAGGGCCCGTTCGTGGAGACTCGCCTTCTCTCGCGTATCACCGCGATGAACGAGGCTGGCAAGAAGGACGTCGTGAAGACCTGGTCCCGCGCGTCCACCATCTTCCCCGAGATGGTTGGTCACACCATCGCCGTCCACGACGGCCGCAAGCATGTGCCCGTGTATGTTACCGAGTCCATGGTTGGTCACAAGCTCGGCGAGTTCGCGCCGACTCGTACGTTCCGTGGCCACAAGGCCAAATAGGGGGTTAACCGTAAATGGCAACTAAGTCTATTGAAACTGAGGCCACCGAGGTTCGCGCCGTCGCTAAGTACGTGCGTGTTTCCCCCAGCAAGGCCCGCCTGGTGGTCGATCTGATCCGCCGCAAGCCTGTCGCTCAGGCCTTCGACATCCTCCACTTCTGCGACCGCGCCGTCGCCGTGGATGTCGAGAAGGTTCTCCGTTCCGCCGTTGCGAACGCCGAGAACAACAACGGTCTGCGTGCCGACAACCTGGTTGTCGCCGCTGCCTATGTTGACGAGGGTCCGACGCTTAAGCGCATCCGTCCCCGCGCCAAGGGTTCCGCTTCTCGCATTCTGAAGCGTACTTCCCACATCACCGTCGTCGTTGCTCCTCGAAAGGAGGCGTAAAGCTGTATGGGTCAGAAAGTCTACCCCACCGGCTTCCGTCTTGGCATCACCGAGAACTGGCGCTCCCGCTGGTTCGCAGAGAAGGATTACGCTAAGACCCTCGGTAACGATCTCGAGATTCGTAAGTACCTCGAGAAGCGTCTTTCCCGCGCAGCTGTCTCCCGCGTCGAGATCGAGCGCGCTGGCGACAAGGTGAAGGTCATCATCCTCACTGCTCGCCCCGGCGTTGTCATCGGTAAGAAGGGCGCCGAGATCGATACCCTCCGTACCGAGCTCGAGAAGGTCGCTGGCGTCTCCAAGGGCCAGCTCTCCGTCGACGTTGTCGAGATCAAGCGCCCCGAGCTCGACGCCAACCTCGTTGCTCAGTCTATCGCCGAGCAGCTCGAGGGCCGCGTTGCCTTCCGTCGCGCTATGCGCAAGGCTGTCCAGTCCGCCCGCAAGGCCGGCGCTAAGGGCATCCGTATCCAGTGCTCCGGTCGTCTCGGCGGTGCCGAGATGGGCCGTCGTGAGTGGTACCGCGAGGGTCGCGTGCCTCTGCACACCCTTCGTGCCAAGATCGACTACGGCACGGCTGTCGCCAGCACCACCATGGGCGCTTGCGGCGTGAAGGTCTGGATCTACCTGGGCGAGAAGCTCCCGGGCCAGCCTGTTCCCAACCCTGCACTCGAGGGCTCTTCCCGTCCTCGTCGTCGTAACTCCGAGAGGAGGGGTCAGTAGTGCTTGCCCCTAAGCGTATTCTTCACCGCAAGGTGCAGCGTGGCTCCATGAAGGGCCAGGCCAAGGGTAATACCGAGCTGCATTTCGGCGAGTTTGGTATCCAGGCTCTCGAGGCCCATTGGATCACCAACCGTCAGATCGAGGCCGCTCGTATTGCCATGACCCGCTACATGAAGCGTGGCGGTCGTGTCTACATCACGATCTTCCCCGATAAGCCCATCACCAAGAAGCCTGCCGAGACTCGCATGGGTTCTGGTAAGGGTAACCCCGAGGAGTGGGTGGCCGTCGTCAAGCCCGGCCGCATCATGTTCGAGGTCAAGGGTGTTCCCGAGGAGGTCGCTCGCGAGGCTCTGCGTCTTGCGCAGCACAAGCTCCCCATCAAGACCAAGATTGTTGCTGCCAAGAACGCTGAGCAGCGCATCGAGAAGGAGATGGCTGAGGAGGCCGCTCTCGAGGCCAAGTGGGCTGCTGAGGACGCCGCCGCCGCCAAGGAGGAGAACTAATGAAGCCCGCAGAGATTCGTGAGCTCTCGGACGCTCAGCTCGTTGAGAAGCTGAAGGAAATGCGCGCCGAGCTCTTTAACCTTCGTTTCCAGATGGCCACCAGCCAGCTGGACAACACCGCTCGCGTCAACACCGTGAAGAAGGACATCGCTCGCGTCCTCACGGAGCAGCGCGCCCGCGAGATCGCAGCGGAGAAGTCCGCTGTCGCCGAGTAGGACCTAAGGAGAGAACATGACTGATTCGCGTAACTCGCGTAAGGTCCGTACGGGTGTCGTTACCTCCGTCTCCGGTGCCAAGACCATTGTTGTCACCATCACCGAGCGCAAGCGTCACCCCAAGTACGGCAAGATGATGACCAGCTCCAAGAAGCTGCACGCTCACGACGAGGAGTGCACGGCTGGCGTGGGCGATACCGTCCGCGTTATGGAGACCCGTCCTATGTCCAAGATGAAGCGTTGGCGCCTCATCGAGGTCGTCGAGCGCGCTAAATAAGCAGTCGCTCTTACGACTTGTACGTTTCCGAAGATGTGCGTATGCCTGGCTTGCATACCACGGGCCGTATAAAGGCTGCGCACCTCTCTTCGGTTCTTAGTTCGGAGGAACATCTACCATGATTCAGATGCAAACCATGCTGAACGTCGCCGACAACTCCGGCGCTCGCAAGATTCGCTGCATCAAGGTGCTTGGCGGTTCCAAGCGTCGTTATGCAGGCATCGGCGATGTGTTCATCGGTGCTGTCCAGGAGGCTACCCCTGGCGCCAACGTCAAGAAGAAGGACGTTGTCCGTTGCGTCGTCGTTCGCACCGTTAAGGAGATCCGCCGCAAGGATGGCTCCTACATTCGCTTTGATGAGAACGCCTGCGTTGTCATCAACAACGATGGTTCGCCCGTCGGCACCCGTATCTTCGGGCCCGTCGCTCGCGAGCTTCGTGACAAGAAGTACATGAAGATCGTCTCGCTCGCTCCCGAGACCCTGTAGTTAGGGGAGATATATGTATATCAAGAAGGGCGATAAGGTCCAGGTTCTCTCTGGTAAGGATCGCGGCAAGCAGGGCGTTGTCCTGCGTGCTCTCCCTGCAGAGAACAAGGTCGTTGTCGAGGGCGTTTCGGTCGTCAAGAAGGCCGTCAAGCCCAACGCTGCCAACCAGCAGGGCGGCATCGTTTCGCAGGAGGCTCCCATCGATGCCTCCAACGTCAATCTCGTTTGCCCCGAGTGCGGTAAGGTTACCCGCGTCGGTCACGAGAAGGACGGCAAGAACAAGCTGCGCGTCTGCAAGAAGTGCGGCCACAAGTTCTAAGCTGCCCGCAACATCAAGTTGCTAGCAAAGGCCCGGATGCCCCACGGCACCCGGGCCTTTTTCTATCCCTACTCATTGGGGACAGACTTAAATACTCATTGGGGACAGACTTACATGAGTGATTGTGCTCATTGGGGACAGACTTAAATGAGTAGTCCCGGCAGTTGGGGACAGTCCCCATGTGTCGGCAGTTTGGGACGGTCCATTGATGCCTGATGCCCCTAGAGGGGAAGAGTAAGACAGCCTGCTCTGCCTTTTTGGGCTTTGGTGTTCCGCTTCTTTATCCTTTACAAGGATCCTCGCATGCGCATTATCGCGCATAGCATTGCGTGTTAATGCGTATGACCGCGTAAAAATGTGCAAAATATGGCTAAATAATGACCGATAAACAAATAAACACGCAAATACAAGCAAATGCGCGCGCATTTGTGCGAATATAAGGCTGTTGGAAATGAAGAACTTCCGATGACTCAGGAGGCACATATGGCAGATTCCAAGCAGGCTCCACTCGACTCCGCGGCAGCCGCAAAAGCAGCGTTCGCTTCGGTCCAGGACAAGCCGTTCCCTAACGACATCTTTACGGCTCCCGAGCTCCGTTGGGCTGTGATCGGTTGCGGCGTTATTGCCAACCAGATGGCTCAGTCCCTTGCCCTTGCCGGCCGAAAGCTCGCGGGCGTTGCCAACCGCACGTTGTCCAAGGCTCAGGCTTTTGCAGAACAGTATGGCGTTGAGAAGGTCTATGACACGGTTGAGGATCTCTACGCCGATCCTGACATCGACGCCGTCTACATCACCACCCCGCACAACACGCATATCACCTATCTGCGTGCTGCGCTGGCCGCCGGCAAGCACGTGCTCTGCGAGAAGGCCATTACCCTCAATTCCGCCGAGCTTGACGAGGCCCGTGCCATCGCCGACGAGCACAACGTGGTTCTTATGGACGCTACCACGGTGCTCCACATGCCCTTGTATCAAGAGCTGCGCCGCCGCATGGATGCCGGCGAGTTTGGCCGCATGAACCTCGCTCAGCTCAACTTTGGTAGCTACAAGGAGTACGGCGACCTGACCAACCGTTTCTACAATCGCAACCTCGCCGGCGGTGCCATGCTCGATATTGGCGTATACGCCCTGTCCGTCATGCGCCTGTTTATGGCGAGCCAGCCCGTCGAGGTCGTGTCTCTGGGTAACACCTGCAAGACCGGCGTGGACGTTGCAGGCGGCATCGTCTGCCGTAATGCCGAACAGCAGCTGGGCGTGGTGAGCCTCACGCTCCACTCCAAGCAGCCCAAGCGTTCGGTCATTAGCTTCGACAAGTGCTATATCGAGGTCAACGAGTATCCGCGCGCCGACCATGCGACCATCGTGTGGACTGCGGACGGTCGCCGTGAGGAGGTCCACGCTGGCACCGAGGCTTATGCCCTGTGCTACGAGATGGCTGACCTCGAGCAGGCCGTCGCCGGCGACGATTCCAAGCGTGAGCTTCTGGATTATGCTTCTGATGTGATGGAGCTCATGACCAAGCTCCGCGCCGATTGGGGAGTCGTCTACCCCGAGGAGGAGTAAGCGATGCTTGCGGAAGATAGGCTCAATGCGATCGTGTCGATGGTGCAGCAGGCCGGCTCGGTTACCGTGCCGGAACTTGCCGAGGCCCTGGGCGTGACACCGTCCACCATTCGCCGTGACTTGCAAACGCTCGACCGCGCGCACCGTATCGCCAAGGTGCACGGAGGTGCGACGAGTCTGGAGCGCGCGCACGTGACGCGCGACTTGACGATCAGCGAACGCAGTGATCTCCATAACGATGACAAGGAGCGCATCTGTGCTCGTGCCGCGGCCCTGGTGGAGCCCGATAGCTTTGTGTATATCGATTCGGGCTCAACGACCCTCAAGCTCATCGAGCATCTTCCGCGTCTCGACGGCGTCACCTATGTGACCGATTCCGTGCTCCATGCTCAGCACCTTGCTTTGCGCGGCATGCGTACCGTGGTGCTGGGCGGCGAGCTCAAACCCGAGACCGAGGCGCTCGTTGGCCCCGATGCCTTGGCAACCCTGGACCGCTATAACTTCAACTGCGGCTTTTGGGGATCCAACGGCATCGCGGCCGAGCAAGGTCTCACCACACCGGATATCGAGGAAGCACAGGTCAAGCGTATCTCGATGCGCCATACCGCCAAACGCTTCGTAATCTCGGACGCCAGTAAATTTGGCATGGTGGCGCCCGTCAAGTTCGCGGACTTCCGCGACGCAACGATTATTACCGCAGGCGAGGTCCCCGCCAAGTACCAGTCGATAGACAACGTCATCACGGTCTAGCGACAGGGCGAAGTAAGGCCAAAACCACCACAAAGGTGCCTGTCCCCATTGTGGTGGTTCCGATGGCCCCGTCGGGCATGATTTCCCAGTACCCCTGTTTCCATACGACGTGATCATGCCCGCCGGGGCCATCGTATAGATATCGCTTAAAAGCGCCGTCACTTCGGCGCTATCAATCACTCAAACACAAGGTAATACGCAGGTTGTGACCCTTAGAAGGGGAGGGCTGGGCCTGCTTGTGCAAAAGGAGGAAACATGTCAGCTGCAAACGAGAAGGTTGGGGGCGGCACTTACGATGTCGTTGCCATCACGGCATGTCCAACGGGCATTGCTCACACATTTATGGCGGCCAAAGAGTTGGAAGACCAGGCAGCCAAGATGGGCGTGAGCATTAAGGTCGAGACTCAGGGTTCGGGCGGCGCTAAAAATGTACTGACCGCGGCAGACATCGCTGGTGCCAAGGGTGTCGTCATTGCGGCGGATAAAAATGTCGAGCTCGATCGCTTCGATGGCAAGTCGGTTTACTCCTGTGCGGTGACGCGTGGCATTAATGACGCCGAGGAACTTATCAATATTGCGCTTGCGGGCAATGCGCCTATTCATCATGTGTCCGGCGGCGCCGCGGTACAGGCGGCTGCCGAGGGCGAATCCGAGGGTTTGGGCCGCAGGGTCTATAAGGACCTGATGAACGGCGTTTCGCACATGCTCCCCTTTGTTGTTGGCGGCGGCATCCTCATGGCGCTTTCGTTCTTGCTGGACCAGGCGGGACTGGGCACGAGCGCATACGGCCACAGCACTCCGGTCGCGGCCTTCTTTAACCTTGCGGGCAACCAGGCGTTCAACTTTATGCTCCCCATCCTTGCGGGCTATATTGCCATGTCCATTGCTGACCGTCCGGGCTCGGCCGCGGGCTTTGTGGGTGGCTGGATTGCAAAGCAGGGCTTTACGTTGGGCTATCTCACCACGGCAATGGATGCCGATGCCCAGGCTCAGCTTGTCTCTGCTGGCTTTTTGGGCGCGCTGCTGGTCGGTTTTGCCGCCGGCATTATCGTCAATGCGCTCAAGAAGGCTGCAAGCGTGCTACCCGAGTCGCTCGACGGTATCAAGCCCATGCTCATCTACCCCGTGCTGGGCATTCTCTTTACGAGTCTCTTTATGATGGCCGTTAACCCGATTATGGGCGTTATCAACACCGCCATTAGCGGCGCGCTCAACGGTCTTTCGGGCACGAGTATCGTTCTTTTGGGCATTATCTGCGCCGGCATGCAGGCGACCGACATGGGTGGTCCCATCAACAAGGCCGCATATGTCTTTGGCACCGCGGCCCTTGCCGAGCAAACGCTGCAGGGCAATATGATCATGGCTGCCGTCATGGCGGGCGGTATGGTACCGCCGCTGGTCATCGCGCTCTCCACGACGTTCTTTAAGAACCGCTGGACCGAGGCCGATCGCAAGGCAGGCCTGGTGAACTACATCATGGGTCTGTCGTTTATCACCGAGGGTGCCATTCCCTTTGCCGCGGCCGATCCGCTTCGCGTGTTGCCCGCCTGCATCCTGGGATCTGCGACCGCCGGCGGTCTGTCGATGCTCTTTGGTTGCGCGAGCCCCGCTCCGCACGGTGGCGCCTGGGTTATCGCGGTCATCACGAACCCGGTGCAGTACCTGTTGGCCCTTGCTATCGGCGCTGTGGTCGGCTGCTTGGTTCTGAGCTTCCTTAAGAAGCCTCTCGACAAGGCTACCGAGTAGCGGGAGCGGAAGGGTCTTGCCAATGGAAAGGCGGCAACGTCCACCAGGGACGTTGCCGCCTTTTGCTGTTTGGGGATTTGTCTCGATCTGTAACAGGAAGAGAGGGATATGGGTTCCAGATGTTACAAGCTGAGATATTTTTCCTGTTGGTCCCATAACGTCTCAATCTGTAACAGGAAGGTCAAAATGCGGGCTCCAGATGTTACAGATCGAGATGATTTCTCCGGTGGGATCCGAATATCTCAATCTGTAACATCTTGGGCCGATTTTGCCGAGTTATTGTTACAGATTGAGATTTTTCCTTGAGAGGGATTCGAATGTCTCGATCTGTAACAGATAGACCGGAAAACGGGTTCTAACTGTTACAGATCGAGACGTTTTGGGACCGCGGCTGAGCCATCGCGGCAAAACCACCATAAAGGTGCCTGTCCCTTTGTGGTGGTTTAGGGCTCCCAGGGGCAGGGGGCTTCGATGTGGATGTGCTCGCCGGTTACGGGATGCGTGAAGGACACGCTGTGGGCGTGGAGCATCAGGCCGCAGGGGCGCGGCGTTCCGTACAGGTCGTCGCCAACCAGGGGGTGACGCTCGCTGGCCAGGTGCACGCGAATCTGATGCTTGCGGCCGGTGAGCAGCTCAACATCGATATACGAACGCGCGGGCAGGCCTCGGCGGCTCTTAAGGCGCTTGAGTACCTTGACGCGCGTCTGAGACGGCTTGCCGCTGGCGCCGACGCGCATCTTGCGGCTGTCGTGGCGGTCGCGGGCGATGGGCTTGTCGATGAGCTTTTCGTTCCAGTCGATCTTGCCCTCGGCGAGCGCCAGATAGTGCTTTTCGAATGCGTGGTCGATAATCATCTGGTCAAAAGCGGGCTGCGTCTGCTTGTCGAGCGAGAACAACACCACGCCGGTGGTGTCGCGGTCCAAGCGGTTGAGCGGTTGCATGTCGGTCGCGGCAAAGCCGTCGCCCATCGCCAGCAGCAGATCGCTGGCGTAGTCGGTAAGTGTGCGCTCGCCGGTGCCGTCACCGTGGACGATCATGCCGGCAGGCTTATCGATGGCCATGAGCCAGGCGTCGCAGTAGAGGACTTGAGGTTCTTCGTTCACGTGTAAGCCTTTCGGTTAGCTAATTCCCACAAACATGCAGCCCGAGGTGGCGCCGCGCAGGCGGGCGGCGGGCTTGCGGCCGGCTTGAGCCGCCTCGACGGCGCGACGGACGCGAGCGACGGCACGGCCAATCTCATCGGCCTCGAGCAAGGTTCCGTCGACCATAAGACGACGGACGCCGGCGTCGAGCAACTGCGGTACCTGCGGCGTAAGGTCGATGGGGTAGGCGTCGTACAAGCGAGAGCGGCCATGGATGTCGGTGCGCACGGGCATGACCTTGCCGTCGATATTCTTGAGCGACAGCTTGCGGGCGCGCAGGCGGCAGTTGGCGCAATCGTGGATGCAGCCATTGGCCACCTGCAGGATGCAGTGCTCGCTCGTCATAACGCGCGGGCGGCCAAAGACGGTGATGCCCAGAGCCGCGGGCGCGGCGGCGCCGAGCGAGACAATCTCGTCGAGCGTGATCTCGGGCGAGAGCCAAAACGCACCGGCTCCGCGATCGGCGAGCGCCTCCATGCAGGGCGTGTTGTGCACGGGTAGGCAAGAGCGAATCTCGGCCGTGGCGCCGGCATGCGCGGCTACGGCGAGCTCGGAGATATTGCCGACGGCGACGGTGGCTCCGGCATTGATCCAGGGATCGACGCGTACGTGGTCAAGGGCGCGGCAGACCTCGTCGAGTACGGGTACGATGTCCTGCTCAAATGCATCGGCGGGGGAGACACCGGCGGCCTCGAGCGCATCGGTGGTCATATAGATGCGCGTTACACCCTCGGCGCGAGCGGCCTCGGCGGCCTCGAGCGAGGTGACGGTGGCGCAGATCTGCGGCTCATCGCGGTAGTGCTCGAGCGCGGGGCGGGAATCACTGGTTACAATCGCCGGCAGCTCGAGTGTTTTCGCGCGCTCCTCGTACGGTGCCAGAATGGCCTCTTCCAGCGCCTTACAAGCGGCGGCGCGCACCTTGTGCACGGCGGAAAAGCCCATACCGCAGCCGGCGTCGAGCGAAACGTCAAAGCTTGCGGCCTCAAAGGGAGAGGAGCCCATGCGCCCGACGTGCTCAACCAGATCGGATGCCTCGACGGCGCGGGTCTTGGCAGCCTCGACGGTAAAGCCCGTGGCCGTGGCCGTAAGCGAAGGATCGTCGCAACAGGTGAGCGTAACGGCAAACGGCTCGCCCAGACGCGCCACAACCGACACGTCTACGGCGCGGCGGCGCAGCACATCGCGCTTGAGCGCGGCGCCGGCGGCGTCAATGGCGCGCTGGCTTCGAATCACGCGCACGCGGCAGCCCTCGGGCATGCTACGGGGCACGCGACACTCGATGACATCGCCGGCGGCGGCATCATCGGCGGCAATGGTGGTCAGGAACTGGTCAAACTCGTTATCGTGGCGAAGCTCCAGCAGGTCGCCCTTGCCCACGGGCTCAAACAGCTCAATGCGGGCGATGGCGGCGCGGCGACGGCGGTCGTCGGGCTTGAGTCCGCGTACATCGTGGTTGGCTAGACGGCTGCCCAGCACCGTGCCCACAATCTGGCCGCGGTTGTTGGAGCGCTCGTAGCTCATCATCTCGTCGCCCGAGGTGCCGTCTTGATAGGCGTGCGTAAAGTCGCGGTTAAAACAGCGCTTGAGTTGGCGCTGGCGAGCGGCGTCCTCATCCTTAGAGGTCGAAACATCGGCAAGCATGTCATCAATCTGATGACGATACACGTCGACGATGGAATACACGTAATCGGGGGCCTTCATGCGGCCCTCAAGCTTGAGCGATGCGGCGCCGGCGTCATACAGACGGCGAACAAGCTGCGACGTGTTGGTGTCGCGCGGGCACAGCGCGCGCTCGCGACCGGCAGGGGAGAGCGAGCGGCCGTTCTCGTCGATCAGCTCGTAAGGCAGGCGACAGGGCTGGGCGCACATGCCACGGTTGGCCGATCGTCCCGCCATGGCAAAGCTCGAAAGCAGGCACAGGCCCGAGTAGCAAAAGCAGATGGCACCATGGCTAAAGACCTCAAGGTCCACATCGGGCGCGGCATCGTGAATGGCGGCAATCTCGTCGATGGAAAGCTCGCGCGAGAGGGTCACACGGTCGGCGCCCTGCTCGCGGCACCAAAGGGTTCCGCGGTCGTCGTGGATGTTTGCTTGGGTTGAGATGTGCGTCTCGATGCCGGGCATCGTGCGCTTGACCTCAAAGAACAGGCCCCAGTCCTGGATGATGAAGGCATCGGCGCCCAGCGTGGAGCAGCGATGGATGAGTTGCAGCGCATCGCTCATCTCGGACTGCTTGATGACGATGTTGACCGTGACGTAGACGCGCGACCCGGCTAGATGTGCGGCGCGGCAGGCTTGCTCAAAGGCCTCGTCGGTAAAGTTGGTGGCCTTGCGGCGGGCGTTGAAGCTGCCCATGCCGCAGTAGATGGCGTCTGCCCCGGCGGCGAGTGCGGCGGCAAAGGGCTCGGGCCCTCCGGCGGGCGCCAAAAGCTCGGGTCTGCGGTTGGTGGTTCGACTGGCGGTTGCGGTCATATCCTGCCTTTCAAAATGCTCAGATACTCAAAAGTATAGTGGTGCTGTTGCGGCGGGCGATGCCCGTGCTCTAAGCGGGATAAAGTCTTCAGCAGCTTGGACTGGCTGCTTCACATGAGAACCGTTCAGCGGTCCGGGGAAACCGTTGGACGATAAAATATTTTCGCAACGTGATAATAATCTTGCATCGCGCGGAAACCTTGAGTACTATCCCAAATCAAGCGCGGTGTTCAGACCGAATTGTGCCTCCCGGTGCGAACGCCGCGCTCACGCTCTCTATCTGATCGTAAGGAGAAAAACATGAGCAAGACCGTCGTGTCTTCCGATAACGCACCCGCAGCCATCGGCCCGTATTCCCCCGGTATCCAGACCGGCAACATGGTGTTCCTGTCCGGCCAGCTGGGCATCGACCCCGCAACCGGCAAGCTGCCCGAGGGCGTCGAGGCCCAGGCCAAGCAGTCCCTTGCTAACGTCGAGGCTCTGCTGACCGCTGCCGGCGCCACCTTTGCCGATGTCGTCAAGACCACGGTCTACCTGGCCGACATCGCCGACTTCGCTGCCGTGAACGAGATTTACGCCTCCAAGTTCGAGGCTCCGTTCCCCGCGCGCAGCGCTTTCCAGGTTGCCGCCCTTCCGGCCGGCGGTCTGGTCGAGATCGAGGTCGTCGCCGCTCTCTAAGGCGTTGACCACAACTAAACATGGCATGCAAAAAGACCCTGCAGTGCAAGCTGCAGGGTCTTTTGTCAAGCGATGCGACAAAAATGATCCGTTTTCCTCCGCTCCCAAGTAATCAGCGGGTTAGCCTTCCTTGCGGACTTTTTGCAGGTAGCGGTAGACGCTGGGCTCCGAGATGCCCAGCGCGGCGGCGGCGCAGGCCACGGCGCCCTTGAGCATGAACACCCCGTTACCGTTGAGGTGGCGAATGACGTCCACGCGGTCGCTCTGACCAAGCGACGCTACATCCAGCCCGCGCGCGCTCAGCAACTCGGCAATGCTGCGGTCGATGAGCTCCTGTGTAGACTCCGAAAGGCTTTCGACCTCGATAGGGGCGGGCTCCGTGCGCGTCGGCGCCGCGTCGAAGCACGCCATGAGCTGCTGCGCCATGGCGTTGATGGAGCGCACGGTCGAGAGGTCGGTGTTGACGCAGAGCATACCGACGATCTCGTCATTCTCGCGGATAAAGTACGTCGCTGACTCCAACGTCTTGCCGCCGGCACCGCGCCCCTCGTAGCCCGTAATAAACGGCAGGTCGCGATACTTGGCGTCGTGCATGATCTTGAGTGCCAGATCGGTGGCGGGACCGCCGACCTTGCGGCCGCTCACGATGCCGTTGCGAATATCAACGATGGCGTGGTCGGGATCCGAGAAATCGTGCAGCACGATTTCGCTGTTTTTGCCGAGTATCTGCTCCAGAAAATCGACCATCGGCAAAAAGCGACGTACGGTCTCGTTCACGGGCAACTCCTTTGGGTGAAATCGGAAATGTTCATAACAATTTTTTCTCATGGTAACACGCTGCCCATCATCTCGTATATCCGCAGGTACATTGCGTAATGCAGACGAACGGTAGGAATTTAGCGGTAAACGGTTGACCAAAAGAAAAGTTAGATGGTATTTTGACCAGACACTTTCCTGACCTGCGGAAATGCGTTATTTCAGCTGAAGAATAGTCTGATAACAAAAAATTATTATTGAGAATGAGAATCATCTTTAATACGATATGCAATGAAGGCACAACCTCAACCCCGCACTGCGTCACAATAGAGCGTTAGATGCGAAAACAACTACTTCGAGGATTGGTGGTCAAATGACCCAGGAGACGGTTACGAACGGCACTGAAGCCCTGTTCACTCGCGAAGGCATGCCTCCCGTTAAGGAAATGATCCCGTGTGCCCTTCAGCACGTACTGGCATCGTTTGCCGGCATCATTACCCCGGCGGTCATCATGGCCGGCGTCTACGGCTTTAATAGCCAGCAGAGCACCGACATCATCCAGGTCGCGCTCATTCTTTCGGCGATCGATACGGCCCTTCAGGCCTTCGCTCCCTTCCGTCGTATCGGCGGCGGCCTGCCCATCGTCATGGGCGTTTCGTTCGCGTTCCTGCCGGCCCTGCAGGCCATGGGTGCCTCGGGTTTTAGCTTTGGCGCGCTGCTGGGCGGCGAGATTGTCGGCGGTGCCGTCGCGGTCCTCTTTGGTCTGGCCTACAGCAAGATCAAGTGGCTGTTCCCGCCCGTCGTGACCGGTACGGTCATCTTCTCCATTGGCGTCTCTCTCTATCCCACGGCCGTCAAGTACATGGCCGGCGGTATGGGTACGCCGCTGTGGGGCACCCCGCAGGCGTGGTGCGTCGCTCTTATCACCTTCGCCGTGGTCTTTGCGCTCGCCAACTTTGGCAAGGGCACGCTCAAGCTGGGATCCGTGTTCTTTGGCATGATCGTTGGTATGATCGTCTCCATTCCCTTTGGCATGATCGACTTCTCCAGCGTCGCCACCGCCCAGGTCTTCGCCCTTCCCAAGCTCATGCCCTATGCGCTCGAGTTTGATCCCGAGGTCTGCATTACCCTCGCCGTCGTGTTCCCCATGGTTGCCATCCAGGTTATCGGCGACGTCTCTGCCGCCTGCCTGGGCTCCATCGACCGTATGCCCACCGAGCGCGAGCTCTCCGGCGCTATCGTGTCCCAGGGCCTCACCTCTATGGTCGGCGGCCTGCTGGGCGGTCTTCCCACCAGCGCCCTTGGCCAGAACGTGGGCATCATCTGCTCCAACAAGGTCGTCAACAAGTGGGTCTTTGTGATCATCGCGGCCGTCTTTGCCATCGCCGGCCTGTTCCCGCAGCTCTCTGCCGTCCTTTCCGCTATCCCGCAGCCCGTCATCGGCGGCGCGACCGTCGGCGTCTTTGGCACCATCACCATGAACGGCGTGCGCATGTTCACCCGCGAGGGCCTCACGCAGCGCACTACCACCATCGTCGGTACCTCCGTCGTCTTTGGCCTGGGTATCTGGATGGCCAGCGGTTGCCTTGCCGGCGAGGGTATGCCCACCTGGGTGCCCACCGTCATCGGCTCCAATGCCGTAACCCCCACCGCCATCATGGCCATTGTCCTTAACCTGATTCTTCCGCAGACGCCGGTCGTGGCTCAGCACATCGATGCTGCCAAGGACGCTGCCGTGGATCTGGTCTTGCCCGAGAGCAAGAAGTAACCAATTCGGTGCTATTCGTCGGCGGGCGCATCGCCTCGTCCGCCGACGTCATGCGGCGCCAAGCCGCACTTCAAAGGGTTTGTCCCTTTGGTGAAGCGTTGACGGGAGAGGGCCCGTTTCCGGTGTAGGCCGGCGCTTCGCACTCCGCCATGTCAGAGGTGTCAAACCCCGCCCCTGATGTTGAAGGGAGCATTTATGCTTCTGGTCGCTAACGGTTCCGTCTTTACCCGCAATGCTCAGGCCCCGTTCATTCCAAACGGTGCGGTCGCCATTGACGGAGATACGATCGTCGAAGTAGGTCCCGAGTGCGAGCTCAAGGCCAAGTACCCGGATGCCGAGTACGTCGATGCCCAGGGCAACCTCATCATGCCCGGACTCATCAACTGCCACACCCACATCTACTCGGGTCTGGCCCGCGGCCTTGCCATTAAGGGCTGCAACCCCACCAACTTCCTGGAGAATCTTGAGCAGCAGTGGTGGAAGATCGACGACAATCTGACGCTCGACGGCACCAAGGCAAGCGCCTATGCCACGATTCTGGACTCCATTCGCGATGGTGTCACCACGATCTTCGACCACCACGCGAGCTTCTGCGAGATCCCGGGAAGCCTCTTTACCATTAAGGATGCAGCTCAGGAGCTGGGCATGCGTTCGTGCCTGTGCTACGAGGTCTCCGATCGCCGCGGCCAGGAAAAATGCAACCAGGCCATTGCCGAGAACGCCGAATTTGCCCAGTGGGCCGCCAAGGAGCGTCGCGATAACGACAACCATATGATCGCCGCCATGTTTGGCGGACATGCCACCTTTACGCTTTCGGACGAGACCATGGATAAGATGGCCGAGGCCAACAACGGCCTGACCGGCTTCCACATCCATGTGTGCGAGGGCATGAACGACGTGTGGGATTCCCGCCTCAACCGCGGCGGCATCAGCCCCGTCGAGCGCCTGCTGCAGCACAACCTGCTGGGTCCCGACACCATGCTGGGCCACTGCATCCACGTGACGCCTGCCGAGATGGATATCGTCAAGGAGTCCAGCACCTGGCTCGTCAACAACCCCGAATCCAATATGGGCAACGCCGTGGGCTGCGCCCCCGTGCTCGAGTTCTTCCGCCGCGGTATTCCCGTGTGCATGGGCACCGATGCCTACACCCACGATATGCTCGAGAGCCTTAAGGTCTTCCTGATCATTCAGCGCCACAACGCCGCCATGCCCAACGTGGGCTGGTGCGAGGCCATGACCATGCTGTTCGAGAACAACGCCAAGATGGCGAGCAAGTACTTCGATCGCAAGCTCGGTGTGCTCGAGGCCGGCGCTGCCGCCGACGTCATCGTCATGGACTACAAGCCCTTTACGCCGCTGAGCGAGGAGAACATCGACGGCCACATGCTCTTTGGCATGATGGGCAAAAACTGCCGCACCACCATCATCAACGGCCGCGTCCTGTACAAGGATCGCGAGTTCGTTGGGATTGATGAGGACAAGATCAACGCGTGGACCATGGCTGAGTCCAAGAAGCTCTGGAGCACGCTCAACGATCGCGCCTACTAATTACAAGTAGATTCACGCGCGTCGGATGTTTCGCCGCATCCGACGCGCGTATAGGCGGCCTCCGCGGGGTCGCCGGCGCTGTGCTAGCGCTACACCGTATTTGCGCCCGCCGCGCGGTCTCGCCGGGCGTTACAGAGAGGAGCTCATTATGAGCGACATCATGAGGCCGATCCCGTTTTCGCAGCTGATGAACTGGATCATCGAGGAGCACAAGACTCAGGGCGCCGTCTTTGGCGTGCGCAAGATGGTCACGACCAACCAGGAGGGTGCGCTTCCCATTTTTGACGAGCGCATCGAGACTCCGTTTGGCCCGGCCGCCGGTCCCAACACGCAGCTTGCCCAGAACATCGTGGCCTCTTATGTGGCCGGTTCCCGCTTCTTTGAGCTTAAGACCGTTCAGGTTATGGACGGCGAGGAGCTCTCCAAGTGCGTTAACAAGCCCTGCATTGTGGCGCAGGACGAGTGCTACAACTGCGAGTGGTCGACCGAGCTCGAGGTTCCGCAGGCCTTTGCCGAGTACGTGAAGGCATGGTTTGCCTGCCACCTGATCGCTCGCGAGTACGGTCTGGGCAGCCCGGACGGCTTTGTCTTCAACATGTCGGTGGGCTATGACCTGGAGGGCATTAAGAGCCCCAAGGTCGATGCGTACATTGAGGGCATGAAGGACGCCAGCGGCTCCGAGGTTTGGAACGAGTGCCGCACGTGGGCGCTCGCTAACCTGGACAAGTTTGAGCATGTCGATGCTGCGTTTGTCGAGTCCATCCCGGCGCGCGTCTCCAACTCCATTACCGAGTCCACGCTGCACGGCTGCCCGCCCGCCGAGATCGAGCGCATCGCGACCTACCTCATCACCGAGAAGGGCCTCAACACCTACATCAAGTGCAACCCCACGCTGCTGGGCTATGAGTTTGCCCGCCAGCGCCTCAACGAGCTGGGCTTTGACTACATCGTCTTCGATGACACGCACTTCCGCGAGGACCTGCAGTGGGCCGATGCCGTGCCCATGTTCGAGCGCCTGATTGCCCTGTGCGCCGAGCGCGGTTTGGAGTTTGGCGTCAAGCTCACCAACACCTTCCCCGTCGATGTGACGAGGAACGAGCTGCCCTCCACCGAGATGTACATGTCGGGCCGTTCGCTGTTCTCGCTGACCATCGAGGCCGCCCGCCGCATTACCGAGCAGTTCGATGGCAAGCTGCGCATCAGCTACTCCGGCGGTGCTACGGTCTACAACATCCGCGCCCTGTACGATGCCGGCATTTGGCCCGTCACCCTGGCGACCGACGTGCTCAAGCCTGGTGGCTACGAGCGCTTTAGCCAGATGGCCGGCGAGTTTACCGATCTGGACGGCAAGCCGTTTGAGGGTGTCTCTCTCGACGCCGTGACCGCGATCCAGGTCGATTCGCTTACCAACCCGCTCTATAAGAAGCCGCTGCGCCCGCTGCCCGATCGCAAGGTCGCCGGTAAGAGCCCGCTTTCCGACTGCTTTACCACGCCGTGCCGCACGAGCTGCCCCATCCAGCAGGATATTCCCGCCTACCTGGCGGCTGTTGACGAGGGTCGCTACGAGGACGCGCTCAACATTATCATCGAGCGCAACGCCCTGCCGTTCATTACCGGCACCATCTGCCCGCATCCCTGCGGCCGTGCCTGCGAGCGTGCGTTCTACGAGCCCGAGGGCGCCCAGATTCGCGCCAGCAAGCTCAAGGCCGCCCGCGAGGCCATGACCGCCGTGCTGCCCAAGCTGCGCGCCCAGGCCATCGCAAACGACGGCGAGCGCAACGTTGCCGTTATCGGCGGCGGCCCGGCCGGCCTGGCGACGGCGTTCTTCCTGACGCGTGCCGGCGTGCCCGTCACCATCTTCGAGGCCCGCGACTCTCTCGGCGGCGTGGTCCGTCACGTGATCCCCGAGTTCCGTATCGCCAGCGACGATATCTCCCACGACGCAGAGCTCTGCCTGGCCTTTGGCGCCAAGGTGCAGCTCAACGCTCGCGTTGATTCCATTGACGAGCTCAAGGCCCAAGGCTTTACCGACGTGGTCGTGGCCACCGGTGCCTGGATGCCCGGCTCTGCGGGCCTGGGCGAGGGTGCCGAGCTCGACGTGCTGGAGTTCCTCGAGGCCGCCAAGAAGGGCGAGAAACTCGAGCTGGGCGAGGACGTCGTGGTCATTGGCGCCGGTAACACCGCCATGGACGCGGCCCGCGTGGCCAAGCGTCTGGCTGGCGTGAAGAACGTGCGCCTGGTGTATCGCCGCACCAAGAAGCAGATGCCCGCTGACGAGGAAGAGCTTGATCTTGCTCTTGCCGACGGCGTTGAGTTCTGCGAGCTGCTGGCGCCCAAGGCGCTCAACGGTGCCGTGCTGACCTGCGACGTCATGGAGCTTGGCGAGCCGGATGCAAGCGGCCGTCGCAGCCCCGTCGCCACGGGCGAGACCGTCGAGCTTTCCGCCACCACGGTGATCTGCGCCGTGGGCGAGGGCATCGATGCCAGCCTGTACGATGCCGCGGGCGTCGAGCACGACCGTCGCGGTCGCCTTGCCGCCACCTCCACCGGCGTCGAGGGCGTCTGGGCTGCGGGCGACTGCCGCCGCGGTCCTGCCACCGTGGTCGAGGCTATTGCCGACGCCGCCGAGGTCGCCCGTGCCATCGCCGGCGTGGACTTTAACAAGTACGCCGACCAGAATGCTCAGACCGGTCGCGAGGACACTTGCTACGAGCGCAAGGGGTCGCTGTGCCGCGACAAGCGCAACTGCACCAAGACTCGCTGCCTGGGCTGCGGCTCGGTGTGCGAGGTCTGCTGCGATGTGTGCCCCAACCGTGCCAACGTGGCAATTAAGGTGCCGGGCCTGGCCAAGCATCAGGTCGTCCATGTCGACGGCATGTGCAACGAGTGCGGCAACTGCGCCGTGTTCTGCCCCTACCAGGAGGGTCGTCCCTACAAGGACAAGCTCACCCTGTTCTGGAGCGAGCAGGACATGGAGAACTCCGAGAACGAGGGCTTCCTGGCTGTGGACGAGGACCACTTTAAGGTCCGCGTCGCCGGCACGGTCCGCACCGTCTCGGTCGATGCCGTCAACACCGGTCTTCCCGAGGCCGTCCGCCTGACCATCAGGGCCGTGCGCGACAACTATTCGTACCTTCTTAAGAAATAGGCGAGTCTCTTATGGCCAAATCCATTCAACATAACGTGGCCTACGTTGCCTGCGGAAGCGGTTGCGCCTCCGCAGGCGGCGACGCCCGCTGCAGCGAAGGCTGCATTGGCTGTGGCGCCTGTGTCACGGCCTGCCCCCACGGCGCCATTTCGCTGGTCGATGGCATCGCCCGCGTGGATCGCTCCAAGTGCACGGGCTGCGGCCTGTGCGGCATGGCGTGCCCGCAGCGCGTGATTGCCTTCGTCCCCGGCTACCAGAACATTCTGGTGCGCTGCAACAACACCGATAAGGGCGCCATTGCGCGCAAGGTCTGCGACACGAGCTGCATCGGTTGCGGCATGTGCGCCAAAAAGTGCCCTGCCGGCGCTATCCGCATCGAGGACAACTGCGCCCATATCGACGGCGTGGACTGCCTGTCGTGCGGCATGTGCGCCGTCGTCTGCCCGCATGGCGCCATCCACGACCGCACCGGCATCGCCGCCGGCGTGTAGAAGGGAATCACCATGGCACAGGAATTCACTTTTACCGTTAACGGCGTCGAGCGCACGACGACTCAAAACAAACCGCTGCTGCGCTACCTGCGCGACGACCTGCACATTCACTCCGCCAAGGACGGCTGCTCCGAGGGCGCCTGCGGTACCTGCACCATTCATGTGGACGGTGCGGCTGTCAAGGCGTGCGTGCTGACCACCGCTCTTGCCGCCGGTCGCAACATCGTGACCGTCGAGGGCCTGCCCCAGGACGTGCGCGAGGCCTTTGTGTACGCCTTTGGCGCCGTGGGCGCCGTGCAGTGCGGTTTTTGCATCCCCGGCATGGTCATGGCGGGTGCAGCGCTCATCGCCGAGGACCCCGAGCCCACCGAGGAGCAGATCAAATACGCCATTCGCGGTAACGTCTGCCGTTGCACCGGCTACAAAAAGATTATCGAGGGCATCTCGCTGGCCGCAGCGGTGCTCCGCGGCGAAAAGCAGATTGACGAGGACCTGGAGCGCGGCGACGACTACGGCGTGGGCAAGCGCGCCTTTCGTATCGACGTGCGCAAGAAGGTGCTCGGCGAGGGCAAGTACCCCGACGACATCGACGAGCTCGATCAGCCGGGCCTGACCTATGCCAGCGCCGTGCGCTCCAAGTATCCGCGCGCCCGCGTGCTCTCCATCGACACCTCCAAGGCCGAGGCCCTGCCCGGCGTGGTGGGCATCCTGCGCGCCGAGGACGTGCCGGTCAACCAGGTCGGCCACCTTATCCAGGACTGGGACGTCATGATTGCGGCAGGCGATATCACCCGCTGCGTGGGCGATGCCATTGTGTTGGTGGTCGCCGAGGACGAAGCGACGCTCGAGAAGGCCAAGAAGCTCGTAAAGATCGATTACGAGCCGCTGGAGCCTGTGCGCAACATTGTCGAGGCCAGGGCCGCCGACGCCCCGCGCCTGCATGACAGCTTCTTTGCCTTTGGCAACACAGTGGAGCTCAAGGACAACGTGTGCCAGAGCCGCCATGTGACGCGCGGCGACGCCGCCAAGGCGCTGGCCGAAAGCGCGTTCACCGTGACGCAGCGCTTTACCACGCCCTTTACCGAGCATGCCTTCTTGGAGCCCGAGTGCGCCGTTGCCTTCCCGTACAAGAACGGCGTCAAGGTGCAGTCGACCGACCAGGGTGC
The DNA here is from genome assembly GCF_019131995.1 of Collinsella aerofaciens. Classification (GTDB taxonomy): domain Bacteria; phylum Actinomycetota; class Coriobacteriia; order Coriobacteriales; family Coriobacteriaceae; genus Collinsella; species Collinsella aerofaciens_S. The sequence goes on along the minus strand of NZ_JAHONA010000027.1, from coordinate 7,017 downwards.
CTACGACACGCGCAAAGAGTGTGCCCACATGTTTGGCTGGGACAACGAGCCCGAGCGCGTGGTCGTCGAGACCATGCTCGTGGGCGGCGGCTTTGGCGGTAAGGAGGACGTTTCGATCCAGCACCTGGCCGCGCTCGCCGCATATAAGTTCCAGCGTCCTGTGAAGTGCAAGCTCACGCGCGCCGAGTCGCTCGCTTTCCATCCCAAGCGCCATGCCATGGACGGTACCTTTACGCTGGGTTGCGACGCCGAGGGCAACTTTACCGGTCTGGACTGCGAGATCAACTTTGACACCGGCGCCTACGCGTCGCTGTGCGGCCCGGTGCTCGAGCGCGCCTGCACGCATGCCGTCGGCCCCTACAAGTACCAGAACACCGACATTCGCGGTTTTGGCTACTACACCAACAACCCGCCCGCCGGCGCGTACCGCGGCTTTGGCGTTTGCCAGTCCGAGTTTGCGCTCGAGAGCCTGATCGACTTGCTGGCAGAGAAGGTCGGCCTGGATCCGTGGGAGATTCGTTACCGAAACGCCATCGAGCCGGGCGAGGTTTTGCCCAACGGCCAGATTGCCGACTGCTCCACGGCGCTGAAGGAGACGCTGCTCGAGGTCAAGGATGCCTACTATGCGCATCCCGGACACGCCGGCATCGCCTGCGCCATGAAGAACGCCGGCGTGGGCGTTGGCCTGCCCGATGCCGGCCGCTGCAAGATTCGCATCGAGGACGGCGTGGCTGTGGTCTATGCCGCCACGTCCGACATCGGCCAGGGCTGCAACACCGTCTTTTTGCAGGACGTTGCCGAGGCCTGCGGTCTGCCGCTGAGCTGCATTGCCAACGGCGAGTGCTCCACCGAGAACGCTCCCGACTCCGGTACCACGTCTGGCTCGCGTCAGACGGTCGTGACCGGCGAGGCCGTGCGCGGTGCCGCCTTCCTGCTGCGCGATGCCATGGTCGGCATCGAGGCCGGCAAGCCTGCGCCTACCGCCCCGGTGAGCGCGCATGGCGACGGCGTCAAGATCGAGTACGACGACGGTCGCGCCTATCAGCTGCACACGCAGGAGCTCGTCGCCGGCCAGGGCATGCATCCTCAGGATCCCGCGACAGCCATCAAGGCGCTCGAGGGATGCGAGTTTGGCTACGTGTACCTGGAGCCGACCGACAAGCTGGGTGCGGATGTTCCCAACCCCAAGAGCCACATCTGCTACGGCTTTGCCACACATGTGGTCATTTTGGATGATGACGGTCGCGTGAGCGAGGTCTATGCCGCGCACGATTCCGGCAAGGTGGTCAACCCCATCTCCATCCAGGGTCAGATCGAAGGCGGCGTGCTCATGGGTATGGGTTACGCACTTACCGAGGACTGGCCGCTCAAGGACTGCGTACCCCAGGCAAGGTACGGCACGCTCGGGCTGTTCCGTGCGCCCGAAATACCGGATATCCACGCCATCTACGTGGAGAAGGACGAGCTGCTGCCCGTGGCATACGGCGGCAAGGGCATCGGTGAGATCGCAACGATCCCCACGGCGCCCGCCGTGCAGAACGCCTACCGCGCGTTTGACGGTAAGCTGCGTCCGGATCTGCCCATGGTGGATACGCCCTACAGCCGCGCTCGTCACCGCGGTTAGGTTAGGGCGCGGACAGTCATTGCTGATGGGCTGTTCGCGCTGAGCATCAACTACATACGCTGCGCCTTTGGCCCCGACTCCATCGCGAGCCGGGGCCTTTTGTTTGGAGCGCCTCCGCATACGGAAACTGCGTCCCGGATTTGGCGCTCAGAATGGGATGCGCTTTCCGGAACAGCCCTCAACCGGAAACTGCGTCCCAGAATTTCGCTTCAGAGTGGGATGCCGTTTCCGGCTGAACCCTCTGGCGGAAAGTTCATCCCAGAATTGACGCTCGGAGTGGGACACAGTTTCCGGATGGAACCTCAGCGGAAATTGCGTCCCAGTTTGAGCGTCTATTCCGGGATGCAGTTTCCGCTGGGCGCTTCAGCCGGAAAGCGTGTCCCGTTCTGGGCCTTGATTCCGGGACGCGGTTTCCGCTAGGTATGCCATATGGAAGGCGCATCCCATTCTGAGCACTCAATCTGAGATATGGTTTCCGCGGTGCCGCCAACTGGAAAGTGTGCCCCAGTTTGATGGGCAGGCGGGCATAAGCTCAACAGCTCCTACAGGTCCACCTCGTTGAGCCATGTCGGCAGCGCGGTCTGCCGGATGCCTGCCGTCTGTAGCTTTTTGGCGAGCACTCCTGCCGAGCGGACCTCGCTGATGGTAAAGCGCAGCAGAGGGTGACCGTAGAGCGATAGGTGCGCCTCGCGCTGTCGTTCGGCAACGAGCGCCTCGGCGGTGGTGCGTCCGGCCAGCATGGTCTGGTCGGTATATTTGATGAGCCCGTCGAGCTCGCCCAGCGTGAGTTCCCGCGCCTGGCGCTCCCAGGCAAAGTCCGTTCGTATGGGCTTGGCCGAATCGAAGGGGTCCGTCAGCTCGTATTGAAGCCAATCGGGCGCAAAGCCCGTCTCGATCATGACGGCTCGGGCGACCGATTCCCCGCCGCTCTCGGCGCGGGCGTCGGCATATCGAAGCGTTGTGAGAGCCGTACGAATCGCGCGACCATTGCGTGCAGTCGCTCGTTGCTCCACGGCCTCCATCAGCTGTTCCGGCGCAAGGCCGAGCTTTGAGATCGTCGAATCGGCAATGGGCATGCCGTCGGCAAAACCGGTCTGCAACAGGCAATCTGTAACCGTTTGGATGGGCGGCGTTACCGATATGCCGGCTCTGCGTTTTGCTCCGGCCGGCTCAATCTGGTGCCGCTGAATATGTGCGCCCGGACGAGCCGACGGCTTGGTGGTACTGCAGACATGCACGACATTCAGGTGTCGCCACGAGACCTCGAGCCCCAGCAGGCAAGCTGCCGAAAACGAGCAGAACGTCCAATCGGGGTGGATGATCGCAAGGGCGCGAATAATCTCGCAATGACGCTGCGCCCGGTTGAGCTCATCCCAGCGCGTTTTTCGCGCAAACAACCCCGGCATGGGCGAGACAACCGTGCCGCCGGTGCGCCGAAGGAGCGCTTTTCGGATCGCCGTGCTCGGGGGAATCAGACAGCGCCCCTCTTGTTCGGCTTGAGTGAGCAGTTGGTCGATGAGCTGGTCATTGCAATGGGTCATGAGCTACCGCCTCCTTTTGGGTAGCAAAAACGTATCAGCTGGAACTTGCCGCTCAGCTGACCAAAAGCTGACCAAAATCTAACCATGCAGGTAGATGGCCTGTTTTCGGCGACATTTTTACATCCGAATCGGTGGGCGGTAATCGGCGACCTTGAACGGTAGCTAGATATGAAGTCTTGGTAAGATTCGGGACGTGAACTTTTTTGAAAAAGAGCATTCTATCTGCTGTTTTGTGTTTCTGAATCGCATATTTGAAGGCATGTGATAAGGGCGGAGGATCGTCGTCTTGTATCTGCGGAAACTGTGACCCGGAATTGCCACTCGGAACGGGACGCGCTTTCCGGATGGGATGCTTGGCGGAAACTACGGCCCAGTTTTTGGCTCCAGAACGGGATACATTTTCCGGAACGGTCCACGTGCGGTGGCGTGCCGCCCCTTCTGCGTGCGCGATTGTCGAATTACGTTATAGCTAGCTATATTATAGGAAGGTATAATATAGCTAGCTATAACGTAAAGGAAGGATAGCCCCATGTTTATCGGAAGAACAGCGGAAATGTCCGAGCTCAATCGACTGTATGGCACGGGCTCCTTTGAGATGCCTGTGATTTACGGCCGCCGTCGCGTGGGCAAAACGCGCCTTATCACAGAGTTCATCCAAGGCAAGAAGGCTATTTACTTTCAAGCTCGTCGCACCAATGCAGAGGCAAACCTGCACGGCTTTAGCCAGGCGATACTTGCAGGCTCGGTTGGTACTGCAGGCGTGTCGTTTCGCAGTTTTGACGAAGCATTCGATGCGTTGGCCACCATGGCTCGCACGGAACGTTTGATTGTCGTGATTGACGAGTATCCCTATCTCGCCCAATCGAATCCCGAGATCAGCTCGTTGCTGCAAGACAAGATCGATCACTTGTACAAAGAGACCAAGCTCATGCTTATCCTGTGCGGGTCGTCGCTTTCGTTTATGGAGGAACAGGTGCTGGGCTACGAGAGTCCGCTATACGGTAGGCGTACGGCCCAGTTTAAGATCATGCCGCTCGATTTTACGACGAGCCTCGGCCTGTGGCAGAGCATGGGTCGCGAAGACGCTGCGGTTTGCTATGGCATGACGGGTGGCATTCCTGCATATATCGAGAAAGTTGATCCTGTCGCACCGCTCAAGGACAACATCAAACGTCTTTTTCTTACTCCTACGGGCTATCTCTTTGAGGAGCCGAGCAACCTGCTATTGCAAGAGTGCCGCAATCCCGAGCAATATGATGCGATCGTGCAAGCAATTGCCCAGGGACGCTCGAGGATCTCGGAGATTGCGAGCTCTACGGGAATCCCTGCGAGCAACGTAAAGAGCTATGTGGATAAGCTGGCGTCGCTTGGGATTGTCGAGCGCGAGCTGCCCCTAAACGAGACGAGCAATAAGCGAGCCGTGTATCTGCTGAGCGACCAGATGTTTAGGTTCTGGTACAAGTTTGTGCCGCAGAACATTGGGCTGATTCAAAACGATATGGCCGAGATGGCGTATAGGCGCATTGAGCCGCACGTATCGGATTACATGGGTACGGTCTTTGAGCTTATATGCAGACAATACGTGTACGAACTCGCACGCGCAGGCGAACTTGGTGTGGTGCCGGCAACAGTTGGCCGTTGGTGGGGAACGGACAATCGGACGCGTACGCAGGAAGAGATCGATTTGATTGTCGACGACGGAGAGGGCGCGGCGCTCTTTGCGGAGTGCAAATGGCGTAACGAACCGGCAGGCGAGGATGTTCTGGAAAAGCTCGTGTACCGAAGCGAGCTCTTTAGGCGTCAGCATAAAAGCTACGTGATCTTCTCGAAGCGTGGCTTTACGCAAGGATGTCAGGAAGCTGCGGCGAGCAGGGGAGATACCAAGCTGATTTCGTTTGCCGAGATGTGCGAGCGGAGATAACCAAGCGCGCTCTGATGTGATTGCTCGGAATGGGTCGCGCTAAGGATGCCAAGCGTAAAACCTACAATGAAAATGGCGTAAAAACTACATTGAGAACGGCGTAAAAACAGCATTGAGAATGGCGTAATTTCGTATATCGCATGATCGCCCGAGCTTGCACACGGCCTTTTGCGAGCTCTTGCCATGAACGAGAGCCAGGCTGTCACGTACAAGACGCTCATAAAGGACGCCTCGTACGGTGAGACGGGCCCCGACGAGAGGACCATCGCTGCGCACCTGGATCTCTTCAACAGGCTCAAGCTGACCGAGGACCTGTGCGGATGGGAGCCATCGAGGTCAAGCTGAGTGATGCGTAAGCAGACGATGGAGCGAGAAATCTCAAGGCGCTGGAGAGGAAAGTGCTCTCCAATCCTGCCGCCCAGAATGCCGCGCCGGCGTTTTTGGCGGTCGTGGTTGGAAAGGGGAGCATTGCCTACACACGCGACGACGGCGTGGCGGTGATCCCCATGGCGGCACTTGGGGCGTAGTGGTTTTGCGGGCGTGCCGTGCTTCCTTTACCGAAAATCCATTTGGTAAACCAGATGCTCGCGGATAGAATAAAGTTGACGGCAGCCCAAGTTCTGGAGAGCTGGGAAACGCCGTTGCTTGGTCAAGAGGTCGGTGCCTTAATGGCAGCGACTTGTTATGCTTCGAATGCTGCTTGAGTGCCTCGGAAAGTTCGATAAGCGCCGTGAAGAGCGAGACCAAAGCAACCAAGAGCTCTACGAGCTCTGATGGGCCCGGGATGACCTCTGATTCAAGTCACCGGGCCTCAATTTTTCATCCATTTGAATAGAGCGGGCGACTCTCTTGGGGCCATCTGCATGGCGCGTGCCTGGCGCGCGTGGCACAGCATCCCATTTTTGTGTCCGCACGGGTGGCTACGCTTACCGCAACGTAGCCATTCGTGGAAAGGACGGATGTCATGGCAACGGATAAGACCGGTTATGTGAGCGTTGGCGCCGAGATAGAGGACGAGGTTATGCTCGACCGCGTGATCTTTAGCATTGGCTTTGGTGGTCGCCGCACCACCAAGGAATCGTGCCTGGAGGATTACAACACCGATCGCGCCCGCGTAGCCGCCGCGCTGGCGCCCTTTGGTTTGGATAGCGAATTAACATGCTGTCGGTACACTTGTTATGCGCAGATGACGCGCAAGAAGGCGACGATTGTGGGCTACAACTACTATGCGTACGGTACGGTTGCCGCGCCTGTCGATTCGACTGACTTTGCTGCTGTGTGGACCGCACTCAATACCTGCGAGTCACATCCCGACATGAGCATTCGATTTGAGTTGGCGGATCAGCGCGCGGCGGAAGACGCCCTGATTGCCCGTGCGGTTGAACGTGCTCGCGGCAACGCGCAGGCACTTGCCGTTGCGGCGGGGTCTATGCTGGGCGGCGTCAAGCATATCTCGTATAACAGTCGGGCGGCGGGCTATGGTCGAACATGCTGTGTTGCCGCGTGTGCTCCCGATGGGGCGTCCGGAGGCTCCGAGGAGACGGTGCTGGAGCCAGAGCCTATCGAGGTCGAGTGCTCCGTGGATATGGAATGGTGGCTGGAGTAGGAAGCAGGTGCTGAGCGGCTGAGGGACCGAGGCTTCGCTACCGAAAAAACCATTTGTTAAACTCAATGTCCGTGGGTAGAATAAGGTCGACGGCAGCCCAAGTTGTGGATAGCTGGGCAGCGCCGTTACTTCGATTAAGGGGTCAATGCCTTAACGGCGTCGACCCCTCTAATATGAGAAAGCCATTGTCAATAGGCGTGTTTGTTCGAGCCCGGTTTTAAACCGGGCTTTTTCGTTTCCCGTCGGGAGGGCCCGTGCACGCTGCATGGCTTAGTCGACGCTTGCCTGGCAAGCTAATATCCGCGGGCTCTTGCGGGTGCGCTTC
>NZ_JAHONA010000026.1 GCF_019131995.1 Collinsella aerofaciens | reverse complement strand
CATCTTGAACACCTTTCGCTCTTAACTAGGTGTCCAATTCATCATACCCACTCCAAAACTCCCATTTCCCGATGTCCAAGAAATGGGAGGCAGTTCACTGTCCCCTTTGTGGTGGTTTTGGGTCTGAGGCGACGCTAGTGGCGGAGTCCCAGCAGGCCGCGGCCGCGATGACGGGCCTCGGCGGGCACCTGGGCGTGCGGGCCGGCGGCTTTGACGGACTCGGGCAGGTGCGAGTACTTCTTCTCGAAGTTCTCCTCGAACATCACCGCCAGGTTGTGCGCGGCCTCGTCGTAGCGCGCAGTGCTCTGCCAGTACTGGCGCGGCACCAGGATACCGTCGGGCACACCGTGGCACGTCGTGGGAATGTCGACATTAAAGATGTCGTCGTGCACAAACTCGCTGTCCTCGATGGTACCTTCGAGGGCGCGAGCGACCAGTGAGCGCGTATAGGCAAGCTCGATGCGATGACCCACGCCGTAGCCGCCGCCAATCCAGCCGGTGTTGACCAGGTAGACGCGCGTGCGGCCGTCGGCGATGCGCTCGCCGAGCATCTTAGCGTAGACCATGGGGTCGAGCGGCATAAACGGCTCGCCAAACAGCGAGGAGAACGTGGGCGTGGGCTCGGTGACGCCGACCTCGGTGCCGGGGATCTTGGCGGTGAAGCCCGTCACAAAGTGGTACATGGCGGCGTCGGCCGTCAGGCGCGAGATGGGCGGCAACACGCCAAAGGCGTCGCAGGTCAAAAACAGCACGACGCTCGGGGTGGTGCCCATGCCCTTGGTCCACGCGTTGGGGATATGCTCGACGGGGTAGGCCACGCGCGTATTGTGCGTGATCGAGACGTCGTCGTAGTTAGGCTTGCGATTCTCATCGAGTACCACGTTTTCACAGATGGCGCCAAAGCGAACGGCGTTGAAAATCTCGGGCTCGTGGAACGCATCCAGGCCCTCGCACTTGGCGTAGCAGCCGCCCTCGACGTTAAAGATGCCCATGTCGGACCAGCCGTGCTCGTCGTCGCCGATCAGCAGGCGCGTGGGGTTGGCCGAAAGCGTGGTCTTGCCGGTGCCGGACAGGCCAAAGAACACCGCGGTCTCGTGCGTGACGGGATCCATGCTGGCCGAGCAATGCATGGGCAGTACGTCGTCCTCGACGGGCAGCAGGTAATTCATGACGCTGAAGATGGACTTTTTGATCTCGCCGGAGTAGCCGGTACCCGCGACCAGAATCACACGCTCCTGAAAATTGATGACCACCGCGGCGCTGGAATTAAGGCCTTTGATGGCGGGATCGCACTGGTAGCCCGGCGCTGCGAGCACGCAGAAGTCCGGCTCGCCGGTGCGTGCGATTTCGCGGGCAAGCGGGCGGGCGAGCATCTGCTTAATAAAGAGCGCCTGGCTGGCACGCTCGCAGGCGACGAGCAGGCGGCGTGTGTGGTTACGATCGGCGCCGGCCATGCCGCGGGTGACGAACACGTCGCGCTCGTTGAGATAGTCGACGATGCCGGCTTTGATGACCTCGTAGCTTTCGACGGACAGCGGGCGGTTGACGGCGCCCCAGGCAATCTTGTCGTGCACGTCGGGCGTGTCGGCGATAAAGCGGTCGTTGGGCGAACGTCCAGTACGCTCCCCCGTCTCGATCACCAGTGCGCCGTTGGAGGCCATGCGGCCTTCGTTGCGACGGATGGCATGCTCGACGAGCTCGGCTGCCGGCAGGTCAACCAGCAGGCGGGGCTGGTTCTCGGCGGGGTCTTCGACCAGCGTAATGCCAAAGTTGGACAGAACTTCTGCAGGGGTAACACCAGGCATGGGGCCTCCTTTAAAAGCGCGACACGTGGACGCGGCACGCACTTTACTCACGTAAAGCCCGTTGTACCCGATATGCAAAAACGTTTTTGCGGCAATGGTGAAGCGCCCGCCCAACGGTCAAAAATCGCAGACAAGCGGCCTAGTCATTGGGGACGTTCTTAAATGACCAGTCGTTGGGGACACCCTTGAACAGGCAACAGCCAAGGAGTGTCCCCAGATGCCGGCACTTGGGGACGTTCCTAAAATGCCGGCTACAGCGGCAGGCCTTGGCCGAGCATGGCAATGGCGCTCATGAGGACCAGCATGCCGGCGGCGTAGGGCAGCACCGCGCCCAGAAGCTCGGCGTCCTTACCGCGCACGTGAACGGCGGCAAGGCCAATGGCGAGGGTCTGCGGCGAAATCATCTTACCGGCGGCGACACCCAGGGCGTTCAGCGCGACCATCCAGTAGTCACTCACACCCAGCGCCGAAGCGGCCTGGCTCTGAATGGGACCAAACAGCATGCCCGAGGACGTGCCCGAACCGGTCACGAACGCACCGACGGCACCGATCCACGGAGCCAGAATCGGGTACAGCCCACCGGCGACGGCAATGCAAAACGCACTGATCGACGAGATCATGCCCGCATAGCCCATCACCTTGGCGCAGCCCAGCACCGAAAGCATCGTGATTACCGTCGGCATCATCTGCTTGACGGTCGCGGCCAGCACCTCGCCCATCAGACGTGGCGAAGCGCCCTGAATCGCACCGCCGATAAACGCGGCCAGGAAGATCCAAACACCCGGTGTGTTGATCCACGAAAACGTAAGCGTACCGGGGTTCTCGCCGCAATACACCTGCACGTGGCTCGCAAACGGCGCGAGCGCGGCGTGCACGACGGGAACCAGGTTGGAGGTACCCAGCAGCAGCACAAAAATCAGGATGAAGCACGACCAGGCAGAAAGCGCCGACTTAACGGTGAGCTGTTCGCCGGCCTCGATATTCATATGGAAGCGCGCGTCCAGGTGACCGGACTTCTCGGCGCGCATGGCAAGCGCGGCAGTCAGCGCGAGTGACACGATGGAGCCCACGACCACGGCCAGCTCGGGACCCACAAACATGGCAACGACCAGGGCCGCACCAACAAAGGACACACCGGAAAGCAGTGCCACGCCGGCAACGCCGTGCAGGCGCTCGGCAACGCTTGCAACATTGCCCTGGTCATCGGCAACACGACCCGCAACCAGCACGATAAGCAGCGGCATCGCCACAAAGAAGGGCGCAAGCTGCACCAGCTGAACGGTCGCCAGATGCAGGGAATCCAGACCCACCAGGTCGGCAACGGACACCGTGGGGATGCCAATGGAGCCGTAGGGCGTGGGCACGCCGTTGGCCAGCAGGCAAATGAGCACGGCAGGCACGGCCTCAAAACCAAGGCCCGCGAGCATGCCGGCGGGAATGGCAACGGCGGTACCAAAGCCGGCCATGCCCTCCATAAAGCCACCGAAGCACCAGGCCACGAGCAGCGCCAGCAGACGACGATCGCTGCTGATGGAGGTGATCATACTGCCGATTACGTCCATGGCACCCGTGTGCACACACAGGTTATACGTGAACACCGCGGCGATGATCACGAGCACGATGGGCCACAGGGCCATCAAAAAGCCCTCGAGCGAGGCCGTGGCTATCTGCGCCGCCGGCAAATGCCACCACGCAAAGGCGAGCACGCACGAAAGGGCGAACGAGCCAATGGCGGCCTTCCAAGCCGGCCATTTAAAGCACAGCAGCATCACGACGAGCCAGATGATCGGCACAAGAGCCAGCAAAAACGCAGCGACATCCATGGGTAGAAACTCCTTGGTACCGCGCAAGCGGCATCGGGGGGTCACAAAACTTCAACAGGATACCGCACGTTTACCGACAAATTACAGCCGCCCGCCGAAATTATTGAACAACCTGTTCAAAAACACGAATAGACACTACCGCGACTATACTAGAACGCAGCAAGAGAAAGGAATCGCCTTGAGCATCACGCCCCTCGATAACATCCGCCGCGCCATCGCCCGCCGCAATGGGGTCGCCGACCCCACCGTATCGGGCGGGGCGCACGGGCAGGGCGGACGCATCGAGAACGGCCTGTTCCCCGCATCGCACACGGCCGAAGAGCTCGCACGCATCCAAGAGTTAAGCCAGCGTAACGCCGGCGGTCCCGACACCAGCCAGGCCACGCGCCGTCGCCGCGAGCGCGATCACGAGCCCGGCCCCATCCACCGCATGGTCAATGCCTGGTGGAACCGCCTGCTCGGAGCCGTCTACGGCGGCGGCTTCTCCACGCAAGAAGCCGAGTACGAAGATCACGCCACCCGTCGCGACTATCTTTGGAATACCCTGGGCACCACCGTATGGGGCATGGCGTTTCCGCTGCTCACCATTGTGTCGACGCAGCTCGTGGGCGCCGAGGAGGCCGGCAAGTTCTCCATCGCCTTTGTCACCGGCACGCTCATCATGATTGCGTGCAACTACGGCGTGCGCAACTTTCAGGTCTCGGACATCGACGAAAAAACCTCCTTCGCCTCCTACCAGCTCAACCGCTGGCTCTGCGGAGCGCTCGCGCTGGCATGCGGCCTGGCATACAGCAGCGCCCGCGGCTACGATGCGCAGATGGCAACGATCGGCCTGGGCGTCTACCTCTATAAGGTGATCGACGGCGTGGCGGACGTGTACGAGGGCCGCCTGCAGCAGGCCGATAAACTCTATTTGGCCGGCATGAGTCAAACGCTGCGTTCCGCCGGCGTCATCGCGGTCTTTAGCTTGGCACTGTTCCTCACACGCAGCATGCCCATCGCGGCCATGGCTATGGGTGTCACCGCGATTGCCTCGCTTGTGCTGGCCACCGCGCCGCTCGCCCTGCTCGAAACCGAAAAATCACGCCGCATGAGTCTGCGCGAGGCTGGCCACCTGTTTATCCAGTGCGCCCCGCTCTTTGGTGCACTGTTCCTGTTCAACCTCATCGAGAGCATGCCCAAGTTTGTGATGGAAGGCACGCTGGCCTACAAGTATCAGCTGTACTTTAATGCCCTGTTCTTTCCGGCGCAGGCCATTTTGTTGAGCATCGGATTTATCTACAAACCGCAGCTCCTGCGTCTGTCGAGCATTTGGGCGAATCCACGCAAGCGTCGCCGCTTTGACCTAATTATTGTTGCCGTTATGGCACTAATCGTGGTCATTACCGGAGCGTGCGCCGCATTTATGGCAGGCCCCGGCATCCCCATCATGAGCTTTATGTACGACCTTAACTTTGAGCGCTACCGCACGCTGGCGCTGCTAATGGTTGTCGCCGGCGGCGTCACCGCGGCAATCGACTTTATCTACGCCATCATCACGGTGTTGCGCTACGCCGGCGACGTCACCAGGATCTACCTAATCTGCTTCGCCGTAAGCGTGGTGCTGCCGGTGATCCTGATTAAACTGCTGGGTCTGATGGGCGCTGTGGTGAGCTACCTAGTCATCATGGCCCTACTCCTGGTGCTACTGATTATCGAGTACGCCCACATCCGCCAACGCATCGAACGCGACCGCAACCCGTACGGCGCCTAAATGGTGCAATGGGGGCAGCTAATTTGCGATGGAATCTCCCCGGCTGGGGTCTCGTTGCGGACAATATGCATCACGCAAAACTAAGTGAGTAGACTTTTTCCGAATCCCCGACCACGCCAACAAAGCACAAGTCAGTAACCTGCGGTTTTATTGAGGCAAATATGTTGGGTGCTCGGCATTTCCAAAATAGTCTACTCACTTAGCTAGCGGGCAGCCAAATGATTATTTAATCCCCGTCCCAGAAAAATCATTTGATGGGCAGAAGGGCAAAAGTAGTCAAAAAAGCCCCGTCCCAAATTAGCTACCCTGTGCGCCGATTATTCAACGGGCAGAATGTTCGCGTAGAACTCGGCCCCGTCGTCCAGACGCAGAATGCCTACGCGGCCGAACTCCGACCCGGTGGCGGCGGCGCAGTCGATGTCGATGCGGTCGGGCACGCCGGCGGTGTCCTCGCCGCCCAGGCGCACAATCTGCCCGCGGCCCGACTCCTCATCGAGTCCCGCCAGGCCGCCCACTTCGCAATAACGCCCGAGCGACACCGTGGGCGTGTGGCCGCTCACCACGACCGGACCCTTGCCCTCGGCAGAAAGCAGCCCCGTCGGCGCATCCCAATAGCCGTGACGAATCCACAGCAGGTCATCGGACGACTGCACCGCAAGCATCTGCTGCAGTAGCTCGCGATCGGCATCCACCGCCCCCGCGCCATCGGCACAATCAACCCCATGTTCAAGCAAAAACGCCCGCGCCGCCTCGGTCTGGATGCCGGCATGTACCAGCAGATACGGGCGCTCGTCAGTCTCGGCCACCGCGTAGAGCGGCAGTGTCGCCATCCAACGCACGAGCTCCTCGTACGCCTCAAATTCCATATCGTTGAGCTGCTGACGGGTAGTCCAACCGCCGTTGATATCCCAGGTCTCGGCATCGAGCGGATCTTGGCCAATGATGGCATCGAGCATGATCTGCTCGTGGTTGCCCTTGAGCACGCGGGCGTTGGGTAGCGAGCGCACGAGCTTAATAACGCCAACTGGATCGAGCCCGCGATCAATCATGTCACCCAGCACGTACAGTGTATCGTCGGACGCCAGCGAAATCTTGGACAGGGCCTCGTCAAGCGCACGCACGTGCCCGTGAGCATCGGATGTCACATAGATCGCCATGGAACGCCTCTCTCTCTGCATTGCGGCTGAAGCCCCGAGTCGCAACTAAAACTTCAAGTTGAACTTAAACGTTACCCATTGTACTCCGTTACAATAAAGCTGGAAAGGGTTGCATACCGTCAACGGTCGCCAGCGCACGCCTGCCAACCCGCACCGCTCGCGCCACGCCGCCATGCCCAGCGCCCCAACCAGCACCACCCGTGCCTCCGCCTCGTGTCGAAAATGCGCACGCCCGCAATCCACCTCCATAACCCACCATTTTTGGGTACAAATAACTGTAGACAACTAGCCGTGCCACGCCAACCACCCAGAAGCGGACACTATCCATGAACCAGATACTTCTCTTTATCGGCCTCGTCATTATTCTGTGCCTGACCATCAAACCTGTCGGAAAAAAGCTCCCCTTCCCCACCCTGCTCATCTTTATCGCGCTGGGCATGCTGCTGGGCGTCAACGGTCCGGCGCACATCGACTTTAGCGACTACGCGCTCACCGAAACCGTCTGCAGCACGGCACTGCTGTTCATCATGTTCTACGGCGGCTTTAACACCAACATCGACCGTGCCAAACCTGTCGCCGTGCCCGCGGTGCTGCTGAGCACGCTCGGCGTCGTCATCACCGCTGGCATCACCGGCGTGTTCGCGCACTTTGTACTAGGCTTCGACTGGATCGGTGGCCTGCTGCTGGGATCGGTCGTGGCATCCACCGACGCGGCCAGCGTCTTTAGCGTGCTGCGCGAGCACAACCTGTCGCTGAGGGGCGGCACCGACTCGCTGCTCGAGGTCGAATCGGGCTCCAACGATCCCGTCGCCTACATGCTCACCGCCGTGCTCGCCACACTCGCGACCGGCGGCGACGTTAACATCCCCGTGCTGCTAGCCAAGCAAATCATTCTAGGCGTGGGCCTGGGCATTGTCATCGGCTGGGCATCGGGCCGTCTGATCGAGCGCGCGCATGCAACAGCCGAGGGCGCGCAGACCATCTTCTTGTTCGCCGCGGCCATCGTCGCCTACGCGCTGCCGAGCTACCTAGGCGGCAACGGCTTTTTGGCCGTGTACCTTGCCGGCATCGTGCTAGGCGCGAGCGACATCACCGGCAAGGTCGAGCTAGCGCACTTCTTTGACACCCTCACCGAGATGGCCGAGATGACCATCTTCTTTTTGCTCGGCCTGCTCGTGACGCCCGCCCGCCTGCCGCAAATGCTGCTGCCGGGCCTGGCACTCATGGCGTTCATGCTCTTCGTGAGCCGCCCCATCGCCGTCGGCATGCTACTGGCGCCCTTTAAGACGAACCCCCGCCAGGTCGCGCTCGTAAGCTGGGCGGGCCTGCGTGGCGCGGCTTCGGTCGTCTTTAGCCTCTTTGCCGTGGTGTCCGGCGTTCCCGGTGGCCACGACCTATTTGACCTGGTGTTTGTGATTGCCGTGTCGAGCATTGTGGTGCAGGGCTCGCTGCTGCCGGCAGTGGCGAAGAAACTCGACATGATCGACGCGGAAGGCGACGTGCGCCGCACCTTTAACGACTACCGCGACGAGGACGGCATGTCGTTCGTCAAGCTCAAGGTGGGAGCTGGACATCCGTTTGCCGGACGCTCGCTTGCCGATATTGGCAGCGCTACGAACATGCTCGTCGTCCTGGTGCTGCGCGACGGCGCTCATCCGATGCTGCCCAACGGCGATACCGTGATCGAGGAAGGCGACCTGTTGGTGATGGCTGCCCCGACATTTGAAGAGCGTGCCGAGGTTACGCTGCGCGAGGTCACCGTGACACCCCACGGCCGCTTAGCTGGACAGCGTCTGCGCGACGTGCCGCAAGGCAAGCACCCCTTTATCGTCGTGATGCTCAAGCGCGACGGCCAAACGATCATCCCCGACGGCAACACCCTCATATTCGCCGGCGACGAAGCCGTCATCGCCACGCTGGCGTCGTAGCGGGCAGGGGGTAGCTAATTTGCAACGAAGAGATCAAGCGCCTAGAGAACCCCATGCCTTCGCTCGCAGATTTTGATTTGCCTGAGGAATGAAGCAACCCTCCCCCATGTAACCATCCTGTAAATCATAGCGACGCACTCGAGTTTTACCGTGATGCGGTCGCGCCTGGCGCTCCACTGTGCTAAAGTATCCCGAACGTTCAAACGACTATGAGGGGGAACTAGAAGATGGCACGTGTGCACAACTTCTCAGCTGGCCCGGCCGCGCTGCCTACAAGCGTGCTCGCCGAGATCGCCGACGAGATGATGGACTACCGCGGTTGCGGCATGTCCGTGCTCGAGATGAGCCATCGATCTAGCATGTACCAGCAGATCATCGATGACGCCGAGGCAACCCTGCGTCGCCTGCTGAGCATCCCCGACAACTACCGCGTCCTGTTTTTGCAGGGCGGCGCCACGCTACAGTTTGCGGGCATCCCGATGAACCTCATGCGCCGCGGCCGCGCCGGCTACGTCGTGACCGGCAACTTTGCCAACAAGGCGTACAAAGAGGCCGCCAAGTACGGCGAGGCCGTGCTGCTCGCGAGCTCCGAGGACACCAATTTCGACCGCATCCCCGGCATGGCCGACATCAACACGCGCATTGCCGCCGAGGCCGCGGGCGACGGGCTCGACTACGTCTACATCTGCCAGAACAACACCATCTTTGGCACCATGTTCCACGAGCTGCCCGATTGCGGCGACGTGCCGCTGGTCGCCGATGTCTCGAGCTGCTTTCTGTCACAGCCGCTCGACGTCGAGCGCTACGGACTCATCTACGCCGGCGCGCAGAAAAACGCCGGCGCCGCGGGCGTCACCGTGGTCATCGTGCGCGACGACCTGATCGCCGAAGGCCCCGCCTTTGCGCAGACGCCGCAGTACATGGACCTTAAGACCCAGGCCGCCAAGGGCTCCATGCTCAACACGCCCAACACCTTTGGCATCTACGTGTGCGGCAAGGTGTTCCGTTGGGTTGAGCAGACCGGCGGACTTGCCGCCATGGCCGAGCGCAACTGGGCCAAGGCCAACCTGCTCTACGACCTGCTCGAGCACAGCGAGCTGTTCCGTGGCACCGCGCAGGAGGACAGTCGCTCCATCGCCAACGTCACGTTCCGCACCGGCGATGCCGACCTCGACGCCGCCTTTGTCGCGGGCGCGGCAGAGCACCAGATCCAAAACGTCAAGGGTCATCGCCTCGTCGGCGGCATGCGCGCTAGCGTGTACAACGCCGTCACCATGGAGGACGTGCAGGCGCTGGCCACGTACATGAAGGACTTCGAAGCGCAGCATAGTTTGAGTCCGCGATCTAACTAGCCCGCAACACGCGGGCCGACCAGCCACTTCAAACCACTTGTTTTAGACAAACCTGCTAAGGAGTTTTTCCATGCGTAAGATTAAGACCATCGACGACATCACTAAAGACGGCAAAGTCGAGTTTGGCGAGGGCTACGAGTTTGTAAGCACCGCCGAGGAGGCCGACGCGATCCTGATGCGCTCGACCGACCTGCACGGCTACGAGCTGCCCGAGGGCATCCGTGCCATCGCCCGCTGCGGCGCCGGCGTCAACAACATCCCCGTCGAGGAGTACGCCAAAAAGGGCGTCGTCGTCTTTAACTCCCCCGGCGCCAACAGCAACGCCGTCAAGGAGCTCGTCCTGGGCATGCTAGTGCTCTCGAGCCGCGGCGTGGTGCAGTCGATGAACTGGGTGCGAGACAACGCCGACGACCCCGAGATCCAGGTCGATGCCGAGAAGGCCAAGAAGGCCTTTGTGGGCCGCGAGCTCAAGGGTAAGCGCATCGGCGTCATCGGTCTGGGCAACGTGGGCTCCAAGGTCGCTAACGCCTGCGTCGACCTGGGCATGGACGTCTACGGCTACGATCCGTTCATTTCCGTCGAGCACGCGTGGGTGCTGAGCCGCGAGGTGCAGCGCGTGGGCACGCTCGAAGATCTGTGCCGCGGCTGCGACTACCTCACCGTGCACGTGCCCAGCAAGGCCGACACCATCGGCATGATCAGCACCGAGCAGATCAACCTGCTGGCACCCGACGCAGTGCTCATCAACTACGCGCGTGAGACCATCATTGACGAGGACGCCGTCGACGCCGCCCTGCGCGAGGGCAAGCTCAGCTGGTTTAGCTGCGACTTTGTCACGCCCAAGACCGTCAAGATGCCCAATACGTTTATCACCACGCACTCGGGCGCCGGCACTGGCGAGGCCGAGGCCAACTGCGCCGACATGGCCATCAGCGAGCTCAAGGATTACCTGGAGAACGGCAACATCGCGCACAGCGTCAACTACCCCGCCTGCAGCATGGGCAAGGCGCGCGCCGCGAGCCGCATCGCCTGCCTGCACGCCAACGTGCCCAACATGATCGGCCAGATCACGGCCATTCTTGCCAAGGACAACGCCAACGTGCAGCGTATGACCAACGAGTCCGCCGGCGAGAACGCCTACACCATGTTCGACACCGACGAGCACCTGGACAGCAGCACCATCGAGGCACTCAAGCAGATTCCGTCGATGTATCGCGTGCGCGTGATCAAGTAGCGCCGGCTGATCTGACGGGCAGTTCCCCATGTGGCCTGCCCGTCACTGACATTGAATGCCCACTGGGGCGCCTTTCGCATGAGAGGCGCCCCCGTTTTTGTGAGCGCTCCATTAAATGCACCGAGCCGCTTCTTGGCATACAATCTGTATGTTGACCTAACTATCTGTGAGGTGCCTATGGTTGATACAGATTTTGCTTGGCGGCTTACGCAAGGGCTCGTGCGGATCGACAGTTCCGACCCAGGTGCGTATGAGGGCGAGATTGAACGCTATATCAAAGTGTTGGTTGAGGCTCAATTGGAGCGGTTGAGCCATCCGGTGCTCCATGCCGTGCAGGTTGAGGAACTCGAGGTGCTGACCGGACGCCGCAATCTCATGGTCACCGTGCCCGGTTTGAGCGACGAGCCACGGCTCGTCTACATCTGCCACATGGATACAGTCACCTTGGGCGACGGCTGGGACGCGGACATTACGCCGCTCGGGGCGGTCGTGCGCGACGGCAAGCTCTACGGCCGCGGTGCCTGCGATATGAAGGGTGGCCTGGCCTGTGCCATTGCCGCACTGGTCCATACGCTCGAGCGCGTGGCGGCGGATGGCGCGCTGCCCCGCCGCGGCTTTTCGCTCATCTGCTCGGTCGACGAGGAAGACTTTATGCGAGGCTCCGAGGCAGCCATCGATGCCGGCTGGGTCGGTTCGCGCGAATGGGTGCTGGACACCGAGCCCACCGACGGACAGATCCAGGTGGCGCACAAGGGGCGTACGTGGTTCGAGATTGAAATGGCTGGCGTGACGGCGCATGCGAGCCAGCCGTGGAAGGGCGCGGATGCCGTCGCCGCCATGGCCGAGGTCGTGTGTTCGCTCCGTCGCGCGTTTGTGGCGCTGCCCGCGCACGATGAGCTGGGGTCTTCGACCATCACGTTTGGCCAAATCGAGGGCGGATATCGCCCCTATGTCGTGCCCGACCGCGCCAAGGTCTGGGTCGATATGCGCCTGACTCCGCCGACTGATACGGCCGTCGCGAAGCGCATGGTAGAGCAGGCCATCGCCAGCGCCGAAGCCGCCGTTCCCGGTTGCCACGGCAGCTACGTCGTGACGGGCGACCGCCCCGCCACCGAGCGCGACCCAAACTCTCCCCTTCTAGCAGTGCTCAAGCGTGCCGCCGATGACGTGACGGGCGCGGACACGACCGTCGGCTTCTTTACCGGCTACACCGATACCGCCGTCATTGCCGGCAAGAGAGGTAACCGCAATTGCATGAGCTACGGTCCCGGGTCGCTCGCGCTCGCGCACAAGCCCAACGAATATGTGCCCCACGCCGA
The DNA here is from genome assembly GCF_019131995.1 of Collinsella aerofaciens. Lineage (GTDB taxonomy): Bacteria > Actinomycetota > Coriobacteriia > Coriobacteriales > Coriobacteriaceae > Collinsella > Collinsella aerofaciens_S. The sequence continues at coordinate 18,533 of NZ_JAHONA010000026.1, read as the reverse complement.
TATCGTTCGTTGTCAGCAGGTGCTAATCGCGCTCGCCGATAACGTGGTCTGGGACGAGAGCTGCCAAGTTGGGGCATAATAAGCCGCGAACAAACCGAATCGTGCGTTAGGACCGCCCATGAAAGCACTTCCGTTTCCCTGCATCCGCCCGGCTCAGGACCGCGTGCTCGAGGCGCTGCCTGCAATGGGCAGCATCCTGAGCGGCAACGATGCTCTGCGCGGAGCCATTGCCGATGGTCTGATGCTCAAGGACCCGGGTGCGGCGTATTACGTGTACGAATGCTCGGGCGAGCCGGGATGCGTGACGGGTGTCGTGGCGATTTGCCCGGTTAACGTGCTGACGGCTAGCGACGAGTCTGCCGCCGAGAGCGTCGACGCACTCGCCGCCGCGCGCGCGATCGCCGAGCTCAAGGTGCAGCCGCGCCCCGTGTCGCTCGCCTACGAGGCGTCGCCCGTCATGGACATCATCCTGGGCGCTGCCAAAGAGGGCGCCTCGCTCTACGCCGTCACCGATCCCGCGGGCATTACGCACCGCGTGTGGGAGGTCAAGCGCGAGGACGCTGTTGCCGCCATCCGTGCCATGCTCGATCAGGCGCCCAGTCCGGTGTTCGCCGGCGACTCCGCCTATGCCGCCGCGCTGGCTGGGGCATCTCAGCTCCTGGCCGACGATGTCCGTGCTGCCGGCACCTACACGGGCAAAGAGCCGTTCAACTTTGCCGTAGCTGTGCTCTTCCCCGCCGCGCAGGTCAGCGGCGCCGCGCCGCAGGTTCCGACGGGTCTGCTCACGCACCAGGTCGCGCGGTTCTAGCAAGACCAGACCGCCCGGCACAAAAATCGGCAGCTCAACAAACAGGGGGCGGAGATGCAGCAGGTACATGCATCTCCGCCCCTTTTGCGTCGAGAAGTTATGCCAGCGACCCGTGCCGCCACGCTCGCGTTATCCGCGCTGCGGACCTGCAGTAGCCACAAGCGGTTCAAGCCCCAGCTCGCACGCGTAATCCTCCTGCGTAAAGACTTCGACCAGCTCAAACGTGTCGGATTCGTCGTCAAACGCAAAGTGCAGCACCGAGCAGTTACCCGGCACGCGTTCGCGCTCGTCTGCCGCCGCGCCCCGCACGTGGTCCAAAAACTCCTTGATAGCCGAGCCGTGGCTCACCGCGAGCACGCACTCGTGGTCCGGACGTCGCATAAGCTCGGTCAGCGTCGCCACCATGCGCTCACGCACCTGCATCTGGCCCTCGCCGCCAAACTGACGATAGAAATCGCGCCACGGGCGCTCGGGCATAAGCATCACGCGCTCGGCCTCAAAGTCGCCAAAGAACCACTCGCGCAGACCGTCCAGGCGCTCGTACGCCAAGCCCGGCCACAGGTTGGCGATAGTCTGCTCGGTGCGATGAAGCGTGGAGGTGTAGGCATGATCGGGCTCAATGCCGCGCGCACGTAAAAACATGCCGGCGCGCGCCGCCTGGTCGCAACCCAACTGCGTAAGCGGCGAGTCACTCCACCCCTGAATGATGCGCTTAAGGTTGAATATCGTCTGTCCATGACGGACCAGATACAGATCTTTATTCATAGGGTCCTTTCGTTCGTTACCAACCCAAGAGCGAAAACGCCCCGTCGCAATAGCCAAAATGAAGCACGGCACCGTTGTCGGGTAGCTCTCCCTCGCCAGTCACATACTCAAGAAACTCCTGGCAGGAAGAGCCGTGGGAGACTGCCAGCACACAGTCGTGCTGCGGCCTGGCCATGATGTGGGACAGCGCCGCGACCATGCGCGACTGGAGCTCGCCTTCAGACTCGCCACCAAAGGCCACCGGATAATCACCCCAGGGCTGCGGCGGCATCTCGCGATTTGATGTGCCCTCCAGCGAGCCAAAATGCCACTCACGCAGGTCATCGACCAGCTCTATGGAACGGCCCTCGCCAACGATAAGCTCGGCCGTATGCCGCGCCCGGCCCAACGGCGAGGAATACACATGATCAAAGGCCACGCCACATGCCGCAAACGCCGTACGCGTCGCCAGCGCCTGCTCGCGCCCGCGCGCCGTAAGCGGCGAATCGTGCCAGCCCTGCAAAATGCTCTGCACATTGAGCTCAGTCTGCCCATGCCGCACCAAATACAGATCTGCCACACACCCTCCCCTCGTACCACCACCAAGGGGACAGGCACCTTTGTGGTGGTTTACCGTCTGATCACGCCGCGATGACGCTCAACTACACCAGCACGTCAGCGAGCGAACGCTTGGGTACGTGGTGCACCTGTGCCTCGTCGCGCCAATAATTGATGGAGCCGTCGGGGTTGGAATCGATCGCATCGATTACCTGCGTCTCGGCCGGAACGCCAAACGCCATGATCAGCTTGAGCTCATACTTGTCGTTATCGAGCCCCATGGCATCGATCGCGTGGGGCGTAAAGGCCTTGAACATGCAGGCAGCCACCTCGGGCGTGGCGCTGCGGGCGGCGAGCATCATCGTCTGCGCGGCAATGCCCGTGTCGACCTCGGTAATGGGAGCGGCGGGCTTGCCCGAAACGGCGCGCTCGGCCAGAATCGCGATGTAGCCGGTCGGGCGCTCGCCCTCGGCAGGACCCGGCCAATCCTTAAGCGCGCCGGCCCATGCGAGCTCGTCAAATACACGCGCGCAGTCCTCTGCACCGCTTACCACATGAAAACGCAGACGCTGAGCATTGGCACCACACGGAGCCAGGTGCGCCAGTTCCGCCAGCTCGAGCAAAAACTCGCGCGGCACGCGCATGGACTCGTCAAATCGGCGGCACGTGCGGGCGCGGCGGACCAGCGCGTCAAACGTGTCCAGGCCGAGCTTTTCGCAACCTTGCTTTGCCATCGACTCCGCGCTCGACGGCGCCGCGGGAACTGTTTCGTTCATAGGGACCCCCAATTTCGGGCAATTGTTCTTAGGAAAATCTAACCTAAAACGTAGGCAATAACGAACAGGGCCGCAATGTTCTACACCTGTTGAATAGAAAATCGCGACGTGGGGAACAACGGAAACAATTCGGGACCTTTGGGTTACGTGTCGCCCTCCCCGACCCATACGCCAGCGCCTTTAGGCGATACTGGTTGTAACAATCAAGGCTTACGCCGCACGGAAAGGAGACATTATGGGCATCTTCAAGAACGATGACCAAAAATCGAGCCAGTTTGGATTTGACGAGAAAAGCATGGCAGGCAAGGCCGTCAAGGCCGTGCGCTGGATTTACGCCATCACGGGCGTCTTGGCGCTCGTCGCCGGCATCGCACTGCTGTTTGCGCCCGCCAAGTCCCTCGTCTTCCTAACGACCGTCTTGGGCTTCTACTTTGTGATCACGGCCGCGATCAGGCTGTTTACCGCTGTTTTCGAGCCACTGCTGCCCACCGGCTGGCGCGTGACGAGCATCATCTCCAACCTACTCATTATCTTGGGCGGCGTCATAATCCTGCGCAACCAGGCCTTCTCGACCGCGACGCTCACCACGATGGTGGTTATCGTGGCCGGCTTTGGCTGGATTGTCGAAGGTGTCATGTCCATTCTGGAGTCCGAGCTTTCGTCCAACCGTGCCCTCGCCATCCTGAGCGGCGCACTTTCCATCATCGCCGGCATGTTCGTGTTTATCTATCCGCTGTGGTCGGCCAAGATGCTCGTTATCTTTAGCGGCGCCGCGCTGCTGGTGTTTGGCGTTACGCTGATTGTTCGCGCTATTCAATTTGGCAAACTGGTGCACTAGATGCCGCGAACGCTCTTTATTGATGCCGACGCCTGCCCGGTCACGCGCGAGTCAATTGATTGCGCGCGGCGGGCGGGCGTCGCCGTTGTTATCGCCGGCAACAGCACGCAAAACCTGGAACGGCACATTCGCCGCGACGACCCGCGTGATGCCGAGCACGCGCGACGCGGCTTTTGGGTCACGACGCTCGATGTGAGCGTGGGCGCCGACAGCGCCGACTTTGCCATTGTCGAACGCCTGCAGGCGGGCGACGTAGTCGTGACGCAGGACATTGGCTTGGCGAGCATGGTGCTCGGGCGCGATGCCGCCGCCATCGGTGTGCGCGGGCGCGTCTACGACAAAGCGACCATCGACATGCAGTTGTTTATTCGCCACGAGGAAAAGAAGGTGCGCCGCGCCGGCGGACGCACTCGCGGACCGGCGGCATTTACCAGCGAAGATCGCGCCCGCTTTAAACGCAACCTCACCGAGCTGCTGCGCTAACCAAGGTAGATTTTTGGGACATGCCTAAAAATCTACCTTTTTGTTTTGGCAGCGGGGAATGCCCTGGTCACAGGGGTAGATCGTAAGACATGTCCCAATAATCTACTTAAAGGCCAACGGCGGATAGGATGAGGCCCCAGCCGGCACCGATGACGTACATCATGATCAGGAACAGGACGTTTTCGCGGGCGCTGCGGTTGGTGCGGAACAGCACCAGGTAGCCCACACCAGCAGAGATGAGCGTGCCGGCGAGCATCGGGGCCAGCTGCAGCGCGCCTTCCAGGTACAGTTGTGTGATGACGACGCTGGCCGAGCAGTTGGGAATCAGGCCGACAAGCGCCGAACCCAGGACGGCGAGCGTCTCGTTGCCACGCAGGAACTGCTCGATCGCGGACTCGCCGAAGGTCTCGAGCACGGCGACCAGAATCAGCGTCACCAGAAAAATGAATACCGATACCTGCACGGTGTGCGAGATGGCGCTGCGAATAATCGACAGGAGGGGCGCGCCCTCGTGAGAGTGGGAGTGAACGTGGCCATCATGGTGTTCATGCTCGTCCTCATGACCGTGATCGTGGCCATGTCCGTGTTCGTGCTCGTCCTCGTCTTCATCGCAACCGCAATGGTCGCGCTCGCACAGCTCATGGATGTGATCGGCGCTCACGCCCGCCTCGGCCACCTCGTCGATGATGTCACCGCCGCTGTGGTCGTCATGCGCGCAGTTAACGTGCGCCGGATTGACAGTGGTCCCCAACACGGTACGACGAATCGCCGCATGCGCGCGGGCGTTGCGACGCAGACCGCGAATGGCGGCATCTACGATAAAGCCCGTGACCAGTGCGATCAGCGCTTTCGAAGCCAAAAGCATCGCCATAGTCTGCACGGGAACCTGCTCGGCAAGCAGCAGCGGCAGCATCTCGTCGGAGGTCGAAAGGAACACCGCCACCAACGTGCCCAAGGTCACGACACGACCGGCGTACAGCGTTGCCGCCATTGCCGAAAAGCCGCACTGCGGCACCATGCCCAGCAGCGAGCCAACCACGGGACCCGCGGCGCCGGCGCGCTTGATGGCCCCGTTAACGCGGTCGCCCGCGACGTGCTCCAAGGTCTCGAGGGCCAGATACGTCACCAACAAAAACGGCACCAGCGACAGCGTGTCCTTGCCGGCGTCGAACAAAATATCAATCAGCAAATCCATGACGGATGGAACCTTTCGTGTCTTTCGGCAGCATTGTAAAAGTCCTAGCGGTCAACTAGGGTATTGTAGTTGTCCTAGGCGCTATGCCAATAGTTGCCCATGGTAAACTATCATCTCGTCACATCTCAATGAACCCGAGCCGCACGGTGCGGCCCGTCCAAGGAGCAGTTATATGAACGTTTCACAAGCACTCGAATACGAGCGTCAGCCGTTTATCCCCATGTTTATCTATGGCGATCACGGTGCCATGGAATCCGAACGTCAGAAAGGCGAAGAGGCCCTCAAGGTGCTCGAGACCGAGTACTTTACCGCCGAGGGCGACCCCGGCTTCGACTTTGCCACCGTGCGCGACCTTGCCGATCGCAACCGCGACCTGTGCGACCAGATTGGCGAGGCGCGCCTGCGCAACGTGACGCCCGCGACGCTTTCGCGCGGCCTGTCCGACGCCGACACCTGCGCCGCCATCGGCAAGATGCAAAAGCGCACTGCCGCGTCCGTCATGCGCGAGATCCGCGGCGACCGCGACGCGCTCGGCGTCGCCTACGCTCGCAAGCCCATCCAAGGCACGGTGCTGGGCATCGACATCGAGACCACCGGTCGCGCGCCCGAGCGCGGCTACATCATCAACGTGGGCTGGGAAATCATGGAGCTCACCAGCGACGCCGTGCCGCATGACGCCGAGGCACACTACTGCGGCCTGCCCGACATCTATCGCGGCGAGGACGTGCCGCTGTCGAATATCCACCACATCACCTGGGACGACATCGACGGCAAAACGCCCTTCCGCGAGAACAAGGAACTGCAGAAGCAGCTGCTCAAGCTTATGAAGAAGTACCCGTACATGGCGCATAACGCCGCGTTCGAGGACAGCTGGTTCAAAATTCATCTGGACGGTTACGCCGAGGCATGCCGCGCCGGCAAGATCATCGTCATCGACTCGCGCCAGATCTGCCGCAGCCTGGATGCCGACGTCCGCTCGCTCCCCCGCGAATCCGCGCCCGCCGCGCTCGAGAACTGGGCGCGCCGCCGTGGAACCCTCGCCGCCGACGCCAACGAGCAGCACCTGGGCCTCGACGACACCGACCTCATGCTCCGCACCGTCCAAGCCGAGTTCAACCTCAAGAACCTATTCGCCAAGTAGAAACGCCTGCGACAAACCCCGGCGTAGATCACGAGCGGCCTCGCAGCGGGACCCCCCCCCCGCAGCGAGGCCGCCCTACGTTCCACAAATAAATCTGCCATCACAAATTCTGAACCCTCATTTTGAACGATTTCGGCCAATTCCCGACACGTAATTCGTTATCGGATGGTGATGCATCACTATCAAATGTGCGGCAGTTGAGTAGTTATATGCTATAGCTAAGCTGCGAAAACTTTTATCTAGGGCATACCAACTCATAATTGCGTCAAGTTTTTGGACAGCATTTGGTTAGACCTCTAAAACGACTTTTTCACTCAGCGCCATCAACACGGCATTAGCTGACACGATATATACCATGAGTATCGTATTGTCACATACCACTGCAAAAGCGGTCTACCAGGCCGCGCATTCGGTGTCTGCGAAAGGCATCGAGTCCTGTAACCCTGCCGCGATTTACGGATCATGTCCCACCGGAACGCTCCTTGACGCAGCCGCAGAATGGCTCACCAAACATGATGTTTCCCTCGACGCAAATGATTCCCTCGAGGTGATGGTGTTTCATCGCAGGAATGCGCGCTATGCAATGAACTGTCAATGCCACGTTTCTTCAAAACGATTCTCGAACTCACGCTTTATAGAGCTCAAAGATGGCATCTTCATTGTTGGCGTTGAGCTTTGCGCACTTCAGGCCGCCACCTATCTCCCTTTTCGCGAACTGGTGGAGTACTACTTTGAATTGTGCAGCGCTTACTCCCTTGGAACCGACTCTTCCACCTCCTATACCGAGCGTTTCGCGCTCACCTCGACCGAGAGGTTAAAGCAGTTCTTTAATTCCATTACCAGATGCGACGGTTTGGCCCTTGCCCGAAAGGCGATCCAATGTGTACGCGACGGATGCCGGTCTCCCATGGAAACGGCATTTGTCATGATGCTAACGCTGCCCAAAAGCGAAGGAGGGCTTGGTATTAAGGGAATTGAGACCGATTACGAGGTGCAGGTCACCGCCGCCGCAAAGAATCTCACGAGACGCAAAAAATTCTTTATGGATGCGTATCTAAAGAAATCTCGCACAGACATTGAATACAACGGTTTTTATCATGACGCGGAAGAAGACCGCGCCATCGATGAGGAACGCAAGAATGCGCTTGCGTCCATGGGATACGGAATCATCACCGTCAGCCGTTATTCCTTTATGCATGCCAGCTCTTTCGTTAGGGTCATGGAAGCAATCCAGCGGAAAGAGGGCGTACGCCCCTCGCGTCTACCAAAAGACTTTCAAATCATGCAAGAGGACCTGAGACAGTTTGTGCTCAGAAGGTTTATAGAAGAGAAAAGGCGAATTCAGAAGCAGCTTCGCCAGGATTCCGAAGAGCGCCAACGAATCGACCTCGAAAAAGCAACGCTCGAAGGCATCACGCTGGATGACCCGACAATTAATGAAGTTCTGGCAATCGATGACATGCAGACTGTCGAATCCGACAGCCCATCATTTGCCCAAACAAGCAGCCTCGCGCCCGAGGGCAGGATCTTCGGGGCCGGAAGCTAGACCGGCTAACAAGGTGGGTACCCTAGCGATGTGCAAAATTGCGAGTATTCAGCAGGGTCGGGTGTCTATCACCCTCGAGTGGATCCAAATGTGGAGCGAAATCACTCTTGCGTGAGAGCGTTAGGCAACATTTGAGGAAGAACTCATCGGATTAACACCCTAAGATAACTCTTGAACTGCATTATATGACCTGCAATAAATTAGCGGACCCCCTATAGTTGCAGAATACTCCATTTTTTGCACGGCACGAGGGTACCCACCTTGGCATCGACTATCAAAAAACGCTCAGTCCGGGATCTCGTCCACTATTCCCCATCATTTTGTACAACGAATTACCTGAACGTCATTGACATATGAACATGCACTCATATAATCGAAAGTAAATTATATGAGCGCATGTTCATATGAAAGGATATTGCAATGAGCATCCGCGTTGATGAAACGAAACTCGACATCGAGGCCACCGAACCCGCGATCCCGACCACCTGCTCGCCCGAGGACCTTCCCGACGAGGAGCTTCTCTACGACCTCGCCGACCTGTTCAAGGTCTTCAGCGACACCACGCGCATCAAGATCCTCTATGCCCTCATGGGCCGCGAGCTCTGCGTGGCAGACATCGCCGAAGCGACCGAAACCTCGCAGTCCGCGGTTTCGCACCAGCTGCGCACACTCAAGCAGTCGCACCTGGTTAAATTCCGGCGCGACGGGCGCAATATCCTCTACTCGCTCGCCGACGACCACGTCTACACCATGCTCAACCAAGGCATGAGCCACATCTGCGAATAGCGACCAACCACGGTACCAGCGCGGCCTGCACCCAAGCCGCAAATACAGAGAAAGGAACCCACCATGAAAAAGCAGTTTAAACTCGACGAGATCGACTGCGCCAACTGCGCGCGTGAGCTTCAGGACGAGCTGGCCAAGCTCGAGGGCGTCAAATCCGTGTCCGTCAACTTTATGACCCAGAAGCTGACGCTCGAGGCTGATGATGCTGAGTTCGACGAGGTGCTCAACCGCGTTGTAGAGTTTACGGCCGACGCCGAGCCGGACTGCGAGATCATTCTCTAGCCCAGGTTTACGCCAACCTGCAAGGCCGCGATTGCCGCTGCCTTTGCTCGCGAAATTATATGAGCGAGTGTTCATACATTCAAATGGGAGGATACGAGTCATGGCCACCGCCGACCCCAAGAAGAAAAAGAAGAAGCGCAAGAAGAAAGAGTCACTCGAGCATAAGCGCAACCGCATCCTGGTAGCGCTGGGCATTTTTGCCGTGGTGTACGCCCTCGATGAGTTCGGCACCCTCACCGCCGCATTCGGTACCCCGGGCGACATCTACGCCAGCTTTATGCTGTTCCTCATACCGTTTTTGATTGCCGGCTACGACGTGCTGCAAAAGGCATTCAATAACATCCGCCGCGGCAAGGCCTTCGACGAGAGTTTCCTTATGGCAGTCGCGACCATCGGCGCGTTTGCCATGGTGCTCTTCCCCGATACCGACCCGCACATGGCCGAAGGCGCCGCCGTCATGCTGTTCTACCAGGTCGGCGAGCTGTTTCAGGCGTACGCCGTGGGCAAGAGCCGCAAGTCGATCAGTGCCATGATGGACATCGCACCCGACTACGCCAACGTCGAGCAACCCGACGGCACGCTCGAACAGGTCTTCCCCGATGACATCGCCGTCGGCACCGTGATTGTGGTCAAGCCCGGCGAGCGCGTGCCCATCGACGGCGTCATCGTCGAAGGCGAAACCCAGCTCGACACCGCCGCCCTTACCGGTGAGTCGGTCCCCCGCCCGGCCAAAACCGGAGACGATATCATCAGCGGCTGCATCAACATGACGGGGCTCATCCACGTGCGCACCACCAAGCCCTTTGGCGAGTCCACCGTCGCGCGCGTCCTGGAGCTCGTAGAAAACGCCAGCGAAAAGAAGGCGCGCACCGAGAACTTCATCACGCGCTTTGCCCGCATCTACACGCCCGCCGTCACCGGCGCTGCCGCGGTACTCGCGCTCGGCGGCGGCTTGGTCACCGGCGCCTGGTCCGACTGGATCCTGCGCGGCCTGACTTTCCTGGTCGTCAGCTGCCCGTGCGCGCTCGTGATCAGCGTCCCGCTCAGCTTCTTTGGCGGCATCGGCGGCGCGTCCAAGCTGGGCGTTCTCATCAAGGGTTCTAACTACCTCGAGACGCTCGCCGACGTGGACACCGTCGTCTTTGACAAGACGGGCACCCTCACCAACGGCACGTTCTCGGTGGTCGCGGTACACCCCGAGGCCGGCTATACCGAGCAGTCGTTGCTCGAAGTCGCAGCCCTTGCTGAGTCGTTCTCCGATCACCCCATCGCGCAGTCCGTACGTGTCGCCTACCAGGGCGAGGTCGACCCCAAGCGCGTTAGCAACTCCGCCAACGACGCGGGCCACGGCGTGACGGCAACCATCGACGGCAAGCACGTCGTCGTTGGCAACGCAAAGATGCTCGCCGCGGCCGGAGTCGAAGCGCCCGATTGCGAGGTCGTCGGCACCATCCTCCACGTGCTAGTCGATGGCATCTATGCCGGCCACATTGTAATTGCCGACACCATAAAGGCCGATGCAGAGCAGACGATCCGCGACCTGCACGCCGCCGGCGTCAAGCGCACCGTCATGCTCACGGGCGACCGCGAGGAAGTGGCTGCTGCGGTGGCCAAGCGGCTGGGGCTCGACGAGTTCCACGCGCAGCTGCTGCCGGGCGACAAGGTCGAACGTGTTGAAGCGCTGCTCGCGGCCGAATCGGGCAAGGGCAAGCTCGCCTTTGTCGGCGACGGCATCAACGATGCGCCCGTGCTCACCCGCGCAGACGTTGGCATTGCCATGGGCGCTATGGGTTCCGACGCCGCGATTGAGGCCGCCGACGTGGTGCTCATGGACGACAAACCGTCCAACATCTCCCGCGCGATCCGCGTGGCGCGCAAGACCATGTCGATTGTTTGGCAGAACATCATCTTTGCGCTGGGCGTTAAGCTGCTGATCCTTGTGCTGGCAGCGCTGGGCATCGCCAACATGTGGCTTGCCGTGTTCGGCGACGTAGGAGTGGCGATCATCGCCATCCTGAACGCCATGCGCGCGATGGGTGTCAAGAACCTGTAGCGTCCGTAGTCCCTCCGGCCGGGGTCGGGCTTGGTTTTGAAAACGTCCTCGACCAATGAAGTGCCCCCGTTCTGCTCCTTCGGAGCTACGAACGGGGGCACTTCTGGTCTGCGGAATGTTTTCAAAACCAAGCCCGGCCCCGGCCTGCGGTAACGTTGCTGGCGGTTCTTGGGCATCGCTTGCTGGTGGGGTTCCTTGTCTGAGTTGGACTTAGTTGGTGGGACCACTCGTCTCGGTCGCTGTCCCGCGCCGCTGCGGGAGTGCTAGTCGGTCATTATTGGCGCCGAAGCACCGTCCCGTCCCAGCATCGCCCTCAGCTTCTCGAAGCTTTCCTCGCTTAGGCAGTGCTCCATGTGGCAGCCCTCTTGCGACGCGACCTCAGCCGAAACACCCGCATCCTCCAGCAGCCCCACGAAAAAGCAGTGACGCTCCCACATTTGGCGCGCGACCTCCAGACCACGCTCCGTCAGATGAACGTCGCGCTTGCCCATTTCGACATAGCCGTTGCTTTCCAGCGTCGCCATGGCCTTGGAAACGCTCGCCTTGGTTACGCCGAGGTGCTCCGCAACGTCGATCGAGCGCACGATGCCCTGACGTTCCGACAGAACGTAGATCGATTCGAGATAGTCTTCTCCGGATTCACGTAGGGCCATGGGCCGCCTTTCGCGATGATTGCTAGTTAGCCTTTGGATACTTTTCACAGCTTACTTTACCGCAAAAGTTGCCCATGTCTTACTACTTTGCCTAAAAGTTAGCCGTGTTTCACAAAACGTGCGGGACGAAAACAAAATGGGGACGCCCCGCAAGGAGTGTCCCCAGGTGCCGGCAGATAAGGAACGTCCCCAAGTGCCGAGCCGCAGCTATAACAGTCCAAAGTACTTCGCGGCGTTGTAGATGCCGTCGTCGTCTACGGCGGTCGTAACGTAGGTCGCTGCGGCCTTCACGGTATCCTGCGCGTTGCCCATTGCCACACTTGTGCCCACGGCCGAGAACATCGACAGGTCGTTCTCGCCGTCGCCAAAGGCGATCGCCTCGCTTGCATCGATTCCCAGGCGCTCCAGCGTCGCTGCCACGCCCAGGTTCTTACCGCCGTTGGCCGGAATAATATCGCAGAACAGATCACACCAGCGCGTAGTGAGCGAATGCGACACCGCATCGGTCACGATATGCTCGTCGGCCGGGTCCACAAAGGCGCAGAACTGGTAAACCGGCGCATCGAAGGCATGGTCAAACGGCTCCTCGTGGTAGACGATTCCCGCATTGCTGCCGGCAGTCACCACGCGCTCGGACAGGCGGTTCACAAACGAGTTCTCGCCCTGCATGCACAGCGAGTCATAGCGCCCCTGCGCCACCTGGTCCACAATCACCGCAACGTCGTCCGGGTCAATCGGGCAGCTACGGTAGACGCCCTCGGCATCAAAGCAGTGCTGGCCCGAAAGCGTAATGTACGCATCCCAACCCAAGTTGAACAGCCAATCAGGCATCTGGTAGGTCGGGCGACCCGTGGCAATCACGCACGCAATCCCCTGCTCGTGAAAGCTGTCGAGCACCTGCTGCGCCGACGCCGGAATCCGGTGGGTCTTAAAGCTCAGCAGCGTGCCGTCGATATCGAAAAACGCGGCCCTGATCATCCTCGCCTACTCCTCGCCCTCGAGCTTTTCGCTCGCCTCGAGCCACGCCATCTCCAGCTCGTCCATGGCGGCGTGGGCCTCGTCGATCTTTGCCTGCTGCTCGCCAAGCGCCGTGTAGTTGGTGGGATCGACCTGAGCCATGGCGGCCTCGGCCTCCTCCACGCGGGCATGCTGCGTTTCCATCTTGCGCTCGAGCGAGCTCACCTCGCGGCGGAGCTTCTGGCGCTCGGCGTTGGAAAGGCCATTGGGCTGCTCGCTCGTCTTGGGCTTTTCGGCCGCAACCGCTGCGGCGCCGGTGTCGAACGTGCCGGTCTTAGCGCTCGGCGCACCCACGGGCTCGCCCTCGGCGGTGGCGTTGCACAGGCGCAGGTACTGGTCGACGCCGCCGGGCATATGCGTCAAGTGGCCGTCGAGCAGCGCCCACTGCTGGTCGGTCACGCGCTCCATCAAAAAGCGGTCGTGTGTCACCAGAATCAGCGTGCCCGGCCAGCCGTCGAGCAGGTCCTCGACAATCGCCAGCATGTCGGTATCCAGGTCGTTGCCCGGCTCGTCCAGGATAAGCACGTTGGGCTCGTCCAGGATCGTCAGCAGCAGCGACAGGCGACGGCGCTGACCGCCCGAAAGGTCGCCGATGCGGCTCCAGAGCTGCTGCGTCGTAAAGCCCAGGCGCTCGCAAAGCTTCTCGGGGGAGGTCTCCTTGCCGTCGATGACGTAATACTTCTTATAGTTGCTCAACACCTCGCGGATCGTGTCGCCCATGTAGGGCTCGAGCTCCTCGAGTTGCTGCGACAGCACGCCAAAGCGCACCGTCTGGCCGATCTTCACGCGGCCGCGCAGGGGCGCGATCTTGCCCTGAATCACGTCAAGCAGTGTAGACTTGCCGGCGCCGTTCTCGCCCAGCAGACCATAGCGGTCGCCCGCACCGATGAGCCAGGTCACGTCGGAGAGTACCTGCTTGGGCGCGCCGCCGGCATCCGCATAGCCGGCGTCCACGTCGACCACATCGATGACCTGCTTGCCCAGGCGGCTCACGGCCAGGCGCTTGAGCTCCAGCTCGTCGCGCACGGGCGGCACGTCGGCGATCAGCTCGCGAGCAGCATCCACGCGAAACTTGGGCTTGGTGGAACGAGCCTGGGCGCCGCGGCTCAGCCATGCGAGCTCCTTGCGCGCCATGTTGCGGCGGCGCTCCTCGGTGACGGCGGCCATGCGGTCGCGCTCCACGCGCTGCAGGATGTAGGCCGAGTAGCCGCCCTCGAAGGGATCGACCTGGCCGTCGTGGACTTCCCACATACTGGTGCAGACCTCGTCCAAGAACCAGCGGTCGTGCGTGACCACGAGCATCGCGCCCTGACCGCGCTGCCAGCGGGCCTTTAAGTGGCGTGCGAGCCAGTTGATGGTACGCATGTCCAGGTGATTGGTGGGCTCGTCGAGCATGAGCACGTCGTAGTCGCCGATCAGCAGGCGCGCGAGGTCCACGCGGCGGCGCTGGCCGCCCGAAAGCTCGCCCACCGCGCCCTCCCAGGGCACATCGCTAATAAGACCGGCCAGAATCTGGCGCGTACGCGGACTCGACGCCCACTCATACTCGGGCGTGTCGCCCACAACGGCATGATGCACGGTATCGGTGTCGACAAGCTGGTCCTTTTGGCCGAGCAGGCCGATCGTCGTGCCGCGACGGTGCGTCACGCGCCCGTCATCGGGCTCCAGCGTGCCGGCGAGCACGCTCAGCAGCGTCGACTTGCCGTCGCCGTTTTTGCCGACAATACCAATGCGGTCGCCCTCGCCCACGCCGAGCGTCACGCTATCGAAAATATGCTTGGTGGGAAACTCTAGGCTGACGGAATCGCATCCCAAAAGAATCGCCATATGCCCTGCTCCTTCGTAGAAATTCAACGTTGTCCATGATAGCAGCGAGCCCCACCCCAAACCACCACGAAGGCGCCTGTCCCCTTTGTGGCGGTCGTTTCGGTCGCAGAGCAAAAAGGCGGGCCATCTCCCAAAAGAGATGACCCGCCTCTCCAATCAGTCCCGTGACAACCGTGGCCGCCGCGGGCCTCAAGCATGTCCCGGACTAGGAGAACATGCCGGTGAGGTAATCATTCAGCCGCTTATCCTTGGGCCGTTGGAAAATCTCGTCGGTCTCGTCGTACTCGACCATATCGCCCATGTAGAAGAACGCCGTGCGGTTGGACACGCGCGACGCCTGCTCCATGTTGTGCGTCACGATGACGATGGCGCGCTCGGCCACAATCGACGACATAAGGTCCTCGATCGCCAACGTCGAGATGGGGTCGAGCGCCGAGCAGGGCTCGTCGAACAAAATCACGTCGGGGTTGAGTGCCAGCGTGCGCGCGATGCACAGACGCTGCTGCTGGCCGCCCGAAAGCGCGCAGGCGCTCTTGTCGAGCTTGTCCTTGACCTCGTCCCACAGCGCCGCACCACGCAGGCTTTCCTCGACCATGCGATCAAGCTCGTCGCGGTCGGTAATGCCGTGACGCTTTGGCGCAAACGTGATGTTGTCGCGAATGGACTTGCGGAAAGGGTTGGGCTGCTGGAACACCATGCCAATGGAGCGACGCAGCTCGTAGGTGTTTTCGGCCTTGGTGTTCACGTTGCGCCCGCGGTAGTTGATCTCGCCCTCCACGCGGCAGCCGCGAATCTCGCGGTTCATAAGGTTGAGGCTGCGCAAAAAGGTCGACTTACCGCAGCCCGAAGGCCCGATGAGTGCCGTGATCTCGCCCTTGTGAAAGTCGAGCGACGTGTCGTGTAGCGCATGGTGGTCGCCATAGTACACGTTGACGTCCTTGGTGAAGAGCACGACCTCGTCGCTCACGGCCTTGCCACTCACGCGAACACGCCTTTCGCTCTCCCCCACGCTCGACAGGAAGTCCTGGGTGTCGGACGATGCCGCTTCGGTTGCGGGCGTTACATTCATCTCGCTCATTCGGCCGTCATCTTCCTTGCCAGTTGCTTGCCCACAATGCGGGCGATTACGTTAAACAACAGCACGCAAATCATCAGCAGCGCCGCGGTGCCCCAGACGATCTGCTGGGCCTCGGGGCTGCCCTCGCCATAGATCTTGTAGATATGCACGGCGAGCGACTCGCCAGGGCGGAACACGTTCCAGGCACAGGTGGGGCTCGACAGGTTAAAGCTCAAGAAGTTCAGGCGAACCGGCGAGCTCATGCCCGAGGTAAAGAGCAGCGCCGCGGCCTCGCCAAACACGCGGCCGGCCGAAAGCACGATGCCGGTCACGATGGCGGGCATGGCCTCGGGGATCAGGATGTGCAGCGTGGCCTCCCAGCGGGTGAGGCCCATGGCCAGGCACGCATCGCGCTGGGCCTGCGGCACGTCCTCGAGCGCCTGCTGGATCACGCGCACCAGGATGGGGATGTTGAACATGGTGAGCGCGACGGCGCCGGAGATGATGGAGTACTTCCAGCCCAGCTGCACCGAGAACACCAGAAAACCGAACATGCCGACAACGATGGAAGGCAGCGAGGACAGCGTCTCGATGGCGGTGGAGGCAATGTCGCGGACGGGTCCGTCGGGTGCGTACTCAACCAAAAAGACCGCGCCACCCAGGCTGATGGGCACCGAGATGATCAGGGTGATCAGCAGCAGGTAGAACGAGTCGAACAGCTGGTAGAGCACGCCGCCCTGCGTTCCGTTGGCGCGCGACGGCTCCGTGAGAAAGCCCGGCTGGAACAGCGTCGAGATGCCCTCGAACAGGATATAGGCCACCATGGAGACGACGATGAGCATGACGATGGCGACGATCGCCGTCAACACGCCCGTGGCGATGCGGTCCTGTTTTTGGACGCGCCCGAGTCTCGCCTCGTCGATATGAATGCGCGTGCTAGCCACGAGCCTTTACCCCCTTGCGGCCGATAAGGTGGATGATCAGGATAAAGATGAGGCTCATGCCCATCAGCAGCAGACCGAGCGCCCACAGAACATCGTCCTGGGCCGAGCCCTCGGCATAGACCGCCATGGACGTGGTGAGCGTGGTGGTGATGGTCGAGGCCGGCGACAGCAGCGACGTCGGCATGGCCTCGATACCGCCGATAACCATACGCACGGCGAGCGTCTCGCCAAAGGCACGGGTCATACCAAGGATGACCGCGGTCATGAGCGACGGCATGGCGGACTTGAGCACCACGTGCCAGATAGTCTGCCAGCGGGTGTAGCCCAGTGCGAGCGAGCCCTGACGGTAGCTGTCG
This sequence comes from Collinsella aerofaciens, assembly GCF_019131995.1. Classification (GTDB taxonomy): domain Bacteria; phylum Actinomycetota; class Coriobacteriia; order Coriobacteriales; family Coriobacteriaceae; genus Collinsella; species Collinsella aerofaciens_S. The sequence goes on along the minus strand of NZ_JAHONA010000026.1, from coordinate 1,469 downwards.
GGCACGGCGCGCAGACCATCGACCGAAAGGGTGGTCATGGTCGGCAGGATCATGACGGCCAGCACGATGGCGCCGGGCAGGATGCCCAGGCCCGTGCTCACGTGGAAAACGCTCTTCATAAGGCCGACGACCACGTGAAAGCCGATGAGGCCAAAGACGACCGAGGGAATGCCGGTCAAAAGCTCAATAAGCGGCTGAAAGACCTTGGAGCCAAACTTAGGCTGGATCTCGACCGCAAAGATGGCAGAGCCGATGGCGATGGGCAATGCGATGAGCGTGGAGAGCACCATGACCGCAAACGAGGTGACGATCAGGGGCAGGGCGCCGGTATAGGGCAGGCCGTTTTCGGCTGTGTTGGCCAGGTCCCACTTGGTGCCGGTGAAGAACTCGACGACCGAAACGCCGTCCTTGAGAAAAGCCGAGAGGCCCTTTTGGGCGACCATAAAGATGAGCGCGGCAACGACAAGCGTCACGAGCGCTACGCACGCGCCCGTGACGCCCAGGCCCACGTTCTCAAGGTCGCGCTTTGGCAGCTGTTTTGCCATTGCAAACCTTTCCGGGGGCGATTACTTATTTAGCAGAGACCTTGCCGCTGGCGTCCTTGACGACCTTCATGGCAGAGACGGGAATAAAGCCCTGCTCCTCGACGAGCTTGCCCTGGACGTCGTCGGAAAGCATGAACTCCAGGAAGGCCTTGGTGGCCTCGTCGGCGTCCTTGGAGCAGTACATGTGCTCGGTCGCCCAGATCTTGAAGGAGTCGTCGGTGACATTCTTGCTCTTGGGCTCGACGCCCTCGACCTTGATGGCGTTGAACTTGGAGTCATCGAAGTGCGAGAAGTCCAGGTAGGAGATGGCGTTGTCGGTGCTGGCCATCTGAGTCTGGACATCGCCGGACTTGTCGAGCTCGGCGTCGCCCTTAAAGTCGACGGCCTCGTCGCCAAAGACGGCGGCCCCAAAGGTAGCGCGGGTACCGGAGCCGGCCTTGCGGTTGAGGACGACGATGGTGGCGTCGTCGCCGCCGACCTCCTTCCAGTTGGTGATCTGGCCGGAGAAGATGCCCTTGAGCTGCTCGAAGGACAGATCGTCGACCGTCACGTTCTTGGAGACGACGGGGCCCATGCCCACGACGGCGACCTCGTGGTCGACGAGGTTCTTGACCTGATCGGCCTCGAGCTTGGACTCGGCGAAGACGTCGGAGTTACCGATGGTGACGGTGCCGGCGGCAACAGCGGTAAGGCCCTTGCCCGAACCGTTGCCCGAACCGGAGATGGAGACGTCGGGGTTGGCATCCATGAACTTCTCGGCAGCAGCCTCGACGAGAGCCTGGAACGAGGAGGCACCGTCGTAGGTCACCTCACCGGAGACGGACTCGGCAGCAGCGGCGCTACCCTTGTCGGCAGCGTTGGAAGCGCCTGCGCCCGCCGGCACGCTCGTCGTCGTCGACCAGTTCCGCAACATAGGGTCCCTCG
>NZ_JAHONA010000025.1 GCF_019131995.1 Collinsella aerofaciens | reverse complement strand
CGCGCTCGGGCGGCGCGCCAGGGAGATAGTGGACGAGATAGTCGAGAAGCACGGCTCAAGAAGGAGTAACATCGGGGCTTGCAGCGACGGACCTCAGGACACTCTTACACCACGTCTGCGCGCGCCACCTCGCTGGGGACAGTCTTGAGCAAAACGGCCGCCGAAGCCCTCGTTGGCATCGCCCTATAGGGGGCCTGCAAATAGCTGTGGTCAAAAAACATCAAATATGAGTACTGTTACCTTTTTAGCAGCAGCGCAATTCGGCTTTCTCGGGTCTCTTAGGCGTCTCGACGCGTCAGATGAACTAACGTATCTCCCCAAATGTACAATAAAATGGACTCCTAACGAGAAATAATATCGTTAGGAGTCCATTTTTTAGTACAAACAAATGTGATAATCTAGGCAACAGTACTCATATTTGGCATTTTTTGCCCACTGCCCCTTGTGCGAAGGTCCGCAGCGGAAAGCATGGCCCGTTTCGATGCACAAAAATGGGATGGATCTTCCCTGGCAACCGCCCAGAAAGATCCACCCCAAAGCAAGCGCTCGCTAGAACGTTCCGCCGCCGCCTCCGCCGACGCCGCCACCGCCGCCACCGGAAAAGCCGCCGCCGCTGCCGCCGCTCGAGCTATCGGAGCTCGAAGCCAGCTCGCGGATGGTCTCGTGATACACATCGTTGAACGAATCGAGCGGAGACTCGTTGCCGTAGTGATGGTAATACCACCAGTAGCAGGGGTAGTTGTCGTAGAAATCGTCGCTGTTGCGCAGGTCCGCAGGCACGGCCTCGGCCAGCTGTCGCAGCACTTCTTTCGAAACGCCCAGGGCAACGCCCATCACCAGCAGCTTGTTCCACAGCACCAAATCGCCCGGGACGGCTTCCTTTAGGCGTGTGAAATCCTCGAGCCAATGCTTGAGCGCCTTGCAGCGAGCCGCCACCTCGGCGCCCTCCGGCGTAAAGCGGCGGAACGTAAGGCCCACGCCGATACCCACCAGCACAATCGGCACCGAGATAACCGCGGCGGTAATGTTCGCCTGTGCGCCATCGGTAAAGAAGATGGATCCCACGGGAACAAAGGCAATCAGGATACCAAGAACCAGGCAAAACACCATTGCAACAATGCCGTCCGAGGCAACGTACTCGCTATCGGCCAGCTTGCCCTTAACGGTGTTCTGATAGTCCTCGAGCTTATCGCCCACGGGTGTAGCATGCTGCTTGACGTAGTGCTGCAGCTCGTCGAACGTGCGCGAGCGATCGCCGTTCTCGTCAGGCTTAGCACCGGCAAAGAAGACCTTGAGCACCATGTGGTCAATGCCCTTGGCCGACTTCCAGCCCGCATCACTCACCGTCACGCGATACGTCTGCTCTTCTTTTTCACGCCCCAACAGACCCTTCTTGGCCTTGGTCACGGTCGCCTGCTCCAGCTTGATCACACGGTCGTCAGTGAGCTTCATGAGCGTGGCGATATATGCCTGATCGGGCACCTCGTTCCAGCTCATGAGGGCCGAAAGCACGGCGGGATGGTCGGCCGAAGGCACATCGCGGAAATATTCGTCCTGGAAAAACGGCTTGGGCTTGCGCTTGCGCAGCTTGAGCATAACGATTGTGCCGGTAAAGGCCACCGCCGCAACAACACTTAGCACGGCAAGTGCATTGGCAATCATGCGAGCGTGAGCGCGGCGGGCGTTAGCTTCGTCGGCCCATTCCTTCTCTTCGCTCAGGATCGTTGACATGCGCTCTTCGCCCGAGGCGGCAAGCTGCGGCACCCAGTCGCTGGGGAAGGCGATGCGTGCCTCGGCGAATTCGCCCTGATGCACGCAGGGAATGGTATAGGTGACCATGGGCTCGTCCTCATCGAGCGACACGTCGCCCGTCAGCGGACCGTGGCCCCATGCGCGGAAGTTATCGCCTTTGACGGCCGCCGTCCCGGCAGTGGCATTTGCGAAGCGCACTTCCATCTCGACGTCATCGGAATCCGCAGACCAGCCGTCGCCCACGAACTTCCAGTAGAGCTCGGCGGTATCGGCCCAGTTCATAACCGCACCGGTCATGGTGTAGCCCACATAATAGATCGCGCTGTCGCCGCTCTCGTGGGGGCTGAACACCTTAATCCTTACGCCGTCACTGGTCTGCTCGACCGTGTAGACGCCAGAATCGCCCTTGTTCGCGCTATCGACTTTGTTAAACGCGGTGTCCTCTTCCTCGACACTCAGCACGTCGACGCCCGCCGTGCCGCCCTGCTGGTTGGTGCCCGTATTGATCTCCCAAAACACGCCGTTGATGTCGTCGTCGAAATCAAACTGGCGACCCTCGACAACGCTCAGCGAGCCATCGGCCTCGACCGTGGCACCGATATAGGTTTGGGTCATGGAGTAGCCGTCGGCGTGCGCGGCGGCAGGCAGCAGCAACAACGCAAGCGCAACGAGCGCGCAGACGGAAGCGAATCGCGCAAACAGGCGGCGCTGCCGGCTGACTTTGGCGGCGAGGGTGTTCATAGGCACATCCTTTGTCTGTAAAACCAACAGCGCCATTGTCCCACGTTTGCGGGTACGCATGACGAACATCTAGGCGACCGGAGCGCCAAACGGGATGAAAGTCACACCCGCACCCCAACAGCCAGTCATTGGGGACGTTCTTAAATGACCAGTCATTAGGGACACCCTTGGCATGGCCTGCGCCAGCAATAGATACCACTTCACAGCTCCGTCACAGGTGTAGCGGCTTTGTGTGGGCGCGGCATGCGCTGATTGAGCCGCCAGCTGAGGGGCATAAAGCAGTTGAGCGAAAACGGTTTGCCCCTTTGCCGTTCGCTCGAGGATCATGTCCCCCTTTTCCGCGGAAACCCCGGCAGTTGCGAAGAGCTGCCGGGGTTTCTGTCGTTTGAGGGGTTGGGCTGGCGGGCGGCGATCGAGCTGTCGAGCCAGTGGTCCGGCATGCGCAACGCGTGGCCTCGGCAACTTGCAGGCCACGGCAGCGTCTCCCCCACCGCGCCCCGCGCTATACTCGTCCGCATGGATATCAACGCACGCAACATAGCAACACACGCTGTGGCCACGTCGACGGCGCCCAACAGCAAGCTCGCGCCCGTCGTGGGGCGCTTTGCCCCGTCGCCATCGGGCCGCATGCACCTGGGCAACGTGTTCAGCTGCCTATGCGCGTGGCTTTCGGCCCGTAGCCAGGGCGGCAGCATTGTGTTGCGCATCGAGGACCTGGACGATCGCTGTAAGCGCCCGGAACTTGCCGCCCAGCTCATCGACGACCTAGCCTGGTTGGGGCTGGAGTGGGACGAAGGTCCCTACTACCAGCACGATCGCCTGGATCTGTACGAGGACGCCCTGCACCAGCTGCAGGACGCCGGCCTCACCTACCCCTGTTTTTGCACGCGCGCCGAGCTCCACACCGCAAGCGCGCCGCATGCCAGCGACGGCACGCCCATCTACCGTGGCGCCTGCAGAGGCCTTTCTGCCGAGGAGGTCGCCCGCCGCAGTGCCCTGCGCGCCCCGGCCACGCGCCTGCGCGTGCCCGCCGTCGACGACCTCGCAGACGATGTGGTCGAATTCGTGGACCGCACGTATGGTGCCCAATGCGAAGCGCTCGCCACCGAGTGCGGCGACTTTTTGGTGCGCCGCAGCGACGGCGTGTTTGCCTATCAGCTGGCCGTGGTGGTCGATGACGCCGCCATGGGTGTTACCGAGATCGTACGCGGATGCGACCTGCTTGGCTCCACGCCGCGCCAGATCTATCTGCAGCATCTGCTGGGACTTCCCACTCCGCACTACGCACATATTCCGCTGCTCATGTCACCGGACGGCCGCCGCCTTTCCAAGCGCGACCGCGATCTGGACCTGGGCGAGCTCCGCGCTCGCTTTGGCACATCCGAGGCACTGCTGGGCTGGCTCGCCGGGCAAACAGGCATCGCGCCGGACACCACGCCGCGCACCGCCGAGCAATTGGTCGAGCACTTTAGCTGGGATGTTATCCACGCGCACCGGAAAAACATCACCATAACGGCCGAGTAGCCAAACGTCTTGCCGCTACGCAACATCCCAGGGCTGGAGTTCATCACCCAAGCGAACGATACAGTCGTAGAGCACGGTGTGGCGCTCGGCCGGGTTGGCATCCCGATGAAAATGCCCGTAGTACCAGCGCTTGTAGTCCAAGCGATCTTCCAGCTCATCGAAAAACGCCGTAAGTCGATCAACGCCGGGGCAATCCCAGCCGGGCGCCGGATAGAGCGTGGGCGAAAGCATGTGCGTAGAGCAGGTGTGGGTGATTACGTAGTCGACCTTCCAGCCCACGCTGTCGAGCTTTGTCCGTGCCTCCTCAAAGTTGCGCTCGTCCGGCAGCTCCTGTGGCCACCAGTTGGAATACGGAATGCGGTATTCCTTGTCCACGCTCGTGGCACCGCCCATAGTAAAGATCGTTGAGTTGTCGAGCTCAAAAACCTCGCCACGCGTCAGGCGCCGTATGGGAGAGGTGTCCGACAGGCGCTGCGTCAGCCCACCGTGCCACAGCTCCATGGAACGCTCCGCCCAGTGATCGAAACGCTCGTGGTTGCCGTCGACGAACAGCACGGTATAGGGGCGCGACTCCAGCCAAGCGATATCGGCGCACTCCTCGGCAGAGAAATCCCACGGAAAGCCAAAGTCGCCCGCGACAATCAGATAGTCGTCGCCCGTCAGACTATCCCCAAGCTCCCAGTCGCGCAGCTTTTGCATGTCGACGCCGCCGTGAATATCGCCCGTCACATAGACCGTCATCGGATTACCACTTCCCTGCAAGTCGCTAGCCCACATTCTGCACGATCACTAAGCTAACCGTTCCAGCCCTCCCATCCTTTGGGGCCTACCCCTCGTTCTTCCATCCAAACGGGTCAAGCACCCAAAAAACCAGATCGAGCACGCCGCCGGTCATCATGGCGCCGGCAAGGGCCATGCAAATGTGTAGAAAGACGGCACTTCGGAGCACGTCGAATGGCCCCAGAACAGCCAGCAGCGCGACCGCTGCGCCGGCAAGGCACAACGCGAGGCACGGCCCCGCGTCCTTGACGCACTTCTTTGCAAGGTGCTTGGTGTTGTCACTCATCAATATCGAACTCCTTAGAGGGCCGTTGCTTTGATTCACGCCGCCGTGACAGACCAAGACGGCAAATTAAGTCTCCCACGCCACGCGGACACAGCTGAAAGCCCTCGCGCAAAAAACAGCGCGCCGCAGGATTCGTATCACCTGCGGCGCGCCGAAAATGATCCGCTTTCCTCCGTCCCCAACGGATCAGCTGAGTTGGTGCCGCTTGACGGAGAGGAAGGAGCCGGCGGTATCACGAGCTGCGGCAATGTCGCTAGGCATAGGAAACAGACGCGCTTCAAACGCCCTAAGCCCCAAGCCTACCCATTAAGAAATCGACTGCAGAAACGATTTTGATACCGTCGATGTCGGTCGGATGGCTCCCCTGACGAACGACAATGATCTTCTCGTAACCGCCGGTAATCTTCTCGAGCGATCTGAGCTCAAATGGACGCAGCTCGCGCTTACGCGTCGCCTCCTCGTCAATCGACTCTGTAACCTGAATAAACTTACGATCCGAGCCGTCGCCGATTGCAACGAAGTCGATTTCGGCATCTCGAAGATGACCCGTGAAGACTTGATATCCGTCATAGACAAGGCGATTGTAAACGGCATTTTCGAGAACACGCCCACTGTCGCTGCCGCGATACCCATCCAAGAAAGCTCGAAGCCCCAGATCCTCAATGTAGAACTTGCCACCGGTCTTCAAAATGTCCCGACCCTTAATATCAAATCGGCGCGCATGCGAAAAGATATAGGTCTCCTCAAGGGCGGACACACAAGTGTCCACGACGCCATGCGAGGATTTCAGCCCGTTCTCCGCCAGCGTGCCAACAATCTTGTTAATTGATGTCGGGTTTGAAATGTTATCGGCCAAGTAGGAAGTGACGCGGTCGAGCACACTCCTGCTCGTCACCGACCGTCTACCCCGACGCGCCTCGCGAGCCAAAATGTCGCGCCCGACGATTGTTTGGTACGTGCTCCAGATATAGTCCTTCATTTCCTGCTCCGGCAGTTTTGAAGCAGCGAGAAACGGCAGGCCTCCAAACACAAGATAACGGTCGAGAAGATCGTCGAGCGCAACAATGTCCTCCCGACCAAAAACAGCGAGCCTATTCGTGACGTCAGTCGGACCAAGAAAGTCGACATATTCCGAAAAAGTGAGCGGATGCATCCGAATCTCGACATACCTGCCCGAGATTAAGGTCGCAATCTCAGACGACAGGAGAAAAGCATTCGAACCCGTAACATATATATCGCAGTCCCGGTCGACACGAAGTGCGTTAATCGCCTTCTCCCATCCGGCAACCTCCTGGAGCTCGTCGAAGAAGAGATAGCACCTTTTACCCGCAGGCATTTGGCCGTCGACGTGGCGGTAGAGTTCTCGCCAATCACGCACGCCCTCCAGCTCAAACGACTCCATCTTAAAGGTCAAAAGACACTCGGATGGAACGCCGTTATCCTCCAAATGTTTGCGCATCATGTCCAGAAGCGTCGATTTGCCACAACGGCGCATACCCGTTACGACCTTGATGACATCCGCATCACGAAAGGCGATCAACTTTTCGAGATATCGATTTCTAGGAACCATCCGTCTATCCATCGCCCGCCCCAATCTGCAAGTTTTTCTCACAGCATGACAAAGATTTGCGAATTCTGCAAGTTTTTCTCACGCAACGATAAGAACTTGCAGACTCTCCTCGGAGCCATTTGCGGTCGGATTCCGGCGAGGCCATGCAAAGCAGCAGGCCACGTGGCAACGACCAATGCCAGCTCTTTACAGAGTCTCCGCCCCATTAGCATCCCCATGCCACCTCGCCCCTCTCGAACGAAACAAATCTAGGTAGATACACCCCGAGCCAACAAACGCAACCATACGTCCGATGCAAAGCCCGCAAGTTAATTACCTCCCACCTATCGTGCTGGCGCCTCGACCGCCATAGACGCCAAATGCCCCCGCCAGACACCTGCCTCAAAATACTGCAGCAAGAAATGACGACACGACGCAGTTCGATGTCCCCCATGTGTATCGTCTTGACAAATGGATTCTTTTATATGAGCTGGCCGCATTGAGACAAATCCAATAGAATGAACCTTTGCATTTTTGCCACGCACGTTCGAAGGGAGTCAAAGTGAAGGCAGCCTCTTTCTTCAGCGGAATCGGCGGTATTGACCTCGGCTTCGAGCGTGCCGGCGTTGAAATCGTCTTCCAAAGCGAAATCAATAACTTTTCGCGGGCAGTGCTACAAAAGCACTGGCCGGATGTCCAGCTAGCAGGAGATATCAATGAAGTCCAACCCGAAAGCATCCCCCAAGCAGAAGTCTATTTCGGAGGATTCCCCTGCCAAGACCTTTCGCTTGCCAACCAAGGAAAGCGCCTCGGTCTTGCCGGATCGCGAAGCGGACTCTTCTTTAAGTTCGCAGAACTCGTCGCTGCCGCAAAGCCTCGATGGATTTTTATCGAAAACGTTCCCGGACTCCTCAACTCAAACAACGGAGAAGATTTCAGAGCCCTGCTCACCAAATTGGATGAGCTCGGGTATTGCGTATCATGGCGAGTACTGGACGCAAAATACTTTGGAACACCCCAACGACGTCGCCGCGTCTATATTGTCGGAAGTCTTGGAAACTTCGGCTCCGCTGAGGTACTTTTTGGACAAGGAGCAGCTCGAATCTCTTCTAAATCGCGCAGAAGCACGGACCACTCCTATGCCCCAGGACTTGAAAAAGAGCATCGAGTCTCAGATTACTACTCTATCCAACACGCCGGGATTGGCAGAAAACCTTCAGCGGGCCCGCAAGCAAAAGGATATAGAAACGACGGAGAAACTTACACTTGCGATTCAAGAGGAAGCTCCGACGCTATTTGTCAGACGCATGCTTCCTTTAGAGTACGAGAGACTCCAGGGGTTTCCGGACGACTGGACTCTCGTAGATGGACAGCTCTAGGAAACGCTGTCTGTGTGCCCGTTATAGAATGGATTGCGCGCCGTATCGTCGAGGTCGATAAGGCTCAGAACAGCTAGAACGGAATGTCAATCCTTTCATTCTCAAGACTGTAGAATTGCCCCTGAAATGCCTCCAGGGTCGGTTGTCCTTGGTTGATTAGTGCTTGAACAAACGTCTGGTAGTTCGTATACAGCGTCCGGTCTTCATCGATTGTCAATGGAATGGGGCCGTCCTCAACAGGGCGGCTCTTGTCCTCTTTAAAGGCGAGAAGAGCCAACGTCCAGTTGTAATCCTTCAAATCGGGTAGATTCACCGACTCTAGCCGCTCCATAAGATAGTCATAGAGAAGTGTGCCCACACAAAACGCAATCCCAAGGCCTTTCCATGTCTTCATGGCGATATTGCCCTTGATTAGAAATTGCTCTTGTTGTCTTCTCCAAGCATTAGTGACCAAAGTATTTGCAGTGGTTTCGGCACGCAGCTGCTCATTCGTCCTCTCGTTTTCAGTCGTGTTTTTCCATTTGCGAACACGCTGAGTAATTTTGCCGGTATCAGATGTTTCTCCACCGCCTTGCATTTCAAGAACAAGTCGATTAGGACCAGATGTCGACGACTCCCCGCTGCGCGTGGTAATTATAAAATCAGCATGATATGCACTGCCCTTGCTTACTCGAAGGGACTCTTCTCGTTTGACGCAGACATCAGACGGATCAATGCCCCCATCAAATATATGCTGCGCAGCCATAGTAAGTATTTTCTTTTGATGCGAACAAAGCGGGACATCTTTTTTGGTGGAGCACAATCTCTCCGAACACGATATCCAGAGTACTCCGTCCTGATCCCTTACCGAACAGACCGGCTCGTTTTTTGCTTTAAGCTTCTTGCACGTATTACCGCCGGAGAAGGGACAGTGCGGAACCGACCCTTCCGGGCCCCATCCGGCATGTGGAATATCTATGGGGTGAATGGGCGTCAAAGCGTCTGTTCTTTGACCATAATACTCTGCAACTCTCGTACTCATTTCCCATCCAATCGTAATGCTAGGTAGCTGGATAAAGGACGCTTTTAGCCAAGCGGTACACAGTCACACCATTAATGGTATAGCTGCAATCCAATTCTAATTTACCCCTTGAATACCATATCGTTGTGATATTCAATAAACTCCGCCCTAGGACTTGATTGTTTGGGCAGTGTAATTCGCTCACCGTTATAACGCCATAGATACTCATCTTCGGGCGCCTCGTGCCTAACCATGCTAGACACTATAATCTTCAAATCCTTCGTTATGGTTATAAGCCCTTGGTCAAATGCCCTATCGTGAAGAGCATTCAAAAGCAATCCGTTGTCTGGCGCAAGCCTCTCAGTTTTGGGATCGGACGCCTTCCATGGCTTGATGTGGCTTGCTACCAGTAATTTCTGATTCGATAGACCTGTTAAACAGCAATGCGAGTTGTAATTAACGAGCAATGTATTACGAAAGAACTGCTGATTAACGCGGGCTGAGATAATCACATCACGATCTCGTCCTTCCGGCAAGCTAGCTCCAATTGCATCTTGCAGATCGTCGCTCATCACATCGCCCGAATCAAGTTGATCAAGCTGGCCAAAGAAAGCATCAGCCGCTTCCTCAATCAACTCGTCGCCACCCGATGAGTACTCCGCCCATACCATCTTGTCCATCTTGCTGGCATTAACCATTCCCACCTTGCCGCGCGCACGACGTCGTTCATCAAACGAAGCGAGGTTCCATATCTTCAAGGAAACCACTGCCGGCGTTCTACCGATGGCGCGGGCTAACGTCTGCACGTCCTCACCTTTGTCATCAATCAACCTTGCAGGCAGAGCAAGGTACAAAAACAACGCCGCCAGGGTTTCTTCCCTCGACCAGTTTTTTCTTCGCTCCGCCATATCGACCATCTCGCTTGCACGTCATTTGCTCAGTGAGACCAGGATAACCCAAAGTACCCGATTCAAAACTGTCCCGGACGATTCCCCGCGCCACCCAAAAACTCATCCAACATTAATCCTGGCTCAAGAATCGCTTAATCTATAACCTGCACTATAGAGTTCGACCAAGGGCGGGGCGGCGTCACGCAGGCCGCCGAACGCAACGCTCGCGCCCGGGCAGATCGCCCGGCGTCGCGCCCATCGAACGAAAGGAACAGGTCATGGACGACCTCGAAAAAGTTGAAACCATCCGCACCAAGTGCAACGTGAGCTACACCGATGCCAAGACCGCGCTCGACGCCGCCGACGGCAACGTCTTGGATGCCATCATTTGGCTCGAGTCGCAGGGCAAGACCCAGACCACGTCGGCGCACGCCGCCACCGAGTCCGCGCCAGTCGATGAGCCCTCAGCCGAGATGGTCGCCGCGCAGGCCGCCTACGAGAAGTCGAGCGAAAAGACCGACTTCTCCAAGAAGATGGACAGCGTGTGGGAGTACCTCAAAAAGCTCTTCCGCCTGAGCCTGGACACCAAGTTTATCGCCACGCGCCGCGACGCGATCATCCTCAACATTCCCATCCTGATCCCCATCATCGCCCTGTTTGCCTGGGGCGCCACGATATGGCTGATGCTGATTGGCCTGTTCTTTGGCATGCGCTACCGCATCGATAGCGACGGCGACGTGCCCGGCAGCATCAACAACCTTATGAATCACGCTGCCGATGCCGCGGACGACATCAAGCAAAATCTCAACGACGACAAGTAATCGCAGACGGGGGCACGCATGGCACGAATCCTGATCGTAGAGGACGAGGAGAAAATCGCCCGCTTTGTGACGCTCGAGCTGGAGCACGAGGGCTACCAGGTAGAGCACGCCGCCGACGGGCGCACCGCCGTGGACCTGGCACTGAAGCGCGACTACGATCTGATTCTGCTCGATGTGCTGTTGCCGCAGCTCAACGGCATGGAGGTGCTGCGGCGTGTCCGCAAGCACAAGGATGTGCCGGTGATTATGGTCACCGCGCGAGATGCCGTGATGGACAAGGTGGCCGGGCTCGATGCCGGTGCTGACGATTACCTAACCAAGCCGTTTGCCATTGAGGAACTGTTCGCACGGATCCGCGTTGCGCTGAAGCGCTCGGAGGCCGTGCGGACGGCTTCGGGCGTTGGCGGCGCCGGGGCCAGAGCGGGTATGGCGGGCGGCGCGGGTGTCGGCGCCGCTGCTGAGCCCCCAGCTGGCGGCTCAGCCCAAGCCGCCGTGCCCTCCCCCGCCGCGCTCACCGTGGGTTCGGTCGCGCTCGATCCCGACCGCCGCGAAGTCACGGTCGGCGGCTCGCCCATTGCGCTCACGGCCCGCGAGTTCGATGTCCTCGCCCTGCTTATGGCGCATGCCGAGACCGTGCTCACGCGCGAACGCATCGCGCACGAAGCGCTGGGCTACGAATACATGGGCGACACCAACAACGTCGACGTGCACATCGCGCATCTACGCGCCAAGATCGAGGACGCCGGCGGCGCCCGCATCATCCAGACCGTGCGCGGGGTGGGCTATGTCTGCCGTGCGTAACGCCGAGGCCAAGCGCGTCACCTCCATCGCCCGCGCCATCAACTGGGGCTATATGTGGCGCCGCCTGGTGAGCTACGTCTGGCTCGATCTGTTGCTGTTGGTTATTACGGTGGCGATCCTCGTCTATGGATACAACCAGACGCTGCCCAACGGCGCGTTTACCGCAGGATGGATCCCCAGCGCCACCGTTCGCGGCATGTCGCTGACGCCCGCGCGCGGCTGGGACCTGACAACGCTCACCTATACCGTCGAGCTTGCGCGTACCACCAAGACTTTCCCCCTCGCGCAGGACCTCGTCACGCTATGGCCTCTCTACCTTGTCATTGTGGGTTGGCAGGTCATCAGCGTGCTCAACATGCTCGGCGGCGCCCGCCGCGTGCGCCGCACCATGGCACCGCTCAACGACCTGGCCTTGCGCGTGGACGAGCTCGGCCGTATGCAGCTCTCCGGCGGCAAAATGGAAACACTGGAGCAGGCCATCGAGCGTGCAAGCGTCGACTCGCCGAGCGTCACCACCGGCGACGCCGACCTGGCAAGCATCGAGGTCGCACTCAACCGCCTGCTGCGCCAGATGCAAGAGGCCAAGCTGCAGCAGATGCGCTTTGTCAACGATGCGAGCCACGAGCTGCGCACGCCCATCGCGGTGATTCAGGGCTACGTAAACATGCTCGACCGCTGGGGCAAAGACGACCCGGACGTGCTGGCGGAGTCTATCGCGTCCCTCAAGGCCGAAAGCGAGCACATGCAAGAGCTCGTGGAACAGCTGCTGTTTTTGGCACGCGGCGATGCCGGGCGCACGGTCCTGCGGCGCGCGCATACCAACTTGGCTGCACTGGTCAGCGAGGTATGCGAAGAATCGCAGATGATCGATACCGAGCACACGTATCGGCTGGCTTCTGACGCTGCGCTTGCCAGCGACCCGCGCTGCGACGCGCCCGTCGACGTGGCGCTCGTGAAGCAGGCTCTGCGCGTGATCGTGCAAAACGCCGCCAAGTACTCGGATGCGGGAACGACCGTCACATTTGGCATAACGCCGGATGCGGGCGCGGGCACGATCGACATAAGTGTTGAGGACGAGGGCATCGGCATGAACGAGGAATCCGCAGCTCACGCGTTTGAACGGTTCTACCGCGCCGACAACGCACGCGATGCCGGCGCGCAGGGCTCGGGTCTGGGGCTTGCCATTGCCAAGTGGATCGTCGATAGCCATGGCGGCGTCATCGGCGTGACCTCGGTCGAGGGCGTCGGCAGCCGCTTTACGATTCGCCTGCCGCGGTAGGAAGCCCCTCGGCATAAATAAAGGGATAGGGCCACGCGGCCCTATCCCTTTTTGCTAGCTATGGCAGCTTGTGCGCTACTCGCGGCACAGATGCACGGCGAAGCCGGCGAACTCGCGCTTAAAGTACACGAGCTTGGTGCCGCCGTCGGGCAGCAGCACGCGCGACTCCTCGTTGACCTCGAGCCCGCGCTCGGCAAACCACTTCTCGGCCGCATCGATGTCGTTGACGGCAAAGCCAATGTGGCCCTTGGCGCCACGACCGTTCTGCTTCATGATCTCGACCAGCGAATCGTTAAAGTACGAAACCGGGGTCTCAATAACGGGCAGGCCCATCATCGTCGAGAACAGCTCCGCGATCTCCAAGGCGTCTGCCGGGTCGGCAGCGTTAATGCCCACATGGGCAACGCGCATGCCAAAGAGCTCGACCGGATTGGCGTTCTGCTCATTCATACAGGCAGCGCCTACTGAGCCATGACGTCGAGGACGGCCTTCTCGGCAGCGACGCGGTTCATGCCGGTCATGAAGGGCACGCCGCTCACGTACGGGCAGGTGAGGCCCTCGGGGGCAACGGTGGTGGCGATCAGCAGGTCGGCGCCCTCGTCGCAAACGTCCTTGGCCTCGGAGATGGCGCACTGCACGATCTCGTACTTGTCGGCGTAACCGTTGGCGTCGAGCATGGTGGCGACCTTCTGGGCAACGAGCGTGGAAGTAGCAGCGCCAGCACCGCAAGCCAAAACAATCTTCTTCATAGGTAATGTCTCCCTTCATGGTTTACTTTAGGTAAGTGTACCGCAGCGAGCGATGGCACTCGGCCTCGATGAGCTTTTATGCCAGTTTGCTTGCGCGCTGCGTATAATACATCTAGTACGTGTTGTCATACCGCTCGCTTTATGAGCGACTAAGGACCCCAATATGCCCGATTCCCGCACCCTCTGGACCGCCGTCGTCATTATTTGCATCGCCGTGTCGGTATTCTTTAGCGTCAAAAAACGCACCACGTTTAAGCGCCTGCAGCAGCTTATGGCTGCGAAGCAGTGGGACGAGTTCGATCGTTTGCTCGATGGCAAACTCACCAGCATGCTGTACCCGCGCTATAACCGCGACTACCTGCGCCTGAACTCCTATCTGCTGCGCGAGGACCACAAGCGCGCCGACGAGATGTTCGATTTGCTGCTGGGGCTCAATCTGCCCAAAATGCAGCGCGTCGACCTGGTGATCAAAGCCTTTAACTACTACGTTGGCCAGGAGGACCGCAAAAAGTCCAAGGAGCTCCTGCACGAGATCAAGGGCTTTGAGGGCGGCCAGGCCGAGGCAGTCGCGCACGAATGCCAACTGATGTACGACACGATGATCCTCAAGCGCCACAACGACATTCCCGAGCTGGAGCGCATGCTCGAGGAGGCCGGCGACGACAAGGTCAAGAGCTGCCGCCTGGAATACCTGCTAGCCCTGCAGTACAAGAACAAGGGCGACGAAGCCAAGTTCCAGGAGTTCCTGGAGAAGTCGGGCCAACACTCGATGGCCGTCAACGCGTAACGGACGGCTTGTGCTAGACTTCTAGTCTCACGGGGGCGTGGCGGAATTGGCATACGCAGGAGACTTAAAATCTCTCGCCGCAAGGATTGTGGGTTCGAGTCCCACCGCCCCTACCATGTGATTGCTTGCGAGCCCGTGTTCCCCAGGGATGCGGGCTCGCTTCTTTTAGATGCCGGTGGGACTCGAACCCGCGAGGGGGCGAGCGTTAAGCGGACGCGCAGCGTCCGTAGCGAGCCGGCGAGGGCGCCGACAGGCGGCCGAAGCCGGTGCGTATTTGCGCAGCAAATGCGCGGACGTCCCACCGCCCCTACCATTTGGTTTTTACGAGCCCGCGTCCCCCAGGGATGCGGGCTCGTTTCTTTTACACGCCGGCGGGGCTCTAAGTTGCGGTGGAATAGATCCTGTTTATACCGTTTACCAGCTTATTTAGGAACTATTTCACCGCAACTCAGAGGAAGACGGTTAAAGAGCACTCAGGCTCGGGGTCCAGCCGATGGTGGGGGTCGCGCCTTCGAGAACCTCGTTGATGGTGGCGGCCATGCCGGCGAGGAGGCTGTTCTCACTTACGGTGAGCGACTCGTAGCTACCGGCGCGCATGAGCTCGCGAACCACCACGGCGCCGGCCAGAATCACGCCCGCACGCTTGGGCTGCACGCCCGGCAGCGCAGCGATACCCTCCACATCCAGCGTAGACATATGATCGATAGCGTCCGAGATCTGCTCCATCGAAAGCTCGTGCAGGTGCACAAAGCTCGAGTCGTACGGCTCCAGCTCGTGGACCAGCGCCACGAGTGTGGTGACGGTACCGCCCACCGCGACCAAGCGCTCGGCGCGCTCAAAATCGCTCGGCAGGCTCTCAAAGTAAGCCTCGAACTGCTCGCCCGCCCAGTCGGCAGCGGCAGCAAGCTCGCCGTCCGAAGGCGGCAACGCCGAGAAGAAACGCTCCGTCACACGACGGCAACCAATGTCCAGCGAACGCGTTCCCTCCAGCGCGAAGACCCCGCGCTCCGGCGCGTATACGCCCGTCGCGAGCTCCGTGGATCCGCCGCCCGAATCGGCAACAATGATGCGCTCGCCGGCAAAGTCGTGCGCCACGCCAAAAAACGTCAGGCGCGCCTCGACCTCGCCCGGAATCACCTGCGGTTCGAGCCCCAGCTCACGCAGACCGTCCAGCAGCAGTGCGGCATTGGATGCATCGCGCGCGGCGCTCGTGCATGTGGTGCAAATGCACGCGGCCCCAAAGGCACGCGCCTCGTCCACAAACATGCGGCATGCAGCGAGCACGCGCTCGACCGCCGCCTCGCAAAAGCGACCCGTCGCGTCCACACCCTCGCCCAGGTCGGTAATCTCGGTATGCTTGGACGATTCCACGATCGCCCCGCCCTCGACCTGCGCCAGCACCAGTCGCGACGACACCGTTCCCAGATCGATCGCCGCCACCTTATATCGTTTGCAATCTGCCATTGCGGGCTCCCCTCCGGGCGCTATTTGCCGTTGGACACGACCGTCTGGCCCTCGACACCGTTAAACCCAAACAGCATGTCGAGCGCCTGGATGTACCACGGGGCGTCCTTACCGACTTCTTCGATTTCCTTGGCAACTTCGCTGGCCTTCTTGGCGTTCGACGACTTCTTGCTCGAAGACGAATCCGAATCGTCGTCCAGGCCCTGCACTTCAACCCTCTTCTCGCCGGGCATCACCAGGCCCAGATCCTCGGACGCCGCATCCTTAATGCCCTCCTCCGAGAGCAGTTTGTCGACGCTTTTTTGCAGCTCATCATTGTATTGCTGACGAATCTCGACCTGCTTGGCCAAGATATCGCTCGAACGCTTTGCCACGTACAGATCGCGCACGGGGAAATACAGGCTCACGAGCACCAGGGCAACGACAATGCCGATGAATAGCCCTCGCTGAGGACCGTGGGTAAAGTCGTAGATCGCCTTGACCACCGCGTTGTCGTTGGCGTAGTGCATAAAGTCCGAGCCCGAAAAACGGTTCGAAGGCCTGCTCGACCTATCGTGCGTTTGAGCCGACGAGCGCTGAGCATGCGACGAACGTGCCGGGCGCACTGGTCCATCTGTCGAAGTATTCACTTGAGCATTGGGGCGCGAGGTACTTGTCGGGCGTTGCATGGAGCGGTCGGCGCCGGCGTAGGCGGACCCACCGAGCTGCACCGTGCGCGCACGGCGAGGCGACGGCTCACGCGAACCGGCGGAATAGTACCTGTTGTCGTAAATCTGATCCATGTGCGCCTTGTGCGGTTGAGGTTTGTTTGCGCTAAGTATTCTAGTTATAGCACGAGCGCCCGCACCGCCTTCGCCAGCCTTTGCTCGACATAAAAAAGGCGCTGAGTCATATGGCCCAGCGCCCAATGGTGCTCAACAGCGCCCGGCTGGAGCAAGGCAAATCCGAGTCTTCCCCGCCCCCGCGACCTCCGCGTGCCTAGCGAATGTTGTAGAACGCGGCCTTGCCGGCGTAACGCGCGCTGCCCTCGAGCTCGTCCTCGATACGGATGAGCTGGTTGTACTTGGCGATACGGTCGCTACGGCACGGGGCACCCGACTTAATCTGGCCGGCATTGACGCCCACGACCAGGTCGGCGATCGTGGAGTCCTCGGTCTCGCCGGAGCGGTGGCTCACGATGCAAGCGTAACCGGCCTCCTTGGCGGTCTCGATGGCCTCGAGCGACTCGGTGAGCGTGCCGATCTGGTTGACCTTGACCAGGATCGCGTTGGCGGCACCCAGCTCGATGCCCTTCTTGAGGCGCTCGGTGTTGGTGACGAACAGGTCGTCGCCCACCAGCTGCACCTTGTTGCCAATGCGACGGGTGAGCTCGACCCAGCCGTCCCAGTCCTCCTCGGCCATGCCGTCCTCGATGGAGATGATGGGATAGGTGTCGACGAGCTTCTCCCAGTAATCGACCATCTGAGCGCTCGTATACTCAACGCCCTCGCCCTTGAGCTCGTACATGCCGGTCTCGGCGTTGTAGAACTCGGTCGAGGCCGGGTCCATGGCGTACATGAAGTCGACGCCGGGCTTAAAGCCAGCCTTCTCGACGGCCTTGGTGATGTACTCGAACGGCTCGGCATTGGTCTTAAGGTTGGGGGCAAAGCCGCCCTCGTCGCCCACGCCGCCGCCCAGGCCGGCCTCGTGCAGCACGCCCTTGAGGGTGTGGTAGACCTCGGCGCACCAACGTAGGCCCTCGGCAAAGCTCGGGGCGCCCACCGGCATGATCATGAACTCCTGGAAGTCAACGTTATTGTCGGCATGCACGCCGCCGTTGAGGATGTTCATCATGGGCGTGGGCAGCAGATGGGCGTTGACGCCGCCCAGGTACTGGTACAGCGACAGGCCCGCCGACTCGGCAGCGGCGCGGGCGACGGCCAGCGACACGCCCAGGATGGCGTTGGCACCGAGCTTGGTCTTGTTGGGGGTACCGTCCGCGGCAATCAGCGCGGCATCGACGGCGCGCTGGTCGAAGGCGTCGAGACCCACGACGGCGTTAGCGCACTCGTTGTTGACGTGCTCGACGGCCTGCGAAACGCCCTTGCCCAGGTAGCGACCCTTGTCGCCGTCGCGCAGCTCGCAGGCCTCAAAGGCGCCGGTCGAAGCACCCGAAGGCACCATTGCGCGGCCAAAGCTGCCGTCCTCGAGCACGACCTCGACCTCGACGGTGGGATTGCCGCGGCTGTCGAGCACCTCGCGACCATAGACGTCCAAAATATCGCTCATGTTGTCTCCCTCTCACTTGGAAACGGATTGAATGCTTGGCGACACGGCTTGCACGCTGCAGCGGCGCGCAGGTTCATAAGTTAGCCTTGTCGCACTTTTTGCATTATGCCCTAAGTTAGCCAAGGGATACAATCTTTTTATAAAAATAATGGGAGCAATGGGACAAGTCCGTCCCGTCGCTCCCGCGGTTATTACTCCCCTGCCTTTGCGACATCCCAGAGGTCGTTGAGGCCATGGGTCGAAAGCTCGGCAAGATCCACGTGGGCATCGGCCGCCATCTGCTCCATTGCGGCCCAGCGGCGACGGAACTTGGCCGTGCTCGCGCGCAGGACGCTCTCGGCGTCAATCCCCTCTTTGCGCGCAACGTTGACTAGGGCAAAGAGCAAGTCGCCAAACTCCATCTCGCGCTCGGGCGAGCCGGGCTCCTCGGCCTCAAACTCGGCACGCTCCTCGGCAACCTCGTCCCAAACATCCTGGACCGTCTCCCACTCAAAGCCCACGGCAGCCGCCTTGCGTGACACCTTCTGAGCCTGCATCAGCGCCGGCAGATGCGTGGGCACGCCGTCGAGCAGGCCCTCGGGCGCAGCCTCACCCGCCGCTACGGCCTTGTCCTTGGCGGCCTTCTCGGCAAGCTTAACCTCGTCCCAAATCTTTAGCACCTCGTCGGAGTTGTCGGCATCCGCATCGCCAAACACGTGTGGGTGACGACGGATGAGCTTGGCGTCGATATCGCGCGCCACGTCGGCCAGCGTAAACTCTCCGGCGTCCGCCGCGATCTGCGCATGCAACACTACCTGCATGAGCACGTCGCCCAGCTCCTCGCGCAGATGCGCCGCGTCGTCGGCCTCGATGCAGTCGAGCGCCTCGTAGGCCTCCTCAATCATGTTCTTGCCGATGCTCTGATGTGTCTGCTCGCGATCCCACGGGCAGCCATCGGGCTGACGCAAGCGCCAGATGGTCTGTACCAGATGTTGAAGCTCGGCCGACGCATCGACCAGCGTGGACAGATCGCGCGAGCCCTCGGCATTTTGCCGAGCCATGTGCTGCGCCATGGTTATTCCTCCTCCAGGATCACGTGACGGAACACGCCGCCCTCGTAGATGCCGTAGCTGTGCGTTCCGTCCTTGGGAATGCTCACGCTGCCGGGGTTGAAGAGCCACAGGCCCGGGTGCGCGGCGCTTTCTTCGTTAACCTTGATGTGCGTGTGGCCGTAGACGAGCGCGGAGCCCTCGGGCAGCGCGGGCGCGTGGTCAACGCTGTTGTGCACGCCGGCGCCAAAGACGTGGCCGTGCGTCAGGAACAGCTCGCGGCCGGTCTCGTCGAACAGGGTGGCGTAGTCGGCCATGACGGGGAAATCGAGCACCATCTGGTCGACCTCGGCGTCGCAGTTGCCGCGCACCGCGATGATGCGGTCGGCCAGGGCGTTGAGCAGCGGAATCACGCGCTTGGGGGCGTAATCGCGCGGCAGGTCGTTACGCGGTCCGTGGTAGAGCAGGTCGCCCAGTAGCACGATGCGGTCGGGCTGCTCGGATTCGATAGCGGTGCAGAGGCGCTCGGCCCAATATGCCGAGCCGTGGATGTCAGAGGCGATGAGGTATTTCATGGGAAGATCCTTTCGAATGGGGTTGATATGGCTGGGCGCAGAATGTCGCCACCAGCCGCATTATTCAAATCGCAGTGCCGCGCTCTGAGCCGCCTGCATCACGCGCTGGAGCGGCACATTGTGCTCACGGGCAAGGCGGGCGCAGTCCTCGTACTCGGGCGCTGCACGCTCGCTGCCGTCGGGCA
The DNA here is from genome assembly GCF_019131995.1 of Collinsella aerofaciens. Classification (GTDB taxonomy): domain Bacteria; phylum Actinomycetota; class Coriobacteriia; order Coriobacteriales; family Coriobacteriaceae; genus Collinsella; species Collinsella aerofaciens_S. The sequence goes on along the minus strand of NZ_JAHONA010000025.1, from coordinate 11,092 downwards.
GGGTGGCCACCTTGACGAACACCTCGCCCCATGGCGTCGTTACGCGCTCAAAGCGGCGTGGTAGGCAAACGCGCTCCATAACCTGGCGACGAATGCCGTTGGTCGTGGTTTCCAAGAAGATGATCGTCTGCAGGCGCTCGATATCCTCGTAGGTGCAGATTACCTGCAGCTGCCAGCCGGGGCGGCCTTTCTTACAATAGAGGGGCAGCCAGTGCACCTCGCGCGCACCCGCCTCGCGCAGGCGGTCGGCGGCGTAGGCGAGTACCTCAGGCGACGCGTCGTCGATGTCGCATTCCAGCTTGACGATGGTTTCGGGCGCATCGGTCTCGCGGGACAGCGGGGATGTGCTATCGCATGGCATACGGTCCGGCTCCTTTCCGCGCAGGCTCGTTTTGTTCATCCAAACGCTAGCACATCGGACGTGGCACAAGCGTGACTTTCGTCCGTCGCCGCCCTTGCCCCCATCCAAACGTGTACGTCAGCCTCCAAACATGTCATTATTTGTCGGTTTTGGAGGCTGACGTACACGTTTTGAGAGCAAGCGAGGCCGCACCACGCGCCGCGCAACCTTTCCAATCGATTTCGATCCCCGGCGTGCCCGGCGTGTTGAGAGCTGCGCCATTACAATGAAGCGGATTCGCTTGACGCAAAGGAGCTGCCATGTCTGCTTGCCCGCTGGTCGATTGCCACACCCACACCACGTTTTCGGATGGCCATGCCTCGTTTGAGGACAACGCCCGCGCTGCTGCCGCCGCCGGCTGCCGCGTTATGGTCTCGACTGACCACCTCACCCTGCCCGCCAGCATGGACGCCAACTGCGAAGTACAAGTTGCCGAAGGCGACCTGACGGCGCATCGCCTGGCATTTGAGGACGCCCGCAAGCTCGCCGCGCAGATTGCGCCGGAGCTCGAGCTTATCTATGGTTTTGAATGCGACTGGTACGAAGGTTGCGAGCCTTTGGTTGAGCGCTGGTCCGCGGGTGCCATAGTGCGCTTGGGCAGCGTGCACTGGATTGGCAACCCAGGCGATATCATGGCCGGTGCCGCGGGTACGGCGGGAACGGAGGACGTCGCTCGTCCCGATACGCCCGATTCGCGCTGCGGCTGGATCGACGATGACACCAACTTGCACGTTTGGGAAAACCTGGGGGTACGCGGCGTGTGGGAGCGCTATGTCGATGACTGGTGCCGCGCCTGCGAGAGCCCGCTTAACTTTGATGTGATGGCTCATCCCGACCTGGTCATGCGCTTTTCGAAGGAAGGCTTTGCACCCGATTTTGACCCCGCACCGCTCTGGAAGCAGATGGCAGAGTGTGCACACGACACGGGCCGCCGCGTTGAGGTCTCGACGGCCGCACCGCGCAAGGGGCTCGACGACTACTACCCCGCGACCGGCCTTTTGCGCCGCTTTGCCCATGCCGAAGTGCCGATCACCTTTGGCTCGGACGCGCACCGCGCCTGTAATATCTGCTGGATCATCCGCGAGGCCCAGGCCCACGCCTACGACTGCGGTTATCGAACCTTCGACATCCCCCACCTCACCGGAGAATGGGAGTCCACACCCCTCGCCTAACTAGTCGTTTAAGAACGTCCCCAATGACTAGTGGCGGCGGGCGTTGAGTTCGCCGGCAAGCTCGTCGAGGGTGATACCGTAGCGCTCAAGGGTTACGAGCAGGTGGTAGACCAGGTCGCCGGCCTCGTAGCGGATGTGATCGTGATCGTTATCCTTGCAGGCCATGATCACCTCGCTCGACTCCTCGGCAAGCTTCTTGAGCAGCTCATCCTCGACGTCGGCCAGCAGACGCGCGGTATAGCTCTCCTGCGGCGATGCATCACGACGACCGTGAATCACCTCGGCCAGACCTGTCAGCGTCTCACCGATATTTCCATCCTGAATGTTTGCGGTGCGCACACCCATAGTTCAATCCTTTCTGGTGGCCGAGCGTCTAATCGAGCGCCCGCCCTACGCGAGTTTCTTAAAGAAGCAGGTACGGTTGCCGGTGTGGCAAGCCGGGCCCGGCGAGTCAACCTTGACCAGCAGCGTATCGCTATCGCAGTCGGCCCAGAGCTCCTTGACCGCTTGCATATTGCCGCTCGTCGCGCCCTTGTTCCAGAGCTCCTGGCGACTGCGGCTCCAAAACCACGTGGTGCCGGTCTTGAGCGTCAACCCCACCGACTCCTCGTTCATCCAAGCAACCATAAGCACCTCGCCGGTGTCATACTGCTGAACCACACAAGGAATCAACCCACGGGCGTCGTATTTCAGCTCGGTAGCATTTACCACCTCAGTCATCATTCCTCCCAAGTAATTACCGTGAACATCGCAGGTCGGCGAGGCTTGCCCAGGTGCCGCAGGTTGCCGCGAAAGAGGAGCGACGCGTACTTTGGTACGCGAGCGACGGTTTGAACGGCAAGATGCGGTGCCTGGACAAGCCGCAGCGAAGCCCGCAGCATTAGAAGTCCAACCTCACAGGAATGCCCTGCGACGCCATATACTCCTTCACCTGGCGAATGCTGAACGTCCCAAAGTGAAAGACGCTTGCCGCCAGTACGGCGTCGGCTTCGCCCTCGATCACACCCTCAGCAAAATGCTCGAGCGTGCCCACGCCGCCGCTCGCGATGACGGGAATCGGCACCGCGCGCGCCACGGCGCGGGTGAGCGCCAGGTCAAAGCCGGCCTTGGTGCCGTCGCGGTCCATACTGGTGAGCAAGATCTCGCCGGCGCCGCGACGGGCCGCCTCCTCGGCCCACGCCACCGCGTCGATACCCGTGGCGTTGCGGCCGCCTGCGGTAAAGACCTCCCACTTGTCGGTACCAGATGCGCCGGGCAAACCGACGCGCTTGGCATCGATCGCCACGACCACGGCCTGGCTGCCAAACGCCGCGGCAGCCTGGCTAATCAACGACGGATCGCGCACGGCGGCAGAGTTAAGCGACACCTTGTCGGCGCCGGCTGCAACCATGGTGCGCATGCCCGCCAGGTCGCGAAAGCCGCCGCCCACGGTATAGGGAATAGCGAGCTCCTCGGCCGCATGCGCCGCCATCTCGATGGTCGTCGCGCGGTTGTCGCTCGTGGCGGTAATGTCCAGGAAGACAACCTCGTCCGCACCCTCGCGGTCGTAGGCGCGGGCTAGCTCCACCGGGTCGCCCGCATCGCGCAGGCTCACAAAGTTGACGCCCTTGACCACGCGGCCGTCCTTGACGTCCAAGCAGGGAATCACGCGTTTGGTAAGCATGGGCTACTCCTCCCCTCGGGCGGCGGCTAGCGCCTGGGCCAGCGTAAAGTTGCCCTCGTAGAGCGCACGGCCGGTAATGGCGCCCTCAATAGCATCCTCACCCACCGCGGCCAGTGCGCGGATATCGTCGAGCGTCGAGATACCACCCGAAGCCACGACGGGAAAGCCCGCGACCTCGGCCACATGACGATACGCCGCCACATCGATGCCCGTCTGCATGCCATCGCGCGCGATGTCGGTATACACCAGATGCTTAAAGCCCAGCTCGGAAAGCTGCGCCACGGCATCGTCGAGTGCCACGCCCGCGCCGTCGCGCCAGCCGTTCACCTTGACCTGGCCGTCGCGTGCGGCGATATCTGCCACCAGCAGCTCGCCAAAGCCACGAGCCGCCACCTCGGCAAATCCCGGCTCGGTCACGATCACCGTGCCCAGCGCGATGCGACGCGCGCCATAGCCGGCAAGCTCGTCGATGCGCGCGAGCGAGCGAACGCCGCCGCCCACGTCCACGGACAGACCGTCGACGCCGCAGATAGCCTTTATCGCCGCCGAGTTGGCAGCGCACGCGTCCTCGTCCTCGCCAAAGGCAGCGGACAGGTCGACGACGTGCACCCAGCTCGTGCCCTGCTCGGCAAAGGAGCGGGCAACGGCCACGGGGTCGTCGGAATATACCTTGCAGCGGCTCCGGTCACCGCGCTCCAGGCGCACGACCTTACCGCCGATCAAATCGATTGCGGGAAACAGAATCATCGGCCGGCCCCCTCGACGATGCTCACAAAGTTTTTAAGAATGCGCTGACCCAGCGCGGAGGATTTCTCGGGATGGAACTGGCAGCCCCACACGTTGCCATGGCGCACGATGCACGGGAAGCTCCGCGTATAGTGCGTGCGCGCCAGCACATCGGCGGCATCGGCATCGTCGGACACCGCGTAGCTGTGGGTGAAGTACATGTTGGCACCCTCGGCAAAACCAGTAAGCAGCGGATCGGCCGCACCGGTGGGCGTCATGTGCACCTGGTCCCAGCCCACGTGCGGCACCTTCAGGCGACTCGACTCCAAGCGCGTGCACGAACCGCACATAATACCCAGGCCATCGACCCAGGGGCCACCGGCCTGCTGGGGGGTGTTGCCATCGGCAACCGCGCCCTCGTCCGCAGGCACGCCTTCGTTGCCGCGCTCAAAAAATAGCTGAAGGCCCAGGCAAATGCCGAGCAGCGGAGTTCCGGTGGCGACAGCATCGAGCACCGCGTCCGCCTCGCCACTCTGGCGCATAAAGGCGATCGCGTCATAGAACGCGCCCACGCCCGGAATGACCAGGCCGTCGACGCGGCGGATCTGCTCCGGATCGTCCGATGTGCAGGCGGCGGCACCGGCGCGCGCAAGCCCGCGCACGACGCTCGACAAGTTGCCCTTGTGGTAGTCAACTACCACGATCTTCGGTTCGCCCACGCGACCCTCCTTTTCCCCATTCAAAACCTGTCCCTTTTTTGGCAGGTTACAGCGAACCCTTGGTGCTAGGGATGCCCTGCACGCGGGAATCGAGCTCGCAGGCATGGCGCATCGTGCGGCCCACGGCCTTAAAGGCGGCCTCGATAATGTGATGCGAGTTGCCGCCCGCCAGCTCGCGCACGTGCAGCGTGAGCTTGGCGTCGCGCGCAAAGGCGTAGAAGAACTCGACGGCCAGCTCGGTATCGAAGCTGCCCGCGCGCTCGGTCGGCACGGGCAGCTCGCAGTAGGCCTGCCCGCGGCCCGAAATATCAACAGCAGCCATCACAAGTGTCTCGTCCATGGCGATCGCCGCGTCGGCAAAGCGCGTAATGCCCGCCTTGTCGCCCAGCGCCTGGCAGAACGCCTCGCCCAGCACAATGCCCACATCCTCGACGGTGTGGTGCGCGTCGACTTCCACGTCGCCCACCGCGTGTACCGTCAAATCAAACAAACCATGGCGGCCAAAGGCGTTGAGCATGTGGTCGAAAAACGGCACGCCGGTCGAGATGTCGCACACGCCAGATCCGTCCAGGTCGAGCTTTACGACAATGTCGGTCTCGCCCGTCTTGCGGGTCACCTCGGCATAACGGCCCATCTACATCTCCTCCTTCACCAGCGCGGCAAACGCGGCCAGCACCTCGTCATTTTCCTGCGGCGTGCCCACGGTAATGCGTAGGCAGTCCGCGAGCCCCGGCGCGTAGCTAAAGTCGCGCACCAAAAGTGAATACTCGTCGCGCAGGCGCTCGCGCACGCGCGTGGCATGCGGCGTGCGCACGAGCACAAAGTTCGCCGCGCTCGGCCACGCCTCCACGGGCAGACCCTCGGCAGCCATTGCGTGCAGGGCACACAGTTCGCGCTCGCGCTCGGATGCAACCTGTGCTACCACGGGTGCGTACGCATCGCGGGCACGCACGCAGGCAAGCGCGGCGGCCTGGCTCAGCACGTTAACCGAGTAGATCTGGCGAATTGCCGCAAACACATCGATGGCCTCGGGCGCCGCGATCACATAGCCCAGACGCGTGCCGGCGGCGCCGAACGCCTTGGACAGCGTATGCAGAATCACCAGGTTGGGATGCTCGGCGATAAGCCCCTGCGCCGTAGTAGCCGCGCCAAACGAATCGTCGGCAAACTCAACGTAGGCCTCGTCGACCATGACCATGCCGGGGCACGCATCGCACAGGGCCGCGACAAAGTCGAGCGGCGTCACATCGCCCGTGGGGTTATTGGGCGAGGTCACGATCGCCAGATTGCACTCGGGCGCCGCTGCGAGCACAGCCGCTTGGTCGAGCTCAAAGGTCGCCGGGTCGCGCCACACATCGCGCACCTCGGTCTGACAAAGCGACGCAAAGAACGCATACTCACTAAAGCACGGCGGGCAGTTGAGCAGGGTCCGTCCCGCGTCGCCAAACGCCAGCAGGTAGTTATAGAGCAGCTCGTCGCCGCCGTTGCCCACGCAGATGTTCTCGCGCGCCACACCATGCCAAGCGGCAAGCTCGTCGCGCAGATCGTTGGACATGGGATCGGGATAGCGGTTGAGCGGTGTAGCAGCCAGGGCGGCGTCGACCGCCTCGCGCACGCCAGCCGGCACGGGATAGGTGTTCTCGTTGGCCGAAAGGTTGATGCGCGTGGGCGTAAAATTGGGGTCGTAGGGCTCAATGCCGGCCAAGTAGGGCTGGACGAGCTCCTTCATACGGGGCGTCAGCTCGGCCATATTAGGCCTCCTTGCCGGTCGGGCCAACGCCATCCGCGCTCACAACCGCCAGGTCAACGCCCTCGGCAACCGTCGCCACGGCGTCGCCCGGCCAGGCAACCTTGGTCAGGTCGGCCGCGGCGAGCAACTCGGCGCTCACGGCATCCTCGCCCTGCTCCAACACGCGACGGCGCAGTGCGGCAGAAAGCGCGTGTGCCCACAGGCCCTCGGCCTCGGCCAGACGCTGCGTAGCGGGAGCGTCGGAGAGCAAGCCCTCGGGCGTATAGCAAATGACACTCGAGCGCTTGACGAACTCCTCCACCGAAAGCGGGTTGGAGAACATGGCGGTGCCGCCGGTCGGCAGCGTGTGGTTGGGGCCGGCAACGTAATCGCCGAGCGGCTCGGAACTCCAAGCGCCCACAAAGATGGCGCCGGCGTTGCGGATACCGCCGAGCAGGCCCATCGCATCCTTGCAGTGCAGCTCCAGGTGCTCGGGCGCCACGGTGTTCACCGCCTCGACGGCGGCAGCCATGTCGGCTGCCACCACGATGGTGCCCTCATTGTCGAGCGAGGCACGCGTGATCTCGGCACGCGGCGACTGCGCTACCAGAATGTCGATACCCGCCTCGACCTCACGCGCAAACTGCTCGTCGCAGGCCACCAGATAGCAGGCCGCCAGCGGATCATGCTCGGCCTGGGCCATCAGGTCGGCCGCGACCACCATAGGCTTGGCCGTGGCGTCGGCCAGCACGCAGACCTCGGAGGGACCGGCGACCATATCGATACCCACGTCACCCGAGACAATCTGTTTGGCAGCGGCGACGAAGGCGTTGCCCGGGCCGGTGATCTTGTCGACACGCGGAATGGTCTCGGTACCGTACGCCAGCGCGGCCACGGCCTGGGCGCCGCCCACCATATAGATCTCGTCCACGCCACCGAGCTTGGCGGCCGCGAGCGTATACGGGCTGATCAGGCCATCTTTTTGCGGCGGAGTCACCATGACCACGCGCTTGACGCCGGCCACCTTGGCGGGAATGGCGTTCATGAGCACGGTGGAGGGATACTGCGCGCGGCCGCCCGGCACGTAGATGCCGGCCGCAGCAAGCGGGGTCACCTTAACGCCGAGCATCGTGCCGTCCGGGCGCGTGGTAAACCAGCTCTGCTCGACCTCGCGCTGGTGGAACTCGCGAATCTGGCATGCGGCCTTTTCGAGCGCCGCGACAAAGGCGGGATCGAGGCCTTCGAGCGCGGCATCGATCTGCTCTTGCGGCAGACGGAAGCTCTGCAGCTCAACACCATCAAAACGCTGGCAATAGTCGCGCACCGCGGCATCGCCGTTGGCGCGCACGTTGGCTACGATATCGCGGGCAGCGTCGACGATGTTTTGCGGCAGCACGCCCTTGCGGTTGAGCTGGTTGGTAACGAGGCGCTCACCGGGAGCAAGCTTGATGGTCTTCATATCGGTATCCCCTATCGGTCGAGGTTTTGTTCGAGAAACGAGAGACCGGGCGGCGGTGCCAATCAGCCCGCAGCCCGGACGTTGGGGCGCCCGTACGTGCTCGCGCTATTGCGCCGAGCCCGCAACGGGCTCAAAATGCTTGTCCTTCACGGCTGCCGCCAAGCGATCGGCCAGATTGCGTACGCGCGGATCCAGACGTGCGGCACCCGGGTTGACAAAGAAGCGGGCCGTGCAGTCCATGATGCGACCGGTGATGACCAGGTCGTTGTCGCGCAGCGTGGCGCCCGTGGCGGTAATATCCACGATGCGATCGGTCATGCCGACGATGGGGCCCAGCTCGATGTTGCCGTGCAGCGAAACGATGTCGGCGTTCACGCCGCGCTCGGCATACCAGGCACTCGCGATGCGCGGATACTTGGTTGCCACGCGAAGCGACCCGCGGCGAGCATAGTTGCGCTCGGCCTGACCGGCGCGCCATGCGGGCTCCGCCTCGATAAAGGTGCACAGGCCGTAGCCCAGGTCGACCAGCTGCAGCAGGTTGAGGTCTGCCTCGATAAGCGAATCCCAACCGCAGATGCCACAATCGGCACCGCCACAGCCCACAAAAGCAGGCGCGTCGCTGGGGCGCACGATGACAAACTCGATATCGCCGACCGCGCCCTCGCCGACACGCGTGTCGCGGCCGCGCACGATCAGGTGACGGCCGGGGTCACGCAGCTCGGAGACGTCCAGGCCCGCGGTCTCGAGCACGTCGAGCGTGTCGGCCTTAAGCGAGCCCTTGGGCACGGCGATACGCAGCGGCCCCTCGGCGCCACGGCCCACGGCGTGGTCGCCATCGGAAGCGGCGTCCTCGGCCGAGGTGCGCACGGCCTCCAGACGCTCGAGCGAAAAGGCGAAGCCCGCCGCCGGCACCTCGATACCGTCGCCAAACGCACCGGTAAAGATGGAGTCGTAGCGTCCGCCCGAACCGACCGGATCGGGCAGGCCGCCGGCATAGGCCTTAAAGACCAGACCCGTGTAGTAATCAAAAGAATTCATGATGGAGAAGTCGAAGGACAGCACCTGGGCGTCCTCGGGAGCCAGGCCCTCGACCAGGGCACGCAGCTCGCGCGTCAGCGGCGCGACGATGCCGGCAGCCTCCAGCAGCGCATCCACGCGGTCGAGCACCTCGGCACCACCGTGCAGGCGCGGCAGCTCGCTAATGGCAGCCTTGACGGCATCGGACTCGGCGCTGGCAGCCACGCGGGCATCGAGGCCCACAAAGTCGTTGGCATGCACGCAGCGCAGGGCCTCGGCAGCCAGCTCACGATCCTCGCATACCGCGAGCAATTCCTTAAAAGGACGCACGCTGCCTGCGATAATGCGCGCATCGGGAAGTGCCAGCTCGCGCACGGCCTCGGCGACCAGCGAGACAATCTCGACATCGCCCGAGGTATCGCCCGCGCCGATAAGCTCAAAGCCCAACTGCGTAAACTGGCGCGAACCACCGGCATTGCGCTGACACTCGCGAACCACCGGCGCCTCGTAGCGAAGGCGTAGGGGCAGGTCGGCCGCGCGCATGCGGGTCGAAACCAGGCGCACGATCGGCAGCGTGTTGTCGGGACGGACCACCAGCAGGCGACCGTCGTCATCAAAGAGCTTAAACGGCGTGTCCGCAATGCGGCCGCCTTCCTCGAGCGAACCCTTGTCCTCGAGCAGCGGCGTCTCGACCGGAAGGTAATGATGCTCCCTAAAGCAGCCCTTCACCGTACATGCGATCTCCTCGCGCGTCTGAGCTTCCTCGGGCAATATGTCCCGGAATCCCCACGGTGTGGCCGTCATCTGGTGAGCCTCCTCATGCTGTGTTTCATATAGAGCAGAAGACCGGCATAGCTCCGCCGGTCTTCTGGGTACTTTAGCATACTAGAGTGTTTGCGGGGAGAATCGTCCTCCTCGGCTCATAGCGTATTCATTTGGAAACATAGGGGAAAGCGTGTCCCGCCCGCCAGCCAAAAACTGGGATGCGGTTTCCGGTTGAGGTCCTCAGCGGAAAGTATGTCCCATTCTGAGCGCCCGTTCTGGGACGTGCTTTCCGCCAGAAGCCTCAAGCGGAAAGCACGTCCCGTTTCTCAAAAAACGTCAAACGCCAACTCGGCGCCCTGTCCCACTTAGGCGCCAATCGCGCGTCGGTACTCCGCCATAACCTGAGCGTCGGCAGCTGCGGGGTCGGCAAAATAGCGCCAGTCATAGGTCTCGGCCGAAACAACTCCGCGATAGCCGCGCGCCACCAGCCTATCCAGGTCGGCGCGCATATCGCGGTCGCCGTCACCCCAAGCAAGATGCGTCGTGCCATCTGCCGCAACATCGACAAAATGCACGTGGGCGACATCATCGCCAAGCAGATCGAAATAATCGTCGATGGTATCCCCCGCCACCGCCATAGCGCCCAAATCCAGACACGCCTTAAGTGCCGGATGATCAACTGCCTCGATCATGCGCTTCGTGTCGGCCGCCGAGTTCACGATCATCGACTCAACCGGCTGTAGGGCCTCGAGCACCAGTCGCACGCCGCGCTCTCCCGCATGCTCGGCAATCGCACGCAGCATCGAGGCGCTGCGACCCCACGCGTCCTCGATCGGCTCGTTCAAAAATGCCCAGCCACTCGAGACCATGACCTGCTCGGCTCCAAGTTCCGCCGCGATATCCACAACGTTCTTAAAGTACGCGAGCGTGCGAGCGCGCGCCTCATTCCCGCGCGCCGCGATATTCCACGGCTTGGGGTTGTTCTGTTCGGGACAAAGCCCCACAATCCGAATCCCATACCGCTGTGACAGCTCCTGCACCTGCTCGAGCGAATCGTATCCATGGCAATCGACATACAGATGCATCGCCCCGGTCCAAAGCTCGCAACACGTGTAGCCCGAGGCCGCTGCCGAAGAAAAGAATTCCTCAAGGTCAAAATAACGATGGCTGATATTCATGACGGCAAGCTGGGGATAGCTCATAATTACTCTCCAACCCAAGCGAGGCCCCGTTCCATATAGGAGCGAGGCCCAATTACACAAACGTTATTTGCTCTTAGTAGTCGAACTGGTGATAGTAGCGACGGTAGTTGAGGTTGTGCTTGGTGACCGTCTCGTAGTAAGCGGCAAGGCGATCGGTGATCAGCGAGGAGAGGATCCACGGAGACACGATGACGCGGAACTCGTCGTCAAGGCCGGGGATCGCGAACTCGGCGGTGTCGA
>NZ_JAHONA010000024.1 GCF_019131995.1 Collinsella aerofaciens | reverse complement strand
GGACGCCGCCCTCTCAAGGCGGAGATCACCAGTTCGAATCTGGTACGGGCTACCATACATCTGATACCCGGCCTTCCCATGGAAGGTCGGGTTTTTATTTTCAAACAACCGTCTGCAATTCCCGTTTGAACCAGAGCTTTGCGTTCTGCCTATGGCCCTTACGGGTACAATATCCAAGATATTTTGACTGTTAGAAGGAGCCTCATGACGGAGTCCTCTCAGCATACGTCTAAGCCCCAGGTCGAGGTTGAGGCCTCGGGCGGAGATGACAATAAGAGCGCACGCCGCGGCGCCATCTTTATCGGCGTCGTGCTGGTAGGTTATATCGTCTATCTGGTGGTAACCGGGCAGATGGGGCAGTTCTGGGCCGCTATGTCGAGCGTCCAGGCGTCATGGCTCGTTGTCGCGTGTCTTTGCATGTTCATGTACCTGTTCTTTGGCATTGTGGCCTATGCGATCGCCGTCTGGCTCGATCCCAATTCGCCCGTCGGCATCCGCGACCTGATCTCGGTCGAGGCGAGTGGCATCTTCTTTGGTAACCTGACGCCCATGATGATGGGCTCCACCCCGGCTCAAATCTATCGCCTGACCAAGGCCGGCCAAAACGTGGGCGAGGCCGGCGCCACGCAATTCACGCGTTTTATCGTGTACCAGTTTGGCCTCGTTGCCTGGGGCGCTATCCTACTGCTTGCTCGCATGCCGTTTTTTGCCGAGCGCTATGGCGACATGACGTTGCTGTGCGTCTTTAGCTTTGGTGGGCACTGCTGCATCTTGCTGGGCATCTTCGCCGTCGCGCTCATGCCTAAGACCGTCACGCGCGTCGCCCATTGCATCATCAATTGGCTTGAGCGCATTGGTGTCTCGGCCACTAAGATCGAGGGATGGCGCACGTTTGTCGATGGCGAGATCTACTCCTTCTCCGAGAAGTTCAAGCTTTCGGCCGGACATTTTTCTTCCATGCTGCTCACGGTGGTCATCACCATGCTGCAGCTCGCGTTTTTCTATCTGGTGCCGTATTTCCTGATGCTTGCCTTTGGCCACCACGAGGTCGACTTTTTCTCGGTCATGGCCGCGAGCGCCTTTGTCCAGCTGCTGAGCTCTGCGGTTCCCTTGCCCGGTGGAACTGGTGGCGCTGAGGGCGGCTTTGCATTGTTCTTGGGTCATTTCTTTGGGTCGGCTTCGACCGCCGGCTATCTGCTGTGGCGCCTCATTACGTTTATTGCGCCGACCATTTTGGCTGCGCCCCTGCTGGGACTTAAGAGCGCCCACAACGAGAGCATCCATGCGCGCTGGGATCGTGTGATGCGCAAGCTCGGCCGCACGCCTCAGACGCCCTCTGCGCCCACTATGCCGCACCCCACGAATGCTGTTACCGTTGATCCCAAGAAGCGCGCTCAGAAGGCTTCTGGGACCGCTAAGCCGGCTCATAAAGCCTATGTGCGCCAGACAGGCGATGGTATTCGCGTATCTCCGTCGGCACTCAATAAGAAGAAGCATCCCAAGTCGCAGTAGGGCAGTCGTGCGTTCTTCATGATGCGGGGCATATTTGTGCTGTATGGGGGATAATCCTCTTACGTAGATTATCTCTCATCTGTTGATGAATGCTTGCATATCGAAGGGACACGCCCATGGCAACCAGCAAACCGCGTCTTGATCGCCGCATCGTTCGCAGCCGTAATGCCATCCTTTCGGCTTTCGAGCGCCTGCTCATGGAAAAGCCGCTGGCAGACATTACGGTGAGTGCCATCGCGCGCGAGGCCAATGTCGACCGCAAGACCTTTTACGTTCACTTTGGTACGGTTGACGGCCTGCTCGATGCCATTGCCGTCGATGTGGTGGAGATGATTGTCGACTCGGTCGAGAAAACGCTTGCTTCTATGGACGGTGACACCAGCGAGCGCGCTCTTGGCGCGGCGGCGACCTTCTTTAAAACCGTTAATGAGGCACTGTGCAACAACTTGGTGCTCAATCGTCAGCTGATCGAGAATATTCCGCTCGATGATTTCATGGCTCGTCTTCGTGCGCCGCTCGAGCACGAGATTGCCGAGCGAGATCTGCTGCCCCAAGGTCTCAAGGACGAAATGTTCGACTACTATCTGGCGTTTTTGCTGTCGGGTATTATCGGTATCTATCGCACGTGGGCGCTGTCTGACGGCTCGGTTCCTATCGAGCGCGTCTCTGAGGTCGCCAACGATCTGACTCTCAATGGTCTGTCGAGTCTGGAATCTCGCTTGGATTAGGCCTAGTTGGGCTCGTCGGCGTGGAAATTCCTGTTCCTGAGGTTCTCCGGCGCCTTGGAGACCTTGCCGGCGTAGGAGCTGTAGCCTGAGGATCCTTAAAAGAAAGTCCAGTTTATCCTTCCCACTCCAATTTTGGAATCCTCCGATGCGCCTTCGCACGCTCGCATGACCTCGATACCATGCGAGCGTGCGAACTCGACGAGCTCTGCGTTGCGGGCGTTTATGGTGCCGAAGGCGGCGGGGCACACGATAAGACGCGCGCAGTGGACGAGGAGCTCTTTGGCGCGGGCTATGGTTTTATCCCCGATCGGCTCGAAGGCGCGCTCGGCCACGCATTCCGTCGCCAGGTCGCGCGCAAGCTCGCAGTCGATGTCCCCTTCGTGCAGAACGCCCGCGTAGAACGCCTTGCCCTGCCGGATTAGCTGGCGAAACACAGCTGACCCCGTACCTGCGCCGGCGATGACGAACGTGTGCGCATCGCCGTGTGGGCGCCCAATTTCCACGCTGCCGAAGCGCTCGTTGAAGGTGCCATGTTGAAGGCCGTAGAGCTCGCCAATCGTCTCGCGCGTGAATATGTCCTCGGGTGCGCCGGCGCGGAAGACCCGGCCGTCCTTCACGCAAATCACCTTGTCGGCGCTTTTCTGCGCGAGCTCGAGTTCGTGGATGGACATGATGACAGCCACATTCCGCGATTTCGCAAGGTGGCGAAGTATTCGCAGCAGGTCGATCTGGTAGCGGATATCGAGATATGACGTGGGCTCGTCGAGCACGAGCACACGCGGATCCTGTGCGATGGCGCGTGCGAGCATGACGCGCTGGCGTTGCCCGTCGCTTATCTGCATGAAGTCGCGCTCGGCGAACTCTTCCACATGTGCGGTTTTCATGGCCTCGTCGACCCGACTATGGTCGTCGGGCGAGAATGTGCCCATTCGCCCGGTGTAGGGATGCCTTCCCGCCTCTATGATATCGCGGCAGGTGAGGAGCTCGGTCCGGGGTCGATCTGTCAGCATAACGGCAAGGTTCCTTGCGAACTCCGCCGTCTTCCATCGGGAAATCTCCCGCCCGTCGAGCTCGACCGCGCCGGCAAGCGGTGCCAGATGGCGTGTGATGGTTTTCAAGATGGTCGACTTGCCCGAGCCGTTCGGCCCGATGAGCGCCACGACGTCGCCCGCGCGAACCTCCAGCTCGACGCCTTCGACTACGACCTTCTTGTCGTAGCCCGCCGACAGGTCGCTTATGCGGAAAAGCGGCGCTCCGTCAGCCTTCGTTGCGACCGGGGTTTCGAGGTTCGACTCCCCTCTGAGCGTTTTGGGCCGCGGCATGAATTCCCCCATCTACCTCACTCGTTTCTTCAACATGAGTGCGATAACCACCGGCGCGCCGAAGATGGCGGTGACGGCGCTGATGGAAAGCTCGACGGGGGAGAACAGCGTGCGCGCGATCAAATCGCAGCCCGCGCAGAAGATGGCGCCTCCCAAGAAGCACGCAGGAATCACGCGGATGGGCTTCGACGACTTCAGCGCCGACTTAACGAGATGCGGAACCGCGATGCCTACGAACGACACCGGACCAGCGAACGCGGTCACGCAGGCGGAGAGCATGCTCGCTAGAAGGACGAGCACCACGCGGAAGCGTGCGACGTTCACGCCGACGCTTTTCGCGTAGGCTTCTCCCAGCTGGAAGGCGGAAAGGGGCTTCGATATCGCGAATACGCATGCGCTCACGGTGATCACCACGACCGCGATGACCGCGATGTCGTCCCAGCTCGAACCCGAGAAGCTACCCAAAGACCAGTTGTGCAGGTTCACGATGGACTGGTCGTCGGCGAAGGCGATGAGAAAGTTCGTCGCCGCCGAGCAGATGTATCCCACCATGACGCCCGCCACGATGAGCATGGCCATGGAACTTATGCGCCGTGCGATGAGGAGCACGAAGCCGATGGTGATAAGCGATCCCAGAAACGCTGCGGCCACCATGGCCGGCGAGGACATGGCCTGGTTCGCGCCCAGAAGTACGATCATCGTAAGCGCGACGACGAACTTTGCGCCCGAGGAGACGCCCAAGATGAACGGGTCGGCGATGGGGTTGTTGAAAAACGTCTGCAGCAGGAACCCGGAGAGCGAAAGTGCCCCGCCGAGAAGCACGGCTGAAAGCACGCGCGGCAGACGAATCTCCCAGATGATCTGGATTTCCATGGAATTGGCCGCGCCGCCCGAAAGGATGCCGGGGATGTGGTCTGCGGGCACGAGCACGCTCCCGATGCACAGGTTGGCCCCGACGAGCACGATGAGGGCAACAGCGAGCAGCGCCGTCACGACGCGACACCGCGCGGCGCGCCCCGATTCGTCGTATGTCATGGAAAGCCGGCTTCTCATGGCGCTAGCCGAGCTTCCTCAGATAATGGAAGTTGCTCGCGTCATCGCCGGTGAACGCCCCGTGCAGCTCGTCGATAATGTCGGCGCTGGAAGTCATCTGCTGGTACATGTCGGCGCTTGTGACCCAGACGTTGCCGTTCTTCACGGCTTTGAACTGCGACAATAGCGCGTTTTTGCCTACGAAGTCGTTCAAGGTGGCAACCGATTCGTCGATGGTGCCGTTGTAGACGATAATGTCGGCATCCTTCGCCGTCGCGTAGAAGCGCTCCATTTCGAGCGTTACTGACGAACCTGACGTCGACGCCGCCTGCGCGTCATCGAGCGCGTAGTTGCCGCCTGCAAGCTCGATCATCTGCGCCACGTAGTCGCCCGCCCGCCGCGTGACGGCGGCCCCGTTCGAGTTAATGTAGAAATACGCCACGGTTTTACCTGACGACGCGAGCCTCGACGTTTGCTCGACGCGGGCCTTCTGCTCGTTGAACAGGTGCGCGGCCTCGTCTTCCTTGTCGAACAGGACGCCGAAAAGCTTAATCCACTCGACGCGCCCGAGTGCTTCGGGCTCGCTCGACGACTGTTCGGTGAGCACGACGAGCCCGAGCTTCTGCAGCTTTTCCTTCACATCGGGCGTGTGGTTGATCATGGTGTTTTCGATGGCGAGCGTGCAGCCCGAGGCCGATATTCGCTCGTAGTCGGGCGCGCTGTACTTGCCGCCGTAGGCGATCGCCCCACTTTCGAGTGCGCTTTTGAAGCCCGCGACCGAGCAATCGTCGGCCTTCGTGCCCGACATGAGGATGTTGTCGTTCGCATCGAGCGCGTCGACCAGGCACATCGTCGCCGACGACACGAGGTACACCTTGTTGGCGGGACGCCTTATGACCGCGATGTCGGAGCTCAACCCATCAGGTACCTTTGCATCTTGCGGTACCACGAGGAAGCGCTCCCCGTTCGAAATGCAGATAAGCCGCAGGCCGCCTTCGTACTCGTCGACAGTGAAGTGCTCGGCGTATTCAAGCTGAAGCGCCCCCGTCGGCTCCCAGCCGCAGCCCAAATCGGCGTTGTGGAAGTCGGCCGCGGCGCTTGAAGCCGTTCCCGCAGGGGAGCCGCCGCTTGCATCGTCGCCCGATTTCTCCTTCATGGTGGATGAGTCGAAGTGGAGCGTGTAGTCGATGGTGTGCGGCGTCGACATGGCGACGGTCTCGGCCGACACGGCGATGTCCTCGTCGAGCGTGACGGGTATCTCGAACGTGGAGTTGCCGCCGTCGTTTACGGGCGCGTAGTCCACGCCGTTGACGGTCATTTTGTCGTAGTTCGAACTCGACCAGGTGATGGTCGCGGTGTAGGTGTCGCCATCCTTCACAATTGTGGTGGGTGAGGCGATGCTTGCGCGCCCTGACCCGCCGGAGAGCGAGACGCTCACAGTGTATTCCTGAGAGCCTGCCGTGCCACCGGTCGCGTTCGGGCTCGCACTGCACCCCGCGAAGGGAAGCGCGAACAGGGCGACGAGAACGCAGGCGATCGCGCGCACCGCGATGCTGCGACGCTTCCTGCTTTCCCCCTTGGGAAGAATCGACCGCATGGCGTTACTTCAGTGCGTCGGCGCGCAGATCGACGCCGGCGGATTCGAACACGAGCGTGCGGTCGTACCACTGCTCTTTTCTAATACTCCACGCGGCGCAGGCGGTGTCCTCGTCGAGCGCTTCAACGGGCACGTCGTAGGTGTACTTGCCTTCCGCGTTTTCCACATAGGGGATGAAGTCGGCCTCGCTCGCGGCGGCAGCCTCGTCGCCCGTGCCCATGAAGAGCTTGCCGTAGCCCGTGCCGGAAAGCGTCATCACGCAGTGCATGGAGCCGTTTTCCACGATGAGCTGGGCGTCCACAATCCTGAACATGTTCGAGCTGGAATCTACGGTGATCGGATAGGTGCCGTCGGCCACCTTGTCGGCGGTGATGGGGGCAGCGCTTGCGCCCTCGGGCGCATCGGCCGCCTGTTCGGTCTTTTCCTGGGAATCGGCATCGCTTGCCTTTGCGCTGTCGATTGAATTTCCGCCGCAGCCGGCGAGCGAGAACGCGAAAAGCGCCGCTGACAGGGCGAAGGCGAGGGTTTTCTTCAACATGGAGGGGGTTCCTTTCAATCGCTCCGACCGCCCGCGCCGTGCGGTGGGCGGGCGGGATGCGAATGCAACGGGCGTGCGCCGTCAGTCGGGGAAGGCGCATGCCCGTTGCACGGGGACGCGACCGGCGCCCCGTGCGCGGCGAGTTTACAGCTTGGCGATGGCGTCGTCCACGTGCGAGACGTAGATGTCGTCGACCGCGACGTTCTGTCCCAGACCCTGGAGCAGGCACGTCACTTCGAAGCCGGCGGCCACGAACTTCGCAGCCCAGCTGTCGGGGTCGGTCTCGTCTGCCATGTCGTTGTTCGCGTGGTCGCCCGCGACCACCATGAACGGCGCGAGCACGGCCTTCTTGTAGCCTGCGGCGCTCGCGGCGGCGATAACATCCTCGCAGGTCGGTTCAGCCTCGACGGTGCCGACGAAGAACTGCGTCAAGCCCTCGTTCTTGAACACTTCCTGCATCTTGGCATAGTCGGCGTTGGAATCGGCTTCGGTGCCGTGGCCCATGAGGCACAGCGCCGTCTTGCCGTCGTCGAAGGACGCCATGTTTTCCTTAATGGCTGCGGCCACCTTCTTGTAGTCGTCGTCGGAGGTGAGCAGCGGGTCGCCGAGCGAGATCTTATCGAACTTGTCGGCGTACTTGTCGAGCTCGTCTTTCACGTCGGTGTATTCCAGGCCGCCCATGAGATGCGTCGGCTGCACGACGATTTCCTTCACGCCGTCTTCCACGCAGCGGTCGAGCGCCTCGGTTATGTTGTCGATCGTGATACCGTCGCGCTTCTTCAGCTTGTCGATGATGATCTGCGCGGTGAAGGCGCGGCGGATGTCGTAGTCCTGCCAGTACTTCTCGCGGATAGCGTCTTCGATGGCGCCGATGGTGATGTGGCGCGAGTCGTTGTAGCTCGTGCCGAAGCTCGTGACGAGGATGACCGGCTTCACGGCCTTCTCCTTTTCACTCGATTTCTCGGAACTCGCGGAGGTGTTGGAGCAGCCCGCGAGCGCGACTCCGGCGAGCGCGACGGCTCCGGTTGCTGCGGCGCCCATGAAGCCGCGGCGTGACATCTGGTCGGACATGGTTTTTCCTTTCCTCGGTTTGCCGGTCCCCCGGCGACAGTTGCTTGTCGGCACAAGCGAAAGAAAAGCGCACCCCTCGGGGTTCACAAGGAGCTAACGCCACGGCGATGCCGTGAGGAAAAGGCGAAGCAGTCTGGCTTGGGGCGCGAGGCGGTTCGCCCGCGCGTCCTATACAGTAATGTCCCTTGCCCAGGATTCCCACCTGGTTCCCTCCGCAAGCCAGCGCGGGCTGTGCGGGCGCCGCGCCGGTCATTTCCTTTTATCCGATTGTCATATGCTCGTTGCCGAAACTGTTACTATCATAGTGGGCGCTTGCGGGCGTGTAAAGCCAGGGCGGGCGGCATTGCGCCTCCTGCCTGCGTATTTGCGTCGCCCTTCGCGCAGCGGGCGCCGTGTTTTGCCCGCTGCGCGAAGGGCGACGCAAACAGTTGCGACGAGAAACGGGAAGGGAAGGCTCGGATGATTCATATCGTTGGCGCAGGTTCGGGCGCCGCCGACCTTATCACGCTGCGCGGGGTGCGTCTTCTGCGCGCGGCCGACGTGGTCGTTTGGGCGGGGAGCCTTGTGAACCCCGAGCTGCTCGCTGAGTGCAAGGAACCCTGCATCGTCTACGACAGCGCGCACATGACCTTGGAGGAAGTGCTCGACGTGATGTGCGCGGCAGATGCGCGGGGCGAGGAAGTGGTGCGCCTGCACACGGGCGACCCGTGCCTGTACGGCGCCATCCAGGAGCAGATGGACGCGCTCGGCGCGCGCGGCGTGGACTACGAGGTGGTGCCCGGCGTGTCGAGCTTTTGCGGTGCCGCGGCGGCGCTTCGCCAGGAATACACGCTGCCGGGAATCAGCCAGTCGGTCGTGATCACGCGGCTTTCCGGGCGCACCTCCATGCCCGCGGGCGAGGGCATGCGCACCATGGCGGAAAGCGGCTCGACTATGGTCATCTTCCTGAGCTCGGGTATGCTCGCCGAGCTTTCCGCCGAGCTTTTGGCCGCGGGCCGCAGCTCCGACGAGCCGGCGGCGCTCGTGTACAAGGCGACCTGGCCTGAGGAGCGCGTGGTGCGCTGCACAGTGGGCACGCTCGCCGATGCGGGCGCGCGAGAGGGCATCGACCGCACGGCGCTCGTGGTGGTGGGCCGCGTGCTCGGAGCTCGCGGCGGGCTTGCGCACGATGGCGCGCAAGCGGAGTCGTACGAGCGCAGCAAGCTTTACGACCCTTCGTTTGCCACGGGGTATCGGAAGGCGAGAAGCTAGCGTGGCCTTCGAGCACTACATATATACCGGGACGACCCGCCTGCGCTGCGGCTATACCACGGGGAGCTGCGCCACGCTCGCGGCGAAGGCGGCCTGCGAGATGCTCTTGTCACGAAAGCCCGTCGGCTGCGTGTCGATCGTCACCCCCGGCGGGCTGCCCGTCGAGACGGACGTGGTCGACGCATGTATCGGCGAGGGGTGCGCCCAGTGCGCCGTGCGAAAGGACGCAGGCGACGATGCCGATGTGACCGACGGCGTGCTCGTGTACGCGCGCGTGGAACATGCGGGGTCGGGCACGGGCGCTGCGGGCAGCAAGGGCGTGCCCACGCGCGAAGCGGAAGTTTCCGTCGATGGCGGCGTGGGCGTGGGGCGCGTGACGTTGCCCGGGCTCGAGCAGCCGGTGGGGGCGGCCGCCATCAACGCGACGCCGCGCGCGATGATCACTTCGGCGGTGCGCGAGGTGTGCGCCGCGCACGGCTTTTCTGGAAATATTGCTGTGACGATTTCGGTACCCGAGGGCGTTTCCCTTGCCGAAAAGACCTTCAACCCGCACCTGGGAATAGAGGGCGGCATCTCCATCCTGGGCACGACGGGCATCGTCGAGCCGCGCAGCCTCGCTGCCTTGCGCGACAGCATCGAGCTCGAGATCCGGCAGCATGCGGCTATGGGGCGGCGCGAAGTCGTGCTCACGCCCGGCAACTACGGCGGGCAGTTCATCTCGGGGCATTTCCACCTAAACGGTGTGCCGGTGGTCTTCATCTCCAACTTCGTGGGCGATGCGATTGATTGCTGCGTTCGCGAGGGATTTACCAATGCCCTTCTTGTGGGACACATCGGCAAGCTGGTGAAGGTCGCGGGCGGCATCATGGACACCCATTCGCGTACCGCTGACTGCCGCGCGGAGATTCTGGCCGCCCACGCGGCCTTGGCCGGCGCGGGCGCGAAGACCGTGCGCGAGATCATGTCGTCGGTCACGACCACGGCGGCGCTCGAGGTAATCGAGGCCGCCGGCGTGGGGGACGCTGCGCGCGCCTCGCTCGCTGCGGCAATCGAGGACAGGTTGCGCCGCCGCGCGGCGGGCGCATGCGACATCGCCGCGGTCGTGTTCGACGCCGAGCGCCGCGAGCTTTTCCGCACGTCGGGCGCCGATGCAGTTATCGGGAAATTGGGGGCGACGTATGAGTAAAGGCGTGCTGTACGGGGTGGGCCGCGCAATCGGCTGGCCGGGGACGAAGGTGGTCATGAAGGCGCGCCGCTCGCTTGCGGACACGAAACGCATCCTTCGCGAGGAGGGCGCCTTCGACGGTGCCGAGCTCGTAGAGGACTGTGGGCTTCCGGGCGAGCGCGTATACCGCTCGCTCGACGATGTGCCTGATCGGGGCAGCTACTTCTCGACGATGGTGGTGCGCTAGATGAGGGTTTCCTGCATAGCGTTCACTGAGAGGGGGCATGCGTTGGCGGAGCGCATCGCACGCGCGCTTTCCGATTGCGCGCAGACAGGTGAAGATGACCCTGGCTGGGACGTTTCCGTTTCGCGCGGGTTCGGCGAGGGGAAGGTCGACCTGCGCGCATGGACGGCGCTCGCGTGGGAAGCGTCGGACGCGCTTCTGTTCGTGGGCGCGGCGGGCATCGCCGTGCGGGCTATCGCGCCGCATGTCGCCTCGAAGGCAAGCGATTCCGCGGTTGTGGCGATCGACGAGGCGGGGCGCTTTGCCGTCCCGCTTTTGTCGGGGCATTTGGGCGGTGCGAACGAGCTGGCGCAAACTGTGGCACGCGTGGCAGGGGCCATTCCCGTCATCACCACGGCGACCGACGTCCGCGGCGTGTGGGCGGTGGATACGTGGGCGCGCCGTGCGGGGCTCGCCGTTTCGAATCCCGAGGCCATCAAGCGAGTGTCGGCGCGGCTGCTTTCGGGCGGGCGCGTGGCGCTCTATTCCGACATGCCGATTTCGGGACAGCCGCCTGAGGGGGTTGACATTGCGTCCGACCGCGCTCGGGCCGATATCGTCGTGTCGCCGTTCGCTGGCGCGAATGCGGGTGCGTCCGTTTGCGCGGCGGAGACAACGGGCGTGGTCGTGCCCGCCGGTGAGACGGGGAAGCCGGCGGGCGTGCGGGCGCAGGCGCCTGCGCCCGAGCCGCTTCGCCTTGTCGTGCCCTGCATCGTTGCGGGCATAGGGTGCCGTCGCGGTGCGTGCGCCGAAGCGATCGGGGAGGCGTTTCTTCTCGCGTGCGGGCAGGCGGGCATCTCGCCTTCGGCCGTCCGCGAGGCGGCGACGATCGACGTGAAGGCGCACGAGGAGGGTCTGCTCGCCTTCTGCCGCGCGCGCAATATCCCGCTTGCGACGTATTCCGCAAAGGAGTTGTCGCAGGTCGAAGGCAGTGTTTCGCCATCTGATTTCGTGCGCGCGACGGTGGGGGTCGACAACGTGTGCGAGCGCGCGGCGCTCGTGGGCGGGGGCAAACTTATCTTCCCGAAGCTCGCTCACGGCGGCGTGACCGTCGCGTTTTCCAAGGCAACTATCGAACTTTCGTTTAAGGAGCGGTGATGGGAAAGATCTTCGTGGTGGGGATTGGCCCGGGCGGCCCCGACGGCATGACGATTGCGGCTCGGCGCGCGCTCGAGGCGGCCGACATCGTTGTGGGGTACACGAAATACGTGGAGCTCGCGCTCGCCGCCGTGCCCGACGCGGCGCATCTCGCGACGCCGATGATGCACGAGGTCGAACGGTGCCGCCTGGCGCTTTCGCGCGCGCAGAGCGGAGAAGCCGTGGCGCTCGTGTGCAGCGGTGACGCGGGCGTGTACGGCATGGCGAGCCCCGTGCTGGAGCTTGCGGAGGACTACCCCGATGTAGACGTGGAAGTTATCGCCGGGGCCACCGCGGCTCAGAGCGGGTCGGCGGTGCTCGGCGCCCCGCTTGCCCACGACTTCGCGGTCGTGTCGCTCTCCGACCTGCTCACACCGTGGGAGGTCATCGAGCGCAGGCTCGCCGCCGTGGCGAGCACCGACTTCTGCATCTGCTTGTACAACCCGCGCAGCAGAAAGCGCGCCGACAGGCTCTCGCGCGCGGCGAAGATTATGCTCGAATGGAAGGCCCCCGACACGCTCTGCGGCTGGGTTCGCAACATCGGGCGCGAGGGGCAGCAGTCGGGAATGTGCAGGCTCTCCGAGCTGGGGGAGCTCGATGCCGACATGTTCACCACCGTGTTCGTCGGCAACGCGGGCACGAAGCGCGTAGGCGGCCGTATGGTCACGCCGCGCGGGTATCGGGAGATTCCATGCGAAAGGTAACGATCATCGGGGCGGGGCCCGGAAACCCCGACTTGCTCTCGCGCGCGGCGCTCGACGCGATCGACATCGCCGACGTGGTCATCGGCGCTCATCGCGCGCTTGCCGGCATCGACGTGCCGCCCGACGTGGTGAGATGCGAGCTCGTGAAGACGGCGGACATCGTCGCCGCGCTCACCGATGCGGCGTCGTGGCAGCGCGCCGTGGTCGTGATGACGGGCGATGTGGGGCTGTTCAGCGGCGCGCGCCGCCTGGTAGAGGCGCTCTCCGGCGACGCGCAGGTGGACGTGCGCGTCATTCCCGGCATAAGCTCAGCGTCTTATCTCGCCGCGCGCCTCGCGCGTCCATGGCAGGATTGGCGCTTCGCGAGCGCTCACGGCGTGGCGTGCGACATCGTGGCCGAGGCCGAGCGCGCAGGTGAGCTCTTCCTCGTCACGTCGGGCGGGGAAGACCCCTCGCGGTTTTCGGGCGAACTTGTGCAGGCGGGCTTCGGGGACGCGCGCGTGACGGTGGCCGAGCGCCTGTCGTACCCCGACGAGCGCATCACCTGTGCGACCGCAAGTGAAATCGCAGGTCAGACGTTCGACGACTTGAACGTGATGCTTATCGAGTTCGCAGGCGGCGCCGGGTCGCCCGCTGGCTCTAGCGCAGCCTCCGAGGCGCCGGCCGGCGCGTCTGCGCCCGCGGCGGCTTCTTCCGCGGCGGACTCTGCGGGCGCATCCCGCGCCGCGAGCCCCCGCTGGCCGTACGCTTCCTCGGGCATTCCCGACGAGCTCTTCATCCGCGGCGACGTTCCCATGACCAAGCAGGAGGTGCGCGCCGTCGCGCTCGCGAAGCTGCGCCTTACCGCTACCGACACCGTGTGGGACGTCGGAGCCGGCACGGGGAGCGTGTCGATCGAGGCGGCGCTCGTCGCGCGAGCGGGGTCGGTATGGGCGGTCGAGCGCAACGCGGCCGGCGTGCGGCTCATCCGAGAGAACGCGGATGCATTCGGGTGCGGCAACGTGCATGCGGTCCCCGGTGTCGCCCCCGAAGCGCTCGCGAAACTGCCCGTCCCCGACGCCGTGTTCGTCGGCGGGAGCGCGGGCGAGCTTCCCTCTATCGTGGAGGCGGCGCTCGAGAAGAACTCGCAGGTTCGCCTGTGCGTGCCATGCGTCACCGTTGAAACGCTCACCGAGGCGTGCGCGCTCCTCTCGGGTTCGCGCTTTAATGGGTTCGAGGCGTGCCAGGTGTCGGCCGCCCGCGCCGAGGCTGTAGGCTCGCACCATCTTATGAAGGCGCAAAACCCCGTGTTCCTCGTCAGCGCGCGTGGTGCAGGTGGGGAAGGCGGCGCCCGGTGAGCACGTCCATCCCGCGCTTCATGGTCGCTGCGCCCTCGAGCGGGAGCGGCAAGACGGTCGTAACGTGCGCGCTCCTGCGCGCGCTCGCGCGCCGCGGTCTTGCATGCGCGGCCTTCAAATGCGGCCCCGACTACATTGACCCGCTCTTTCATCGCCGCGTCGTGGGTGCGCGCTCGGGCAACTTAGACGGCTTCTTCACCGACGCCCCGACGCTGCGCGCCCTGCTCGTACGCGGCGCCGCGGGCGCGGATGTTGCGGTGCTCGAGGGGGTCATGGGCTTCTACGACGGCATGGCGCCCGGAGTGGCCGACGCGAGCAGCTACCAGGTTGCGCGCGATACGGAAACGCCGGTCGTTTTAGTGGTGAACGGGCGTGGGGCGTCTTTATCGCTCGCCGCCGTAATCCGCGGCATCGCCGAGTTCCTGCCTTGTGCGAACGTGCGCGGCGTCGTGCTGAACAAGACGAGCGCCGCTGCCTGCGCCTACGCGGCGCCTGCGATCGAGAAGCACACGGGCGTCGCGGTTTTGGGTAATATCCCCGCCGACGAGGCGTTCTCGCTCGAAAGCCGGCATCTGGGACTTGTGACCGCCGACGAAGTCGAGCAACTCTCCGCGCGCATCGACAAGATGGCCGAGCTGGTGGAAAAGAGCGTCGACGTCGACCGCTTGCTCGAAATAGCGGCGACGGCACCCGATATCCGCGAGGAACCTTACCGGTTGGAGCCGATCGCGGGAGCGCGGCCCATCGTCGCCGTCGCGCGTGACGAGGCGTTCTCGTTCTACTACGAGGAGAACCTGCGCGCGCTCGAGGACCTGGGTTGCGAGCTGGCCTTTTTCAGCCCCCTGTGTGATAGCGAGTTGCCCTGGGGGACAAGCGCCCTCTATCTGGGAGGCGGCTACCCGGAGCTCCATGCGCGGCAGCTCTCCGAGAACGCGCCGATGCGCGAGGCGGTGCGGCGCGCGGTGGAATCCGGCATGCCGACGGTCGCCGAATGCGGTGGGTTTCTGTACCTGCAGCGCGAAATCGCCGATAACGAGGGGCGACGCTGGCCTGTTGCGGGCGCCCTTGAGGGCGCAAGTGAGAACGGGGGAAGGCTGTCCCGTTTCGGGTACGTGGAGCTCGCTTCCCAACGCGACGGTCTCTACGGGCCGCGCGGCACACACATCCGCGCGCACGAGTTCCACTACTGGCAGTCCACCTGCCCGGGCGGCGACTTCTGGGCGCAGAAGCCCCGGCGCGACAAGGGCTGGCCGTGCATGACGACCACCCCGTCCCTGGTGGCGGGCTTCCCGCATGTGTACTATCCTACGAACCCCGACGTTGCGCGCGCGTTCGCGTCTGCCGCAGCGTCGTTCGCAGAGAGGAGACGGCATGGCTGAAGCAACCGAAACCGCGCTTGCCTGCATCCGCGAGGAAGTCGAGCGCGCGTTCTCGTCGGCGCCGGGTGCCGTGCTCGAAGCCGCGCTCTCCCGGATCGCGCCCGCAGACGAGTGCGCCCGCGCCGCCGCGTACGCCGCGTGGGACTCCATCGCGCACCCCTTGGGGGGATTGGGCGACTTTGAAGACGCCGTCGCGTGTATCGCCGCAGCTCAGGGGAGCGCCGAGGTGGCCGAGTTCCCCCGTGCGCTCGCGGTATTCTTCTCCGACAACAGGGTCGTTGCCGAAGGCGTGTCGCAAAGCGGGCAAGACGTGACGCGAGCCGTCGCGCGCAACATGTGCGAGGGGGCCACGAGCGCCTGCCGCATGGCGGCGTTCGCGGGTGCCGAGGTCGTGCCCATCGACGTGGGTATGGCCCGGGGCATAGAAGACGCGCGCATGGTGCGCGCGAACGTGCGGCGGGGGAGCGGCAACATCGCGCATGGCCCCGCTATGTCTCGTGATGGGGCCGTGCGCGCGATCGAGGTCGGAATCGCCGTCGCGTGCGGGCTTGCCCGCGCCGGCGTGCGCCTTCTCGCCGCGGGCGAGATGGGCATCGGCAATACGACCACCTCGGCGGCGGTGGCCGCAGTGCTCATCCGGGCGGACGCGCGGAGCCTCGTCGGGCGCGGCGCGGGGCTCTCGGACGCCTCGCTCGCGCGCAAGCGCGACGTGGTCGAACGTGCTATCGACACGAACTCGCCCGATCCCGCCGACCCGATCGACGTGCTCTCGAAGGTGGGCGGCTTCGACATCGCGGCGATGTGCGGCTTCTACCTGGGGGCCGCCGCCTCGAAGGCGCCGGCGCTCCTCGACGGGGTCATATCCTGCACGGCGGCCCTGTGCGCGGCGCGCCTGTGCCCCAACGCCTTGGGCTACCTCGTGGGCACCCACGCATCAAGCGAACCCGCAAGCCAGGAGCTCCTTCGCGAGCTCGGCATAAAGGCACCCCTCGACGCAGGCATGCATTTGGGCGAGGGCGCGGGCGCCATGGCGTATCTGCCCCTTCTGGATTCTGCGCTGCGCGTGTACCGGGATGGGAAGACGTTCACGGCGACTGGCATGGCTGCTTACGAGCATTTCGAGGCTGGGAAATGACGGTGACGTTCGTTATCGGCGCCGCCGCGAGCGGCAAGAGCGCCTATGCCGAGTCCCTGTGTCTCGGGCACGACGGCCCCCGCGTGTACCTGGCAACGATGGAGCCCTTCGGGGAAGAGGGCACCCGCCGCATCGCGCGCCATCGGGCGATGCGCGAGGGCGAGGGGTTTTCCACCCTCGAGCGCACGCGTGACGTGGGCGCCGCAGTGCCCGGGCTTCCGTGCGGCTGCACGCTTCTTTTGGAGGACGTGGGCAACCTGGTTGCGAACGAGCTCTTCGCGGAAGGCGGCTTGTCCCCACGTGACCCCGACGCTGCGGCGCGCGAGGTGCTCGGAGGCATCGAACGGCTCGCTCAGGCCGCTGCGTATACGGTGGTGGTCTCCGTCGACGTGTTCGCCGATGGGATGCGCTACGATGAGGGGACCGAGGCATGGAGGCGCGCGCTCGCGCGCGTGAATGCGGGCGTGGCGGCGCTGGCCGACCGCGCAGTCGAAGTGGTATGCGGGATTCCCGTGTGGATGAAAGGCGAAGGACCTACAAGGTGAAGATAGCAGAGGCAATCGGCGCGGCGTTCGGAACGTTCTCGCGCATCCCCGTCCCGAAATCGGCCTGGACCGATTTCGGGTCAACCCATGCGCTTGCCGCGTTTCCCCTGGTGGGCCTTGCGGAAGGCTTCCTCATGACGGCGTGGGGACACGTTGCGAACCTGCTCGGCGTGCCCGCGACCATCGTCGCGGCCGTGCTCGTGGCGCTGCCTGTGGCGGTGACGGGAGGCATCCACCTAGACGGGCTCTGCGACACCTCCGATGCGCTTGCAAGTTGGGCCCCGCGCGAGCGAAAGCTCGAGATCATGCACGACCCGCGGGCGGGCGCCTTCGGGGTCATCGGTGTTGTTGTGTACCTTATTCTGCAGTTTTCCCTGTTCACCGCGCTGCCGCTTACGGCGGGGGCGTTCCTCGCGCTTCTGTGCTCGCTCGTGTTCTCCCGCGCGCTTTCGGGGCTCGCCGTAGAATGCTGGCCTGCCGCGCGGGCGGACGGCATGGCCGCGGGGCTCTCGCCTGCGAAGAAGCGCGCGGAGATCGTCGTGCCGCTTTGCGCTTTCGCTGCTGCTTCGGCTGCAGGGATGGTCGCGTGCGCTCAGGCCGTCGGCGCCCTTATAGCGGTGGCGGGGCTTTTGGCGCTCGCGTGGTATCGCCATGTTGCCCTGTCCCGCTTTGGCGGGGTGACGGGGGATTTGGCCGGATGGTTTCTGCAATGGGCCGAGCTCGCGATGCTTGCCATGCTGGTGGCGGGGGGCATGCTCCTATGATTCTCGTGGTAGGTGGCGCGCATTCGGGGAAGAGGACCTTCGTGCGCGAAAAGCTCGGGTTCGCGGCGGACGATTTCGTCGACGCGGCGCAGCTTGCGGAGGGCGGCGTGTCCGCGGCTTTTGCCGGCCGTGTCGCGTACCGTGCTGAGGAACTCGTACGCGCGCTCGACGCTGACCGGGCGCTCGAGCGGCTGATCGGCTTCGACGTAGTGATTCTGCCCTTGGTCGGCTCGGGGGTCGTCCCCATGCGCGCGGAAGACGCCCAATGGCGCGAGCGCGCGGGGCGCCTGGGATGCGCGCTCGCTGCGCGCGCCGACGTCGTCGTGCGCATGACGTGCGGGATACCCCAGGTCATCAAAGGAAACCTTGACGATGCGCCTCGAGGGACGCAGGGCGCGGGCGCGCCTTTGGAAGTCGTCTTCGTGCGCCATGGTGCCACGGCGGGCACGGAAGACCATCGCTAC
Source organism: Collinsella aerofaciens (assembly GCF_019131995.1). Classification (GTDB taxonomy): domain Bacteria; phylum Actinomycetota; class Coriobacteriia; order Coriobacteriales; family Coriobacteriaceae; genus Collinsella; species Collinsella aerofaciens_S. The sequence goes on along the minus strand of NZ_JAHONA010000024.1, from coordinate 15,235 downwards.
AGCGGGGCGGGCACCGACGAGCCCCTGTCGATCGCGGGCGAGCGCGCTTTGCGCGACCTCGCGTGCGATCGTGACGTGTTCCGTGTTATCACGAGCGGCATGGCCCGCACCGACCAGACGGCGCGCATCCTCTTCCCGAACGCGGAGCTTATGGCGTGCCCCGGTCTGCGCGAGATGGATTTCGGTGACTTCGAGGGGCGAAGCGCTGCCGAGCTTAAAGAGGATGTGCGCTACCGCGCCTGGGTAGACTCCTGGTGCGAGACGCGCTGCCCGCATGGCGAGGGCAAGAGCGATTTCACCCGCCGCGTCGTCGCGGCGTTTCGGGAGGCGTGCGAATCGGAGCGCGCCCAGGGGAGTGGGCGCGCCGTCTTCGTCGTTCACGCGGGTACCGTGAAAGCGCTGCTCTCCGAGCTAGCTGTCCCGAAAATGGGATACTTCGACGTGCATACCGAGCCGGGCGGCGCATGGGCCGCCACCTGGGATGGGCGCTGCCTTCTCGACGTTCGCCCCGCTTCGGGGGGCGATGTCCGGTGATGACCATTCTTGCCGTCGCCGCCGGGTTCGCGGCCGACCTTGCCTTCGGCGACCCGCGCTGGCTTCCCCATCCCGTCGTCGCCATGGGGCGCGCGATCACGTGGGCCGAAGGACGCCTGCGGCGTGCATTCCCGCAAACGTCCACGGGCACGCGCGCCGCAGGGCTTGTGCTCGCCGTGGCGCTTCCGCTTGCGTGTGGGCTTTTGACCTGGGGAATCCTGCATCTTTGCGGCATGGTTCACTCCGGCTTGCGCTTCGTGGCCGAGGCATGGGCGAGCTATCAGATTCTCGCGGCATGCGAGCTGCACCGCCAGAGCCTGGCCGTGGCCCGCGCGTTCTCGAAGGGCGGCCTTGTCGCGGCGCGCGAAGCCGTCGGGCTCATCGTGGGACGCGACACGTCTGTTCTCGACGAGCAGGGCGTCGCGCGCGCCGCCGTGGAAACGGTGGCGGAGAACGCGAGCGACGGCGTCATCGCGCCGCTTTTCTACCTTATGATCGGGGGTGCGCCCTTGGGCATGGCGTACAAGGCGGTGAATACGCTCGACAGCATGGTGGGCTACAAAAACGAGCGCTACATCGACTTCGGCTGCGCCTCGGCGCGCCTCGACGATGCGGTGAACTGGATTCCCTCGCGCTTATCGGCCCTGCTCATGATCGCCGTGTGCCCGATCGTCGGGCTCGACGCGCGTGGGGCGGCGCGCATCTGGCGCCGCGACAGGCGTCGCCATGCGAGCCCCAACTCGGCGCAGACCGAGTCAGCGTGTGCGGGCGCGCTCGGGCTGCGCCTGGCAGGACCCGCGGTGTATTTCGGCAAGCTCGTTGAGAAACCGACGATAGGCGACGCGTCCCGCGAAATCGAGTGGGGCGACATCGCCCGGGCGACTAGGCTCATGCTCGCCGCGTCCGTATGCGCGCTCGTCGTCTTCGGCGCCGCGCGCGCGGCGGTCGTGCTCGCCGTGGGGGCGATGTCATGAGGGAAGACCACGCCGCGTCCCGGGCTGCCGGGGGAATCCTGCGCGCCCGTGCGCATGGGGGTAGCACGCAATCGCTCGGCATCGCTTGCGAAGGGGGCGCCTCCAACCTCATTGACTTCTCGGTGAACGTGAATCCGGCAGGCCCCTCGCCGCTCGCCGTCGCCGCAGCTTGCAAGGCGCTTTCTCGAATCGACGCCTACCCCGATAGGGAAAGCCGCGCCCTCGTTCGCGCCCTAGCGCGCGCCCAGGGCATTCCCGAAGATACTATCGTCTGCGGCGCGGGCGCGTCCGACATCATCTGGCGGCTCGCTGCGGCGGTGCGCCCGAAACGCATCGTCGTGTGCGCGCCGACGTTCTCTGAATATGCGGAGGCGGCATCGTACTACGGCGCATGCGTGCAGGAGTTCCCGCTTTCCGAAGCGGACTACTTCGACGTGCCCGCCTCCTTCGCCCGCGCGATCGAGGGGCCGGGAGAAGTGGCGTACCTCTGCAATCCGAACAACCCGACGGGGCGCCTCGTCGACCACCGCGTGATCGATGCCGCGGCTTGCCGCTGCGAGCAGGTGGGCGCGCTGCTCGTCGTGGACGAGTGCTTCCTCGGATTTGCGCCCGACGCCCGCGAAAGGAGCGTGGCCGCACGCGCCGCGTGTTCGCGCCATGTGGCCGTGCTCTCCGCGTTCACCAAGCTCTACGGAATGGCGGGGTTGCGGTTGGGATATCTGATCAGTGGAAACGCCCAACTCATCGAGGGGATTCGCCGGGCGGGGCAGGCGTGGCCCGTCTCCTCGGTCGCCGAGGCCGCGGGCATCGCCGCCCTGGAAGACGTCGAATACGTCTCGCGCACGCGCGATGTATTGGCGGGCGAGCGAGCGTGGCTTTCCCACGAGCTCTCCTCGCTCGGGCTTTCCGTCGTGCCGTCGGATGCGAACTTCCTTTTAGTCCGCACGCCGGCGAAAGACATCCCCGAGCGTCTGTATAAACAGGGGGTTTTGGTCCGCACGTGCGACTCGTTTTCGGTACTGTCCCGCTTCTGGTGCCGCGTCGCGGTGCGCACGCGCAAGGAGAACGCCCGGCTTGTGATGGCGTTCAGCCGCGCGCTTCGGGCGGAAGGCGCATCGGGCGAAGGCGAACCCGACGAACGGGGCGGCGCTTCTTGCAGCGGCGCTATAGCGGGCGCGGATGGCCGACGCTCGGCGAAGGAGGTCGATACCCGTGGGTAGGGCGAAGCCCATCATGATCCAGGGCACCATGTCGAACGCGGGGAAGAGCCTGCTTGCGGCGGGGCTGTGCCGTGTGCTTTCGCAGGACGGCCTGCGCGTGGCTCCCTTCAAGAGCCAGAACATGGCGCTCAACAGCGGTGTCACGGCCGACGGGCTCGAGATGGGGCGCGCCCAGATCATGCAGGCCGAGGCGTGCGGCATCGCGCCCGACGTGCGCATGAACCCCATCCTGCTCAAGCCCGAAAGCGACCACCGAAGCCAGCTTATCGTGGCCGGCAAGGCGCAGGGAGCCTTTGCTGCCAGGGACTACTTCGCGCGAAAGAAGGCGCTCATGCCGCAGATTTTGGAGGCGTTCGATTCGCTCGCGGAGGAAAACGACGTCATCGTCATCGAGGGCGCCGGCAGCCCCGTCGAAATCAACCTTGCCGAAAACGACATCGTCAACATGGGGCTCGCGCGCGCCGTGTCCTCCCCCGTGCTGCTCGCGGGCGACATCGACCCAGGCGGGGTCTTTGCCCAGCTCTACGGTACGGTCGCGCTCTTTGCACCCGAGGACCGCGCGCTTTTGCGGGGGCTTGTGGTGAACAAGTTCCGCGGCGATGTGGAAATCCTGCGCCCGGGTTTGGCCCCGCTCGAGGAGATGTGCGGGGTTCCCGTCGTGGGGGTCGTGCCGTATCTTACGCTCGACCTGGACGACGAGGACTCGCTCGCGCCGCGCCTATCTGCCCGCGAGGCGCGTGGCGTCATCGACGTCGCCGTCGTGCGCCTTCCGCATCTGTCGAACTTCACCGACTTCGACCCGCTTTCGCGCGTGCCCGGCGTGGGCGTGCGCTACGTTTCCTCTGCGACCGATCTGGGCCGACCCGACCTGGTGGTGCTCCCCGGCTCGAAGGCCACGCTCGACGACGCGCGCTGGCTTGCGGCTAGCGGCATCGGAGCCTGTGTACGCGCGCTTTCGGGCGCGGGCACGCCGGTGCTCGGCATATGCGGAGGCTACCAGCTTTTGGGAGACGAGCTTTCCGACCCGCATGGCAGGGAAGGCGCTGGCACCGCGCGCGGGCTCGGGCTCATCCCTGCAAGTACGGTGTTCAAGGAGGAAAAGCGCCTCGCCCAGTCGGAGCTGCGCATCACGGGCGCCCAAGGCGCGTTCTCGGTGTGGAACGGCATGACGGCGCGCGGGTACGAGATTCACGACGGCGTAACGACCGTCTTCTGCGCCCCTGCGGGCACGATTGGCGGCAAACCAGAAGGCGCGGCCTGCGGAAACGTGTTCGGAACCTATCTCCACGGCCTGTTCGACGAACCGGGGGTGGCGCTCGCCCTCGCACGCTCGCTCGCGCGCGTGCGCGGCCTGCCCGAGAGCGTCGTGGGTGCTGAGGGCGCGGTGTCCGCGGCCGATCACCGTGCGCGCGAGTTCGACCGCCTGGCCGACTCCGTGCGCGGGGCGCTCGACATGGAGTATGTCTACCGCATTATCGAGGAGGGCGTATGATCCACGTGTATCATGGCGACGGCAAAGGCAAGACCACGGCGGCGATGGGCCTCGCCCTTCGCATGCTCGCCGCAGGCCGCCGCGTCGTCGTCGTGCAGTTCCTGAAAGACGGCGAAAGCGGGGAGGTGCGCCTGCTCGCCGAGCATTTCGGCGTGCCCGTGTTCGCGGGGAAGGCGTCGGACAAGTTTACCTGGTCCATGACGTCGGAAGAACTTGCCGCGACGCGCGAGCTGCACGATGGGAACCTCGCTTCCGCGCTCGCCGAGCTCGAGGGCGCGCAGGAGGGGCTGCTCGTGCTCGACGAGGCGCTCGACGCGCTTTCGAAGGGGCTTGTCGACGAGGCGCTCGTGGACCGCGCGCTCGATATGTCCGCGCGCGGCGTCGAAGTAGCGCTCACCGGGCGCGCGCCTTCCCGCAAGATCGTGGAGAAGGCCGACTACATAACCGAGATGCGGTGCGAGAAACACCCCTACGAGCAAGGGATATGTGCAAGGGAAGGAGTGGAGTACTAGATGGATTCCAAGGAGATGGCGCCCGGCGACATCGAGCGGCGCAGCTTCGAGATCATCACCGAAGAGCTCGGCGGCCGCACGTTCCCGCCGCTCGAAGAGCCCGTCGTGAAGCGCGTCATCCACACCACTGCTGACTTCTCGTACGCCGATTCCCTCGTGTTCACCCATGACGCCGCGCACTGTGCGCTCGACGCACTGCGCGCAGGGGCCACGGTGCTCACCGACACGAACATGGCGCTCGCAGGCATAAGCAAGCCCGCGCTCGCTAAGATCGGCTGCCAGGCCGTGTGCTACATGGCCGACCCGGATGTCGCCGCAACGGCGCGCGCCGCGGGCACGACTCGCGCCGTTGCGAGCATGGGCAAAGCTTGCGGCATCGAGGGTCCGCTCATCGTGGCCGTCGGCAACGCTCCCACAGCACTTCTGCGCCTCGCCGAGCTCATGGACGCGGGGAAGATCTCGCCCGCGCTCGTCGTTGGGGTGCCGGTTGGGTTTGTGAACGTGGTCGAGGCGAAAGAGGAGCTACTCGCGCGACGCGTGCCGGCCATCGTCGCGAGGGGTCGCAAGGGCGGCTCGACCGTGGCGGCCGCCATTATGAACGCGCTGCTCTACGAGATCACGCGCCCAGGCGGCCCGAAGTGACGGCGCCCGCATCCGCGCCGGCGCTGCGCATCTTCGCCGGCACCACCGAGGGCCGCCTTCTGTGCGAATGGGCGAGCGGGGCGGGCATCCCCGCCCGTGCCTACGCGGCAACCGAGTACGGAGGCGAGCTTTTGGGCGAGCTTCCGGGCATCGAGGTGCATGCGGGCAGGCTCGACGAGGCCGACATGGAGCGCGAGCTTTCCGGCGCGCGCATCGTCGTCGACGCCACGCACCCCTTCGCTACGCTCGCAAGCGGCAACATCCGGGCCGCTTCGCTCGCCGTGGGTGCACGGTGCCTGCGTCTTGCGCGCCCGGTCGAGGCGCTGCCCAAAGGCGTCGTGCCGGTCGCGTCGATCGCCTGCGCGGCGCGCTTTCTCTCCGAGAACCCGGGTCGCGCGCTTCTCACGACGGGGAGCAAGGAGCTTGCTCCCTACACGCGCGTCGCCGATTTCGCGGAGCGCTTCTTTGTGCGTGTGCTCCCGCTGCCCGGTGCTATAACGAAGTGCATCGATGCGGGGTTTTCGCCGTCGCACGTCATCGGCATGCAGGGACCCTTCACCCGCGAGCTCAACGAGGCGATGCTTCGGCAGGTGGGCGCCCAGTGGCTTGTGACCAAGGACTCGGGAACCGTAGGCGGCACGGCCGAGAAGCTCGCCGCCGCGCGCGACGCGGGAGCGCGCTGCATCGTGGTCGCCCGTCCCGCCGAGGGAGGCGGGGTCCTTTCGCTTCGGGAAGTGGAAGACGCGCTCTTACGGGAGTTCGCGCGCTAGGCGCTCACCGCGCCTAGGGCCCTTCAATCAGTTGCGGTGAAATAGTGTCTGTTTTTGCTGTTAGATAGCATATTCAGTCCCTAATTCACCGCAACTTATTGGTGGTGGCTTACTGGTAGCGTAGACACTCGACGGGGTCGAGCTTTGCTGCGCGGCGAGCGGGGTAGAAGCCAAAGATTACGCCGATGCCGACGGAGACGGCGAAGGCCAGCAGCACCGTGGCGATTGAAAAGCTCGGTATGATTTGCCCGCTGGCTCCGAGCTCGCCAAGAATCCCGGATCCGGAGGCAAACATCGCGAGGCCCCAGGCTAGCAGATAGCCTATCAGGACACCCAACAGTCCGCCGGTGACGCACAGCGCCGAAGACTCGGCCAAAAACTGCGCGGTGATATCGCGACGACTGGCGCCCAGAGCGCGGCGGATGCCGATCTCGCGAATGCGCTCCGTTACGTTGGTAAGCATCATATTCATAATGCCGATACCGCCTACGAGCAGCGATATGCTGGCGACCGCGCCCATGATGAGCGAGAAGGCGCCCATAAAGGAATTGAGGGCGTCGATGGCGCTCTTCATGGAGCTGACCATCACGCTTTCGTATTCGTCGTCCTCGGAGATGCCCTTCATGCTGCGTACCTTGGACTCGATGGTCTTGCAGAGTTCATCTATGTCCGTACCCTCGACAGCGAGTGCCGTGACGCTGGGAAACGAGGGGTTGTCGTCGCCGAACAGCTCGGCAATCGTGGCGCGTGGCATGTAGAGCGTGAGCGAGCCCATGGAGTCGCTGCCGCCATCAATCACGCCGACAATCTGCACCTCGCCGTTGGACACCTTGATGGTTTTCCCCAGCGCATCCTGTTCGTTGCCGTAAAGCTGATCAGCGCCGCCGCGGCTGATGAGCGCCACGCGTGAGCCCGATTGGGACTCGGCCTGGGAATAGGTGCGCCCCGCAACGAGCTTGCTGGCCCCCACGGCGTCGAGCATGTTGCTATCGACACCCTGTGCCATGACGGTATAGCTTTTATCGCCGGTCTTGTACTCGGTATACGCGCTGTCGACAATGCCGATCTGCTCAATCTGCGGCACCAGTTTTTGAAGCTTCTCGATGTCCGACTCGGTGAGTTCTTGCGACGAATAGATTTGCACCATACGAGCTGCGTTGAGGCCCAGGCTGTTGACCAGGCTGTTTTGGATGCCGCCGATGAGCGAAGTCATGGCGATAACCGAGGCGATGCCGATGACAATGCCCAGGATGGTGAGCAGGCTGCGCCCCTTGTTGGCCTCGAGCGATTGAAGGGCTTCCTGGATGAGATCGCGGGCGCTCATGCCACCACTCCTTTCGGCGGGTTGGCGGAGGCGGAAATCATGGGCAGGCTATCTACGGCGCTGCGCAGGGTCCGCGGTGCATGTGGAATATACGCGCCGTCGTGAATGCGACCGTCGCGGATGGTCACGGCACGGTCTGCCTCAGCGGCGATGCCGGGGTCGTGTGTGATAAGCACGATGGTTTTGCCGCGCTCCTGGAGCTTATGGAAGGTCTCCATCACAAGCGCTCCGGTAGCGGAGTCCAGGTTTCCCGTTGGCTCATCGGCCAGGATGATGGGCGGGTCATTAACGAGGGCGCGTGCGATTGCGACGCGCTGCATCTGGCCGCCCGAGAGCTCGGATATGCGGTGGTCCCAGTGGTCAACGGGCAGCGTGACAGCCTGCAGCGCGTGCACGGCGCGCAGTTCGCGCTGGCTACGGGGCACATTGGTGTAGGCCAGCGGCAGCATGACGTTTTCGATAACCGATAGGCGCGGCAGCAGGTTGAAGCTCTGAAAGACAAAGCCAATGCTCAGGGCGCGAACTTCGGTGAGCTCGTCATCATCGAGCTCGGCCACGTTGATCCCTTGCAGGTAGTAGTCGCCCGCCGTCGGTTTATCCAGGCAGCCCAGGATGTTCATGAGCGTTGACTTACCCGAGCCCGAAGGGCCGGTAATAGCGACGAATTCGCCGGGATTTACTGCCAGGCTCACGTTGTGCAGGATGTGGGCGCACCCCGCCTCGCTCTCAAAGATGCGGTGCACGTTGCGGATGTCGATAACGGGACGCATTACATGCCCTCGTCGGCAGACATACTGCCCGAATCCGCGCCGTAGCCGCCGTCAGCCGTTGCGTCCGCTCCGGTGTCCATGACGAGGGTGTCGCCATCGCGCAGCTTGGTAACCGGCACGTTGGGGTTGATCTCGTTGCCCTGGTCGTCGCACTTGACCTGTGTCTTGCCGACTACGGCTTCGTTGTCGTTTTGCGTCACGACAGTCACCTTCACGCGACGGGTTTGCTTGCCCTCGTCATCGGTCGCCACGTTGACGTAATAATGTTCGCCGTCTTCGGTCATGAGCGCCATCGTCGGCACCATCACCACGTCGTCGAGCTGCTCGGTCACCACCGATACCTCGGCCGTCATGCCCGGCTTCAGGCGCGCGTCGGGCGCCTCGATGAGGATGTCGACGTTAAAGGTTACGCTGCCGCCGCCACCGTTGGCGGCGTCGGAGTTTGCCACCGATGCGATAGCCGTGACGGTGCCCTGGCTCACGATATCGGGAAACGCAGGATACGTGACGTTGGCGCTCTGCCCAACGGCGATCTTGGCGATGTCCTTTTCGCCTACCTGCACGGTCACCTTCATCTTGGATAGGTCGGCGATTTGCATGCACTGCTTGCCGCCGCTCGTATCGCTTTCGCCCATGATCATGCCGCCTGTTACCGTGGCGCCCACCTTGGCGTTGAGCTCCACGATGCTACCCGAGCTCGGGGCCGTGACCGTACGGCTGGCTGCCTTGGCGTTCGCCTGATCGAGGTTTGCCTGGGCCGATGCGAGGCTGCGCTGTGCGGCCGATACGGCGTTTGTGTCCGCTGATGCGGCGGTGATGCCAGCTGCTGCGGAAGCTCCATCATCGTCCGTCGTTGGGGTGGCCTGCGCAGCGGCTGCGGCTTTCTGTGCGTTGGCGAGGTCTTCTTGAGCGGCTGCAACTGCACGCTGCGCCTCGGCAACGTTGCGATCGAGCTCGTCGTTTTTAATGGTCATAAGCACGTCGCCCTCGTTGACGGATTGGCCTGCCTGCACGTTGATTGAATCGACCGTTCCGTCGACAGAAGGGGAGACCACTGAGGACGAAATGGGTTTGAGCTGGCCTTTCGCCTCGACCGTTGTGGTAAACGTGCCCTCGGTCGCCATGTCGGTCACAGGATCGCTAGCGCCCTGTGGCTGCGCATTGATAACCAGGGTTGCGACAATGGAAATGAGCGCGATGGCACCTATGACGCCGGCGGCAACACCGCGACGAATCAGCTTTTTGCGTCGACGTTCGGCACGCTTTGCCTTGAGCTTGGCATATGCCTCTTCATCGGAAATCTCGGCCGTATCGTTCGTGCGTCCGCTCTGCTTGTCGGCATGTACGTTTGTAATCAGAGGAATCGTTTCGGTGGCACCTTCGGGCGTGTTCTCGGTATCATCTGGGCCCGGGGTGATCGTGGGGACATTCGGCATAGCGTCTCCTTTATAGAAAGAACCTTGATAAGTATATGCGCCCACCGGTTGGGGTGGGCGCATGGAACGGTTTCTTTCGGAACTGTTAGATTGGTCGCAGCGGTTCCACGTTGTAGGAATGCGCGCGTTGTGCTATGAGTGGACAACCACGCACAGGCCGACTTTTATGCAATCGTGCAGTGCCTTGGCGTCGGCCAGGCGCAGATTGATGCAACCGTGGCTGCCGCACCACTTGTACGACTCGGCATTATCGAAGCTCTTGTCGTTTTGCCAGGTGGCGTCGTGGAATCCGACCATATTGCCCTCGAACGGCATCCAATAGCTGACCGGGCTCTCGTATTTGGGCTTGCCGGTCTCGGGGTCCTTGGCACCGATAAGCTTGCTGGCGCCATTGTTGCTGTTGATCTGCCATACGCCCTCGGGGGTGGCGTCCTCTCCCGGCTTGCCAGAAATAAAGTTGGCCTCCCAAACGATATTACCGTTCTCGTCATAGTAGCGCGCGTGCTGCTCGGACAGATCGACGTCGATATACGCCTTCCAGTCGGGCTCTCCCTTTGCGGTAAAGGTGTCGGCCTTCTGGGAGTACTTGATCTCGATTTCGCCGGTCTGCTTGTTGTTAATGGCGTCCTCGACCTGCTTGGCGAGCGAGCTGCTGTCGATGGACCAACCAAAGTCACCGCCTTCGACGGCACACTGCTTGCCATCGGCGCGCGTCCACCAGCGAGTGGAGCCCACGGTATTAAAGCCGTTGGCGAGCTCGGCTGCCCAGCTGCTGATCTGCGACGTATCGAGCGTGGGGTTGGCCGGATCGGCAAAGCTGATCCACTGCAATACGGAGCCGCCATCAACCTTGCCGGCATCCTCGCCGTTGAGCTTGAGGGTCACGTTGACGCCCAGGAAGTTGTTGGCGGCATCGCATGCGGCCTGAATCTGATCATCGGTCAGCGTTCCATTGAGCGGCTCATAGGCATCGTTGCCGAGCTTGGAAAGATCTACGGTCTCGGCCAGCGAGGCAAGCTCGAGCTCGGCATACTTAATGACATGCTCGCGGTTGAGTTTTTCGTTGGAGCGCGCCTTCTCGACGGTAAACTTGCCGGCCTGCTCGTCATAGGAGCTATTGGCCTCAAACGTGCCCGAACGCCCCTCGTTAAACTCGTCGATGGCAGCGCCCAGATCCTTCTCAAACTTCTTTTGGTCAAAGGTGTCGGAGAGCATGGACAGGTCGACGTCTTGATCAAGATCGACTTCGTTGGAGGTAGCGGTTGTTTTGGTCTTGCCGCTTAAGGATTCCACAAGGCGGACCGGCCAAATAAAGGCTTCGTTGTGGCTGATGATTTCTTTTGCAGCAGCTTCACCGTCGACGATGGGTTCATCGGACTCGGGCTGATAGGTCCAGCTAAAGTCATCGCCTGTCACGGTGAGCTTATAGTGCTTCCATGCCGAGTTGACCTTGGTGGCGGCAGACGAAGCGTTGGAGAACGAGACGTCGACGCCGGCAATGGTGGTGTTGGGGTAGGCTAGCTGCGAAAACGCTACGATGCCAACGATATAGACAATGACGATAAGACCCAGGACGACAAAGAGCGTCGTTTTTTTGCCCGACTTATTGTTGCCGGCGGGTTTGCGCGCGGGGCCGCGATCGCCTCGAGCGTGCGTGGGGGGCTGCTTGGGCGCATTGCCGTTTGCCTGGCGCTGCTGACGTTGTTGACGCTGCTGTCGCTGTTGGTTCGGGCGTTGGTAAGCGTTTGCCGCACCACGCTGCTGACCGTGGCTCGGCGCGATAGGACGCGGTGACTGAACGCCGCCGGTGTGCCTGCTCGGCTGCTGCGGATCGGGAATCAGTTGAGTTCGATCGTTTTGCGACATCGTATGCATATCCTTCGAATTTCGCCTTATGGCTCATCGTGTTTTTACTGGGCTTGCATTATAGCGATTGCCCTGCTGTTTGTGGTACGGAAACGGTGGCATTCAAAAGAGGTGGGACATTTGTCCCACCTTTGAGTCATACTTTGCCGTTATCCGCACACGCCGCATTTTGCACAGGCCGAAAGTGCGGCCGGAGCCTGCGCGATGCCGCCCTTGGCCGTCTCGCGCAACGTGGCCGGCAGGGCGTGGCCCACCGAGAGCATGACGTGTGCCATCTGGTCAAACGGCACCAGGCTCTTGATGCCGGCGAGGGCGAGTTGCGCCGAGCTAAAGGCCGCGGCCACGCCTATGGCGTTGCGGTTTTGGCAGGGCACCTCGACAAGGCCGCCGACAGGGTCGCAAACGAGGCCCAACAGGTTGCTCAGCGCGATGGAGCTGGCATCGAGCGCTTGCTCGGGCGTGCCATCCATCATCTGGACCAGTGCGGCGGCGGCCATGGCGGCGGCGCTTCCGACCTCGGCTTGGCAGCCGCCCTCGGCGCCGGCGACGCAGGCGCTTGTGGTGAGGTTGAGGCCGATGGCGGCTGCGCAGTAGAGCGCGTCCATGACCTGCTCGTCGTCGAGCTGAAGGTGATCGGCGAGCGCCAGCACGCAGCCGGGCACAACACCCGCGGAGCCTGCCGTGGGGGCGGCGACGATCACTCCCATCGTGGCGGAGCGCTCGAGCACGGCCATCGCGCGGGCCACGGCGTCGGTTTGAACAGTGCCCATCAGGCTCGTGCTCAAATCGTTGCGGCCGGTGGCATCGACGAGTTTAGCCTCGCCGCCGATAAGCCCGCCGAGCGATCGCTGCGGATTGACGATGGGGGTCGTGGTCTCCTCGCGCATGACGTCGAGCACGCGGCGCATGGCGGCGACGGCGTGGGTCTCGCCGGTCAGACGCGCCTCGCGCACGGCCATAACGGCGCCGATATTCAGGCCGAGCTCGGCGCACGCATCGAGCAGCTGCTCGCCGTCGTCGAAGATCTCCTTTGCCGAGACACCGGGGGAGAGCGACGAGGCAGAACCGGGGAGCTCGATAAAGGTCGCGTAATCGACATTGTCGAGTTTGCGTAGCATGGGGATAACGGTGTCGTCGGGCGCGCCGTCGGTCTCAAAGACGGAGTAGGCCTGGCCGCCCACTTCGGTGCGGTAGGTGCGGCAGAAGGCGATGTTCACGTGTGCGTAGGCGAGCAGGTTGGTGAGCGCGGCGAGCACGCCGGGGACGTCGTAGTGCGCCACGAAGAGTGTGGAGTACATGCCCGAGATGTCGACGCCGACGCCGTTAATGCGGCTGATGCGCATCTTGCCGCCGCCCAGGCTCTCACCGCGGACCTGTGCCGTGGCGCCCGTGTCGTCGACCATGTCGATGTCGACGGTGTTGGGGTGGATGGAGGCGTCGTCGCCCTTGATGTCAAAGTGATATTCGAGGCCCTGCTCGCGTGCGAGGTCGAAGGCCTGCTTGATGTTCTCGTCATCGGTGTCGAGGCCCAGGATGCCCGCGACGAGCGCACGGTCGGTGCCGTGGCCGCGGTAGGTGTGGGCGAAGGAGTTCCACAGGCCAAAGGTGACTTTGGTGATGCGGCCTTCCAGCAGGCTGGCGGCAACTTGGGCGCAGCGCAGGGCGCCGGCGGTGTGCGATGAGCTGGGGCCGACCATGACGGGGCCCAAGATCTCGAATGCCGAGGTCGTAGCTAGTGTTTGCGGCTTGCCTGCCATGGCTGCTCCTTTAATCTATCCCGTCGTCCCGAGGTGCGGGGCATAAGGTCGCCTGCTCGGACAGTCCTGACTCGCACGGAGAGCACATTAAGTGCTCTCCGGCTCGTGCGGAACTCGCGATCGACCTTATGCCCCGCACCTCGGGACTAAGGATACATGGTTGGAGTTGGTAGATGGCAAAATTTATTAGCTGGGGACGCAGCGTGGGCTCATATCGAAACATCTTCACTACCGAATTAATAAAAAAGAAGTACCGCTTGGGGGCGGTACTTCTTTTGAAAGCGCGTGCGAGTTGTGACCTTGGTGGTTCCCAATTACAGTCCGCAGGCTGCTTTGAGTTCTTCGACACGGTCGGTCTTCTCCCAGGTGAAGTCGGCGTCTTCTCGGCCGAAGTGACCGTAGGCTGCCGTCTTTTCGTAGATGGGGCGACGCAGGTCTAGGTCGCGGATGATTGCGCCCGGGCGCAGGTCGAAGGTCTTCTCCACGGCCTCGACGATCTTGTCCTCGGCAACATGTGCGGTGCCAAAGGTGTCGACCATGATTGAAAGCGGCTTGGACACGCCGATGGCGTAGGCCAGCTCGACTTCGCAGCGGTCGGCCAGGCCGGCGGCGACGACGTTCTTGGCGACCCAACGAGCGGCGTATGCGGCGGAGCGGTCGACCTTGGTGCAGTCCTTGCCGCTAAAGGCGCCGCCGCCGTGACGGCCGTAGCCGCCATAGGTGTCGACGATGATCTTGCGGCCGGTCAGGCCCGCGTCACCCATGGGGCCGCCCACGACAAAGCGGCCGGTGGGGTTCACATAGATGTCCGCGTTGTTCCACGGCATGTTCTCGGCAGCCATGACGGGAGCGATGACATGCTCGATGAGGTCGTCCTTGATCTTGCCCATGTCCTCGATCTCGGCGGCGTGCTGCGTGGAGATGACGATGGTCGTGACCTCGACGGGCTTACCGTCCTCGTAGCGCACGGTGACCTGGGTCTTGCCGTCGGGACGCAGATAGGGCAGGGTGCCATCATGACGTACGGCAGCCAGGCGCTCGGCCAGGCGGCTGGCAAGGTAGTGTGGCATGGGCATGAGGGTCTTGGTCTCGTTGGAGGCATAACCGAACATCATGCCCTGGTCGCCGGCGCCGATCAGGTCGATCGGGTCGGTAGTAGCGCCGGTCTGGGTCTCGAAGGACTCGTCGACGCCCTGGGCGATATCGGGCGACTGCTCGTGGATGAGGCTCATAACGCCGCAGGTATCGCAGTCAAAACCGAACTTGGCGCGGTTGTAGCCAATGCGGCGGATAACGCCACGGGCGATCTCCTGCACGTCTACGTAGGCCTGGGTGCGGATCTCGCCGGCGACGATGACGGTGCCGGTGGTCACGAGGGTCTCGCAGGCGCAGCGGACGTTCTCGACGTTAGCGGGCACGCCGTTGGGCGCGATGTAGCCCTGCTCCTGCAGCTCTATTTCTTTGGCGAGGATTGCGTCGAGGACGGCGTCGCTGATCTGGTCAGCGATCTTATCGGGATGGCCTTCGGTCACCGACTCCGACGTAAATACAAAGGACCCGTGTTGGGGTGGGATGGAACGAAGTTCTTCTGGCATGATAGCCCCTTTCAAAAACGTGTCCCGGCGACCGTTACCATTCCGCCGGGCTCTCTATGCAAGGGCACATCATAGCGCGTAAATCAAACATTCACACCCTTTCCGCACCTACTCATTGGGGACAGACTTAAACCTTGATTATCAACTTCATCCGAACACTTCCCACATTCATCCGCACATGTGCGGATGAATGTGGGAACCCGATACCCTGAGGGCCGGACCGGCCGGCCCCGGGAGATCGGAGGACGGCATGTCCGGAAAGAAGAATAGGGGCTCCGCGAGGGCGGTCCCGAGGGCCTACGGAAGGCTCACGAGGCACGAGCGGGACACGGTCCAGAGGATG
>NZ_JAHONA010000023.1 GCF_019131995.1 Collinsella aerofaciens | reverse complement strand
AGCTGCTCGCCGGGTTCGGCGGGGCGTGGGGGATCGCCCGCTCGGGGGCCGAGGGGCCGCAGGCCGAGGCCGCCGGGGAGGCCGCGGCCGCCTCGACTGCGCCCCCGCCGGCGCTCATCGAGGCCGAGAACAGGCAGGTCAGGTTCCTGGCCGCCCGGATATCGGGGGCCCTCGACGAGGCCGGGGCCCTCGAGGCCGAGACGGCGGCGCTGCTCGAGGGCGACGAGACCTACGCGTGTCTACTCACCGTGCCCGGCATCGGGCCGAGGACGGCGGCGCAGCTCGCGGTGTCGGTCGACATCGGGAGGTTCCCAGACCACGACCACCTGGCCTCGTACTGCGGCATCGCACCGAGGGTGAGAAGCTCCGGCACGTCGGTTAGGTCGGTCAGGGCGTCCAGGCGCGGCGACGCGAGGCTCAAGTCCCTGCTGATCTTCTCGTGCAACAGCCTGGTGAGGTCCTCGGGGCGCTACGGCGAGTACTACCGGGCCTGCAGGGCACGGGGCATGGGGCACGGGCGGGCGCTCAAGGCCGTCGCGAGGAAGCGGCTCAGGGCGATATACGCCGTGATGCGCGACCGGGTGCCCTACCGGGAGTAGCCCCGACGGTTGACAAAACTATAGGAACACCCAACGACTACTTGCGACCAAAGCGACGCCGATGTTTTGGTAGCGCCAGCGAGCGGGCCGCATTTGAGACAAGGTGACGTGAAACGAAAGGGCGCTGACCTTCTGGTCGCGCCCTTGAAGTTGAACGTCAGATTGTCCAAATGCGGCCCGCGCAGCGTCGGCCGGTCCGCCGTTCGGTAGAACGGCGGAGCTAAATCAACTTGAAGCCCTTGCGCTTGCCTACGGAGAGGGTGTCGCCCAGCTTGAGGGCGCTCGGATCGATGTTGTAGCTCTTGGGAGCCACGGCCTTGCCGTTGATCTTGACGCCGCCGCCGTCGATATCGCGACGGGCCTGGCCGGCGCTCGCCGAAAGGCCCAGGTCCTTAAGCAGGCCTGCGAGGTAGATCTGGCCCTCGTCGTTAACAGTCAGATCAACGTGCTTCTCGGGGAAGTCGGCAAGCTGGCCCTCCTTGAACACGCGGTCGAACTCGGCCTGAGCCTCGTCACCGGCACCGGCGCCGTGATAGGTGTCGCACAGGTCGCGGCCCAGCGCGCGCTTGAGCTCATAGGGGTCGGCGGAACCGTCGGCCAGGGCGGCGTCGATCTTGTCGACCTCGGCCGGGGTGAGCGAGCTGGCCAGACGATAGTACTTGCCGATCATCTCGTCGGGGATGGACATGGTCTTGCCGAACATATCCTTGGGAGCATCGGTCAGGCCGATGTAGTTGCCGTAGGACTTGGACATCTTGCGCACGCCATCGGTGCCCTCGAGCAGCGGCATGGTAAGCGCGATCTGCGGCTCCATGCCCATCTTCTCCATGAGCTCGCGACCAGCGAGCAGGTTGAAGAGCTGGTCGGTGCCGCCCATCTCCACGTCGGCCTTGATCTGAACGGAGTCGAAGGCCTGCATCACGGGGTACAGGAACTCGTGCAGGGCAATCGGCGTCTGGGACTGGTAGCGCTTGGTAAAGTCATCGCGCTCGAGGATGCGGGCGACGGTGAACTTGGAGCACACCTGCAGCAGGCCGGCCAGGTCCATCGACAGGATCCAGTCGCCGTTGTGCACGATGGTGGTCTTCTCGGGATCCAGGATCTTCATGGCCTGGCTCACGTAGGTCTCGGCGTTGGCCTCGATCTGCTCCTGCGAAAGCTGCGGGCGGGTGGAGTTCTTGCCCGAAGGATCGCCGATCAGTGCGGTGCCGTTACCGATAATGAGGGTGACGTTGTGGCCCAGGTCCTGGAACTGACGCATCTTGCGCAGGGGCACGGCATGGCCCAGGTGCAGGTCGGGGCTGGTGGGATCGACGCCGAGCTTGATGTTGAGGGGCTCGCCCTTCTCAAGCTTCTTGCGAAGGTCGGCCTCGGGGACGATCTGCGCTGCGCCCGAGGTGATGATACGCATTTGCTCGTCGACAGACAGCATTGGGTATCCTCCTTTTGCTATAGCACCCTCACCGGATACGGCGGTGCTGGAAGTCCATAAACTCTCATATGATAACAAACTGACGCGACGCGGCACCTACGACAGGAAAATCCTCGTCCTGCCGCACGCGTCAACGGCGACCAGCAGACGTGTACCGTCACGCTCGACCAGATAGCGTACCTGCCGACGACGCAAGCAGTCGCGGCAACGGACCTGTCCCGTCGCATCGGTAGCGCAGACGCCCTCGGCGGTCAGCAGGCAGTGCTCGCACACCATAAGCTCGGGACGGTCGGCGTCGACCGAACCCCAGACGCCGGGCTCAGCAGCCAGTTCGGCAATACGCTCCGCATCATTGCCGAGCAACTCGGCCGGCAAGTACACCCGCCCCGCACCGAGTTCGCGCAGCCAGGCAAGCGTGGCCCGATTCGCGCAGAACACCGGCGCCGCCACGTCAAACGTCACGCCCAGCTCGCGAGCGATCACCACCTGTCCCAGGTTGCGGCAGACGACGCGCCCGGCACGCTGTATCAGTGAGCGAGTCCGGTCAGCGTCACCCGTGCGGCACACCTCGTCAAGCACCACAACGGCGTCGGACAAATCGAGTTCTCCGCGCGGGTCGGCATCCATCAGCTGCCAAGCAAAAACCATGCGAGCGGGAACCGCGCACTCCACCAACTCCGTCGACGCACCGCCATCCACCGCAACGTCCTCAAAGGGCAGTACCTCAACGGCACGTGCAACGGGCGCAATCGCATCCACTTCGGCCCGCATGCGCTCCAACACCGTCGCCGTCTGCTCCAACACACCGGCGCTGCGAATCAGGTACACCTCGCAGCCCGTGTCCACCTTACGCTTGCAATGCACGACGACGCGCTTCCCCGCTGCGGCATCCACCGGGCAGGGCACCTGCGGCCAGCGCTTGGGCACATCGGGACGCGCGTCGACACCCGGATAGAACCGAATCTCGAGCGTGTCACCCGCCGCCACGGCGGCGTCGAGCTCAACGGTCACCTCTTCGTGGCCCACAGCGACCAAGCGCCCCACGCGCACGCCCTGGTTAATCGCACGCTCAAAGCTCATCAGCTCGGCACCCGAACGCCCTCGCAGGTACGCATCGGTAAACCCACGGTTAAACGACCTTCCCAGCTCGCGCTCAAGCTCTTCCACGGCACCGGGGTCCCACGCGCCGTCGCACAGCATATCGAGTGCCTGGCGCCACACCCGCACCACGTTGAATACGTAATCGGGGTTCTTCATGCGCCCCTCGATCTTGAGCGACGCCACGCCGGCATCTACAAGCTCGGGCAGATGCGCAATACCCAGATAGTCGCGCGGGCACAGCAGGCGATCTCCCTCGACGGCGACAACGCTCTGTCCCGCCTCGTCCACTAGGTCGTACGCCAGACGGCACGGCTGCGTGCAGTCGCCGCGCATCGCCGAGCGCCCACGCCGCAGGGCCGAGAACCCGCACGCCCCCGAATAGCCGATGCAAATCGCACCGTAGCAGAATACCTCGATGGGCACGCCCGTGGCACATAGTGCCGCAATCTCGTCGACCGCCAGCTCGCGTGCCGTCGTCACGCGCTCGACCCCCAGCTCATCGGCGGCAAGCCGCACGGCGCCTTCGCTATGAACGCCCGCCTGCGTAGACAGGTGAATCTCGACCCCGGGAATCGCCGCGCGCAGCGCGCAGGCCAACCCGGCATCGGCGACAATCAGAGCATCGGCGCCCAGCTCCAGTGCATGGGCTCCCAACGCCACCGCGTCGGACAACTCATCGTCAAACACGAACACGTTGAGCGTTACGTACACACGCACGCCATGGGCATGCGCCACGGCGCAGCCGCGCGCAAACTCGTCATCCGTAAAGCCATGGGCACTCACACGGGCGTTAAAGCCGCCCAACCCCGCATAGATGGCATCAGCACCCGCGGCGATGGCCGCAAGCATCTGGTCGAGCCCGCCCGCCGGCGCCAGCAGCTCGGGCAGCGCCGTGCCGGCAGCATCCAATCCAGTCTCGTGTTGTCCGCTCGGCCCCATCGTCCGAATCGCCATCGACAAACTCCTTACCAAGGTATGCATTCACTCTGAAAAATGCCGTCTTCCAGCATACACGAGGCCTCGCGCGCCCCGTTTGGTTTATCGTGTAATAACTTATGTCCATCCTGCCCCGACGGCACATCCACCGTCCGGCACGACATACCTGGAGGTCAATATATGGGTCCTCGCCAACGACAGGGACGCAGCCGTTCAAAGACGCATGCTCTGCCCATAATCCTGCTCTCGTTTTTGGGCTTTTTGCTTATCGCGGGCGTGGCATTTGGCATCGGCATGGTCGGCAACGTCAACCGCTGGCTGTCCGATCTGCCCGACTACACCGACGCCAACGCGTATCTGGTGAGCGAGCCCACCGAGATCGTCGACTGCAACGGCAACAAGATCGCGAGCTTCTACACGCAAAACCGCAAGTCCATCACCAAGGACGAGGTCTCCCCCTACGTGCTGCAGGGCACCGTTGACGTCGAGGACGAGCGCTTCTACGAGCACGGCGGTATCGACCTGTGGGGTATCGCGCGTGCTGCGGTGGCAACCCTCGGCGGCGGGCACGAAGGCGCCTCGACTATCACCCAGCAGCTGGTGCGCAACACCATTCTGCAGAAGGAGCAGTTCGACTCGACCATCGAGCGTAAGGTGCGCGAGGCCTACATCGCCATCAAGATGGAGGACATGTACTCCAAAGACGAGATCCTCATGATGTACCTCAACACCATCTATTACGGCCACGGCGCCTACGGCATCGAGGCCGCAGCCGAGACCTACCTGTCCAAGAGCGCCGCCGACCTCACCCTGAGCGAAGCCGCGCTGCTCATCGGCCTTCCCAACTCGCCTTCGCAGTACGACCCCACGGTCAATCCCGACCTGGCACTGTCTCGCCGCAACAAGGTCCTCGACAACATGCTGCGCCTGGGCCACATCACCCAGGAGGAGCACGATGCCGCACAGGCCGAGCCCATCACCCTCAACGTGACCGAGATTTCGGGCAGCGGCGTCGACGTATACTCGCAGCCCTACTTTGTCGCCTATGTTAAGCAGCTGCTGGAGCAGGAGTTCTCGACCGACGTGCTCTTTAAGGGCGGCCTGACCGTCAAGACCACCATCGACCCCACGATGCAGCAGGTGGCAGAGAATGCCGTCCGCGAGCAGCTCGACACGCTCTCACTCGACGGCCTGGACATGGGCATGGTCGTCGTCGACCCCAAGACCGGCTACATCAAGTGCATGGTGGGCGGCTATGACTACAACGCCGACGAGAACCACGTAAACCATGCCACGGCCAAGCGTCCCGTCGGCTCCACCTTTAAGGCCTTTACGCTGGCAACTGCCATCCAAAACGGCATGAACCCCAACGTCACCCTCAACTGCAACTCGCCGCTCAAGGCCAAGGGCACCACGACCGAGGTCCAAAACTACGCCAACCATAGCTATGGCAACATCACGCTTAAGCAGGCGACGGCATACTCCTCCAACACCGGCTACATCCAGGTGGCGGAAGCCGTCGGCAACAGCAAGATCATCTCGCTCGTCAAAAAGCTCGGCATCGATCCCGCCAAGGACAACATCGAGGACGTTCCCGTCATGACCCTCGGCACCGGCTCGATCTCGCCGCTCGAGATGGCCGCCGCCTACGCGACGTTTGCCAACGGCGGCTACTATCGCCAGCCGATCGCCATCACCGAGATTGACTCTCGTACCGGTTCGGTGCTGTACCAGCACACGGACAATCCCTCACAGGTGCTTACCGAGGGCGAGGCCGCCGCGGTCACCGATGTTCTGTCCGGCGTCATGAAGGGCGGCGGTACGGGTGCTGCCGGCGCCCTGAGCGTCAACCAGCCCTATGCCGGCAAGACGGGCACCACCGACAACACCACCAACCTGTGGTTCTGCGGCTATACCCCGCAGCTGGCGTGCGCCCTGTGGACCGGCTATTCCGCGGGCGAGATTCCCATCCAAAAATACGGCACAGACCTGCTGGGCGACAGCACCAACCTGCCTGTCTTTAAGCGGTTTATGAACACCGTTCTGACCGGTACCGAGCGCGAGGAGTTTGCGACCGGAACGGCGCCCACCTACAAGAACAACAGCGTCTGGAAGTTCTACGGCACCAACAACACCAAGAAGACGGAGAACGACGACAAGGACGAGAACGAAGACGAAGAGGAAACCACCACGACGACTACCACGACGACCACGACCACCGAGACCACGGGTGGCGACACCACCGGCGGCACCGGTACGACCGGTGGCTCGACGGGCGGCTCCACTGGTGGTTCGACCGGCGGCGATGGCGGCACGCCTACGCCTACGCCCACTCCCGACCCCTCGCCCACGCCTGACGATACGGTCGGCTAGAAATTCATCCGGCCATAAGCAACAAGGCCCCCGAGCAGCTTATTAAACTGCTCGGGGGCCTTTTTAGTTTAAAGCAACCTGATGGGCGATCTTTATACCGGCAGACAAAAAGGGGGTACCGACCAACGTCGATACCCCTTACAAGCCACTATGTCAGCGCGCACAGTGCCGAGCGCACGACCCGCACGCCTACTTGCGAGAATTGCTCAGCTTATTGATCAGCGCTTCAAGACGCTCGCCGTCCTCGGCCGTCTGGGCAATAACCAAAATCGTATCGTTGCCGGCAAGCGAGCCAAGCACATCGGGCAGCTCTGCCGCATCAACGGCGGCGGCGATGCCGGAAGCCGTACCAGGCTGAGCCTTGATCATAACCAGATTATCGGTGCGCAAAACGCCCGTTACGAGCTCGGAAACCATACGCTGCAGGTGCAGGTCCTCTGCCAGAACATAGATGCCCTCAGGGAGCTTACGCAGCCCCATATCGGCAATATCGCGAGAGACAGTCGCCTGCGTGCAATCAAAGCCCATAGCGCGGAGCTCATCGACCAGCACGCGCTGCGTGCGGACGTCCTTATTGCGCACAATATCTCTAATGGCATCCTGGCGCCTATTGCGTTTTTTAGCCATACAAACCCTCTCTCCAAAAGATGGCGGAGACAATCAATCAGTGGTTGAATAGTTTAACGCTATTTGAAGGCTTTTGTGTATAAGAACGCATTTCGAAACAATTCTATGCAAATTTGTTTCGAAATGAGCCGTTTAGGCGGTTTTTGCACCCGTCCGGTTAAGAAAAGCTGCCAGATGCGTACACATCACGCAGCGCGTGGGCTTGGCGCTGGCGATCGGCCCAAACAACAGACCGAGTCCCCGATGGTTGTCCTTGAGCGCGGCGACCATCTGACGGGTTCGAGGCGCCTCGAGCATATCACGCATGCGGGCGGAACGCTCAATTGACGACACCCCATGCGGGCTCAGACACAAATTCTCGATGCAGGCGACCAGTCCGGCAAAGTAGAACTTTTGGCTTGCCAGCTTGAGCCGACCACCGCTATCTGCTTCCGAGAGTGAGTCCGCAAGCTCGTCGAGCGCTCGAGTGTCATCGGATATCCTGGCATACATGGTGGGATCAAAGGCATCTGTAAGCTTAGGTGCCACCGCGTGGAAACAAGCGTCGCCGCAGCCGGACACGAATCGTGCCTGCGAGAGCGCATAAGCCATAAACTCAACCGTACGGTACGCCTTGCCGCGCGACAGGCATGCCTCAAACAGCGAGCGGCTGTACATCACGCCAGAGGTCTGAGCGACTAGGCCGCCTAAAATCAACTGAGGCAGCCCGGCCACCATCGAAGATTTGCTATCAATGGAAATATGAGTAGCATCCAAGACGCGCGAATGGCGCTCTCGATGTGCATCATAGCGGTCGAGCGACACCGTGGGGAACACCATGTCTGCCGCTGTATCGCACGCGATATCGACCATCTTGGAAAGGGACTGCGGAGCAAGCCACTCATCGGCGTTCATAGCGATGATTTGAGAGCCACGCGAGGCAGCAAAACCGGCACGAAGGCAAGCACCGCGCTTCGCGTCCTCGACGTCAATCAAATCAATATGGATGTCCCTGTCGGCAGCAACTTGAAGCGAATGGCGCACACCGGGCGCAGCATCGCGGCAGACAACGACAATCTGCAAATCGTAGAGGTCTTGGTTCTGGATACTCTCGAGCGCACGCATCGCATAGCTGGGCGAACCTTCTACCACAAGGATCACCGAAAGTCGCGGATGCGAGCCACGTCGAACCAAGTTATCCGTCCTCTCGACAGCAATGAATCAAATCGTGGTTCATGGTACACCCCGGCAATAAAAGCAATGAGACACCGGTTGTATTGCACGCCAAGAACAGATGTTGCACACGCGCAGCCCACAGATGACAGGTGTCGACGCACGACGCGTCGAGCCCTCCCCTAGTCGAGCACGACAAGCTCGGCGGGATCGTAATCCACGCCCATAAACGTAAGGCCACAGGCAGGAGCCGTGGGGCCCGCAGCGGTACGGTCGCAAGCATCGATGACCTCACGCATCCACTCGGGTTCACGGCGATGCATGCCAATCTCGACAAGCGTGCCCACGATCGTGCGAACCATCGAATGCAGAAACGCATTGCCCTCGATGGTGAACGTCAGGATGTCCTCGCCAAACGCAACCTCATGTCCAAACTCGGCACGCATCACGCAACGATGCGTGGGCTTGCCAACGGCCGAGGCAACCTTGCAAAAGCTTTTAAAGTCCTGCTCGCCCAAAAGCGCAGGGCAGGCGGCCGCCATCGCATCGACGTCGAGGGGATAGCGATGCCACCACACAACACCGCGTGACAGCACGGGCCGCGCATCACGATCGGCAATGCGATAGGTGTAAGTGCGAGAGCGCGCGTCAAAGCGCGCAGAAAAGCCCTTACGAGCCTTGTAGACCTCGTTGATGGCGATATCTTTGGGCAGCAGGGCATCCATAGCCCGCAGCCACCTACGGCGCGTACACGCGAGCTCAGCGTCCGTTACAGGCACGCTGATGTACTGAGCCACGGCATGTACGCCGGCATCGGTACGTCCCGCGCACGTCAAATCGATCGGGCGGCGAAGCAGCGTCTCGATGGCTCGACGTAGCTCACCCGCAACCGTCGTCTGTCCCGGCTGCTCGGCAAATCCGCTATACGACGAGCCATCATAGGCCACGCGGAAAACGAGCGTGGCGTCAAGCTCGGAAATCGAATTGAAATCAGACGGCGCAGTCATGGGCGCTCCCAACAAACAAGTAACGGTATCGCGACAAAAAAAGAGGGGTACGCGAACGTACCCCTCGAATATAGCCTATGCAGACGGAATGTCTACTCAGCGGTCTCCTCAGCAGGAGCCTCCTCGACAGCCTCGACCTTCTTGGGAGCAGCGGCCTTCTTGGGGGCCGGAGCAGCCTTCTTGGCCTTAGGCGTGCAAGGCTCGGTGACGAGCTCCATGATAACGATGGGGGCGTTGTCGCCCTTGCGGTTACCGAGCTTCATGATGCGGGTGTAACCGCCGTTGCGGTCCTGCCACATGCCCTGAGCAGCCTTGTCGAAGATCTCGGCAACGAGCTGCTTATCGCCGAGCTTGGCGATAGCCAGACGACGAGAGTGCAGGTCACCCTTCTTGGCCCAAGTGATGATCGGGTCGACGACCGAACGCAGCGCCTTAGCGCGGGTCTCGGTGGTCTTGATGCGGTCGTTCTCGAAGAGGGCCTTAGCAAGGCTCTTCTTCATGGCCTTGGTGTGGCTCGCATCGGTGCCGAGCTTCAGGCCCTTCTTAACGTTGTGACGCATGGTCTAGTTTCTCCTCAAATATGCGAAGCATTAAGCCTTCAGGCTCAGGCCCATGGACTCAAGCTTGTCCTTCACTTCCTCGATCGACTTAACACCGAAGTTACGGATGTTGAGCAGATCGTTCTCCGAGAACTCAACGAGCTGACGGACCGAGTGAATGCTGGCGCGCTTAAGGCAGTTGTAGGAACGGACGGAAAGGTCCAGATCCTCGATCTGCTTGTCCAGCTCGGCGTTGTCGTTGGTGACCTCGGGAGCGAAGATCGAAGCCTCCTCCTCGACCTCGGGGGTCTCGGCAAGGTTCATAAAGGCGGCCATATGCTGGTTGATGATATTGGCAGCCTGGACCACGGCGTCGCGCGGGGCGATGGAGCCGTTGGTCTCGATCTCGAGGACAAGGCGGTCGTAGTCGGTGTGCTGACCGACACGGCAAGCCTCAACGAGCTTGGCGCAACGGGAAACCGGCGAGTACAGCGAGTCGACGTGGATCACACCGATGGGATCGTTGTCGCGCTTGTTGGCCTCGCCAGAAACATAGCCGCGGCCATAGCCGATGCGCATGCTCATGGTGAGATGGCCACCCTCGGTGAGCGTAGCGATGTGCTGCTCGGGGTTAACCAACTCAAACTCGGACGGAATAAAGAAGTCCGCACCGGTGACCTCGCAGGGGCCGTCAACCGAGATGGTGGCGGTCGCCTCGTCGGTCATGCCGAGAGCCCTGAAGACAAGACCCTTGACATTCAGGACGATGTCGGTGACATCCTCGACCATGTTAGGGATGGTCATGAACTCGTGCTGCGCGCCATCGATCTGAATAGCCTCGACGGCTGCACCCTCGAGCGAGGACAGAAGAACGCGACGAAGGGAGTTACCCAGCGTATCGCCGTAGCCACGCTCGAGCGGCTCGACGGAGACACGAGCAGACGTCTCGTTGATCTCTTCGACCTGAACCTGAGGCCTAATGAATTCTGACATGTATTACCTCCAGCCTCAGCAGCCCGGATGGACTACTTAGAGTAGAGCTCGACGATGAGCTGCTCGTTGATATCACCGCTGATCTGCTCACGCGTCGGCAGAGCGAGCACGTTACCAGACAGCTTCTCGATATCGACCTCGAGCCAGCCAGGGACCTCAAAGCGCTCGGAGGAAATCAGGGCCTCCTTGATGGGGAGGAGGTCACGGAACTTCTCGCCGACAGCGACGACGTCGCCGGCCTTGACGCGGTAGGACGGGATGTCCACGCGCTTGCCGTTCACGGTGAAGTGACCGTGACGGACGGACTGACGAGCCTCTTTGCGGGTGCGGGCGAAACCAAGACGGAAGACGACGTTGTCGAGGCGAGACTCAAGGATGATCATGAGGTTCTCACCGGTGACGCCGTTCATCTTGCGGGCCTTGTTGAAGTAGCCGTGGAACTGCTTCTCCAGAACGCCATAGATGAACTTGACCTTCTGCTTCTCGCGCAGCTGCATGCCGTACTCAGATTCCTTGCGACGGCGCTTGGGCTGACGGATAGATTCCTTCTTGCTGCTGTAACCGAGCTCAGCGGGATCGATCCCGAGCTGACGGCAGCGCTTAAGAACAGGAGTCCTGTCGATTGCCATATTGATACGATCCTTTCAGTTACACGCGGCGACGCTTCTTGGGGCGGCAGCCGTTGTGCGGAATGGGGGTCTTGTCCTGGATGCTCGAGACCTCGAGGCCAGCAGCCTGGAGGGAGCGGATGGCGGTCTCACGACCGGAGCCGGGGCCCTTGACGAAGACGGAAACCTTCTTCATACCGTGCTCCATGGCCTGCTTGGCAGCAGCCTCGGCAGCCATCTGGGCAGCGAACGGCGTGGACTTACGGGAGCCCTTGAAGCCCACCTGGCCAGCCGACTTCCAGGAAATGACGTTGCCCTGGGGATCGGTGATCGAAACGATCGTGTTGTTGAACGTAGAACGAATGTGAGCCTGGCCCACGGAAATGTTCTTACGGTCCGCGCGCTTCAGACGGGCAGCGCGAACGTTCTTCTTAGCAGTAGCCATCTATCTAGCGCTCCTTATTTCTTCTTCTTAGCACCGATCTGACGCTTCGGGCCCTTGCGGGTACGAGCGTTAGTGTGGGTGCGCTGGCCGCGGACCGGGAGGCCCTTGCGGTGACGAAGGCCGCGGTTGCAGCCGATGTCCATAAGGCGCTTGACGTTCTGGTTACGCTCACGGCGGAGGTCGCCCTCAACCATGATCTGGTTCTTGTCGATATAATCACGGATGGCGTTAACCTCATCCTCGGTGAGGTCCTTAACGCGCGTATCCACGTTAACGTTGCACTCGACGCAAATCTTCGTCGCAGTGGTGCGGCCGATGCCGTAAATGTAGGTCAGACCGATCTCAACGCGCTTCTCACGCGGGAGGTCGACACCATTAATACGGGCCAACGTAGTCTCCTCTCTTAACCCTGACGCTGCTTATGACGGGGGTTCTCGCAAATGACGAGGACCTTGCCATGGCGCCTAATGATTTTGCACTTATCGCACATCTTCTTGACCGAAGGACGTACCTTCATCGTTCTTCCTTTCGGTAGCGCTCAAACTACTTCCCTACTATCTACTCGCCCAGCCGCAGGCGTTTAAAACTATGGCTGGTCTTCACACACAATCCGACCGTAGGTTGAGCTAAGCCTGCAGTCGGAAAAGGAGTGCGTGTATGCGTGCCGCTATTTATAGCGATAGGTGATGCGGCCGCGGGTCAGGTCGTACGGGGAAAGCTCCACGACAACCCTGTCACCGGGGAGAATACGGATGTAATTCATTCGGATCTTGCCGGAAATGTTGCACAGAACCGAATGACCGTTCTCGAGCTCAACCTTAAACATGGCGTTGGGCAGCGGTTCCTTTACCGTACCCTCGAGCTCAATTGCGTCTTCCTTCTTCACAAGCAATCATCTTTCTCTAGAAAACGACAGCGATTGAGTATTCTACAACACGTATGCACGCATCGTAATAACTTCGTAATGGCTCCACAACTAGGTGGAACTTGTTACATTTCTCCGCCTTGGAGCGAGCACCAAGCACCTTGCGCATCCGTGGTGAGAATCACCGGACCGTCATTGGTGATGGCGACGGTGTTCTCGTAGTGCGCGGCGGGCAGGTGGTCGTTGGTCGTAACAATCCAACCGTCGGAGCCCGTGCTCACATGGTTGGAACCCATCGTAACCATCGGCTCGATGGCAATGACCATGCCGGCCTGGAGGCGAACGCCCCTCCCCTTCTTTCCATAGTTAGGAACGTTGGGGTCCTCGTGCATCACGCGGCCAATGCCATGGCCCACATAATCACGAAGCACGCCGTAACCGTGAGACTCGGCGAGGGACTGAACGGCATAACCGACGTCCCCGATATGGTTACCGGGAACAGCCTGCTCGATGGCGGCCTTAAGGCAATCGCGCGTGACCTCGCACAAAGCCTTGGCTTCGGGCGTGGGGGTACCGACGAAAAACGTCCAAGCGTTATCGCCGACCCAACCGTCGACAACGGCTCCCGTATCGATGGAAATGATATCGCCATCGCGCAGGATCATGTCGGGGTTGGGAATACCGTGGACCACGGCATCGTTGATCGATGCGCATATGGTCCCCGGGAACCCGCCGTAGCCCTTAAAGGCCGGGGTGCCGCCATGCATGCGGATAATCTGCTCCGCAAGCTGATCGAGCTCAAAGGTGGAAACGCCGGGACGCACCATGGCTCCAACGTGGCGGAGCGCCATCTTAGATAGCGCTCCTGCCTTCTTCATCTGCTCGATTTGCGTTGCAGACTTAATCTTGATCATAGACCGAGAGCCTCTTTGACATCCCCGTACACGGTCTCGCGAGCCTGGTCACCGTTGACCGACTTGAGCAGACCCTGGCCACGATAGTAGTCGACGAGCGGGCTCGTGGACTTCTCGTAGACGTCGAGACGGTTCTTGATGGTCTCGGGCTTGTCGTCGTCGCGCTGATACATCTCGCCACCGCACTTGGGGCAGGTGGCATCGGCAGCGGTGCCGGTGTAACCGCAGGCGCGGCAGGTGCGACGCGAAGACAGACGATCGATAATGACCTCGGGGGCCACATCGACCAGAAGGGCGCAATCGATCTCGCGACCCATGGCGGAGAGCTCGGAATCGAGCGTCACAGCCTGGGCGGTGTTGCGCGGGAAGCCGTCGAGGATGAAGCCCTGCTGGGCGTCATCGGCGGCAAGGCGCTCCTTGACAAGGTCGATCACGAGCTGGTCGGGAACGAGCTCGCCAGCGTCCATGTACTTCTTAGCCTGAATACCAAGCTCGGTGCCACCCTTGACGGCAGCACGCAGCAGGTCGCCCGTGGAAATATGGGCGACGCCAAACTCGGCGACGAGCTCCTGTGCGACGGTGCCCTTACCGGCACCCGGAGCTCCGAGCAATACGAGGTTCATGAGCAATCCTCCTCTAGCCTATTTAAAGAATCCATCGTAATCATACATCTTGATCTGGCCTTCGAGCTTATCGACCGTGTCGAGCACGACGCCGACCATGATGAGGATGGACGTGCCGCCAAATGCCTGGATCAGATGGTTACCCGTGAAGGAGAAGATGATCGAAGGCACGATGGCGATGAGCGCCAAAAAGACAGCGCTGGGAAGCGTGATCTTGTTGAGCGCGTTCTTGATGTAGGCCGCGGTAGCCCTACCCGGACGGACGCCCGGAATAAAGCCGCCCTGCTTCTTAAGATTATCGGCCGTGTCATCGGGGTTGAACACCATGGAGGTGTAGAAGTACGCGAAGAACACGATGAGGACAACGTTAAGCACCCAGTTGAGCCAACCGGTCGAAAGCGCGGAGGCAACTGCCTGAATCCAGCCGATGCCGGGGAAGAACACGGCAATCTGAGCCGGGAAGTACAGCAGCGCCGAAGCGAAGATGATCGGCACGACACCCGCGGTGTTGACCTTGATGGGCAGGTAGGTGGTCTGGCCACCCATCATGCGACGGCCCACGACGCGCTTAGCGTAGGAGACCGGGATGCGGCGCTGGCCGCGCTCAAGGAAAACAATCAGCGGGATAACCAGCAGGATGATGGCGCAGATGATCACCATGGTGATGATGCCACCGGCATTGCCCTCGGTGCTGGAGAAGATAGCCTGCGGCAGACCGGCCATGATGTTCGCGAAGATGATCAGCGACATGCCATTGCCGATACCGCGCTGGGTGATGAGCTCACCAATCCACATGATCAGCATGGCGCCCGCGGTGAGCGTACCGACGATCATGAGGTCGAAGATGATCTCGGGAGCGCCGGCGCCATTGAAGCTGATGCCGAAACTCTTAAAGAGGAAGAGGTAACCCACGGAGTTGAGGATTGCCAGAGCCAGGGTGAGGTAACGCGAATACTGCGTAATCTTGGTCTGACCGACCTCGCCCTCGCGGGCAAGCTCATGCAGGGAAGGCACGACGGCCTGGAGCATCTGGAGGATGATCGAGCTGGTGATGTAAGGCATGATGCCCAGCGAAAACACCGACACATAGCTCAACGCGCCGCCAGAGAAAAGATTCAGGAGGGCCATAGCACCTGCGGCGACCGAATTGTTATCGGTCGAGAAAAGGCCCAGCATCCCCTGGAAGGGAATGCCGGGCACAGGAACGTGCGCACCAATGCGGTACACGACGAGCATAGCTATGGTAAAAAGAATCTTTTCGCGCAATTCTTTGATGCGGAAAGCATTCTTAAGACCATTTAGCACGGCAGCTCGACCTTTCCGCCGGCGGCCTCGATCTTGGCCAGCGCAGAAGCGCTGACCTTGTCGACCTTGACCGTGAACTTCTTGGTGAGCTCACCATTGCCGAGCACCTTGACGGGCTCGAACTCGCTCTTGGTGATGCGAGCGGCCTTAAGAGCGGCACCGTCGATCACAGCGCCGTCCTCGAACTTACGCTCGAGACGCTCAACGTTAACAGCGGTGTACTCGATACGACGGGGGTTGCGGAAGCCCGGAAGCTTGGGCAGGCGCATAGCCAGCGGAGTCTGGCCACCCTCGAAGCCGGCACCCTTGGTGCCGCCAGAGCGAGAACCCTGGCCCTTCTGACCGCGGCCAGAAGTGGTGCCGTGACCCGAAGAATTGCCACGGCCGACGCGCTTGCGGTTCTTGGTGGAACCGGGCGCGGGAGTAAGATCGTGAAGCTGCATTTGCTACTCCTCTACAATCTCGACAAGGTGCTTGACCTTGAAGATCATGCCGCGGACGGACTCGTTGTCAGCAATCTCGCGAACCTCGCGGATCCTGTGGAGACCGAGGGCACGGACAGTACGGACCTGGTCCTGCTTGCAACCGTTGGTGCTGCGGACCTGCTTGATCTTGATGGTGTCAGCCATGCTTAGTTCTCCTTACCGACGAACATCTCGGAGACCGTCAGGCCACGGCGAGCCGCGACGTCCTCAGGGCTGGAGAGCTCCTTGAGGCCCTCGACGGCAGCCTTGATGATGTTGAGGCCGTTGTCGGTACCGAGGGACTTGGACAGGACGTTCTTGATGCCAGCAAGCTCGAAGAGGGGACGCACAGCGCCGCCGGCGATAACGCCGGTACCCTCGACAGCGGGCTTGATGATGATGCGGCCGGCACCAAAGTGACCGAGAACCTCGTGCGGAATGGTGCCCTGATCGGTCACCGGCACGTGGAACATGTTCTTCTTGGCATCGAGAGACGCCTTGGAGATGGCCATGGGCACCTCAGCGGACTTGCCCATGCCAACGCCGACGTTGCCCTTGCCGTCGCCAACGACGACGAGAGCGACGAGGCTCATGCGACGACCACCCTTGACGGTCTTCGACACGCGGTTGATGTAAACGACGCGCTCCTCGAACTCGGAGGCCTCGCGCTGCTGCTTCTGATTACGAGCCATGTGCTACATACCTCCTAGAACTCGAGACCGGCGGCACGAGCACCGTCGGCGAGGGCCTTGACGCGGCCATGGTAGATACGGCCACCGCGATCGAAGGCGACCTTGGTGATGCCGGCCTCGATGGCGCGCTTGCCAACGAGCTGACCGACCTTCTCCGCAGCCTCCTTGTTCGAGGTGTGGGTGCCCTTGAACTCGGCCTCGAGGGTCGAGGCAGAGACGAGCGTCAGGCTGGAGCCCTTGCTGTCGTCGATGATCTGGGCATAGATGTTGGCGTTAGTACGGGTCACGCGAAGACGCGGACGCTCGGAGGTACCCGAGACCTTGCCGCGAACACGACGCTGACGACGCTTGAGGCCTTCCAGCTTCGCCTTATGCTTGTTCATACGTAAACTCCTAAAAAGGTTGATCTTGCCAGCACCTGACGGGGTGCTGGTCTTATGCGAGTGAGTCGGTTACGACTACTTGGCGGCCTTACCCAGCTTGCGGCGGATGTGCTCGCCAACGTAGTGGATACCCTTGCCCTTGTAAGGCTCGGGAGGACGATGGCCGCGGATCTCAGCGGCGATCTGACCGACCTGCTGCTTGTTGATACCCTTGACGTTCACGTGGGTGTTGTCGGGAACCTCGAAGGTGATGCCCTCGGGAGCCTCGACGATCACGGGGTGCGAGAAGCCCAGGGAGAACTCGAGGTTCTTGCCCTTCTGCTGCACGCGGTAACCGACGCCGGCGAGCTCGAGCTTCTTCTCGAAGCCCTCGGAAACGCCAACAACCATGTTGTAAATGAGGGCACGGGTGAGGCCGTGGCGGGCACGGGTCTCACGCTCGTCGTCGGGACGGGAAACGGTGAGGACGTTGTCCTCGACGTTGATAGCGAGCTTCTCAAAGACATCGAGCTCGAGCTGGCCCTTGGGGCCCTTGACGACAACGTTGTTGCCGTTGACTGCCACTTCGACTCCGGCGGGAATCTGGACAGGCTTATTACCGATACGAGACACGGTGATCTCCTTTCCTTCTACCTACCGAGCGAATTACCAGACGTAAGCGATGATCTCGCCGCCGACGTTGTGCTTGCGAGCATCGCGGTCGGTCATGACGCCATGGCTGGTGGAAATAATGGCGGTACCAAGGCCACCGCGGACGCGGGGCATGTCGGCAACGCCAGTGTACTTACGCAGGCCCGGCTTGGAAATGCGGCGGATGCCGTTGATGACCTTAGCCTTCTTGGGACCATACTTAAGCGTGATGTGCAGAGTCTTCTGGGGAACGGTGTCCTCGACATCGTAGCCCTCGATGTAGCCCTCCTCGTGCAGAACACGAGCGATCTCGACGAGCTTCTTGCTGCTCGGCATGGAGACCGTGGCCTTGTTCACAGAGTTAGCGTTACGGATGCGCGTAAGCATATCTGCGATCGGGTCTGTAAGGTTCATACAGATTCTCCTTCGTTCTTGATGAACACGTGCTCTTGGTTCTTCGCCGCCCTTAACGGCAAAGCCTTTTTAGCGCGTTTTCCCTGTTCCAAACTGATGCTTGAAACGCTGGTAGTGACTTACCAGCTGGCCTTCTTAACGCCGGGAAGCTCGCCCTTGAGTGCAAGCTCGCGGAAGCAGACACGGCACAGGCCGAACTTGCGGTACACAGAGTGCGGACGGCCGCAGCGCTGGCAGCGCGTGTACTCACGAGTAGAGAACTTCTGCTTGCGATTGCACTTGACGATCATCGATGTCTTAGCCACTTATATCCTCCTCACATAGAGTATTGTTCGCCCCAAGCGCCGCCCCCTTGTGGGAACGGCGCTTATAGGGCAGGTGAACCTATTTCTTGAACGGGAAACCGAAGGCGTCCAGAAGGGCCTTGGCCTCCTCATCGGTGTTGGCGGTGGTCACGAAAGTGATGTCCATACCACGCTGGTGATCGACGGAGTCGAAGTCGATCTCGGGGAAGATGAGCTGCTCGGTGACGCCCATGGAGAAGTTACCACGGCCGTCGAAGCTCTTGGCGGAGATGCCGCGGAAGTCGCGGATACGGGGGATCGCGACGGAGGTCAGACGATCGAAGAACTCCCACATACGGTCGCCACGCAGGGTAACCTTGCAGCCGATCGGCATACCGGCGCGCAGGCGGAAGGTAGCGATGGACTTGCGGGCACGGGTGATCATCGGCTGCTGGCCGGTGATGGCGCGCAGGTCGCGCACGGCACCGTCGATGGCCTTGGAATCGGTAGCGGCCTCGCCGACACCCATGTTCACGACGATCTTCTCAAACTTGGGGATCATCATGACGTTCTCGTACTGGAACTTGTCCTGAAGCTGCTGCTTGACCTCGTTGTTGTACTTGGTCTTCAGACGCGGCACATACTTCTCTTCTGCCATTGTTCACTCCTTCTTGGGGTTTTAAGCACGGGGCGTGGCCACGATGGGTTGTCCTCGTGCCTCCTGGCTGCATCCGCGCCGCTCATGGCATTTCGCGGTCTGGACTCGACGCAGCAGGAGCCGACAAAACAATCGGTACTATACGCGCATCGGGAGCGTATTTCCAGAAAAACCTCGTCTGCCTGCACAACTCCACAACTCCCCCGCACAAATGGATCCCAAAAAGCAGTTGCGGTGAAATAGGGACTGTTGGGCGGCCTAACAGGCTTAAACAATCCGTATTTCACCGCAACTTATTGGTGGGGATGCGACTAGCGCTTGCGGGGGACGAGCTTGGTGCGGCGCAGGTGGATCATCTCGGCGGCAATAGAGATAGCGATCTCCTCGGGATCCTCGGCCTCGATGGCAACGCCGATCGGCAGGTGTAGCTCGTCGATCTGGTCCTGCGTAAAGCCCTCCTGCTCCAGGCGGGCGCGCACAAAGGCCGTCTTGCGACGCGAGCCCAAGCAGCCCAGATAGGCGGGTTTGGCACGCATGGCCTGAATCACCACGTCGATATCGGACTTGTGACCCGCCGTGGCGACGACCACCAGGTCGCGCGGGCCGATGGGGCACTGCTTGCTCAGGCTCTTGTAGTCGACCAGACGACGGTCGTAGACACCGGGCACCCAATCGGGGGTCAGCGTGCCGGGGCGGTCGTCGCACGCCACGACGGCAAAGCCCGCCACCGTAAGCACCCGCGCCGTCGCGGCGCCCACGTGGCCGCAGCCAAAGATATAGGTCAGGCCCTCGGGGCAGAGCGTCTCGATGTGCGCCGCGGGAATCTCAGAGGCCGCGTTGGTGTAGGTGACCTTACTCCCCTCCTCCACCAGCGAAAGCCCGGGGCTGCCCGCAATGGTGCGGCGCGATTCCTCGCCATGGTACTCGGCCACATCGCCCTCGAGCGCGCTCGCGATAAACGGTTCAAAGTCGATGACGAAGTCGCCGATGCGCCGATAGGCCAAGACGTCGGCAACCGACTGGAGCAACGGTACCTTGGTCGCGTCCAGGTGCAGATAGCACAGGCAGATGACTCCGCCGCAGATCATGCCGGTATCGGAGTTCTCGCCGCCCATGGTGTAGCGGACCAGACGCGACTGTCCCGCGCTCAGGAGTTCGCGCGCCTCATCCAGCGCAAAGAGCTCAATCTTGCCGCCGCCGATAGTGCCCGCCTGGCCACCGTCGGCAAAGACGGCCATCCAGGCGCCCACGCCGCGCGGCGACGACCCCGCCGTGCCGGCCACGACCACGAGCTCGCACGTCTCGCCAGCACGCAGGGCGGCAAGCGCAGCATTCACCACATCGAGCTTTTCCATTGCAATTTCCTATCCCTGGAATACACCGGTGAGCATGGCGAGTGCCTCGAGCACACCGCCGCCGACCGACGTCGCCTTGTCCGAAATGTAGTTGATATAGCTGGCATCGCCGCGCGGATCGACATCGGCGCATTTAAAGCCCTCAGTCACCTGCACGCCGTTCGCCAAAAGCCCGCGCAGACAGCCATCGATCTGCGTGCACATGGGCGAATCGCCCGCGTAGCCAATCACGTCTCCGGCGCTCACGATGTCGCCGATCGCGCGGTCGGACCGAAACACGCCGGCGGCGGGGCTGTGGATAACGCGCTCTCTGCCATAGCCAGCGATAATGCCCGGCACGCCCGTGTTGGGTTGGGGCGAACCCTGGGTAATGACACGGCCCAGGAAATGCCCGCGCATGGTTTCGACCACGGCGTCGCAGTCAACCGGCGCGGTAAAGCCCGGCCCCACGGCGATGACGGCAGGCGCCATGTCGCGCGTGGTACCCAGGTTGCGCTTAGCCAGAATCGCGTCGACCACGGCAGCGGGTTTCAGCTCGCCGAGCATCTTGGCCTGGGGGTCCACCACAACGGCGACGTCTCCAGCCTCGGTAATTGCAAGCGCCTCTGCCGGCGTCTGTGCCAAGCGAGCGCGAATGCCCTCGACCTCGACCTCGCCCAAGCGAATAGCCTCGCAAAAACTGATTGTGCGGCGGATGCACGTGGGAACCGCGATATCGGCCATAACGACCGACACGCCGGCGCGCACCAAGCGAGCGGCGACGCCCGTGGCGATATCGCCGGCGCCGCGAACATAAACGAGCATTCCCGGGACACCTCCCTGTGCTACGGTTTGAGCAGAGCAAATGCGGTTCGACCGCTACTCTGATGATTATTTATTATCACAGTATTATACGGCGGTGAACAGATGGAAACGGTTAGCGGCAATCTTGCCTCGGCACTCAGGATCAAACCGGGCATTACCGCGATTATCGGCAGCGGTGGCAAGTCGACCTTGCTAAAGACGCTCGGCCTTGAGCTTATGCGCGCTGGCGGCCGCGCGCTCCTCTGCACCACCACGCATATGTTCCCCGTCGCCGGCGTGCCGTGGGACGGGTCGAGCCGTCGCCTGGACGCCGCGCCTTGGAAACCGGGCGCCCTGCATGTTCCCGGCTGCACCTGCGAGGCATGCGCAGGCATGAGCCGCGGAGGCATCTGCCAGGCGGGTGTTTTGGACCCGGAGACGGGCAAGCTCTCCTCCCCTGCCGAGCCGCTCGACCAGCTGGCGCAGCGCTTTGACTACGTCCTGGCCGAGGCGGACGGCAGCAAGCGGCTCCCGCTCAAGGCCCACGCCGCCTGGGAGCCGGTGATTCCCTCTGGCACGGCCAACATCGTCTGGATCGCCGGCGCCTCAGGGCTCGGCAAGCCCATCAACGAAGCCGTCCACCGCCCCGAGCTCTTTTGCGAGCGTTGCGGCTGCGAGCTCACTGACATCGCCACGCCCGAGCGCGTCGCCATGGTGCTCAATGCCGAGATGCAGGCGCTGAAACTCAGCACCGCACGCGTCATGCTCAACCAAGTCGACACGCTCAGCGACCCCACGATGGCCGACCGCTTCGAGGCAGCTCTCGACCGCCCCGTCGTCGCCAGCAGCCTCAAGTAGCCGGCCCCATCTCCTCAGTTGCGGTGAAATACGGACTGTTTGGCCGCCCGACGGCCGCAAACAGTCCGTATTTCACCGCAACTGAGGAGGGGACACGGCATCTTTGCTGCTAGCGGGGCACGTAGCGACCGGTCTGGGCTCCGGTGGGCTCGCCATCGCGCGCCACCAGCACGCCGTTCACAAACACGGCCTTGGCGCGGCCATGTGCCTCAAAGCCCTCGAGCGGCGTGTAGTCCACGGCCTGATGCTGCGTCGCGGCGCTGATCGTCCAACGCGCGCAAGGATCCCACACGCACACGTCGGCATCGGCACCCTCGGCAAGACAGCCCTTGCGCGGATACATGCCAAAAACGCGCGCCGGGTTCTCGCTCATCAAGCGGCAGAGGTCCTCGGGGCCCAGCTGGCCCTCAAAGCTCGTGGCAATCGCGACGGGGCGATGCTCCACGCCGGGCCCGCCGTTGGGAATCGCGCGGAAGTCGTCGCGCCCGCGGTCCTTTTGCCCGTGCAGGTTAAAGCTGCAGTGGTCGGTCGCAATCGTATCGATCTCGCCGGCCACAAGCGCCTCGCGCAGGGCTGCACGGTCACCCGCATGGCGCAGCGGCGGACTCATCACATACTTGGCACCCGCAAAGCCGTCCTCGCCCTGCTCCAGATAACAGGTGTCGTCGAGCATCAGATACTGGGGGCAGGTCTCGACATAGATATTCTTCTGCCCGCGCGCTTTGGCAGCACGGATGGCCTCGAGCCCCAGCTTGGTCGAAAGGTGCACCACGTTGACCGGAGCGTCCCCGGCCAAGTGCGCCAGATACAGCAGGCGGCTCACGGCCTCACCCTCGCACACGTCCGGACGGCTGAGCGCATGCCCCTCGGGCCCGTGGATGCCCCGCTCAAACACGCGCTTCTGCAGTTCATTCACCAACGTGCCGTTCTCGCAATGCACGCACAGCATGCCGCCAATACGCTTGAGCTCCTCGAGCACCTCGAGCGTCTCGGCATCGTCCAAGCGCAGGTGGTCATAGGCAAAGTAGGTCTTAAACGACGACACGCCCGCCTCGCGCATGGCCGAAAGATCGGCGCGGTTGCGCTCATTCCACTCGGCGAGTGCCATATGAAAAGCGTAGTTGGCCGTGCAGGTTCCGTCGGCGCGGCGATGCCACTCGGCAAGGGCATCGGGCATGGTCACGCCGCGATCGGCCGTCGCGTAGTCCACGATGGTCGTCGTACCGCCGCAGGCAGCCGCACGCGTACCGGTCTCAAAGCTATCGGCCGTCCAATCCATGCCAGTCCAGCACTGCATGTGCGTGTGGCCGTCGATAAAGCCGGGGAACACCCAACAGCCCACGGCATCCTCAACGGTATCGCCCTCGGCCGGCTCAATCGCCGCGGCGATCCGCACGATCTTATCGCCCTCCATGGCAAGATCGGCGCGGCGAAACCCCTGGGGCGTCACGAGCGCGCCGTTTTTGATGATGATCATGTTGCTCCTTATTGATTAATACTGTTGGCCACGCGATCAAAATACGAGCAGGCCGCGATATGCTCCGTTATGCGTTGCTGTCCCTTGGCGGTATCGACGTCCCACAGCTCGTAGGCACGCGCCTCGACCAGCACCACGTCGATACGGCTCTTGAGGATCGAACCGCCGCCGTCCTTGCCCTCGAGACACATAAGTGCATCGAACAGTTCCGCCGGAAAGAGCACCGGGCTCGAAGGCTCACCGTTGCACGCAAGACGCACCGGATGCTTGCGGCCACGCTCGTCAAATACACGAACCATGGCCTCAAAAGAATCCGAACTCACGAGCGGCTGGTCGCCCGGCAAAAAGAGGCAACCTTTCCAGTTGCGTTCGACTCCCCACGAAAGGCCCGCACGGACGCTTTCGCTGCGCAGCTCGCCATCGTGCAGCACGCACGGGCAATGCTTGTCCTCGCAAATCTGAGCGACCCCGGGCCAACGCGTCGAAACCACGACGTCAAAGCCCCGGGGAACCGAATCGATGGTCCGGGCAATCAGCGGCTCGCCATAGATATCGGCAAGCATCTTGTTAGAGCCAAACCGCTTGCCCTCGCCCGATGCCATAATGACGCATCCAAGTTTCATGGTGATACCTCCCCTGAAACCATCGTACCCATAACTCGCGCCGCGGGCATCCACATCGAAAGCGCTTATCCCGCACGCCCGCGATGCAAAAAAGGGGCACCCCGCCGGTTGGCAGAGCGCCCCCTTTACATGGCTTACCTCAGCCCAGCTTTAGGCCTGGAACCAACGGGCGGTGTTGCGCTCGTCGAGGGCCTTGAGGGTAGCGGCGGGATCGGCAACCTTCTGCAGGAACATCATGGCTGCGATGGCGTACGGCTTGTAGCTGGCCTCCTTGTACATGCCCACGCGGTGCATGTCGAAGACGTCGGCGTTGACCTCGCCGTGCTCGCAGGAGACACCGGAGATGTCGGCGGGCAGCGGGTGCATAAAGATGGTGTCCTGGCCGTTGGCAGTCTTCTCCATGAGCTCGGTCGTGGAGCACCAATCCTGATGGGTGGCGTTCTGGGCGAGCAGCTCCTTCTCGAGCGCTGCGATGCCGGCGTCGTCGCCCTCGGCGTACAGGTTGGTACGCTTCTCCATGGCGGCAAACGGAGCCCAGCTCTTGGGGATCACGATGTCGGCGCCCTCGAAGGCCTCGGCCATGGTGTTGGCCTGCTTAAAGGTGGTGCCGGACTCGGCGGCATAGCTCTTGGCGCGCTCGACGACCTCGGGCATGAGGTCGTAGCCCTCGGGGTGAGCCAGGGTGACGTCCATGCCAAAACGGGGCAGCAGGCTGATCAGCGACTGCGGGCAGGACAGCGGCTTGCCGTACGAGGGAGAATAGGCCCAGGTAACGGCAACCTTCTTGCCCTTGAGGTTCTCAAGACCGCCAAACTCGTTGATGAGGTAGAGCATGTCGGCAGAGGACTGCGTGGGGTGATCGGAGTCGGACTGCAGGGAGATGAGCGTGGGACGGTGATCCAGAACGCCGTCCTCGTAAGCCTGCTGGACAGACTCGGAGACCTCGACCATGTAGGCGTCGCCCTTGCCGATGTACATGTCGTCGCGGATGCCGATGACGTCGGCCATGAAGGAAATCATGGTAGCGGTCTCGCGGACGGTCTCGCCGTGAGCGATCTGGGACTTCTTCTCGTCCAGGTCCTGCAGCTCAAGGCCGAGCAGGTTGGCGGCCTTAGAGAAGGAGAAGCGCGTACGGGTAGAGTTGTCGCGGAACAGGGAGACGGCAAGACCGGAGTCGAAGATCTTGGACGAAACGTTGTTCTCGCGCAGCTCGCGCAGAGCGTCGGCGACGATGTAGAGCGCCTTGAGCTCATCGGTGGTCTTATCCCAGGTGTGCAGGAAGTCGCTGCCGTACATACCCTTAAAATCGAGGCCGTTCAGCTGCTCGACGAGCTCGGTAAACTTGGCGTCCATGTAAATGTCCTTTCTAAAGGTGAAACGATCGCAATGAGTAGATGCGCTCCGGCATGCGCGTGTGGCTAGAACATGCAGAGCGCTATGACGAGGACCCGCCACCGTCGAGGAAGCATGGGAGATAACGACCGCGGGCCCCAAGTCAACAGGAGGCGCCGGGGGCATAAACTGCCCCCGGCTCAACAAGATCGAGGAATGGGACTAGTCGATCTTGTTGTTGGTCAGACCGGCGCGGAACACGGTGGCATCGCCATCGGCCTGGCTCGGATCGTAGAGGTTCAGGGCAGCCACATACATGGCGGCAGCGGTGACCAGGTCGTCCTTGTAGGTGACCTCGTTGGGAGCGTGAGCCTGAGACTCGGCACCCGGGCCAAAGCCGACGCAGGGGATGCCATAGCGGCCCTGGATGGAAACGCAGTTCGTGGAGAAGGTCCACTTGTCGCACAGCGGACGACCGGTGCGCTTGTCCATGCTGGGCTCGCAGCCGATGCGCTCGTCACCGAACATAGCCTTATGGGCGTCGACGAGGGCCTTGACGTGCGGAGCGGTCTCCTTGTTGATCCACGTGGGGAAGTAAGCCTCGGTCTCGTAGACCTCGCCGGTCCAGGACGGACGGTCGTACATGTACATGGAGACCTTCACGTCGTCGCCGTACTTCTTGGCTGCCGGCAGGTTGCGGATCTCGTCCAGGCAGGACTCCCAGGTCTCGCCGGCGGTCATGCGACGGTCGATGGAGATGGCGCAGGAGTCAGCGACAGCGCAGCGGCTGGGGCTGGTGTAGAAGATCTGGCTGACGGTGCAGGTACCGCGGCCCAGGAAGCGGGCGTCCTCGAAGTGCTCGGGGTTGTACTTGGGGTCGAGCATCTTGACGAGGCCCTTGATGTCGGTCGACTCGTCGCAGCCATTGTTGTTGAGGGCGCGGACGTCGGCGATGATGTCGGCCATCTTGTAAATGGCGTTGTC
This sequence comes from Collinsella aerofaciens, assembly GCF_019131995.1. Taxonomy (GTDB): domain Bacteria; phylum Actinomycetota; class Coriobacteriia; order Coriobacteriales; family Coriobacteriaceae; genus Collinsella; species Collinsella aerofaciens_S. The sequence continues at coordinate 9,320 of NZ_JAHONA010000023.1, read as the reverse complement.
GCCGCGGTCGGGAGCGGAGCCGTGGCAGGAGGTGCCATGAACGTCGACGCGGATCTCCATGCGGCCGCGGTGACCGCGATAGATGCCACCGTCGGTGGGCTCGGTGGAAATGACGAACTCGGGCTTAATGCCGTCCTTGTTGTAGATGTACTGCCAGCACATGCCGTCGCAGTCCTCTTCCTGGACGGTGCCGACGACCATGATCTTGTAGCCTTCGGGGATGAGGCCCATGTCCTTCATCATCTTGGCAGCGTAGGTAGCAGAAGCCATGCCACCCTCCTGGTCGGAGCCACCACGGCCGTAGATGATCTCGTCGGTCTCGTAGCCCTCATAGGGATCGGAGTCCCAGTTCTCGATGTTGCCGATGCCGACGGTGTCGATGTGGGAGTCGATGGCGATGATCTTGTCGCCCTCGCCCATAAAGCCCATAACGTTGCCCAGGCCGTCGACCTTGACCTCGTCATAGCCGAGGCTCTCCATCTCGGCCTTGATGCAGGCGACAACCTCGCCCTCCTCGCAAGACTCAGAGGGATGCGAGATCATAGCGCGCAGGAAGCGAGTCATATCAGCACGATGAGACTCAGCAGCAGCCTTGATAGCGTCGAAATCGAGTTCTTTAGCCATTGTTCATAACCTTTCAAACGAAGGAATCTACCTGTGGGGTGGCGGAGCGATACCTATTTACTCCACCCAGTATTAGCAAGTGGGGTATTCGCCCTCCCAGACGATGCGACGGTACTGATCCGGATCGGTGTCGCCTTCGGTGGAGAAGCAGAGCACGGAGCTCGTCTTGTCCAGGCCGATGAGCTCCTTGAGCTCGGCGTACTCGGGATCGAGCATGAGGGTCTCGACCAGGCCGGTGGTCACCGCGCCGGACTCGCCGGAGATGACGCGCGGGTCGCCCTTCTCGGGAGCGCCCAGGGTGCGCATGCCGCGAGCAGTGACCCAGTCGGGGCAGGACACGAAAGCGGTAGCGTGGTTGCGCAGGATATCCCAGCCCAGGATGTTGGGCTCGCCACAGCACAGGCCGGCCATGATGGAGGGCATGTCGCCGTCCACGATGCGCGGGTCGCCGTCGCCGGCGGCAGCGCCCTTGTACAGGCAGGCGGCCGGAGCGCACTCGACCACGACAAAGGTGGGCGGGTTATCGGGATACAGGTTGGTGAAGTAGCCCACCACGGCGCCGGCCAGCGAGCCTACGCCAGCCTGGACAAAGACGTGCGTCGGGCGGTTGATGGCCATCTCGCGCAGCTGCTCGGCAGCCTCGGAAGCCATGGTGCCGTAGCCCTCCATGATCCAAGACGGGATCTTCTCGTAGCCCTCCCAGGCGGTGTCCTGAACGATGACGCCGCGCTCGCAGGCATCGGCCTCGGCGGCGGCCATGCGCACGCACTCGTCGTAGTTGACCTCTTCGATGGTCACCGTGGCGCCCTCGGCGGCGATGTTATCGAAGCGGGGCTTGGTGGAACCCTTGGGCATGTGCACGACAGCCTTCTGGCCCAGCTTGTTGGCAGCCCATGCCACGCCGCGGCCATGGTTGCCGTCAGTGGCGGTAAAGAAGGTGGCCTGGCCAAAGTCCTCGGCCAGCTGATCGGAGGTCAGGTAATCGAAGGTGCAGTCGGCAACGTCCTTGCCGGTCTCGTCGGCAATGTAGTTGGCCATGGCAAACGAGCCGCCCAGAACCTTAAAGGCGTTGAGGCCAAAGCGATAGCTCTCGTCCTTAACGCACAGGTTGGACAGACCCAGGCGCGCAGCCTGACCGTCCAGGCGGGCAAGCGGGGTGACGGTATATTGAGGGAACGACTGGTGGAAGGCACGGGCCTTCTTCACGTGGTCGAGACTCATGATTCCCAAGTGCTTGTCATCGCTCTTGGGCATCGTGTTGCCCGCCCACTGGATCTTATCGGCCATACGGTGAACTCCTTAAGTCCTCTCTTGCCGGCCCCCGCATACGCGTTTCAGCCCATTCCCATTCATGCGACTGAACTTTTATGTGGATGCCAAACAAAAAGTTTGTTAGTAATGTTCTATCACACTTTTTGATTGGTATACCTAACGAATTGTTTGTTGCCGCAATCGGTACTTTTTCGCCGCCGAACGGTTATGAATTGCCTTGTTGATGGATTTGTTTGCGGTCAAGTGTGGTTTATGGCACAGTGAGCCCAAACTAATTTTTAGGAAGGCACCTATGACCCCCGCACAGATTGAGTTTTATAAGCGCCTTGCACACGGCCTGGCGCTCCAATTTGGCCCCAGCTGCGAAGTCGTCGTCCACGATCTGGAGACCGAGGACGTGGACCACTCCATCGTAGTGATCGAAAACGGCCACGTCAGCGGGCGCAAACTGGGTGACGGCCCCAGCCATATCGTGTTTGAGTCCATGCACGAGGGCACCGCCGACGTACACGACCGCGAGCCATACCTCACCAAAACCACCGATGGCAAGCTGCTCAAGTCCTCGACTATCTTTATCCGCAACGACGAAGGCAAGCCCGTCGGCATTTTGGGCATCAACTTTGACATTACGCTTATGAAGGCTTTTGAGCGTTCGCTCGACGCCTTTACCGGCACCGGCGGCACGGGCTATACCGAGCCCGAGCCCATTACCAAGAACATCGGCGACCTGCTCGAGGACCTGCTGCACGAGTGCGAGCAGTTTGTGGGCAAGCCCGCGGCGCTCATGACCAAAGACGAGCGCATTCGTGCCATTGGCTACCTCGACCGTCGCGGCGCCTTCCTCATTTCCAAGTCGAGCGAGCGCGCCTGCGAGTTCTTTGGCATCTCAAAGTACAGCTTCTATAGCTACCTCAATGAGGCCAAGGCGGCGGCCGGCGATAAGTAGGCACTCGCCCGGATTGCCCTCCCCTTTTGGGCGTGAGTTCTGGAAAGCACGAATCCAAGACCGAGCCGCTTGGGAAGTTCCATATAATCGATGTCATTAGTATTTCGAAAGGATGGAACAGAATGGCGTTGAGCAAGGCATCATGCACCGGTCGCGGATTGATTCCGGCAATTGGTGGGCATGTGCACCGCATGTTCGATGAGGGTGAAGACGACCTGTTTTCACTGAGCCTTGACGACGTGATGGATGATCGCCCGTGGACCGCCGACGAACTCATGGGCGGTGGGGCTCGCCCGTCAAGCCCCAATCCCGCACTTGCGCCTAAGTCCGCACCTGCGCCGACTCCTGCGCAGTCGCCTGTTTCGACGCCCGCGCCTACGCCCGCACCCACTTCGGCGCCCACGCCCGCTCCCCGCCCCGCAAGCGACCCGTCCGAGACGGCGGCATTTCTCGCTGCAGCGACGCAGGGCAAATCGGCCGACAGCACCGTTATGTACAACGCCCAGCAGTTGCCCGTTCCTGCGGCACGCAAGCCTCCGGTCGCAAGGCTCGATGAGCCCGTTGCCCGTCAGGTTGCCTACGATTCCTGGGCTGCAGCCGATCTGGATGAGACCTCTACCGGCATGCCGGCGCTCGACGTTCCAGTTAACCCGCTTTTTGCCGCCAACACGAGCGCAGCGGACTATGAGGGTGGTGCGGCATATTCCGATTATTCCGATGACTATGCTGGCACCGGTCGCATCGAGACCGAGGATTATGGCACCGCATCGAGCGATTATCTCAACGATCCGTACACTGCCACACCTGCACCGGAATATGACCCGGAGGCCGCGTCCGCACCGGCGTATACCAAAAGCACGGGCGAAGAGCGCTTCGCCGATTATTACGCCGAGGAAAAGGCGCTGCGTTTCTCGGAATTTCCGCAGGCAGTCAAGGTTGCCTTTATCGCCATTGTCATTGCCCTGCTCGGCGTCATTGCGTTTGAGGGATTCCAGCTGTTCCGCAGCCCCACCCAAGCGGAGTCGGAGACCCAGCAAAAAGAGGACGACAACCAGCACCTGGACATCAACACCCTCAAAGGCGACCCCAACGACGGGGACGACGAGTAGCGAGGGCTGAAGGCGGCCGCAGGATCCCGCATCCAGCACCGGCTTCTAAGTGCTGTTTTGTCATCCAGCTACACTTTTCCGAAGTTTTAAGATGCCTATCTCGACACTTTTCCGTACTTTTACACGGCTGATTTCGACACTTTTCCGGATGGAAGCCGAATAATCACTTGGGAAACCAACGCCATCCGCGCGTCATTTCGCGGATGGCGCTTGATTTATGTCCGTACACGTTGATAGACCCCATCGTGCCCGCAAGGAGCGGGCGCGTTTTATCCAGAGTCGGGGTAGAGAGTTGGCTCCACGATCCCGACGCCAACCGGCCAAGAGGCACGGTGGCCCTGCCAACATCGATGAAAGGAGTCCGTATGGACAATTTCTCCGTGCGCAGTGAGCGCAACTTCCACAACCTGACAGCCAAGCCAAAACGAATGCATCTTCTGGACAAGCCGAACGGCTACGCCTCGGCCATGGTCAAGAGCAGTCTCCTCCACCAGATGCGCTTTACCGTGCAGGCGCTCGAGAAAGAGCTCTACACCGCCGGCGACCCGCACGTACTGCAGATCAAGCTGCTTGGAGACGACTCGCGCGAGCTGTCTAGCTGGAAGCTGTTTGCCGACGGCACGTGCGTCGCAAGCGGTTCGGGTGACTTTGCCCGCGAGTGCTTCTGCGAGGGAGCTGAGGTGTTTCTGGACCTGTGTCGCGACGCCGTCGAGACTGCCGAGCTGTGCCAGTGGAGCGAGAGGGAGTACGAGCTGTTGGGTGCCGCGCGCGGGATTGCGGGGGGTGTAGGAACAGAAGCCTCATGACGGTGGCCTCAGCTGGAATGACGTATCGCTCGATAAATGATCTCAACAACGTAGCCGATGCGCCGCATTTCACCTCAAAGGCATTGAGCGATCAGGAGGCGTCCAGCATTTCTTTGATATCCCCAATTGATTGTTCCGAGAAAGTCTCTTCATGTCCTTATAATCGCCCTTACGAGAAACGTGGACGAGACAGGCGTCCATATGCCGTCTCTAAACTAACGAGCCGTTCGCGGAAAGAACATCTGGCTAGCATGGGCCAAAGATATACTGGTATCGCTGCAACAATTATGGAAGATCGGCACCACCAATGACCTCCTTGAAATTCTCCAGGCGCTTCGCGCTTAGCCTGCTCGCCTCGCTGTCCGCCACCGTAGCGCTTGCTTTGCCCTCAACCGCCCTAGCCGCGTCGGACCCGAACCCGCCCAGCATCTCCAACGTGACGATATCCGCGACGACAGTCACGGCCGGCTCCACGCTGCATGTCGGCTATAGCGTCGATGACCCTGACGGGGTACGGTCCGTCACGCCCATAGTCGAAGTCCTTGTCGAAAACGATACCGGAGACCATGGAATCAGTTCCCGTCTCGCCTTCTCGTCGACCGGCAACACGACCGCGGGCTTCGATATCTCCACCTCCCCGAGCGACCGGCCCTGCAGGTACCGGATCATCGGCCTCGGCGTGACCGATAGTCTTGGATGGGTTACCGATGTCTACGACACGACGTATGCCGAGGAGAAGGGGCTCGACTGTCCGACCTTCACCACCGACCCCCTCGAGTATGAGGTGACCGAGGGACCCGAGGACCAAAACCCGCCGACCGTGTCCTCCGTGTCGCTCTCGAGCAGGGAGGTCGCAACCGGTGCCGACCTCCACATCTCTTGGACCGTCTCCGATGCCGACGGCGTTCGCTCCGTTTCCCCCATACTGCGGCAGGGCTGGGAGAATTCGGACGACGGCTGCTCTGTTTCGTCAGCCTATTATCACGGAGGCTCGTCTATCGACGGGTTTGACCTCACATTCGACAGCAATAGGATCGGAAGGCACAGGCTGATCGGCCTTTCGGTCACCGATGGCCTAGGGTTCGAGACCGATGTGTACGAGAGTTCCTACGCCAGGGCCAACGGCATTTCGGGCGCGACTTTCTCGGTTGGCGACCCGAGCGAGCTGTGCTTCGAGGTGACCGGCAGCGCGATCGACCGGAACCCGCCCACGGTCTCGAACGTTTCCATCTCCGCGAAGAGGGTCCCCGTCGGCGGGATCCTCCGTATCTATTGCAATGTAGGCGACGCGGACGGCGTAAAGTCTGTCTCCCCGATCCTCGGCGACCCCGGCTATGTCGAGGACCCGAACTCTTTAAAGACCCGCAAAACGTTGAGCTGCAGCTACGATGCGGCAAGGGCCTATATCGAAATCGAGTTCCCCACGTCGCTCTCGATGGGCTCGTTTGAAATCCAAGCCCTCGCGGTCCTCGACAAGACGGGCCACGAGACCTTCGTCTACAGCTCCGCCTACGCCGAGCGTAACGGCAAGACCGGCGTTCAGACCTTTGATGTCGACGACGCGGGGGACGTCACCTTCGACGTGACCGCTCCGCTGTATGCCGCCACCAAGGGCGACGGGCAGGCGTATGCAAAGGACGGCGAGGCCGGTCTGACCTTCCGCTTCAGCGGTCCTCTCGATGAGTTCACGCGTCTCCTCGTGGACGGAACTGAGGTCTCCGCCGAGAACTACACCGCAACCAGGGGCAGCACGATTATCGAGCTCAGGCCGTCCTACCTGGACACGCTCGCCGGCGGCGGACACACCGTCACGGCCGTCTGGAAGGACGGGACGGCGACCGATGCGTCCTTCACCGTGGAGGGGAAGGCCCAAGGGGAGCAGGCGGGCGGAAAGACCGACGTAGATTCACCCGGCGACAACAAAAGTGATCCTGCCACTCCTGAAAAGGACGCCGACGAGGCGGCTACAAAAAAGTCGGGACGCACGACAGCCGATGAACCAAAGCTCGCTGCAACCGGCGACTCCACTTGGATGGCCAGCATCGCATTGGCCATGGCGGCCACGGCCTGCTTCACGGCAGCGAGAAGGCTTGAGCCCAAGCAGCATAAGCACGAACAGTAGCTCAAAGCGAACTCAACTGGGAAGGGCAGATGGATAGCCGTCCTTCTCTTATAATCAACCCAATCCGCTGAAATGCAATCAGTTAACGAGTTTCGCCAGACGCTCGGCCTCTACCCCGCTCTAGCAAGCCACCAGGCGATGAGATAATGCCCACGACTATCAACGTAAGCAAGGAGCGCGCTATGGCAGACAACGAGACCAAACCCTCGGCGAACGACGGCCGAGAGGAGCTCGTGGCAAAACAGCTCGCATCGACCAAAATCCACCTCGCGCTCACTCAGAAGCGGGTGGACGTCTCCGGCGCCATCAAGCTACCGCTCGAGCGAATTCCCCAACTCGGCGTGGCGTTCGCCTCGCTCCCCTCGATGTTTCGCACCGTCACCAACACGGTGAGCGTGCCCACGCTGCTCCAGGCGACTGACAAATATGGTAACCCGCTCGATCCGTCGAAACTCAACACGTTCAAGGACGGCAGCGGTCTCACAGGGGGCTACCGCGACGCCGCCAAGGGCCTTGGGCAGGCGCGCTTCCACGTAGTCGAGGGCGACATCGCCACGAGCGTCACGCAGGTGCCTTACGATCCAACATCGCTATTCATGGCAGCCGCAATCGCGCAGATAAACCAAAAGCTCGACTCCATCCAGGAGTCCGTCGACGAAATGTTCGAGTACATGCGTCAGCGCGACAAGGCCAACATGCGTGGCAACCTCAAGACGCTCGCAGACATCCTCAACGGTTACGGCCTCAACTACGGCAACGCCACCTACATGGCAAACGCCCATATGAAGGTGCTCGACATCAAGCAGTCGTCCGCGCAGGACATGGAACTCTTCCGCTCGCAGGCACAGGCGGATCTGAAAAAGAAAGGGTTCATCGAGGTGCGAGACGGCTTGGGCAGACGCCTCGACAAGGTGCTCGACTACCTCAAAGACTGCCAGCTCGCCACCTACATCCACGCGTTCTCGCTGTTCCTCGAACCCATGCTCGCCCAGAACTTCGAGCCCGCAAAGCTCGCGGACGCCACTGCGAAGATCGAGGCTGATTCGATCGCGTACCGCGAGCTCTACACCGACTGCTACAACGCACTCGAAGCGGGGGCTGTCGACACCGTCGATGCGGCACTGCTGGGCGGTATCGCGTCCGCGGGCAAATTGCTCGGTCACGCCATCGCAAAGACCCCCGTGGGCGACCATACACTCATCGACGAGGCGCTCGAAGGCGCAGGAGAGAGCATCGGAAAGTTCAACGACAAGCAATCCGAGAAACTCCTCGAAAAGCTCCATCAGGCAAAGACGCCCGACGTCACGCCGTTCAAGCAGAGCGTAAAGGAGATCGACGCCCTCTACAACCGCCCCGCGCAGATCGCCGTGGACGCCGAGAACGTCTACATCTTGCCTGCCAAGCAGCAGGAAGAGTAACGATACGCGACAGGCACGCGCCATGCAGACAGCTAACGCCCCTACCTTCCCGCCGCCTTCAGCTTCAGCAGCAGGTCGCCCAGCTCGGGGCACTTGCTAGAGAGGCGTGTCTGGGCCCGCTCGCCCATCCCCCAACGTTGGCGGACTTCTTGGGCGCGCGGACTCACGTGATAGTCCCCGTCCATCACCTGCTTGAGCAGCTTGGCGGTCACGCGCGCATCGGCTAGGGCGCTGTGGGCATGGCCCGTCGACTCGTCAAACTCGATGCCGAACCACGTTGCCGCGTCGCCCAACGAGACGCGCCCGTGGCTGCCAACGTCCATGATCGAGGTGTAAAACGCCTGCAGGTCGGCCCAGTCCGTAGGAAATGTGGAAAGGTCGATGTGCTTTGCCTGGCACTCGGTCAAAAGCTGCCGACGGTCCGCACCGTTCCAACAGACCACCTGGGCGGAGTAGCGACCGATCCAATCGCTGAGCCTTTTTATCACCATGTAGAGCGGATCGGCCATCGCGGTGTCCACGGCCGATATCCCCGTGAGCTCGCGGACGGGATACGCAACGCCTTCGGTAAATTCCGTCTGCACAAACTGCGAGAACTCGCCCATAACGTTGCCGTGGTAATCGAGCTTAACGGCGCCGACCTCGATAATCTCATTGCGCAGCCCACGGCGCTGGCGCTGTTTTGGCACCGGCGCAAACTCAAAGTCCAGCACAATCTGGCGCGCAAAGTTCGTCGTATCGATAGCCGAGATACACGGCGTCTTTTCAGCTGACACGGTTAGGGCCTTTCTCCGTTGCTTGCCGCTTGTTACATAAGCGGCTACATTGCCGTAAGGATAGGTGGCCGCGCGGACATGAAAGCTGGGCGCAATACCATGCGCTAATCACACGCCATGCAGACGGCCCCAAGAGAGTCGCCCGCTCTATTCAAATGGATGAAAAGACGATATGAGAAAGCCATTGGGGGCCGCCTCCCCCGCGGCGCAGCTTCTTTCCGCGGGCTCGGGGTGCCACAATGGGCTT
>NZ_JAHONA010000022.1 GCF_019131995.1 Collinsella aerofaciens | reverse complement strand
CGACTACATCAATTCCCGGCATGCCCCGCGCAGGCAGGCCACGCCGAACGATGGGCCCGCGGCTCAGCAGGACGAGTGACGCGCCTCGCAAGCAAAGGAAGGAAGCCAACATCACACGAGCATCATCGATCGCTGCGTGCAAGGCGGCGGGCCTCACCGTGTTCGCCAAGCGCGAGGAGCGTTTTGGTTTTTCGCAAGCAAATGCGGACGAAATCAGCGACCAGATTCCCGATCCGCTCAAACATGCAGGGCCCCTATGTGTTTAACCTCATTTTTCCGTGTGCGGTAGAATGGAGTCGTTGAGATCGCGAACGCCTTAAAGGGAGAGTTTTTGTGGATGCGCATCTGGATGGGGGCTCTTCCGCCCCGCTGTATCAACAGGTGCTCGATTTGCTTAAGAGCGATATCGAACAGGGGACATATCCCGTTGACTCGCAGATTCCAACGGAACTTGAGCTTTCTAAGATGTACGGCGTGGGAAGGGTCACGGTTCGCCGCGCAATAGAGGAGCTTGTGGGCGAGGGGTATCTCACCAAGCGGCAGGGGCGTGGTACGTTTGTGACCGCGACAAAGATAATTCGCAAGGTGCATCAGAAGGACGATGTTCAGAGTTTTACCCAAGCATGCGCTGAAAACGGCATGAAGGCGGGCGCTCGCGTCGTTGCCCGCAAGACCGTTGCCGCCGATCGCGACCTCGCTTCTTTCTTTGGCTTGGATGAAGGCTCTGACCTCATCTTGGTCTCACGCGTGCGTACCGCAGACGGCGTGCCGGTCCTGTTCGAGAACAACTACTATCCTGTCGATGGATTCGAATTTCTCAAAGATATCGGTCTCTCCAATTGTTCGATATTCGAGGCCGTGGGGGAGCGTACGGGTAGGTATCCCTGCTCGTCCGATCCCTGCAGGCTGGAGATCGCCCGTGCGGGAATTGATGCCGCCCGCGAGCTCAAGGTCCCAGTAGGGGAGCCGCTGTTCTTCATGAACGCGGGCTTTCTCGATTCCAACGGAGAGCGCTTCTGCTATGGCAGACAGTACTACGTGGGTTCGCGCTACAGCTTCGATATCTAGCGGCTCTGTCTCACACAGCGCTGTTCTCGTATTGCCGCGGCAGGTCCGTTTAGCGCGTAAAAGTTACCACTTATAGAACAACCTAATATGTTTCTTGACCGACGCCTTCATGCAGGTTATACATAGAACAACCTAAGATGTTTGCCTATACGTGAAGGATTTTTGGCAAGCATCGTTGCTCTGGCAGGAGGTTAAGAATGTCGGATGCCAAACAGGAGAAGCCCAAGCGCAGATTCCATCTCCAGCTTCCCCATGTGTACACCATCGCGTTCATGCTGATCGTGTTCTTCGCGGTGCTCACATGGATCGTCCCATCGGGTCAGTTCGACCGCCAGACCATTCAGACGGCCGCGGGCGAGCGAGAAGTCGCCGTAGCCGGAACGTACCAAGAGGTCGACAAGGTCTACACCGATTCGGAGACGGGGGAGACCGTCGATCTGCGACAGGGCATCGATGCCGTCCTGCAGGCTCCCGCCAAGGGCATTCAGGCTGCGGCCGATGTCGTCGCGTTCGTCCTGCTGATCGGCGGATCGTTCGCCATCGTCACCAAGACCAACGCCCTAAACGCCGGCATGAGCCGCGTGATCAAGAAGCTGAAGAACAAGGACATCTTGATCATCCCCATCTCCATGATCCTGCTCTCGATCTGCGGCACCACGTTCGGCATGTCCGAGGAGGCGCTGCCGTTCTACGCGATCTTCATCCCCATCATGCTGAGCATCGGGTATGACTCCATGACCGCGTTCATCATCTGCTTCCTCGGCCCCAACCTTGGTTACTGCGCATCCACTATTGATCCTTTCAACGTGCTGATCGCCCAGGGCGTTATCGGCATCGAGGGAAATCCCCAGCTTTGGCTCCGCGCCATCCTGTGGGTCATCTTCACCGCCGCGGGCATTTTCTGGGCCATGCGCTATGCGCGCCGCGTCAAGCTCGATCCCAAGTCCTCCATCACCTATGAGGACGATAAGCAGAAGCGCATCGAGTTCTCTGTCACCGATGCCTCTATCGAAGAGGAGTTCACGCTTCGCCACAAGCTCGTCCTCATTGATTTCGCGGTCGGCATGGGCGTTATCGTGTGGGGCCTCGTTACCCAGGGCTGGTATATGGACGAGATCTCCATGGTGTTCCTGGCCATGGGCCTTCTTGCCGGCATACTCGGCGGCCTGGACGAGAAGACCATTGCGGAGGAGTTCGTCCGCGGAATCGCCGACTTCGCCTACGCAGCCTGCATCATCGGCATCGCCCGCGGCATCCTGGTCGTCGCAGAGGGCGGAATGATCATCGACTCTATTCTTAACTGGCTCGTCGGACTCCTTGCGGGCGCTCCGTCCTTCATCTATACCACCTTCATGTACATCGTCCTCGGCCTGCTTTCGCTGCTGGTTCCTTCCAGCTCCGGCCTCGCTGCACTCACCATGCCCGTCATGGGCCCGCTGACCGAGCTTATGGGCCTCAATTCCGAGGCTGCCGTCACCGCTCTGCAGTTCGCGAACCAGACCGTCAACACCATCAGCCCCGTTGCGGGCATGACCGTCGCGGGTCTTGCCGTGGCGAAGATCTCCTTCGGGCAATGGTGGAAGACCATCTGGAAGTTCTTTATCTTCATGGTTCTGTTCGGATTGGTCGCGACTGTGATCTCCGGCCTACTGCCGATGTAGGAGGTGCCCAGCATGGATTTAAGCGCTTCCACACCCCGTCTGCGTCGCGAGCAGGTCGCCGGCATGAACATTCACTACATCATGTGGTCGCTCGATTACTTCCTTGATGCTCAGCAGCGCCTTGGCTTCAAAACCATCGAGCTTTGGGCGGCCGAGCCGCACGTGACGCTGGACCACACGGGGTATTTCGAGGCCGACGAGCTTCGCCGCAAGATCGAGTCCCGCGGACTCTCCGTGAGCTCCCTGTGTCCGGAGAACGTGGTGTATCCGTGGCAGTACGCTGCCAGAAAGCCCCTCCACGCGCAGCGGAGCCTCGCTTACTTTAAGCACGGCATCGAGCTCGCCGAGGTGCTCGGCGCCCCGTATATGTCCATCAACTCCGGTTGGGGCGATTGGGACGAGGACCGCGAGGAGGCTTGGAAGCGCTCTGCCGAGCACTTGGCGATTCTTGCGGACTATGCCGGCGAGCACGGCGTGACCCTCTGCATGGAGAGCCTGAGGCCGGAAGAGAGCAACTTGGTGGTTACACTCGCGGACGCCAGGCGCATGCTTGACCAAGTAGCCAGCCCGCACCTTACTCCAATGGTGGACACTACCGCTATGGGAGTCGCCGGCGAGAGCCTTGAAGAGTGGTTTGCCGAGTTTGGCGATGGTGCCATAAGGAACATGCGCTTCATTGATGGCGACCCATATGGCCATCTGGTTTGGGGCGATGGAAAGCACAGTATGGACGATTTCGTACGCGTCCTCAACGCGCATGGGTTCGAGGGCTATCTTGGCCAGGAGATCACCGATGGAAGGTATTTCGATGATCCCGCAGCAGCGGACCGGCACAACATGGACGCCTTCGAGAGGTATTTTGTCGACTAGCGCGTAGCTCCCATTCGCGTGGGGAAGTCAACACGCTTGACGAGAAGACTCGCAGTAAACGTTGGCGGATTCGTCCGCCGTATCGAAAGGAAGAATAACAATGAACGCACATGATCTTATCGCCGACGCAATCGCTGAAAAGGGCGGTTTCGATAGCGTCTTCTGGGTTGCCTGCGGCGGCTCCCTCATCGACCTGCTGCCCGCCCACGAGCTGCTCAAGCGCGAGGCGACTACGTTTGCCAGCGAGGCGTATACCGCCCGCGAGTTCGATATCATGCGTCCCAAGCGCCTGGGCGAAAAGTCCCTTGTCATCGCTTGCAGCCACTCCGGCAACACCCCCGAGGTAATCGATGCGTGCTCGATCGCCAAGGCGGCGGGCGCGACCGTTATCGTGCAGACGGACAACGCGGGTTCCGGCATCGATAACGGTGAGTGGACGTGCTGGGTATATCCGTGGGGCGAGGGAGTTCCGCAGGCGGAGGTGCCCGCCGGCATCTCTTTGGCTCTCGCTTCCGAGCTCCTGGATCAGCAGGAAGGTTATGCCGACCTTGCCGACATGTACGAAGGCATCGCCAAGATGGACCAGATCCTGCCTGCAGCTCGCGAGAAGGTCAACGCCGAACTCTGCGACCGTTTTGCCGCCCTGTGCCAGGACCACAAGTTCCTGTATATCTTGGGGTCCGGTCCCGTGTTTAGCCAGGCCTATGGCTTCGCTATCTGCTCGCTTATGGAGATGCAGTGGCAGAGCTGCGCCTATATCCACTCCGGCGAGTACTTCCACGGCCCCTTCGAGGTGACCGAGCCCGGAGTCTTCTACTTCCTGCAGATGTCTTCTAGTGAGTGCCGAGCCATGGATGAGCGCGCCCTCGCATTCCTCGAGACCCATACCGACACTCTTATGGTGCTCGACGCCATGGAGTACGGCATGGACCAAGTACCGGCGAGCGTTCGCGCGTTCCTTGATCCAATCCTGTTCTACGCGATGAACTGTGAGCTGCGCTCCGCTCGCGGCAAGGTGTTCGACCATCACCCGGACGTGCGTCGTTACATGGGCATCGAGAAGTACTAGCGATTTTAAAACGGGGCGCGAGGCGCGTTGAGACGTGCGAATCCCTCGCGCCCCGTCTGCTCGCCGTAACCACGGCGGTTTACCTGAATGGAGATAACCATGGCAGCCTATCCTATAAGCGTGCTTGGCTTTGGAGACAACGTTGTCGATAAGTACGAGCACATCAAGACCATGTATCCCGGCGGCAATGCAGTTAACTTCGCCGTCTTCGCCAAGAAGCTCGGCGTCGATCGCAGCGCCTACATGGGAATCTTCGGATCAGATGAGGAGGCCGAGCACGTTATAGCATCGCTCGAGGACGAGGGCGTCGAGCTTCTTCGCTGCCAGCAGGTCCTGGGCGTCAACGGCGCCGCTCGCGTGACCGTTGACGAGACCGGGGACCGTATCTTCCTGGGCTCCAATGAAGGCGGCATACGTGGCGACATGCGCTACGTGATAGACCGCTTCGCCGCCGAGTACGTCAGCGGCTTCGATTTGGTGCACAGCGGCAACTACTGCTTCACCGAGCGCGAGCTCCCCAAGATCAAGGCTGCCGGCGTGCCTATCAGCTTCGACTTCTCCGATGACTCCACCGACGAGTACTTCGGGCAGATTGCGCCATTTGTGACGTACGCCTTTATGTCCATGGGCGACGCTTCCCTGGAGGATATCAAGGCGAAGCTCGAGTGGGTGAAGGCCCTTGGCCCTCAAATCGTATGCGCATCGCGCGGGAGCAAGGGCTCCGTCGCCTATGACGGCGAAAACTTCTACGAGCAGGGCATCAAGCCCGTGGCGCCCGAGGAGCTCAAAGACGCTATGGCGGCCGGCGATTCACTGCTGACGGCGTTTTTGGTCACCTATCTTTCCAAGAAGAAGGCCGGCGAGTGCGGCGAGGCCGCGATTCGCGAGAGCTTGGACTTCGCTGCCGGTTTTGCGGCGGAGACCTGCAAGATCGAGGGCAGTTGGGGCCACCCGCTGGTCTACGAGAACTAGTTTTTTGTCGTGGCGGGGTGTCTTGGGGCGCCCCGCATTGCGTTAGGAGTCAAGATGTCCGTTCGTGCCTGCGCGGCAGGATTTTGCTGCGCCGATGTCTACCAGAATCTGGATCCCCTGGGTTGCATCCAAGGGGGCCTCTCAGGAGCGCTTCGAGGGGTGCTTCTTGAGTATATGAAGGCAAAAGGGATATGCAATCTTCATATACGGCCTTCTTTTAGAGGGCGTTGTCCTTACTCTTTCATCTCCTTGCCTATGGACATTTTGTCCATAGGCAAGAGTCCATGGTCGAGATCATGGTGAAGTTCTGCGGCCAGTAATTACTGCATTACATATTCTGTTGTCACCTGGGAGGCTCGCTTTTGCGGGCCTCTTTGCGTTGCTAAGGGGCCATGGTCTGTCGATAAATAAAGCGCCCGCTTGCGGGGGAGCAAGCGGGCGCCGTTGAGCGAATATGTTTGCGGCGAGAGCCGTGATGAGCGGTGGGGTGGCGACTAGTTGGTCGTACCGGAATCGTCACCCGTGCCCGAGCCAGAGCCAGAGCCCGAGCCAGAAAGTGCGACCGTCAGCGTAATCGTGCTGTCGGTGGACTGCTTGCCAGTGGGGGAGACGCCCGTAACGGTGGCATCCTCGTTACCGCTTACGGGATTGCCGTTCTGGTCACAGAAGCCAATGTTATAGAAACCGGCGTTGTTGAGCGCGGTAACGGCGGCGGAGATGCTCTTGCCGTACAGGTTGCCCGGGACGGAGGCCTTGCCGGACTTCTTGGCAATGACGACGGTAATCGTGGCGCCGGGCTTCTGCTTGCCGCTGGGGTTCCAGCTGATCACGGTGCCCTCGGTAACCGAGTCGTTCTCCTGGTAGCTCACGTCGACGCCAAAGCCTGCCATATCGAGGGCGTTGCGCGCCTGGGCCTCGGTCATGTCGGTCAGGTCGGGGACGGACGTGGTATCCGGGCCGCTCGAGACCTTGTACGAGATGGTCGTGCCCTTCGCGACTTCCTTACCGGCTTCGGTGCCCTGCTCAAAGACCTGGCCCTCATCAGCCTCGTTGGCCTCCTCGGAGGCGTTGCCCTTCAGGCCAACGCTTGCCAGTGCGGCTTCTGCTTGGTCCTTGGTCAGGCCGACAAGTTTGGGAACCTCAACCTTTTCGGAGGGCTTGGGGCCCTTGGAGATTACCAGGTTCACCTTGGTGCCCTTGGTCTTCTTGGTGTTGCCGTTGGGCGTCTGCTCGGCGACCTTGCCCTCGTCGACATCGTCGTTGTAGCTTTGGTCGATGGTGCCGACCTCGAGGCCGGCTTCCTTGATCAGCTCGACGGCAGTCTGCTGGTCCTTGCCCAGCACATCGGGCACGGTGACCTGCTCGCCGCCAAAGAGTCCTGTGGCAAAGGCCACCATGATGCCGATGACGGCAACGGCTGCCACCACGGCGGCGATGATCTTGTTCTTGTTGGATTTGGGCTTTTCGACCTCGTAGGAGCCGGTGGAGCCCGAAACCGAGCTACGGGCGGTATTTTGGCCGCTCACGCCCGAGACGGGACGCACCATGGCGCGCGTCTGATCGGAAAGCTCGCGAGTCTTGGTGGCGCCCAGCTCACCGGGGGCACCGATGATGCGCGTGGGCTCCGAGACGTTGACGGCACGGCCCGACAGGTAGCTGTTGAGCACCTGACGCAGCTCGTCGGCGGTCTGGAAGCGGTTTGCCGGGTCCTTCTCCATGCACTTGAGGATGATGCGCTCAAGGTCGGCGTCGACACCGGAGTTGATCTGGCTCGGCGGAATAGGCAGCTCGTTGACCTGCTTGAGTGCGACCGAGATAGCGTCGTCACCGTCAAAGGGAACGCGGCCAGTGGCGCACTCGTACATCACGACGCCCAGCGAGTAGATATCCGAGGTGGGGCCGAGGTCCTGACCGCGGGTCTGCTCGGGGCTGACGTAGTGGGCGGTTCCCAGCACGTTGTTGTCTTGCGTGAGGTGGCTGTTCTTGGCGCGCGCGATGCCAAAGTCCATCACCTTGATGTTGCCGTCGGGCAGCACCATGATGTTCTGCGGCTTAATGTCGCGGTGGATGATCTCGTGCTTGTGGGCGACCGAAAGCGCGGAGCTAATCTGCGAGCCGATCTGGGCGACCTTCTTGGGGTCGAGGGCGCCGTGGCTCTTGATGCCGCTCTTAAGGTCGGTTCCGCGCAGGTACTCCATGACGATGTAATAGGTGTCGCCGTCCTTGCCCCAATCGTAGACGCCCACGATATAGGGGGAGGAGAGACCGGCTGCTGCCTGGGCCTCCTGCTTAAAGCGTGCGGCGAAGGTTGCGTCGCCAGCATACTGCGGCAGCATGATCTTGACGGCTACCGTGCGGTCGAGAACCTGGTCCTGTGCACGGTAGACGGTCGCCATGCCGCCTGTTCCTACCTTATCCTTGAGGAGGTATCTTCCCCCGAGGACCCTCTGTTCCATTCCTGCTCCTAACATAACTATTCGCTCAACGATGTGTGTAGTACCTACTGTGTGGCCGCTGGGGCCATGTGGCGCATTGCCGCTAGCCCTTAGGCCGCGGCGCGCCCCGGGTGTCCGATTCGATCACGGGCATCACGCTCCCTGGGCGGCGAGTGCCGCAGTCAGGACGATGCCGGCGATCTTGGCCGCCTTGACGTCGTGTTGGTCGTAATCCTCCAAGGCCACCGAGATGGCGACCGTGGGTGAATCGTAGGGTGCAAAGCCGATAAACATCGAGTTGACGTTGGTGCCGCCGGTCTCGGCCGAGCCGGTCTTGCCGGCAACCTTGACGCCCGGAATCTGGGCATCGGTGCCGGTGCCGGACTGGACGACGGCGAGCATGGCCTGCTTGACCTGGTCGGCCGTGGCAGAGCTGACGGCCTGGCCCAGCGAGCGGGACTGCGTGGTCTTGACCACGGTTCCGTCCGGTGCGAGCACCTGGGAAACAAAGAACGGGTCCATGACCACACCGCTGTTGGCGATGGCCGCGGCGATCACGGCATTTTGCATGACCGTGGTCTGCGGGCCGGGCGTGTGGTCCATGCCGACGGGCTGGCCGGCACCTGCCCAGGCGGTCTCCCACTCGGTCATGAGCGACGGATCGGCCATGATGGAGGCCGTGGAGGTCAGGTCCTGGCCGAGCTTCTGGCCGTAGCCAAAGGCGTTGGCAAACTGCACGAGCGTGTTTGCGCCCACTTCGTTGGCCACCTGGCCAAAGACGACGTTGGAGGAGACGGCAAAGGCCTGCTGCAGGCTGATGGTGCCGTAGCTCTCGTTGGCGTCGTTGGTGACCGGCGCGTTGCCGATGTCCATGGAGCCGGGTGCCTGATAGGTGCTCGTGAGGCTGGCGGTTCCGGTCTCGAGTGCGGCGGAAAGCGTGACGACCTTAAAGGTGGAACCCGGGGTGTACAGCGCGTCCATGGCGCGGTCGTACATGGAGCCGTCCTCGCCGCCGCCCGTCTGCAGCAGCGCGTCGATGTTGGTGTTGTCGTAGGTGGGCGAGCTGGCGCACGCGAGGACTGCGCCGGTGCGCGGATCCAAGACCACCACGGCGCCCTTAAAGCCCTTGAGCGCCTGCTCGGCGGCCGTCTGGATGCGCGAGTCGATGGTGAGCTTGGCGGTGTTGCCCGGCTGGGTTTGGCCTGCAAGCGACGCGATGGCGTTGTTCCAGCTGGAGTAATCCTTGGAGCCGGTGAGCGTGTCGTTCATGACGGCCTCGATGCCGGCGGTGCCGTACTGCTGACTTACGTAGCCCACCACGTGCGCGGCCATGTTGCCGTTGGGGTAGGAGCGGGCGTAGGTGCCGTCCTCCTGCTGCAGAGACTCGGCCAGCGTCACGCCATCGGACGTGATGATGGAGCCGCGCTGGATGTACTTGGAGCGGGCGATGGTGTGGTTGTTGGTTGGCATGTCCTGATAGT
Organism: Collinsella aerofaciens; assembly: GCF_019131995.1. Taxonomy (GTDB): domain Bacteria; phylum Actinomycetota; class Coriobacteriia; order Coriobacteriales; family Coriobacteriaceae; genus Collinsella; species Collinsella aerofaciens_S. The sequence continues at coordinate 27,825 of NZ_JAHONA010000022.1, read as the reverse complement.
CCTTGGCCTTGATGACCTGGACATAGGTGAGGTTGCCGATAAGGATGGCGAACAGCGCCGTAAAGGCGAGCACCGCGCGGGTTAGACGGTTGGCGAGCGCAACGCGGCCGAGCACACCGGATTCAGGCGTGTCGAGCAGGCGACGGCGCATGCGCGAGCCGACGGAATGGCTGCCGCTGCCGTAGGAAGACGAGGTGGCAAAGCGCGTGCCCGTCGGGGCGGCGGCAGATGCGACCTGATCATCGGTGATGGCGGCCATGGTGCCGGTGCCGGTAAGCTCGGCCTCGCGTCCGGTCGCCTCGTCACCGGCGCGCAGCAGGAGCGCGACGATGATGAAGCTCGCCAGCAGCGAGGAGCCGCCCTGGCTCATAAAGGGCAGGGTGACGCCGGTCAGCGGAATCAGGCGGGTTACGCCGCCAACGATCAAGAAGGCCTGGAAGCTGATGGCGGCCGTAAGGCCCGTGGCGCTAAAGGCAGCGAGGTCGGATTTAGCGCGGGCAGCCGTGGTGAGGCCACGCACGGCAAAGAGCATAAACAGGATGAGCACGGCGCCGCCGCCCAAAAGGCCCATCTCCTCGCCGATAGCCGAGAAGATAAAGTCGGACTCGACGACAGGGATGTTGTTGGCCATGCCGTTGCCGATGCCAACACCGACCAGACCGCCATCGGCAAGCGAGAAGAGCGACTGGACGATCTGGTAGCCCTGGCCCTGGGCGTCCTTAAACGGATCGACCCAAACCTGGAAACGCACCTGAACGTGCGACAGGAACTTGTAGGCGCCCACGGCTCCAACGGCCAAGAGCGCAAGACCGATAACGACATACGAGAATCGTCCCGTGGCAACGTAGAGCATCAGCAAGAAGATGGTGTAGAACAGCACGGCCGAACCCAGGTCGCGTTCGAAGACGACGACGAGCAGGCACACACCCCACACGGCAAACAGCGGCAGCAGCAGTCGCAGACGAGGGATCTTAAAGCCCAGGATCTTGCGGTTGGAGATGGAGAGCAACTCGCGGTTCTCGGCCAAGTAGCCGGCCAGGAACAGGACGATAAAGACCTTGGCGAACTCGCCGGGCTGGATGGTAAAGCCCGCGATGCGAATCCACAGCTTGGAGCCCGAGATCGTGGTGCCGATAAAGATAGGCAGCATCAGCAGAATGATGCCGATGATGCCAAAGGTGTACTTGTAGCGCATGACCACGTCGAGGTTTTTGACTAGTGCAAGCGTTCCCACCATGAGCGCCACCGAGACAAACAGGATGATGAGCTGTGAGATGGCGAGGGCGGGGGCGAGACGCGTCACGAACGTGATGCCGATGCCCGAAAGTATAAATACGATGGGCAGGATGGCGGGGTCGGCACCGGGCGCCAAGATGCGCACGGCAATGTGGGCCGCGGCAAAGGCGGCAAAGAGGCCGATCGGTACGGCGAGCGTCTCAAAGGAGATGGCAGCGCCCGCGGTGAGGACGTACATCGCATACAGCAGGATGACGGGGAACGCCGAGGCGATGAGCAAGAGCAGCTCGGTGTTGCGGCGACTCATAAGCGGCACTCCCTTTCTAATTCTTATCGGAGGCTTCGGCCTCGGCGGACTGTTCGGCGGTTTTCTCGGAATCTGATTCGGAGGTCGATCCCTGGTCGGTGTTGTCGCGGATCGTTTGTGCGTCAATCACCTGGCGGGTCTGCTCCTCGTCAATCTGATGACGGTATTTGGAAATGGTGTCCTGCGCATCGTCGACACTTGTTTGCGGAATGCCCGCCTTGAGGCGGTTTTGCGTGTCTTCGGGCAGGTCGGACAGCTTGATACTGGTTTCGCTTTCGAGCCAGTGGAGCTTGAGTCCGAGTGGCTTGCCGGGCAGGCCGCGCCAGACGGCGACATTGCCCTGGTAGGTACCCAGGTAGTACGAGCCGGTGACACCCGTGTAGGCCCAGATGCCAGCTGCCAGCACAAAGACGAGGGCCAGGATGGCGGCGATAGTAACGTTGCGGCGACGCACGCGTTGCGCCTCGCGCATAACGCCATCGTCAACCAGGTCAACGACTACTACGGTCACGTTGTCGTGGCCGCCGGCGGCAAGCGCCGCGTCCACTAGGTTGTCGACGCAGATTTGCGCGGTTGAGGACTGCGTGGCGATGTTCTCGATATCGCTATCGGGAATCATGCTCGAGAGGCCGTCGGAGCACAGGATCAGGCGGTCGCCTTCCTCGATATGCAGAGTGAAGTGGTCGGCATACATGGCGGGGTCCGAGCCCAGTGCGCGGGTGATGACCGAACGGTTGGGGTGGACGCGAGCCTCGTCTGCCGTGATCTCGCCGGCGTCCACGAGCTCCTCCACGTAGGAGTGGTCGCGGGTCACGCGGATGAGCGTGCCCTCGTGGAGCAGATAGGCGCGAGAGTCGCCCACGTGGGCGATGGCGAGCGTGTCGTTTTCGATGTAGGCGCAGGTGGCTGTGCAGCCCATGCCGGGCTTGCCCAGGCCGTTCAGGGCCGCCTCGATTACGGCGGCGTTGGCTGCCTCGACGGCTGCGGCCAGGCGTGCTGCGTCGGCGGACTGTGGGGCCGTCTTGGCAATAGTCTCGACGGCGATGGAAGAGGCTACCTCGCCGGCAGCGTGACCACCCATGCCGTCGCATACGCAAAAGAGCGGCGACTGCACCAGGTAGGAATCCTCATTGTGCGGGCGCACGCAGCCAACGTCGGAGCGGGCGCCCCACATGAGTTGCGTGGTGGTGCCGGCATCATAGGTCGAGTCGGTCTCGATGCGCTCCTCGGTCAGGGGCTCAAAGCTCATGGTCGAGCCGGGGTCTTTGAGCTTGGCCTCAACGGCAGCAACGTCGATCTCGGCGGTGTCACCGGGAGAGACGGTGTCGGTCTCGGCGTTTGATTCGGAATCACCGGTGTCCGGGGAGTCGGGCTCCTCGGACACGCGGGCGGTCGACTCGTCGTCTTGCGGGCTGACGTCTATAGGCTCGGGCGTCGCAAAGTGCGACGCCGCGGGCGTGCTTTGCGACTGGGCGGCGGGCTCGGCCACGGCATCGGACTCGCCTGCGGGCGCAGGCTGCGGGGTCTTGGGTGCAGGGCCGTCCTCGGGGGATGTCCCCGCCTCGGGCGCCGGCGTAGACGCGGGCGCAACCTCGGATGCCGGGGCTATGGGAAACGCCGGCGCGGCGGGCTCGGGTGCCGCAAACACCGCAGCGCTCTCGTTGATTGCCGCGGCGACGGGCTCTGCAAAGTGAGCCGGCGCCGGGGCTGCTTCGGGCGCTGTGGGCTGTTCCGCAGCATGTGCGCCGATGGGCGCCGCTGCGGCATCCTCTTCGTCCTCGTTATCGGCGAGATCCGAAATATCATGCGTTACATGCGAAAGAGGCAGGGAGAACACGGTGTCCTCGGGCTCCACGGGTGCGGAGCCCGCCGGAGCGGCGTGGGCCGGCGCAGCTGTGGCGGCGGCCGGTGCCTCGGTCATAGTTGCGGACTTGTTCTCCTCGTCGATCATCGACGGTTCACCTTCATGACCACATCGCCAATCTGGACTTCGTCGCCCTCACGCAGCGTCGCGGGCTCCACGAGCTGGCGGCCGTTGACGAGCGTGCCGTTAAGCGAGTTGAGGTCCTCGATGATGAGCGCCGGGCCCTGCAGCGAAAAGCGCGCATGCGAGGCCGAGACAAACGGCTCGTTGATGCAGATGTCCGAAGACGGCGAGCGGCCGACGATGACGGGGCCGAGCATGTCTACGTGGATGCCGCGGATACCGCGCGGACCCTTGTCCACATCAATCGTCCAGATAGCCGAGTCGCGGCGCTGCCCGCGCACAAGTCCCACGCCGGTCTTCATGACGGCGAACAGGAAGATATAGAGCAGGGCGACCAGGACGATGCGGCCTGCAAAAAGGACGATATCGATGTTCATAAGCGACTATCCCCTAAATTCAAAGGTACTCAGGCCAAACGTCAGCAGATCGCCGTTGCGCAGCGGGCAGCGCGTAATGCGGCGGTTGTTGACGAGCGTGCCGTTGGTGGAATTGAGGTCCTCGATCGACCAATCCGAGCCCGTAAAGGTGAGCTGGGCGTGGCGGCGCGACACGTTGGGGTCGCGCAGGGCAATGTCGGAAACTGAGCGCTCGCGACCGATGGTCACCTGTGCGGAGGTGATGCTATGGCTCTCGCCGCTCACGACGTCGACGAGCTGGGCGAGCGGGCGCTGCGGGGCGCGAGTGCTCGCCATGTTGGAGGCGATGCCGGCTGCGGCGCCTAGGCCCACGGCGGCACCGGTCGCGGCGGCTCCGCCCATGCCGGCAAGCGAGTCGCGCGAGACGGTCTGCGGCACCGGGATGGGTGCGGCGGCGGGGTCGGGGACGCTAGGCGCGAAGGGGTCTGCCACGGCAAGCGGGTCGGGAGCGGCGGCGCGAGGCGTCGGCTGCTGCTGGGGCATGGCGGCGGGGCGCTGCTGCTGCGGGGCAGCAAACTGCTGCTGGCCGGCGCGCGGGGCGCTGGCGGCACGGCTTGCCGCGGAGTTGTTCTGGCCCAGGCCGTTTTGATAGGCGCGCTCTTCTTCGTACAGGCGGCCGAGCGTGGGGGCATCGACGTTCTCGGCAAAGACCGAGAACTTGCCGGCGCGCAGCTGCGGATCGATCATAAAGCGCACGAGGGGCTCGCCGACAAAGACATAGCGGCGCTTTTCGGCCTGCGCCTTCACAAACTCGCGGACCTCGCGCGAAAGCTCGGGGTAGAACGGGGCGAGCATGGGATCGTCGTCGGCGGCGATAAGGATGGTATAGAGTGCCGGCGCCGTGTTGACGCCGTTAATCACCAGAGTCTGATCCTCCATGTCGCGAGCGGCCTGCTTAGCAAGCTTCTTAAAGGAGAACGGGGCACGGGTGGCACCGAAGATGCCGGCCACGTGGTCCTCGAAGATGTTCAGGAAGTTCACGAAAGATCACTCTCCGTATAGGTTCTTTGGTATCCGAGCAAATATAGGCATATCCCAACGATTATAGAGGATAGGATTCCCGCAACCGCCGCCTTGGCGATGACCGCGGCTGCAAGGCTGGCAATTTCCATATGGTGTGCAAGACAGGACGCCGCTGCGCAGCCGATGCCGGTGACAGCGATGGCGGCGATTGCGGCAAGGTTTGAGCCCTGATTGGCACGCTTGGCATGGACATTGAGCAGCGCAGATGACGCCGCGGCAGTTGCCGCGACCAGCACAAAGGCAGCCCAAAGGAGCGGGTCTCCCAGCGCTGCGGCAACGTTACCGAGCCCCAGCACGCCTCCGGCTGAAAGCGCGACCGTGGCCAGACGGGCAAAAAGCGCGCCCATGCCCGTTGCCGCGGCGGCGCTTGCCGGGCCGAGCCAAAATGACGCGACGCCGGCGGCGACCCCAGCTGCCAGGAAGGTATTGCCGGTCAGACAGCCAAGCGCGAGTGCACAGGTGAGCGTGGCGCTCGCGGCAGTCTCGGTGCGACCCCAGGCGATCCACCAACCGGACATGGCGGCGGCAAAGATCACCGCGACGGGCAGCATCGACAGGATGCCCTGTGCCTGCATGGTGGCGTTGGCCATGAGCACCAAAAAGCCCACAGCCGAGATGGCCGAGCCAATCTGGGGGGCCAGGCCAGCCGCCGCTCCGATCGCGATAGCCGCAATGACCAGGCCGGGAAGCGCCGCGACCCCGGCCGTTTGCATCAGCAAAAAGCTAAAGGTGCCGCACGTTAGCGCCGAGATAGTGCGCATGGTGTAGTCGCGCGCATGGCTCCAGCGCGTGCCCGCCCAGCCGAGTGCGGGGTCGACCTCGATGGCGTCGTCCTCGTAGTGCGACGGCTCGATATCGTCGAGCTCCTGCTCGTCATCCGAAAGCTCGCCAACCATTTGCTCCAGGCTGCGACGGCCTTCGCGCACGCTGCCCAGACCGGCAAGGAGCTGGTCGCAAAATGCCTCGATGCTGTTGGGGCGGTCCTGCGGCATGGGGGAGAGCGCGCTCATGAGCGCGCTCTCGGCTCCCGGGGGAAAGTGTGGTATCAGCTCGCTGGGATAGGTGGCGCCGCCGATGATGTGGCCGAGCGAGTCGGCGGGCGTGGCCGCCATAAAGGGGGCGCTGCCACACAGGCCCTCGTAGATCACACAGGCAAGGGCAAAGACATCAGCGCGTTCGTCGACCGTGCCGGTCTCGATATCGAGCTGCTCGGGCGGCATGTAGCCGATGGTGCCGCCGCGCGAACCGCCAAAGCCACCGGCGGACGACAGTCGCGCCATGCCAAAGTCGGTGAGCTTTACATTGCCCGAGTGGTCGATGAGCACGTTGGCGGGCTTAATGTCCAGGTGGAGTACGCCATTACTATGGGCGAAGGTGAGCGCCTGGCCCAGGGCATCGGCAATAGCTGCGGCCTCGTCAAAGGTAAGTGAGTGGCCGTCCACGCGGTGCAAAAACTCGGCCAGCGACATGCCACCGACATACTCCATGACTAGGTAGGCATAGGCTGTGTCGTGCGTAAAGTCGATGACCTGCACGATATTGGGATGTTGAAGCATGGCGGCGGTGTGCGCCTCGCGCAGGACATCCATGATGTCGCTGGCGGGCATGCCAGCACCGTTGATAAGGGGGATACGCTTAATGGCGACGCGGCGGCGCAGGTGCGTGTCGCGGCAGATCTCGATGGAGCCAAAACCGCCGGTCGCAAGTGTCTCGAGCGGCTGGTACCGCTTGAGCAGCTCGCGAGAGCTGGTGCCCTCCAAAGGAACGTCCGGCGAGAACCGGGCGGTATGTTGCGAGAAAAGCGGCATGGCCAACCCTCGTGCGTTTAAAGTTCGTTTGCGAGCGGCGGGCGCGGAGCCGAGCCGTTCGCGGTGGCATAGATGCTGCTAGTGTAGCACGCGCAGGTGGGCGACATTCAATTTAAGCTCCGTCTGGGGTCTGGACCCTGCGTCCGGCCTAGCGCTTCTTCTTGTTCTTCTTCTGCTTGCGCTGCTTGCCCTTGGTCTCCTGGGGCTTGTCGCCCTGCTTGGCCTCGGCGGCGGCCTTCTCGGCCTTCATTTTCTTCTTCTTGGTCTCGATGCGGAGTTTTTTGTTGATGCGGGCCTTGAGGAAGGGACCGAACTGCTCGGCATCGCCACGGACGAAGGTGTCCTTGGGGATCGTCACGCCCTGGTCGGCGAACATGGCCACAAAGATGCGCTCGCCGTCGAGTACGTGGTCGAGCTTGTCAAACGGGAAGAACTGCGACTTGCCGCTCTTGCCCCAAACCATCAGGCCGTCCTCGTTGGCGGCGACGCGGCGATAGCGGCCACCCATGGACTCGTCGGCCTCGACGGCGTCGATAAAGTCGCGGGCGAGCGTGTGGTGCAGGTTCTTGCTCCACCAGGCCAAAAAGGCGCCGAACACGATCAACACGACGCCGAACTTGATCCAGCTGCCGCCGGCCACCAGCATGCCGATGCCGATGAGCGCGGCAACTGCCGCGGCGACATACAGCGAGCCGCGACGCCTGGGCGAGGCGACCAGGCGGGCGAAGTCGGTGACCAGGTCGTTTTCGTACTGGTACTCGTTGAGGTACAGGATGCCGTCATCGGCTGCGGCCTGCTCCTCGAGCGCGACCTCGACCTGGTCGGCTGCTTCGGAGGGAACGAGGTTGCTCTCTGCGTCTGCCATGCTCTTTGGACTCCTATCGCGGCGGGCTCGCCGTACGGGTTATTATGGAATGCAGTATGCCGTGCGACCGCATGGCCGCCGCGGCAACAAGACTCAGTATACCCGGGGGAGCACCCATGGAATCGTTGTACCGAAAGTATCGCCCGCTCACCTTTGACTCCGTGGTGGGCCAGCAGCATATCGTCTCGACGCTCGAGCACGCCATCACCGAGGGGCGCCTGTCCCACGCCTACCTGTTCTGCGGACCGCGCGGCACGGGCAAGACCACCATGGCGCGCATTCTGGCCAAGGCGCTGCTGTGCCGCAATGCCGAGGCGGCGCGCGCCGAGGGTGCAAGCGGCTGCATGCCCGACGGTACTTGCGAGGAGTGCGAGCTCATTGCCGAGGGTAACCACCCCGATGTCTACGAGCTCGATGCCGCAAGCCGTACCGGCGTGGACAACGTGCGCGAGGAGATCATCAACTCCGTCAACTTTGCCCCAGTGCGCGGCAAGTACAAGATTTATATCATCGACGAGGTCCACATGCTCACGACGGCGGCGTTCAACGCGCTGCTCAAGACGCTTGAGGAGCCGCCGGCACACGTGATCTTTGTGCTGTGCACCACCGACCCGCAAAAGATTCTGGAGACCATTCTCTCACGCTGCCAGCGCTTCGATTTCCACCGCATCGGCAACGAGGATATCGAGCATCGCCTGTCTTACGTGTGCGAGCAGGAGGGCTTCGATTACGACGACGAGGCACTCGCCATTGTGGCGCGCCATGCCAAGGGCGGTATGCGCGACGCGCTTTCCACGCTGGAGCAGCTGAGCGTCTTTGGCAACGGTTCTGTGCATGCGGACGACGCCCGCTCGCTTTTGGGCGAGGTTTCGGACCAGATTCTGGGCGAGTTTTCCCGCGCCATTGCCGATCGCGATGTTGCCGAGCTCTATGGACTGATCCGTGCGCAGGTCGAGGAGGGCAATGACCTGCTGGAGCTGACGCGCGACCTGGTGGCGCATGTGCGCGACGTGTACGTTGCCTGCGTTGCCGGTGCCCGTGCCGAGCTGTTTGAGGGCGGCTCCGAGCAGGCCGAGGCACTTGCTGCCGAGGCCGCTGCCTTTGGCGAGCATCCTGCCGACCGCCTGGCCCGCGTGCTGACGGTGCTCGACGATGCCGCACTGGAGATGAGGGGCGCGAGCGACGTGCGCCTGGTGCTCGAGATTGCCTGCACGCGTCTGGCGCGTCCCGAGGCCGATTTAACGATTGAGGCATTGGCCGAGCGCGTGGCACGCCTGGAGGCCATGATTGCCAACGGCGCCGTGCCGGCGAGCGTGGCTGCTGCTCAGGCCGCCGCGCCTGCAGCATCCGTACCCGCTGCTGCCCAACAGCCGACGCTCATTTCGGGCGCTCGTGCTGCCGCTCCGGCGGCATCCGCTGCCCCCGCTGCTACGTCCGCGCGCCAGGGCGGTATGCCTTGGGACCGCGGCGCTGCTGTTCCGGCTGCCCAGCCTGCGACCAAGTCCGCGGCTCCTGCGCCGGCGCCCAGACCTGTAACGCCTGCACCTCAGCCCGTTGCGGCTCCGGCTTCCGCGCCTGCTGCATCGACCGTGTCGGTGTCCAAGCCCAACAACGCCGCCCAGGTTGCCGCCGCCGGTGCTGCCGAGACCCCCGCGGTTGAGGACGCCGGCGAGCTCCAGCGCAAATGGGCCGAGGTCGTCGAGCGCGTCAAGGCTCGTCAGGCCTCCTACGCAGGGCTTTTGCTCAACGCCCGCGCCACGGCCGACGACGGCTCCAAGCTCACGGTCTCGTTCCCCGCGGGTTCGACTTTTGCCATCAAGATGCTCGGTCGCGCCGATACGCAGTCGGTGGTCCTGCCGACGGTCTGCGCGGTCTTCGGTCGTCGTACCGTCGACTATGTCCTGGATGGGGGTGGCACGCCGGCTCCTCAACATGAGGAGCATTCTCCATCTGCACGGGCTGCGGTATCTGCGGACCCGCAACCCGTGTCCTCGGTGCCCCCTGCATCCTCGAGCGCCAGCGCGACGCAGCCAAAAGCGGCGCCGGTAGCGGCACCGACCCCGTCGGCGCCTGAACCCGCTGCGCCCAAACCGGCTGCTCCGATCCCCGCGCCCAAGTCCGCTGCCGCGCCTGCGCCCAAGTCATCCGACCTGGCTAAGGCCCCTTGGCTGCGCTCCGACAACCCTGCCGGTGCTCCTGCCACGGGCAAGCTCCCGACCGAGCCCGCGCCCCGAGCGCCCGAGCGCGCGTCCGTCCCCATGGCTCAGCCGCCTGCGCAGGCTGCGCCATGGGAATCCGAGCAGGTGCCCTACGACGATGCTATGGTCGGTGGTTTTGCTGCCGATGCCGGCGGGGACGATCTGCCCCCGTTCGACGTGCCGGGTGCGGCGTCCGCGACCAAGGCCGCTGCTGTGGCACCCGCAGCCTCTGCAAACGACGACGTCCCCGCCGCTCCCTGGGAATCCAATCCCGGTGCTGGCAGCCCCTTCGGCCATCAGGGCGCAGCCCCGAGCATCCCGCAGACCGAGGACGAGGCCAAGGCCCTCATCCGCAGCGTCTTTGGCCAGGCCACCATCTTCAAGCCGGTGGAGTAGCTGCGCAGGCGGGTATACTGCTCAAGAAGAGGACCCCTTGTCCGGGCGCATCTGTATTTCGGACATGTGTAGTGTGGTGCCGCGTATCTCGCATTCGAGCAGACAGGTGCGTGACGGTCGGCCTAGGATGCTGAGGTCGATGCGATACGTCGCATGGCTGTCCGTGTACTCGACTTGCTCGGCGTTAATGGTTGCTCCGATTGCCAAATAAACGCCTAGCTCGGCATCGACAATCTTGAAGTCCTTTATCTTGACCTTGAACTCTTGATAGAGGGACGGGCTGTTGTAGTAGACGGTTCGGGTTCCGTCGGTGCACTCATCGGTCGTCTCCCATTTGACGACGGGCTGGTCCGAGCTGGCTATCAGCAGTTCTGCTCCAAAAGCTATGGCATGGGTGATGACAACCAGCAATGCCCAGCCGACAAAGAGATAGAGAACCACATATGCAACGGGGTGTTTTGAGCGGATGTTTTGGAGCGCGTTGGGGGCATTCATGGGGCACCTCCAAATTACTATCTATGGCAATCAAATTATACCCTGCCGCCATGTGCGCCGCCTCGAGCAGCGGTTCGGCATTTAGCTATTTAGTGGCGCACATGAAATGCCGGATTCGGCTCTACTAGATTGAGTGTGCGATATTATGCAACCTTGCATAATCTTTGAGTGCGGTTTGTATTGGAGGGCATGTATATCGACTGAGGTAACACGTCCGCCCCGCTCTCTCGCCGCGCGCCGTGGTACGATTTTTGAGTTTGAAAGTCCCGCCGTGCTCCGGCTGCCCTTGCAGCTCGGCGTGCGGCCGCACGTAAAGGAGCCATCATGGCCGGTATGAACATGCAGCAGATGATGAAGCAGGCTCGCAAGATGCAGGAGCAGCTTGCCGCCGCGCAGGAGAACCTCAAGTCCCAGACCGTCGACGCCTCTGCCGGCGGCGGCATGGTCAAGGTGACCGTTAACGGCGAGATGGAGCTCGTCAACCTCACCATCGATCCCGATGCGCTCGATCCCGAGGACGTCGATATGCTGCAGGATATGATCATGGCTGCCGTCAACGAGGCCGTCCGCGGCGTCAACGAGCTCGCCAACAAGCAGATGGGCGCCATCACCGGCGGCCTCAACATCCCGGGCATGCCGTTCTAAGACACGCATATATATGAGTGCCAACCACAGTCTGCAAAAACTGCTCGATGAGCTGGGCCGTCTGCCGGGCATTGGTCCCAAGTCGGCCCAGCGCATCGCCTATTACCTGTTGGAGGCCGACGCCGAGGAGGCGCGCCGCCTGGCCGAGGCCATCCTGGAGGTCAAGCAGGAGGTCCACTTTTGCAGCCGCTGCTTTAACTACGCCACGGCCGACGAGTGCTCCATCTGCCAGGACCCGATGCGCGATACCACTCGCATTTGCGTGGTGGGCGAGCCGCGCGATGTCCAGGCGATCGAGCGCACGGGCAGCTACCACGGCCTCTACCACGTATTGGGCGGCGTGATCAGTCCCATGGACAAGATTGGCCCCGAGCAGCTGCACATTCGAGAGCTGCTGGCACGCTTGGGCCACGAGGACATCCACGAGGTCATCATCGCCACCAACCCCAATATTGAGGGCGAGACCACGGCGAGCTATCTGGCCCGTACCATCAAGCCGTTGGGCGTCGAGGTGTCGCGTCTGGCAAGCGGCCTTCCCGTGGGCGGCGACTTGGAGTATGCCGACGAGCTTACGCTTGGCCGCGCCATCGAGGCCCGTCGCGCGATTTAGGTGGCGAGCCTGCTCCTGCCGTATGTTTTCCTCACAGTCGCACGGGGTAGTCATAATTTCCCCGTGCGACTGTGAGTTTGTTGTGCAACAAAGATGCTTCGTATCCGCTTATCGCATGGATGCTTCCGCTCGCATCCTTAATTTGCTCATTCGTTGCGCAACCTTTTGGGTTCGCTGATACACTCAAATATGGATTCGAATGAATGCGCCGCTCCCGAGCGGCGTGTTTTTGTTGGAGGAGAACGCATGCGGCCCGGTGGCACTCAGACAAAGCGCGGCGCCGCGGTGCGCATACGACGCCGACTGGGCTTGGCGCCGCGGGCGTACGCACTGCTATCGTGCTCGCTGGTGCTGGTCATAGCTGGCGTTTCTGCCTATGGCATGACCGTGCCGTCCATGATGCAGGCGCATGCCGCACGCGAACCGCGCGTGGGGCATGAGGTCAAAAGCGATCTGGGCACCACGACTGGATATGCTTGGGCAAGTGTGGTCGGGCATATTGTGTTTGGCACCGACGATGCGGACGGCGCCGATGCGCCGGACAACGAGATCACGCTTGCCAACGGCAAGACCATCGTGCTCACCAACACCAAGATCATCGATCGGTTGTCCAACAATAGCGTGGCGGCAACGGTGAATAAGGTCGAGCAGCAAAAGGAACAGGACGCCCAGCAGTCCGGAAAGCCCGGTAGCTCGGATACTTCTGGCTCCGGCTCGGATTCGTCGAGTTCGGGCGGCGGCTCTGGGTCGGGTTCCTCTACCGGAGGGTCTGGAAACGGCGGCTCGACGGGCGGCAACGCTGACAACGATGCAAACTCCGGTGGCCTTTCCGCTGCTGAGGAAGAGAGCATTCACAGTTGGCTTGTGACCAAGTACAACATGCTCGACGGCTATGTTTCTCGTGCCAATGACGTGGTCTCGACCTATAACTCTACGGGAGATCCCAGGCCGTGCGACAGCCTGGTCGGGGAGATGTTTGTCATTCGAGCCGAGTTTGGTCGTCAGACATTCTCGCCCCGGTCAAAGTGGTATCAGCAGTATGCCAATCTGTGGGGCTGTTACACCAACCTATGTCAATGGGTCGGCCATTACGGCGATGATGACGTCGCGCTCGGTAACTTCAACAATAACGTGGCGGCGCTTGCCCTATGATGACCGATCTTGCATCCACCACACCACAATCGCTCGGTCGCGATCCCATGGTCGGTCTGCGCCTGGCGCGTGTCGACGGGTTTGAGCCGGCCATTGCGCTCGGCCAGGACGAACTGCCTGCCTATCTGCGTCGTTTTACGATGCTGTTTGCCGACGATGCCACCATGCGCCGTGGCGGTATCGGCCGCGTGACGCGTGCCGTCAACGCCCAAGGCGAGGCCGTGGCACTCAAACAGCTCATCTTGCCGACGCGCGATGAGTTTGACGACGATGCCGCTCACGAGGCGCTGGTCGCCAAGTTCAAGGCGGCGTTTCGCGAGGAATACGAATGCCATCGCGCCCTTTCGGGCCTTAAGGGCTTTCCCCGCCTCTATGGCTGGGGCGAGGTCGACGGTGTGCCTGCAATTGTCATGGAATGGGTCGAGGGCGAGACGCTTGCCCGCTTGCGTTCGCGACTTGCCGTGGACGATGCCGGACGCCTGTCGCCGCTTGTGGCGGCGCGTCTGGGTCGCGACCTGTTCGATCTGCTCTGCCGTATGAGCCTGGTGGGCGAGGGCTTTGTCCATCGCGATATCTCGCCCGCTAATATTATGGTGCGCACGGCGCGTCTACCGCTTGACCGGCAGCTTGCCGAGGGCACCTTTGACCTGTGCCTGATCGACTTTGGCTCGTCGCTGGCGCTTGAGCCTGCGTCGGCCGTGGCCGGTACCGGCGGCAAGGCATCCTTTACCGAGCGCTATGCCACGCTGCGTCGCGCGACGGTTGCCTATGCCCCGCCCGAGATGCTCACCGACGATATTCCCGACCTGCGCGCTTTACGTATGTCGCCGGCGATTGACGTCTATGCCGCGGCAAGCACGGTTTACGAGCTCATTGCCGGCGTCGCGCCATACGAAGCCGCGCCGAGCACTTCGGGCGCCTCGGGTTCGCGCAAAAAGACGCGCGACATCGCGAGCCCCTACCGTCTCAAGATGGACACGCGGCCCGACTATCCCATTGGTGCCCATGCGCCCGGTTGTGATTTGACTCAGCTGCTTCGTCGTGAGCCCGATGTGGCGCTCGCTGCGGCCGAGCAGGCCCAGCAGCTAGGGCTTGAGCCGGATTCCGAAGAGCTACGCGATGCGCTGGCGTTTGTCGATGCCCAGCTGTTCGACGTGGTGATGGCCTGTCTGTCCAGCCATCAAAAAGATCGTCCCGAGCCGGCAGCGGTCGAGGCGGCGCTCTCGGCGTTTTGTGACCACTATGCGCAAAATGTCGGTCGTTCGCTCCGCGGCGAGCCGCTCACGCCGTGCCCCATGGATGCGTCTGGCCGCGCGGTTCGTCGCGCGGCGATGATCGGTGCGGCGGTCGTTTGCAGCGTGGTTTGGGCTGTGGTCGTGGTTTCGGCCGCGCTGCTGGCGTCGGGCGCTCGCGTGACGGCGACTTTGGGATCGCTCGTGTGGTCTGGGTCGCTACCGGGTATTATTGCCGCACTGGCGTTGGCGCTGCCAGGCATAGCCGGCGTTGTCACGGGGGCATTTGCGCGCAATCGGCGCTCGGGGTTCCTGCAGGGTGTGCTTGCGCTTTCTGCCTGCGAGGTTCCGGTGCTGGTTGTGGCTGCATGTAGCGTATTTTCCCAACGCGCCGTGACGGGTGGCCTTGTTGCCGCTCTGGTTGCAACCTATACGCTTACGTGGTTTTTGCTTGCGATGGGCTTTGCCTTTGAACTTCCCGTTTCGGCACCGCGACGCACAAAAGCCCAGATGGCGACTCCGCTTGCCGGTGGAGCCGCAGCTGCCCGTACTTTTGGCGGACCTGTCGAAGTATCGTCCGATTCTATTTCTACGACCAAGGAGGCCTAGGTCATGGCATCTCAAGTTGAGCTCACCCCATGCGGGGCCATGTTTGACATCTTTAAGCGCGCGGCGCATCTGAGCCATATCGAGCTGTGCGGCTTGGTGCTTTCGTCCCGTCCGCTCGCCGACGGCCGCAGCCCGCAGAGCCGAGCCGCCGATCGCTCTTGGGTTTCCCGCTTTATCGTTCGCGCGCCGGTCGGCACGCTTCAGCAGCGCTACTTTGCCGAATACGGTACCTCGGCTGCGCGTATTATGTCGCAACTGGCCCTGCGCCAGCGCAATCCCATGGACTCCACGGCTGTGATCAATATGGTGTGCGGTCCTGCAGGTGAACCGATGGTACGCGCGCTCGAAGAGTGCCACCAGGACACGAATCTCTATCGCAACGCGCTCGATCGCCTGTCCCAGGCGGCGGAACTCATGCCCGCCGAGCGCGCCGAGGCCGTGCTGGTGCTGTTTGTCGCCGTCGGTTGTTCGGCGGATGTGCGGTCCTCGGTGAACTATGCCATCGACTACGCGCACGCGACCTGTGGCGGAGGCACATCCACGCCGCGTTCGCTTGGCATGTCGATGACCGCGGGCGAACGCGAACCCGCCCCGGCGCACCCCTTGGGCTTGCTGCGCGTACAAAACAGTTTTGTCGTGAGCGCCCCGCGCTGGATTCAGCCGAGTGAGCAGGGTGTTGAGATTGGCGCGCTGGCCACTGGTGAGGGCGATATTACCGACGTCGGCGACGATGTCTCGGCCCGCCATGCCCATATCTGGTGCGATGCTCAAAATATCTGGCATGTCGAGGACTTGTCGTCCACCAACGGAACCGTGGTGGTAAACGGGGCCACGCGCGTCTGCATTTAGGTCGAGCCCGGCCGTTCCGCCCAGCTCAATCCCGGCGACGAGCTCAAGCTCGGCGAATCCACTACCTACGCCATTCTCTTCGGTGCCCTCTAGCCGGCAGATAGGGACGTTCCTTTTCTGCCGGCACTTGGGGACACTCCTCGGCGCGCCAGAGCCAGTCGCCCGGGGATGGAGGGGCCATTTTGGCCCTTGGCGGTCAGTCGGGGCGAAACTAGAAGATCTTTCCGATTCGCGGCTGTTCATGCTTGTAGAGCATCTAAAACAATAGGATGTTATTCTGGAATATGCCGGGTGCGTGAACTTGCCTGTCTTAGCCTTAATAAGGTATAGGGGAGTTTGGCTCAGGGGTTCCGTCTTGTTCTTCAGCGCAGTATTGTGGGACAGATTTGCTGAGATTGGCGCCTTACACCGCAGAGCGCACGGAAGGCTCTCGATTTGTGTTCTGGCCCCAGAATACAGGGCCTGATACTTACCAACTGTGGCATGGATGTAACATCTGTAGAAATCAACCCTTTTGTTGTCGACCTTTGTAAGAAAAACACTGCCATCAACTCTTTGGATGACGAAACTAGGGTGCTTGAGGGGAGCCTTTACTCCCCTCTGAGAGATGACTCATGTTTTTCGCTTGTCGTTGTGAATCCTCCGTTACTGCCGATTCCGGATGAGATTCCTTATCCCTTCGTTTGAGATGGAGGACAATCGGGTCTGGATAAAACACTTCGTATTCTTAAGGGTGGCGATACGCATTTAGAGAAAAACGGTAAATACTGCTAATAGGGGTGACGACGATGGTGCAGGGGCGACCCGCGATGCTCTCATCAATACGTCGGATACTTGGGAAATCAGGTCTAGATGCATGTATGATGATGCTGTGTGGCTATTCAATTAATCCGCGTTCCGAATGGGTGCAGGGTATAGCTGCGACATCGTATGCTTTTGACCCGGCGCGATACTCAGATATTTCTGAGGCGGTTGACGAAGTTTATACGCACTATGCCGCGCAAGGCGTTTCGGAAGTTTGCACATCTACGTTACGGGCTTAGGTTTCTTCAAGCGAGCAGGCCGGTTGCGTTATTTCGAGCGATTTTTCTAGTCTAGACGACAAAAGGCAAAGGATTTGATGGGTATAAAACGCGGACGTTTGTGGGCGGATGCTCAAATCTATTGTGGCAATCGGGCGGTTGAAAAAGATATTTCAACCGCCCGATTGCCAGGTTCGTCGGAGGAGATGTCCGATTCCGACTCTCTTGTAGGAAGAGCTTGAGATCGTATTGGCCCAAGGCAATCTTAAAGCAGTCTCATTGGCAAATCTTCGCTCCTGTTGTGTTGAGGTGTAAGGTATCAGTGATTGATGTTTTGTGGCGGGTAGATTGGGGCCTTCCTTGATTCGATGCGTTCTCTCGAGGTTCATCAGAGCAAAAGGGGCTTTCGTCTTCATTGCTATCACGGTGATTGGAACCGCTCTCTCCTATGCCATGCCATACGTGAACGGGAAATTCTTAGATTTTCTTCTCGGTAACCGCAGCGAAAGAGACGCCGTACTCTTCGCGCTCCTGGTTGCGTCAATAGGAGTTTTCTCCACCCTCTTTACTTATTTTGCAGGAACACTTTCCATTCGCATAACCACGAGACTTTCCTTTGATCTTCTCAGGGAGGCCGTCTTGCGTTTTGAAAGAGACGATTACTTGGTGAGTCGGACCATCGATCCAGCCTATACAACGCAACGGATTATTTCCGACTCCAGCGTGGTCTCATCCTTCGTTTTGGCGAATTTTATCAGTGCGCCGCTGTCCATTGTAGCCATTCCCATCGTATTGCTTATCATATGGTCAATTGATTCAACTCTCGCGGTGTTTTCCATCATTCTCCTCATCGTGTATTTCTGTGTAATTACTGGGTTGAGGAAACTTTTGTATAGGGTCACGTATGAGAAGAAAGAGGCGGACAGCGCCTTTTACGCCGCAATTGCATCGCAGCTTAATCAGATTCTCAACATTCAACTGACATCTTCGTACGGCAAGAGCGAACAAGCGCTCGACGCTGGGTTTAAGAGCTATTTTCCCAAAGTTTTGCGCTCCGGAAAGCTATCATATTCTCTGACATCGCTCGATGGTCTTTTCGCAGCGTTGTTTCAAGCGGTGATACTTGTTGTTTCCGGAGTACGAATCATTAACGGAACTATGTCAATAGGCGAGTACACTATCATCGGTACATACTTCGCGGTTCTCTTTAAGACTTTGAAAAGTATGATGTCATTGTTCAAATCCTATCAAGATGCCAAAGCATCATGGGATAGGACGGCTATCGCGACGAGAGAAAAGGAGAGATCGGGGTGGAATCGGACCGATTTAGCTAAACTCGATGAAATAAATGACATTTCGGTATCTGATTTGGAATTCTCGGTTGCCCTTCCAGACGGATCTGTCCGAGAGGTCCTCGGCGGGTTTTCTTTCAAGTTTTCCGGTCCTGGTACATATTGCATAGTTGGGGAAAACGGAAGAGGCAAGACGTCACTTCTTTACTTGATACTCGGGCTATACTCATCGAAAGGCAAAGTAAAATACAACGGCGTGCCAATCGAAGAATGCGACTTGGATTACATACGTGCGAGAGAGATATCGTGCTGCCCACAGTCGTGCTTCGCGCCGGACGAAACGGTGAAAGAGCTGTTAGAGTATTTCGACACGCCCTTTTCTTCCTATCACCGGGGTGTAGATGGCCTACTTTCGCTGGAAAACAGCGTGAAGGAGTTGCTCGGGAAACGTTGCTCCGCGCTTTCGGGCGGTGAGCTGCGCCGAGTGTACTTATGGTCGGCGATTTCACGCAAGTCGTCAGTTTTGGTACTCGACGAGCCCACGACTGGGTTAGACGCTGTAAGCCGCGCCGAGCTTGCGGCCTATGTTAAGCGCAACAAGCAAAGCCAGCTGATCATCGTTGTCTCTCACGATGACGAGATGGTCGGCGCGGTAGAAGGGGTAGTGGATTTAGGCAGCATGTACCAGGGTAAATGATGACAAGTGTAGTGCTACCCAACTGGCAGAGATAACAAAAAGGCGATGCAGATGCACGTAGCATTCAGGCGGTTCGGACTCGGTGCCTTCACGCCATCGCAACGCTTTCAGATATAGTTCTCGTTCTCTTACTAAAGGAAACTTTAGTCTACGTCATCTTGTCGAGACAGAGGTGAAGCGAAGTGTTGTCGCGACGTATCTTATTCCAGGTGGCTCAGTATCAGCGTGAGAATCGCACCAAAGTGTACTTACGATTCTCGTGTCCCACGGACAACATGAGCTG
Source organism: Collinsella aerofaciens (assembly GCF_019131995.1). Taxonomy (GTDB): domain Bacteria; phylum Actinomycetota; class Coriobacteriia; order Coriobacteriales; family Coriobacteriaceae; genus Collinsella; species Collinsella aerofaciens_S. The sequence goes on along the minus strand of NZ_JAHONA010000022.1, from coordinate 8,703 downwards.
AGCATTGAGGTTCCACCCTTTGCTGCAACTACACGGGGTTGGACGGCAATGAATATGCCGGGCCGCATACCACGCGCAGCGGGGGTCCATGTCCCAGTATGTTGCCTACAGCAGCCTCGATGTCCACGCACACATCATCTCTGCCTTCGCGTTCAATCCATTTGCCGGAGAGTGCGAGGGCTGCCAGGCCGTAGAATTCGAGCCGAACAAATGAAATGCGGTATCAGCGCATAGGATTAAACTGACGATTGCTTTGCACTGAGAATACGCTTGGAAAGCCGCTATGGGTGGCGGCCCGGGTTAAATAGAGAAGCCCGTCCGATCACTTTCATGTGGCGAACGGTCGGGCTTCTTATTCCACTTGCCAATGCTCGGCTCATATTGGAAGAAAGCTACGCTAATGTTTGCGTGACACTCCTATTTTCTCCGAAGAAAGAGTCGGATAATGAAGAATAGAATTAAAAAAGGTGCCAGATATAACGCAAGTATAAAGGCTAATCCAACGAGACCTTGCAATAATGGCATAACTCCTCCCAGACACGAGATTTTGGTATTTGTTCCCATCTTATTCTGAATTGGACCAAATAGTTCCTAGCCACAAAACTACTCGTCAACTGGATCGCACCAATCTGCTGGCAAAACACAGCTTGATTCTTTATCGACATAGCACCAATCCGCAACAGGGCACTCGGCGATGTCGTAAAAATTGCATATATCAACTCCAAGACAACAAGGCTCAACGGGAGGATGTTCATTTGAACCAACAGGATGGATATGCTTCATAACAGCTCCTCACCTTAATCCAATTAGAGACTACGTTTGATCAATGCCACAGTGATCTACAACGCAGATGCTGCCGCCATCCATGTCATAGTCGCAGTAATCGTATGCACCACAGCCATCTGCTTTATCATAAACAGTACAGATGTCAGTAATGCCCAAGAGGCAGTCAAAAGACATCGGCTTCACGCCTGCCTCGTCGCCACTTCCTGGATTAATCGGATGAATATGCTTCACGACTACCTCCCTTTGAGTGCAGAAAAACCTCAATATTGTGTATAACAAACCAAGATGTCTAGTTCACCATATTTCTAGAATGGTTTCGGCGAACGTAGCAATAAGCTTCGCAGACGGTAATCAGAAGAACGAACACCTCCACAATGGTGACAGCAATGCGCTGAACCGCTTATTCCGATACAGTAGCTTCTCGTTGATTTTTCTCCTGCGAAGATGAGTGGCGGGAAATAAGGTCAAAAGCCATCTCGTAGCACATTTTTCTATATTCACATGATGCAGGGTGTAGACTCTTGGGCAAGTAGCCGTGCTCGTCTGCAGCCTCCCAGCTACAGCCCCCACCACAGAAAGACCGAGCCCAACAGTCCGTACAGTCAATTCTTTTTTCGACACCCTGACTCCAGTTTTCAATATACCTAGTTTCGTCAATTCCGGTGACGATGTTGCCCATTTTGAATCGCATCATCCCGACAAACCTGTGACAGGGGTATACGTCCCCTTCGGGAGTCACGGAAATAAAACGCCTGCCAGCCCCGCATCCGACAAAGGCGATCCTGTTGCTCATAATCAAATCAACTGCAGTTTTCAATGTTCTAAACAAGGGCTTTTCCCCTTGATCAATCTGTTTGAGATATTGATCCGCCAAATCTATTAGGCCCGCCCTGATTTTGTTTAATGAGTGTTCGTCGAGTTTGATATTCTCATCGAATGAGCTCACGGGCGAGAAGTAAATCCTTCTGAAGCCCATCTCTTTAAACTGAAGATAGTCTTCAACAAGGTTACAGTTATTATTTGTTAAGGTCGCTCTTGCGCCGAAGGGGAACGACTCGGAAAAACGACGAACGTTTTTGTCGATATCGGAGAAAGAGCCGCCTCCCGTCTTGTACGGGCGCGATGCATCGTGCTTGCATCCTGTACCATCGAGACTAATCAGAACAGAAAACCCGTGCTCCTTGAAAGAATTCACAGCAGTGTCATTCAAAAGCGTTCCGTTGGTCGTAATAGAATAGGTAAAGTTTCTATTGGGGTATATTCTTTTTGAATAGTCGACCGTTTTCCATATCAGCGGCTCGTTAATCATGGGTTCCCCACCAAAAAAGACGATCGCAAGCGTTTCGTTTTCCGATGAACTTGCGACGAGGTAGTCGACCGCCTTGAAGGCTATCTCGTCTGTCATCAGCAGAGGAGACGTTCCATAATCTCCTTTACCGGCAAAACAGTAACTACAACCAAGGTTGCATGCATGTGAAACGTGGAGTTCGATGGATCTAAGTTTTCGAGGCGTGTCTTTTGTTAAGAAAGTCCGCTCAGACAATCGTTGATACTCATCAATGTCGTCTTCAAGTTCTGCTATGGTCGTTTGGTCGTAGCCTTTCGCAGCAAGTGACTTTGTTAGCAACTTCGAGTTGACCGTTCTTCCCGATGCTTCAAATATGCGAAGCGCATCTTCTGATGCTTGGTCAACCTGAAAGCAATTGCGAGTGACCTCATCGAAGCAGTAACGACGATCACTTACTGAGAAAAAATGCATACGTTCCTCAATTTCATGCTGGACTGGCACTAACCTTGTTTATTGTTGCGCAGCTATAAAAAACCACCAGCGGGGATTCGGTGTGCGGCCCAATCGGACTCCCAAAAGGTTCTATTTGAGACTGGCAAGCTTTGTGTTGTTGGCACTTCGACAGCGCTCTTTATTCCAACATGGAGCCTCGCAGTTTGAGTCGACTTGCCTCTGGAAGGTCCGATCTTAACTTGATTTAGGATGAAAACAGATTACAGGCGCGCTCCTCTAGAAAGAAAGGAAACCAATCGCCGCCTTTCACCAGGAAAGTTTTTATAGCCCACCTCGAGCAAAATGAAAGATGCGAGAGCGATTGGGGAACAACGCGAATCTCCCCTTTTGGGTGGGAGCGAGCCTTCAGCCACCGGCGAACGACTCGCCCTGGTCAGAATCTGGAAGTGGTGCCGGGCCGCTTGGGCCTCCCCGGTGACTTCGTGGGGCTTACCTGCCTGACGTCGAGGAGTACATCCGCAAGATTCGTTCCCTATGCCGTTTGCTCTCACGCCCGCCTTAGTTCCAAGTCGGGCGAGCCGCCGCGCTCATGCGACCCGTGGCGGCGACACGTCGACGCCGCGCTCGCTGAGCACATCTTCGGTCGCGGGCGAGCACGAGGTCGCGCCGGCGCATCCGCTGGGACTGCTGTGCGTGCAAAACGGCTACGTGGTGAGCGTCCCGCGCTGGATTCAGCCGAGTGAGGAAGGCGTTGAGATCGGCGCGCTGGCAACGGGGGAGGGCGGCATCACCGACGACGTCTCGGCCCGCCATGCCCATATCTGGTGCGACGAGTCTGGCGCATGGTTTGTCGAGGACCTGTCGTCCACTAACGGCACCGTGGTGGTAAACGGGGTCACGAGTGTGTGTATTCAAGTAGAGCCCGGCCGCTCCGCCCAGCTCAACCCCGGCGACGAGCTCAAACTCGACGAATCCACCACCTACGCCATCCTGCTCGGCGCCCTCTAGCCGGCAGTTAGGGACGTTCCTTTCCTGCCGGTACTTGGGGACACTCCTTGGCGCGTCAGAGCCAGTCGTCCGGGGATGGAGGGACCATTCTGGCCTTTGGCGGTCACCCGAGGTAAACCTTTACCGCCCGCCTATATTTGTCGAAATTACACTTAACGGCGGGGTACAATAAACCCGCATGCGGATTTCCGTTGCGGGCGCTTCCCATCGCCGGGGCGTGCCCGGGAGCATCCGGCATGCGGCCTTTGCGGCGCTCGGTCATGTGCAAGACGGGCGGTCGGGTCTGTGGGGCGCATCAGCTGCCCCTCGCCTCGGCATGTCTTCTCTCCACGCCACGTACCTGCTGCTGAGCCTGCCTGCCAGATGATTGGAAGCAACAGCGTAAATCCCATCACGCCAACATCCCGGCGATCGCCGGGGCCTGTATACCTATATGAGAGGAGAGGGGTATATGGCGCGTAAGTTTAAGTCTATGGACGGCAACGAGGCGGCCGCATATGTTTCGTATGCGTACACCGAGGTAGCGGGAATCTATCCCATTACGCCGTCCAGCCCGATGGCCGACCATGTCGACCAGTGGGCGGCCCAGGGTCGCAAGAACATCTTCGGCACCCCGGTCAAGGTCGTCGAGATGGAGTCCGAGGCAGGTGCAGCCGGTACCGTTCACGGTTCGCTGGGCGCCGGTGCTCTGACCACCACCTACACGGCTTCTCAGGGTTTGCTCCTGATGATCCCGAACATGTACAAGATCGCGGGCGAGCAGCTCCCGGGCGTCTTCCACGTCTCCGCGCGTTGCGTCGCTTCCCACGCCCTGAACATTTTTGGCGATCACTCCGACGTCATGGCCTGTCGTCAGACCGGCTTCGCCATGCTCGCCGAGGGTAACGTCCAGGAGGTCATGGACCTCTCGCCGGTGGCTCACCTTGCCGCCATCGAGGGTAAGACCCCGTTCCTTAACTTCTTCGACGGCTTCCGCACCAGCCACGAGATCCAGAAGGTCGCCATGTGGGACTACAAGGATCTGGCCGAGATGTGCGACATGGACGCCGTCCAGGCTTTCCGCGACCACGCGCTCAACCCTGAGCACCCGCACACCCGCGGCAGCCACGAGAACGGCGACATCTTCTTCCAGAACCGCGAGGCCTGCAACAAGGTCTACGACGAGCTTCCCGCCGTCGTCGAGGGCTACATGAAGAAGATCAACGAGAAGCTCGGCACCGATTACGGCCTGTTCAACTACTACGGCGCTCCCGATGCCGACCGCGTCGTCGTGTGCATGGGCTCCTTCTGCGACGTGCTCGAGGAAGTCATCGACTACCTCAACGCTCACGGCGAGAAGGTCGGCCTGGTCAAGGTTCGTCTGTTCCGTCCGTTCTCCATCAAGCACTTCGTCGACGTTCTCCCCGAGACCGTCCAGAAGATCGCCGTCATGGACCGTACCAAGGAGCCGGGTTCCATCGGCGAGCCGCTCTACCAGGACGTCGTCTCCGCTCTCTACGAGGCCGGCAAGACGGGCATCAAGGTCGTCGGCGGCCGTTATGGCCTGGGCAGCAAGGACACGCCTCCCGCGTCCGCGTTCGCTGTCTTCGAGGAGCTCAAGAAGGACGAGCCCAAGCGCGAGTTCACCATCGGCATTGTCGATGACGTGACCAACCTGAGCCTGCCCGAGGCCGAGGATGCGCCCAACACCGCAGCCCCCGGCACCATCGAGTGCAAGTTCTGGGGTCTGGGTGGCGACGGTACCGTCGGCGCCAACAAGAACTCGATCAAGATCATCGGCGATCACACCGACAAGTACGTTCAGGCCTACTTCCAGTACGACTCCAAGAAGACCGGCGGCGTCACCGTTTCGCACCTGCGCTTTGGTGATTCCCCGATCCGTTCGCCGTACTACGTGACCAAGGCCGACTTTGTCGCCTGCCACAACCCCAGCTACATCGTCAAGGGCTTCAAGATGGTCCGCGACGTCAAGCCGGGTGGCACCTTCCTGGTCAACTGCCAGTGGAGCGACGAGGAGTTCGCCGAGCACATGCCCGCCGTGGCCAAGCGCTACATCGCGAACAACAACGTCAACGTCTACCTGATCGACGCTATCGACCTGGCCGCTAAGGTCGGCATGGGCAAGCGCACCAACACGGTGCTCCAGTCCGCCTTCTTCGCGCTGGCCAAGGTCCTGCCCGCCGAGGACGCCCTGCAGTACATGAAGGACGCGGCTACCAAGTCCTACATGAAGAAGGGCCAGGCTATCGTCGACGCCAACCACAAGGCCATCGATGCCGGCGCTACCGCCTTCCGTAAGTTCGAGGTTCCGGCCGACTGGGCTACCGCCGAGGATGCCGCTCCCGTCGAGCTCTCCGAGGAGACCAAGTCCGCCATCGCCCAGCAGGTCAAGAGCCTGCTCGAGCCCATCGATCGCATGGACGGCGACAGCCTGCCTGTTTCCGCCTTCGTCGATTGCGCCGACGGCCAGTTTGAGCTGGGCGCCTCCGCATACGAGAAACGCGGCGTCGCCGTAGTCGTTCCCCACTGGGACGAGACCAAGTGCATCCAGTGCAACCAGTGCGCCTACGTGTGCCCGCATGCCACCATCCGTCCGTTCGCGATGACCGAGGACGAGGCTGCCGCCGCGCCCGAGGCTACCCGCACGCTCGACGCCATGGGCCCCAAGGCCAAGGGCATGAAGTTCACCATGGCTGTGTCCCCGCTCGACTGCATGGGCTGCACCAACTGCGTCAAGGTCTGCCCCAAGGGCGCCCTCGAGATGGTTCCCACCGAGCAGGAGATGGACCAGCAGCCCGTTTGGGACTACATGGTCGAGAACGTCTCCGAGAAGAAGGAGCTCATCGCGGCCAACGTCAAGGGCAGCCAGTTTAAGCAGCCCTACCTGGAGTTCTCCGGCTCCTGCGCCGGCTGCGCCGAGACCGCCTATGCACGTCTGGTGACCCAGGTCGCCGGCGACCGCATGTTCATTTCCAACGCCACCGGCTGCTCCTCCATTTGGGGCAACCCCGCTGCCACCGCTCCTTACTGCAAGGACAAGGACGGTCACGGCCCGGCGTGGAATAACTCCCTGTTCGAGGACAATGCCGAGCACGGTCTGGGCATGGCCGTTGGCTATGAGGCCGTTCAGCACAAGCTGATCGCCGCTACCCAGGACATCATCGCTGCCGATGGTCCGTCCGATGAGCTCAAGGCCGCCGGCCAGGCTTGGATCGACTCCGTCAACGACGCCGAGGCCTCCAAGACCGCTGCCGCTGCCTACGTTGCCGAGCTCGAGAAGTGCGGCTGCGACGCTTCCAAGGCGATCCTCGCCGACAAGGCTTACCTCACCAAGAAGTCCTTCTGGATCTTCGGCGGCGACGGCTGGGCCTACGACATCGGCTTCGGTGGCCTGGACCACGTCCTGGCTTCCGGCCACAACGTCAACGTCTTCGTCTTCGACACCGAGGTCTACTCCAACACCGGCGGTCAGGCCTCCAAGGCCTCGAACCTGGGCCAGGTCGCTCAGTTCGCCGCTGCCGGTAAGGTGACCAAGAAGAAGTCTCTGGCCGAGATTGCCATGAGCTACGGCTACGTCTACGTGGCGCAGGTCGCCATGGGCGCCAACCCGGCTCAGACCCTCAAGGCCATTCACGAGGCCGAGGCCTACGACGGCCCGTCCCTCATCATCGGCTACAGCCCCTGCGAGATGCACTCCATCAAGAAGGGCGGCATGCAGAACTGCCAGGCCGAGATGAAGAAGGCTGTCGAGTGCGGTTACTGGAACCTCTTCCGCTTCAACCCCGAGGCTGCTGCCGGCAAGAAGTTCTCGCTCGATTCCAAGGAGCCCGCGGGCGGTTATCAGGAGTTCCTGATGAACGAGGCCCGTTACGCTTCGCTGACGCGTTCCTTCCCCGAGCGCGCCGAGGAGCTCTTCAAGGAGAATGAGCAGGCTGCTATGGACCGCTATCAGCACCTGCTGAAGCTCAAAACGGTGTATAACGAGGCCTAGGTCTCCCACCGCAGGATCTGAGGGCTGACCTTCGCGGACGTCCTCGGACATGAAAGAACCCCCGCTGCGCACTACGTGCGGCGGGGGTTCTTTCGTCCTGACGCTCCTATTTGGCAAGGTGTTTTTTAGAATCCATTTTGCGCTCGGCCTCGAAGGCTTGCCTGTCCCAATCGAGCGGAAGTCCGGCCTCGACCCATGCCTCGTAGGCCCTCCTTATGGGCTTGAGCTCCCTTTGGCCCCTCTCCAGCATCGAGATGTACTTCTCGCTGGTGCCCAGTATGGACGCCGCCCTCACCTGGCTGACCCTCGCCGCGCGCCTGGCCGCCACGAGCTCCGAGGCGTCCTCGGGCCTCCTGATCTCGTGCGGGCGCATCAGCGCCCGGTACGCCTCCCTGGCCACGTAGCGCTTGAGGCACCTCATGACCTCCCTGTCGCTCTTTCCCCGCGCCCTCGCCCTCTCGGCGTACTCGGCGGTCTCGGGGCCGCGCATGACCCTCTGCCTCGCGATCTCGTGCAGCGCGCTGTTCGCCTGCCGGTCGCCGCCCCTGTTGAGCCTGTGCCTCACGGTCTTGCCGCTCGAGGCGGGGATGGGGCAGGCGCCGCATATCGCCGCGAACGACGCCTCGGAGCGCAGCCTGCCCGGGTTGTCCCCGGCCGCGACCGCGAGCTTGGCCGCGCTCACGGGCCCGCACCCGTACATCGCCAGCAGCGCGGGGCAGTTCTCCTCCAGGGACGCCTCGATCGCGCGCTCCATGTCGAGCGCCGCGTCGCGCGCCGCCGCCCACAGGTCCGCCAGCGCGCCCTCGGCGCGCACGGAGGGGAGCTCCTCCATCAGCCTCGGCCCTCCCATGCCGCGGAACCTCGACCTGAGCCCCTCCGGCGCGGTGGTGAGCAGCGACCTCGCGGTGTTGATCGCCGAGGTCCGCGCCTTCACCGCCCCGGAGCGCGCCGCGAGCATGCAGCGCACCCCGTCGACCCACCCGTCCTGGCTCTTGGGGGTCCCGAGCCTTGAGCCGGACATCGCCGCGCGGGCGGCCCTCTCCGCGTCCGCCTCGTCGCACTTTCCCTGCCCCGGGCGCCTCCTCTGCGTCCTCGCCGGGGAGAGCGCCTCGCGCACGGGCATCCCCAGCGACGCGAGGTGCCTGGTGAGGCCCGCCCCGTAGGACGACGTCCCCTC
>NZ_JAHONA010000021.1 GCF_019131995.1 Collinsella aerofaciens | reverse complement strand
AAACGGAATAGACGGACCGGCCGTCCGGCTGAGTCTGGGAAGAGGTGCCGGGCGGCGGGCGGAGCATGGCCACCGGACCCATCGAAACACATCTCCACCGTTCCATCAACTGGGAAAACGGCGCCCCCGGACCCCAGGAGGGGCCGCGGGGGCGTTCAGCTAGCTGCGGGAATGGCCTATTTGCTCAATGTGTTCGGCTGAGATCGGAAATCAACCTCTTCCTCGGAATTGCAAAGCTTTTTCTTTTCTTTTGTTAGCCCATGACGCACTTGGGTATAATGCCAAACGTTGGCCCTATTAGCTCAGGGGATTAGAGCGTCTGCCTCCGGAGCAGAAGGCCGTTGGTTCGAATCCAACATGGGGCACCATCGAACGTAAGACCGTCCGAACCTCGCATGGTCCGGGCGGTTTTTCTTATACCGACGCGACGTGATGGGACGTGGTATGGCAGCAACGGATATCGAGCGCGGACTCTCGACCGCCGAGGTCGAGGAGCGCATCGCCGCCGGTAAGATCAACCGCAACATGGAGCTCAAGACCAAGTCGGTCAAAGAGCTCATCATCGAGAACCTCTGCACGCTGTTCAATTTGATCAACGTGATCTTGGCGTTCCTGGTCATTTTGACCGGTTCGTTTAAGAATCTGACGTTCCTGTTCGTGGTGTTCCTCAATACCGCTATTGGCGTCATCCAGTCCATGCGTTCCAAGAAGATGGTCGATAAGCTCACGCTGCTGACCTCCAAGAAGGCCATCGCGGTGCGCGACGGCGCCGAGGTGGAGCTCGACCTGGACCAGATCGTGCTCGACGACATCATTCGCCTGGGGCGCGGCGACCAGATTCCCGCTGACGCCGTGGTGGTTTCGGGCGAGGCGCTCGTGAACGAGAGCTTGCTGACGGGCGAGAGCGACCTCATCAAGAAACAGCCTGGTTCCGAGCTCATGAGCGGCAGCTTTATCGACTCGGGCCTGCTGCGCGCCCGCGTGATTCATGTCGGCGCCGACAACTACGTGACCAAAATTAATAACGAGGCCAAGTACGTCAAAAAGGTCAATTCCGAGATCATGAACGCGCTTAACGCCATCGTGCGCTTTGCGAGCATCATCATGATCCCGCTCGGTTTGGCGTTGTTTGCCTCAAGTGTGAGCGAGCTGTGGGATGCCGCGGGAACCCCGGGCGATAGCGCGCTTTCGTGGTGCTTCTCCGAGCTGTTGGCTGGTCATGTGCCTTCGTCGGCGCTGCTGTCCACGGTGGGCGCCCTGCTGGGCATGATCCCGCAAGGCCTGGTGCTGCTGACCTCGTCGGTGCTCGCCATCGCCACGGTGCGCCTGGCTCGCCGCAAGGTGCTGGCACAGCAGCTCTACTGCATCGAGACGCTCGCTCGCGTCGACGTGCTGTGCCTGGACAAGACGGGCACCATCACGTCGGGCCGCATGGAGGTCGAGGGCACGTATCCGCTGCCGGTTGAGGGCGTGAGCCTAGGCGCCGGCTCGGATGAGGCAGCTGTTCCCGTCGATACCACGGTGCTCGATTTTGCGCTGGCTAACGTGGCGCGTGCGACTTCGGCCGATGCCAACGAGACCTGCCAGGCGCTGCTCAACTATTACGCCGATCGTCCGGTCGAGGTGTCTGAGCCGCTGTCGGTCATTCCATTCTCGTCGTCTAAAAAATGGAGTGGCGCTTCGTTTGCGCAGGGCTCCTATGTGATGGGTGCGGCGCAGTTTGTGCTCTCTGATCGTGTTTTTGCCCAGGTCGAGAACCGTGTCGCCGAGCTTGCCGATACCTGCCGCGTGCTCGTGGTGGCGCGCGTGGACGGCTTTACGCCCGATGGCGATATGGTGGGCGAGGCCGAGCCCGTGGGCTTTGTGACCATCCGCGACGAGATTCGTACCTCGGCGGCCGAGACTATTGGCTACTTTAACGAGCAGGGCGTGACCCTCAACGTGATCAGTGGCGACGACCCGCGTACGGTGTCGTCGATCGCGCGCGTGGTGGGCGTGCCGGGGGCGGACGCTTATGTGGACGCCACGACGCTCGATACGCCGGCCAAGCTCGATGCCGCAGTGGACCGCTACCATGTCTTTGGTCGTGTGACCCCGCAGCAGAAGCGCGAGCTCGTGCAGGCGCTCAAGCGCCGCGAGCACACCGTGGCAATGACGGGTGACGGCGTCAACGACGTGCTGGCGCTCAAGGAGGCCGACTGCTCCGTAGCCATGGCGGCCGGCTCCGATGCCGCGCGTAACGTAGCCGAGATCGTGCTCGTCGACAACGACTTCGCCTCGATGCCCGCCGTGGTGGCCGAGGGCCGTCGCTCCATCAACAACCTGCAGCGTTCGGCTTCGCTGTTCTTGACCAAGACGCTGTTCTCGATGGGCCTGGCGGCGCTGTGCATCGCGCTGCCGCCGTACCCCTTCGAGCCTATCCAGATGACACTCATCAACTTCTTCTGCATCGGCGCGCCGGGCTTTGTGCTGGGTTTGGAGCCCAACAATGCTCGCGTGAAGGGGTCATTTTTGACTAACGTACTCAAGCGCGCGCTGCCGGCGTCGATTGCAGTCATTTTGGCTGCGGCGCTCGATATCTTTGTGGCGCGCGTGTTTGGCTTTAGCCAGCTCACGCTGTCTACGATGTGCCTGCTTACGTCGTGCGCGGCGAGCGTCAGCCTGATCTGGCGCATCTCGCAGCCTCTCACGCCCTTACGTGTGGTGCTTTTTGTGTTTGTAGCCGCCGGCATTCTGGTGGGCGTTATCGGATTCCCGGAGCTGCTGTCTATTGCCAACCTGTCGATGGGCCAGATGGTTATCTTGGCTGTTATCGTGGTCTTTACCTGCTCGGTGTTCTTTAAGCTCGCCACGATGATGGATTCGCTCAAGCCGCGTCGTCGTCATGCCGCAACTGGTTTTGGCCGCGGTGTGCGCGTCCGCCTGGGTCGCGGTGGCGGCAAGGTGAGCTCGACGGGCTCGACGGCCGAACGTTTTGCCAAGCGCGTCGCCGCCGACATGGCGCAGCGCCGCGAAGATCGCACCGCTCGCGAGGCCGAGGCCCGCGCACTCGAGGGCGTGGCCCAGGCCCAGCCCAAGAAAAAGAAGAGTACCGGAGCCAAGCGCTCTCGCGTGACCAAGTCCGCCCAAGGCATCAAAGTCTCGATGCCAAGCAAAAAGAAGAAGTAACTACGCGCCCTGCCGATGTTGAATTGGTGCCTTGCTCCTGTGGGGCCGTGGCGATGTTATGCTCTAACCTCGATTGTTTGAATTGCTTCGAAAAGAGGATGCCGTGATCTGCCCGCATTGCCTTAAGACTATCGAGGACGGCGCCTCGTTCTGCCCCTACTGCAACGCCTATGTGGGTCCGGGCGATGGCCCCGAGCACACCGAGTTCGTGTTCTGCGAGGGCTGCGGTGCCCGTCTTTCTCCGCATGATCGTACGTGTCCCAAATGCGGACGCCCCGCTCCGGGTATCCTCTCCGAGGACGCGGCCGCATCCGACCTGGCAGCGGGCCGCACGGCGGGCTTTCCGCGCCTAACGCAAGAGCAGATCGATACCGAGGTGCCTCATGCGCCGGCCTCTGCCGCTGCGGTGCTCTCGGACGCCGCCGATCCTAACGAGACTTGCGTGCTGCCGGCTTTTGATAAGGATTTCGGTATTCCCAAGGTCGATATTCCCACGCCGGTTTCCCTGCATGACGATGCTCAAAAACCCAAGCGCAAGGTGCATCCCGACGAGGACGCCTATCACAAGCACAAGCGTCATATCCCCAAGCCGCTCATCGTCATCGTGGTCCTTGCAGTCGTTTGCGGTGGTGCCTATTGGTTCGTGACGGCCGATCCCATGGGTGTCATGCCTGGCTTCTATGACCAGTTTGGCCAGGCCGCGCAGACGACCTTCCCCACGCGCCAAAAGGGCGAGGCGAATGAGGACGATACCAAGCAGGACGATTCTGCCGAGGTGGTCCAGGAAGAAACCGTGCTCACCGATGATCAGCTCTATACCAGGCTCGACGGTCTGTATCAGACCATCGTGTCCTACGGTGACGAGGACCAGATCGGCGAGGTCATCGATTCTTTTAACAATGGCTATCTTCGAACGCCACTGTCCACCCGTCAGGAGCTGTCGCAGAGTGCCTACACCCTGCGCGACCAGATCAAAAAGACGCAAGATGAGCTTAACAACCTTAAGTATCAGGACGATACGGTCTATGCGGATGACATCGCCCACTTAAAGCAGCTTGCCGAGTGGATGTACGAGCGTGTCGACGTGATCTGTCAGAGCTGGGACATCTCGCTGGCCATTCCCGATGGTGAGTCGATGAGTTCCCACCAAAGCGATATCCTGGCGCCCATCGCGCAGGGCGGCAACAGCGCACTGAACCAGTACGACGCCAATGTGGGTTCCTGGAAGCCGCAGCAGCGTTCCTAAAATTAGTTCGCCATAGTCGGCATAACCTACGTGCGCAATTGATGTAAGCGCATGCTTATTGCTACAATTCGTACAAATATGCTTTAAACGCACGAGGAAGGAACCACATGTTTGGTTTTAAGAAAGAGCTCTACACGCCCGAGTATCAGCTTGCCGGCGACGAGTGCGCCGTTATCGAGACGTCGAAGGGTACCATCAAGGTCAAGTTTGACGGTGAGGGCGCTCCCATTCATGTCGCGAACTTCTGCGAGCTTTCCACGATGGGTTTCTATGATGGCCTTAAGTTCCATCGCTATGTGCCCGGCTTTGTCATTCAGGGCGGCGACCCCAATACCCGCGATATGTCCGGCGCCGACGTCGCTGCCGGTCTTGAGGGCCCTGACGGCATGCCCGGTACCGGTGGTCCCGGCTACTGCATCAAGGGCGAGTTTGCCACCAATCCGCACAACAGCCATGTCGATGGTGCCCTTGCCATGGCACGCTCCATGGACCCCGATTCCGCGGGTTCGCAGTTCTACTTCTGCCTGGGTGCCCAGCATAACCTCGATTCCGGTTACACCGTCTTTGGTACCACGGTCGAGGGTCTCGATGTGATTTCGCAGCTGCGTGCCGGCGACGAGATCGTCCATGTCGAGATCGTTCACGAGTAAAGGGGACTTCCTTGAATAGCCAGCTGATCCAACAGGGCCGCGCCGCTTACCGCGCGGGTGATTTTTCCGCTGCAGCCCAGATGCTTGGGGCGGCAAAGACTCCCGATGAGATTATGGGCGAGGCCGATCACCTTCGTGGCAACGCCTTGATGCACCTGGGCATGTATGCCGAGGCCGCCGAGGCCTATGCCGCCGCCCTCAACGACGGCACCTATGGCAAGCGCGGCGCGCTGCTCACCAACCGCGGCAAGGCGCTCGCCGCCGTGGGCGACTACACGACGGCCGCCCAGGCGTTCTCTGCTGCTACGCAGGATGCTTCCTATGCCACGCCGTTCAAGGCCTATCTGGGCCTGGGCAATGCGCTGTTCCAGTCGGGCGACTATGCCAACGCGGGAACCGCCTTCCGTCAGGCTGCCATCGACGGCGCCAATCCGGCTCCTGCCGCCGCACTCGGCGAGCTTGGTCGTTGCTTCATTAAGCTCGGCCGTCCGGCGGATGCCGTGGAGACCTACCGCACGGCTATCGACTTTGCCGGCCCCCGCGACGACACGCGTGCGCTCAACGCCGGCATGGGTCAGGCACTTTCTGCCGCCGGCCGCCCCTCCGACGCGCTCGACGCCTTTAACGCCGCTACTGCCGATGGCATCTACCAGCTCACCTCCGAGCAGGCCGACGAGCTTGCCCGCGTGCACGATTCGCTTGCCGCGCTGTCTGCCCAGACGGCTATGGCCACGGCTCCGGCGCCCGCGATGGACGCTCCTGCCGTCGATCCGCTCGATCCTACGGGCGCGACCGGTCAGTTTATGCCCGATCCCTCGGACACCGGCTTCTTTACGCTGTCCGAGTCCGAGATGGTCCAGCAGGACCGTCAGGACCGTAAGCAGGCCAAGGTCCGTCGTCGCCATCGCCACACGGGTCTCAAAGTCTTCATCGTGCTGCTCCTGCTCATTTTGATCGCCGCGGGTGGTCTGGGCTTTGCCTACACGCGCGGCTTTGGCTTCCCGTCTCAGGAGTCTGTGGTTACCGATCTGTTCCAGGCTGCCGGCGACGGTGACACCGCAAAGGCCGAGTCTTGCCTGGCCTCGAGCCTGTCCGAGGACGCTAAGTCGATGATCATCTCTTCGATTCCGCAGGGTGCCACCGTGTCCGTCGAGGGCATGGATCAGTCCATGACCGAGACGACCGCCAAGGTGAAGGCATCGCTGTCCAAGGGCGGCGAGCAGGAGTACACCGTCAAATTCGTGCGCTCCGACAACCATATCGGCTGGGCCGTTTCCTCGCTCGATATGGATTTCTCGGCCGCTGACAACCAGTAGTGACCTTATGAGATTTGGCTCTGCCCGGCGCTTCACCGCAAGTGAGGTGCCGGGCTTGCGCTAGTATGATGAGCTAGTAGTTTTCCAGCAATCATCCAACACATCAGGAGTTGCGTTGTTTTCTTTGATGGATATGTTCTTCGGTAGCTATGCGGGCGATCTCGCCATCGACCTCGGTACCGCAAATACGCTTGTCTCCGTGCGCGGCAAGGGCATCGTCATTCGCGAGCCCTCTGTTGTCGCCATCGACAAGAACGACGAGCGCATCCTGGCGGTCGGTATCGAGGCAAAGCGCATGCTCGGCCGTACGCCCGGCAACATCGTGGCCGTTCGTCCCCTGAAGGACGGCGTCATCGCCGACTTCGATGTTACCGAGGCCATGCTTCGCTACTTTATCGACAAGGCTTCCGAGAAGCGCTATCCGTGGACCCCGCGTCCGCGCGTTGTCGTCTGCGTTCCCTCCGGTGTCACGTCGGTCGAGAAGCGTGCTGTCTTTGAGGCCACGATCCAGGCCGGTGCTCGCCAGGCCTACCTGATCGAGGAGCCCATGGCTGCCGCTATCGGCGCCGACCTGCCCGTCGAGGAGCCCACCGGCTCCATGGTCATCGACATCGGTGGCGGTACTACCGAGGTCGCCGTTATCGCTATGGGCGGCATCGTCGTCTCGCAGTCCATCCGTATTGCCGGTGACGAGTTCGATCAGGCCATCCTCACGCACGTTCGCGATGCCTACAACCTGGCCATCGGCGAGCGTACGGCAGAGGACATCAAGATCAAGGTCGGTTCCGCCGTGCCGCTCAAGGACGAGCTCGACGTCGAGGTCAACGGCCGCGACGTGATCACCGGTCTGCCCAAGACCGTGCGCATCGAGAGCGAGGAGATTCGTCGCGCGCTCAACAAGCCGCTCGACGAGATGGCCAAGGCCGTTAAAGACGCCCTCGATGCTACGCCGCCCGATCTTGCCTCTGACCTTATGTACTATGGCATATTGCTGACCGGTGGCGGTGCGCTGCTGCGCGGTCTCGACGTGCGCCTGCGCGATGAGACCGGTGTTTCGGTCAACGTCAGCCCTACGGCGCTCGATAACGTCGTTAACGGCTGTGCCCGCGTGCTCGAGGCCAATGCGTTTGATGGCGGCTTCGTCCAGACCAATGCTTAATTTCCAAAAGGTGGATTCCATTTGGCACGATCTTCGGGTTTCTCCACAAATCTGAATACCAAGCGACAATCAACGGGTATGCGCCCGTTGATTGTTTTCAGCCTGATTTCGGTGTTGCTGCTCACGTTTTACATCCGCGAGGGCGAGGCAGGACCGATTCATGCCGTGCGTTCGGGCGTGACGACGATCACCTCTCCGGTGCGCTTTGTGGGTTCGGCTGTGGCGGCTCCCTTCAATGCCATCGGCAACGTGTTCTCTAACCTTACAGCGTCGCAGGACACGCTTGATGAGCTTAAGAAGCAAAACGAGGAGCTGACCTCTAAGGTTGCTGAGCTCTCCGAGGCTCAAAAGACCGCTGAGCGTCTGGAGGGGCTGGTCGGCCTGCAGTCGACCTATAACCTCAAATCGACCGCAGCTCGTATCGTTGGTGCTTCCGGCGATGCCTGGACCTCGACCGTTACCATCGACAAGGGCTCTGCCGACGGCCTTACCATCAACATGCCCGTGACGAGCTCTGCCGGTGTTATCGGCCAGATTATCGAGGTATCGGCCAAGACCTCTACCGTGCGCCTGATTGGCGACGAGAACTCGGGCGTGTCGGCTATGGTGCAGGACACGCGCGCCCAGGGCATGCTGCAGGGTCAGGCTGACGGCACGCTGCGTCTTGAGTACGTGAGCGTCGACTCCGATGTTAAGGTTGGCGACATCATCGTGACCTCGGGCATCGGTGGCGTGTTCCCCAAGGGTCTACCGCTCGGCACCGTCTCGTCGGTTGAGAAATCGGCAAACGACGTGTACTACACCATTGTGGTGCGCGCTCAGACCACGGCCGAGAACAACGAGGAAGTGCTGGTCATCACCTCGCTGACCGACGAACAGTCGGCCTCGGATGAGGACGTGAGCACGGCCAACAGCACGCCGCAGGGAACGTCGCGCGATGCTGCGACCAAGACGAAGGACGAGAGCTCGGATGACAGTTCCGACACGTCCGAGACGACCGATTCTGGCTCGAGCGAATAGGGGGCATGTCCATGGATCTACACGAGCAGGGGATGAGCTCCCGTACGTTTGTGATCGCCGCCATCGTGTGCGTGCTGCTGCAGGCAGGCCTGGCACCGCAGATCTCCATTGCGGGCGGTCGCGTCAACTTCATGATTATCCTGGTGTGCCTAAGCGTGTTCTCGGGCGACCCGACCCGTGCCGTCGTGTGCGGTTTTTGCAGCGGCTTGTTTTATGACCTGTCCGCTGCCGTGCCGGTGGGCGTTATGTCGCTCCTGCTGACCGTGGGCTCTTTTGCCCTGGTGCACAGCGCCGTCGGTCAGACGGGCGGTACCCCGAGTGCGCGCGGCATCACCGTGGGCGCCTTTGCGCTCGTCATTAATGTGATCTACAGCATCATCTTGCTGTTTATGGGTTTGGAGACGAGCTTTGTCGTGGCGATCTTTGGGCATGCGTTGCCGTCTTCGATCCTGACGGGTCTGGTTGCCATTCCGTTTTTGATGTCCGGCGTCGTGCCGCAGTCCGGCTATGGATTCTCCGCACGTGGCGGACGCCAGACGGGTATGCGCTTTAAGCCCAAGACCCGCAAGCTCAAATAGGGGAGGCCCGTAGATGTCTTCCCAGATGACGGTTATTATCGCCGGTATCGTGCTGGTTGTGGCCATCGTGGTCGCGCTGGTCGTCATGCGTCGTGGCGATTCCCGTTTTACCTACGATACGCAGCATGGAACGGCCCCGCGCGCCACCGAGGGCGAGGGCAATACCGCGTCGACCGCCTTTAAGGGCCGCTTTTCCATCCTCACCACGGGTGTGGGCGCGATGTTTGCGGCGCTTGCCGTCAAGCTGTGGGGCATGCAGATGGTCTCATCGGACTATTACGAGAAGCAGGCCAATAGTAATCAGACTCGCACCGTTACAACACCCGCTGTGCGCGGTCGCATCCTCGACCGCAATGGCGTGGCGCTTGTCCAGAACCGTCCCTCACTTGCTGTCGTGGCCTACCGCGACCTTGCCGAGGATGAGGTTCTGGTTCGCCATCTTGCCAACGTGCTTGGAATGCCTTACGTGGCGGTCCTTCGTAATATTCAGGACAATACAGAGGGCGCTCAGAGCCTGCATACCATCGCGACGGACGTCCGTCGCTCCACGGTTGCCTATATCAAGGAGCATGCCGGCGAGTTCCCGGGCGTCAAGATTGCCGAGCGTACCGAGCGCCAGTATCCATATGGCGAGACGGCATGCCATATCTTGGGCTATACCGGCACCATTACCTCCGAGCAGCTCGAGGCCCAGAATAAGAAAACCTCTGGCGATGATGATGCTTCTGCTGGCAAGATTACGTACCAGTCGGGCGATATCGTGGGCCAGGCGGGCGTTGAGAGCTACTACGAAAACCTGCTGCAGGGTATTCGTGGTGAGCAGACCGTCAAGGTCGATGCCTCGGGCAATGTGACCGGTCAGGCCGGCGCCGTGCCCGCGAAGGCCGGCTCTGACATTAAGCTCACGCTCGACCTTAAGATCCAGCAGGCCTGCGAGACGGCGCTGGCGAGCGCTATCGAGCTTGCCAAGACCACTGGCTACAGCAATGCCGGCAACGGCGCTGTAGTGTGTCTCGATCCCAACAATGGCGAGATCCTGGGCATGGCGAGCCAGCCCAAGTTCGATCCGTCCGTCTTTATTGGCGGCGTCTCAAATGACGTGTGGACCGAGCTCAATGATGACAAGGGCTCGCACCCGCTGCTCAACCGCGCCATTAGCGGACAGTACATGTCGGCTTCGACCATCAAGCCGCTCTCGGCACTGGCCGGTCTTGAGTTTGGAACCTACACTTCAACGCAGACAACCAACTGCACGGGCTATTGGACGGGCTTGGGCAAGGCTTGGGGCAAGCGCTGCTGGCTGACGTCTGGCCACGGCACCATGACGCTGCAGTCGGGTATCGCCAACTCGTGCGATCCTGTCTTCTACGACATGGGCAAGGCGTTCTTTTATGACGAGCAACATCCCGAGGGCCTGCAGGAGGTCTTTCGTCGCTGGGGTCTAGGCAAGACCTGCGGTATCGATCTGCCGAGTGAGGGCGCGGGTCGTATTCCCGATGCCGAGTGGAAAGAGTCGTACTTCACCGACGCCTCTGCCGAGGACCGCAAGTGGAATGCCGGCGATATGACCAACATTGCTATCGGTCAGGGTGACATCCTGGTGACGCCCCTGCAGATGGCGTGCGCCTATATGGGTCTTGCCAACGGCGGCAAACAGTACGTGCCTCACGTATTTTTGTCTGCCGTGTCGCGCGATGGCGACGGCGATGCCTATAAGTACAATGGCAAGGGCAAGAAGAAGCGCCTGGAGGCCAAGATCAACAGCGATTCGGATTTGGCTCTTGTTCGCAACGGCATGCACGACGTGATTTACACGGCATCGACGTCCCTGGCGGCGCACTTTGGCACCCTGACGCCGCAGGTATACGGCAAGTCGGGCACGGGCGAGAAAAGCGGCGAGGACGAATACGCGTGGTTCTGCGCCTATGCACCGGCCGATGATCCCAAGTATGTTATCGCTACTGTCCTGGAGCAGGGCGGCGGCGGCTCAGATACCGCGATGCATGTCGTGCGCGACGTGCTCGGTGTGATTTATGACGAGCCCGATACCTCTTCGGCCTCGGGCGATTCTTCGGTTCGATAGGAGGTTGCGATGGATTTTTCTCCGGCGGATCTGTTCCGTTCAACCAAGACCGGCTCTCGCAGCAGCCTGGACCGCGTCAACAAGCAACTTTCGGCCTCGCGCGGCACGTTTCGCCAAAAGGTGCATATCGGTGTGCTCGTGGCTACTGTGGCGCTCGTCGCCTACGGTGCCATCATTATCTGGTCGGCTTCGCAGTTTAAGGCCGATGCTTCGTTCTCACGCCATCTGCTGGGAATTGGCATCGGGGCGGTGCTGGCGGTGCTCGTCTGGCGAACCGACCTGCGCGGTATTTCCAATTTCTCGACGGCGTTGCTCGTCATCGACCTGATCGTGATCCTCTCGCCCAAGATTCCGGGTCTGTCCTATACGGGCGGTCTGGGCATGACGGGCTGGATCAAGATTCCCGGTATCGGCTTGACATTCCAGCCGGTTGAGCTTGCCAAGCTCATCACCATCTTCTTTATTGCTACGCTTGGTTCGCAGTATAACGGTCGCATCGATACCGTTCGCGACTACGTCAAGCTCTGCGGCATGCTGTCTATTCCGTTTTTGGCCGTCGTTGCCATGGGTGACCTGGGCTCGGGCCTGGTCGTGCTGGTTTCGGGCGCCATCGTCATTTGTATGAGCGGTGCGCGCCGCGAATGGGTGCTGTCGACCCTGGCCCTGCTCGTGGGCCTGGTGGCCCTCGTCCTGGCGCTCGATTCGGTCTTTGATTCGTTGCTCGGCCATGATGTGATCATCAAGCAGTATCAGATGAACCGTCTGACGGTCTTTATCGACCCCGATAATGCCGATTCGGATGATGCCTACAACCTGCAGCAGTCGCTTATCGCCGTTGGCTCGGGCGGCTTCTTTGGTAAAGGTTTGGGCCATGCGACGCAGTCGGCCGGCGGCTTTCTGCCTGAGTTCCACACCGACTTCGTCTTCGCCTTCCTGTCCGAGACCTTTGGCTTTTGCGGTTCCTTTTTGCTCCTGTGCCTCTACGTGCTGCTGATCTTTTCGACGATTCGCGTCGCCTTTAAGTGTGAGTCGCTCTTCTTGCGGCTCTCATGCATAGGCATCGTCGGCATGTGGGCATTCCAGACCTTCGAGAACATCGGCATGTGCATCGGCATGATGCCGATTACCGGTATTCCGCTACCGTTTATTAGCTTCGGTTCGTCTTCGATGATGATCCAGCTGCTGACGGTGGGTATCGTACAATCCATATGGCGGCATCGTTCGGGCGCCGCGTAACCGCTGGAGGGGTTTGCTATGAAAATTCCCGTAGATAAGCTGACCCGCGCTTTTAAGATGGGCGCGTCCGTTAAGAAGGATTCCGATACGCCGGTGCGCGTCTCGGTCTATCTGGATTCGTCCGCCTCGCGTTTTCTGGCCGAGACGGTGCGCGACGCCTTTGTGCCGCAGACGACCTCGGGCATTGTGCGCGTCGAGCGTCTGGGGGAGGAGCGAATTGCCCCAAAGACCGATACCGATGTGGTGCTGGTGCTCTCGTGTGGTTCCGACCGCTTGGAGAGTGCCGTGCAGGAGCTCGTGATCGCCGGCGCGCCCGTGTGCGTGCTTGCCGAGTCTGCTGTGGAGGTGCCGTTTATCGAGGAGTCCACGCCCATGCTCGGCGTGGTAGCGGCAACCGATAAGACGTATCTGCTCGAGACGCTTGCCCGCTGGATTCTCGATCGCACCGATAAGGAAACGGCTTTTGCGGCGAACTTTGCCTTCATGCGCATCGCGGTCGCCAATCGTATCATCACCTCGTGCGCGCTCACCAATATGGCGACCGGTGCGCTGGCGTTTTTGCCGGGCGCCGATTATCCCGTTATGGCGCTGGCGCAGGTGGGCATGCTCTTTGAGCTCGCTGCCGTCTTTGGACGCGGCATTAAGCCTGAGCGCGGCTACGAGGTCGCGGGCGTGCTTGCCGGCGGTCTTGTGATCCGCGCGGTCACCCGCGCGCTCGTCAAGCAGACGCCGCATATTGGGTTTGCCGTCAAGGCGCTCACTGCTGCCGCGGGCACCTATGGCATGGGCCGTGCGCTCGTTTCGCTCTACGAGCGCGATGTCGACTACAGCCGTGCCAACGAGGTGGTCACTGCCACGTTCTCCCGCGTTCGCGATCTGGTGACCACGGTCGCGGGCGCTACCCGTCCTATGGCGTCCTATCAGGACGCATCCGATATCGCTGCTTAGGGGTTTTCCGTTGCGCGTTGCATACCAAGACTGTTTTCATTTAATTGAGCCGCTGCTCGCCAAGGTCGAGAAACCGAGCCGCTATATCGATCACGAGTGGGGCACGCTTTCCAAGGCCGATGCCGACTACCGTTGCTGCCTGATCTACCCGGATGTGTACGAGGTCGGTCTGCCCAACCAGGGCATCGCCATCCTCTACAACATCCTTAACCAGGCCGAGGGCATCTCCTGCGAGCGCGGCTATGTGCCGTGGCCCGATATGGGTGACGCCATGCGCGAGGCAGGCATTCCGCTGCTGTCGCTCGAGGGTGCAGCGCCGGTTGCTTCGTTTGATATCGTCGGCCTGCATGTTCCGCACGAGATGGCGGTGACGAACTTCCTCGAGGCTCTCGACCTCGCTGGCATTCCGCTGTTGGCGGCCGACCGCACCGAGGACGACCCCATTATCATCGCCGGCGGCCCCTCGGTGTACAACCCCGAGCCGTACGCGGCCTTCTTCGATGTTATCCTCATCGGCGAGGGCGAGGAATCGCTGCTCGAGACCTGCCAGCTGCACCGCCGTCTGCGTGACGAAGGAGTCCCGCGCGCGCAGATTGTCGAGCAGCTTGCATCCATTGCCGGCAACTACGTGCCGTCGCTCTATGAGGTTTGTCACGACGAGCCCTGCTCGCCGCATGGCTACACCGTGCCGCGTGAGGGCAAGGATGCGCCGACCGTGGTCTACAAGCGCGTCGTCGAGGATTTCGGCGCCACGAATCCGCTGTCGCAGTCGTGCGTGCCCTATGCGCAGCTGGTCCACGACCGCCTGTCTATCGAGATCCTGCGCGGCTGCGCCCGCGGCTGTCGTTTTTGCCAGGCCGGCATGACGTATCGCCCGGTGCGTGAGCGCTCGGCCGACCAGATCGTCTCGTCGGTGATTCAGGGTCTGGAAAAGACCGGCTATGACGAGGTGTCGCTGACCTCGCTCTCCACGACCGACCACTCCTGCATTCGCGACGTGCTCGGCAGGCTCAACCGTCGCCTGGAGGATACGGGTATTCGCGTGTCTATTCCGTCGCAGCGCCTGGATTCGTTTGGCGTGGATATGGCCGAGTCGGTCGCCGGCGAAAAGAAGGGCGGACTGACGTTCGCGCCCGAGGCCGGCAGCCAGCGCATGCGCGACATCATTAACAAGAACGTGACCGAGGAGGACCTGGACCGTGCGGCCAAGGCGGCCTTCGAGGCCGGTTGGAACCGCATGAAGCTCTACTTTATGATGGGCCTTCCCGGCGAGCGCGATGAGGACATCGTGGCCATCGCCAATCTGGCCGATCACGTGCTGGAGCTCGGTCGTTCCGTGGTGCCCAAGGCTCGTCGCGGCTCGATTTCGGTGTCGATCTCGGTTTCGGTCTTTATCCCCAAGGCTGCCACGCCGTTCCAGTGGTGCCCGCAGCTCGACTACGACGACGTCAAGCGTCGCCAGAAGCTGCTTATCACGAGCGTTCGCAACCGTGCCGTCCGCGTGCATTACCACGATGCCGAGACCTCGCTCATCGAGGCCGCGCTTTCCCGCGCCGGTCGTGACATGACGCCCGTCATCATCGATGCTTGGCGCTCGGGCTCTCGCTTTGACGCCTGGGTAGAGCATTTCTCGCTCGATAACTGGAAGGAAGCTGCTGCCAAAAACGGCATCGACCTCAATGAGCTCGTGCACCTGCCCTACGAGTTGGACTGGCGCCTGCCGTGGGAGCACGTGAGCCCCGGCTGCACGCGCGGCTTCCTCGAGCGCGAGTACCGTCGCTCGCTCGAGGGCGTCACGACTCCCGACTGTACCCGCACGTCGTGCACCGACTGCGGGATCTGCCCCACGCTCCACGCCAAGAATGTATTGATGGGTGATCGCGCATGAGTGAGCGCCTGACCGACAACCCCTCGCTCTTTAGGCTTCGTGTTCGCTATGGCAAGCGCGATCGCCTTAAGTACCTGGGCCATCTCGAAGTGATCCATACCATTGAGCGCATCGTGCGCCGTGCGGGACTTCCCTATGCCGTCACGCAGGGCTTCTCTCCGCACATGCGCGTGGGCTTCTCTTCGGCGCTACCGGTGGGTACGTCGTCGACCTGCGAGTGGTATGACCTGTTTATGACCGAGTTCGTGGCGCTCGACGAGGCGTTTGGGCGCCTGTCTGCGGCGTCTCCGGCCGATCTGGCGCCCATCGAGGCGGCGTACATCGACGTGCGCACGCCGGCGTTGACGGCGCAGCTCACGCGCCTGTCGTATCGCATCGACCTGCACTTGGATCCCGAGGCGCCCGTAAGCGCCGACGAGGTGCGTCGTGCGATCGACACGCTGCGCGCGGACCATGGCATCGACTACGCGCGCGGAAAAAAGAGCAAGCGCTTGGATTTGGATCACACGCTCGTGGGCTATGAGCTCACGGCGGGGGAGCGCCCGGACCATTTGGTGCTCATGCTCGACACCCATGCCGACAACGAGGGCTCCATGCGTCCGGAAATTTTGCTTTCTGCTGCTGATGTTTTGTTGCAGGGCTTGACCCCGGGCGTGGATGCACCTATTGTTTCCACGGGTATGCAAGACCTCGTGACCATCTGCTCCTACGATGTCGAGCGTCAGAATCAAGCATGCGAGGACGACGAGGGCCGACTCGTCAGCCCCATACCTGTGCGAACTTGTGGATTTGCTCCACATACTCGTTGACGGGGGTATTTTCGCCTGCTACTATATTCGGCTGTTGCACTAACTGATGCATGAAGGGCAAGTAAACATGTACGCAATCGTTAACACGGGCGGCAAGCAGTACAAGGTCGCCACCGACGATGTCATCACCGTCGAGAAGATCGAGGGCAATGAGGGCGACAAGCTCACCCTGCCGGTTATCTTCCTCAACGATGGTAAGAAGATCGTCACCGATCCCGACAAGCTGGCCAAGGCCAAGGTTACCGCTCAGATCGTTGAGCAGTTCAAGGGCGAGAAGCAGCTGGTCTTCAAGTTCCACAAGCGTAAGCGCTATCGTCGTCTGAAGGGTCACCGTCAGCAGCTCACCAAGCTGAAGATCGTGAAGGTTCAGGCTACCTCCCGCGCCAAGAAGGCTGTCAAGGCAGAGGCTGAGGCTGTTGCCGAGGCTCCCGTCGCCGAGTAGATTACACTCGTAACGAAAGAGTAGGTATACACAATGGCACACAAAAAAGGACTCGGTTCCTCCCGTAATGGCCGTGACTCCCGCGGTCAGCGCCTTGGCACGAAGCGCTATGCCGGCCAGACGGTAACCACGGGCACGATTCTCGTCCGTCAGCACGGCACGCACATCCACCCGGGTGAGAACGTTGGCCGTGGTAAGGACGACACGCTGTTCGCGCTGGTCGACGGTACCGTTGAGTTCCACAAGGGTATCAAGCACAGGGTCAGCGTACGCCCGCTCGCGAACGCGTAATTCACCCTTCATAGAGCACATATGTGGGAGGCACTTGAGTTTTAGGATTCAAGGGTCTCCCTCTTTTTTGTAGGAGGCGATTCTGTTGTCACAGTTCACCGATATCAGCCGCATTAACGTGTGCGGCGGCGACGGCGGAGCCGGATGCATGTCGTTTAGGCGCGAGGCATTTGTCCCCAAGGGCGGCCCCGATGGCGGCGACGGCGGTCGTGGCGGCAATGTCGTCATCCAGGCCGATGCTCAGCTGTCTTCGCTGATCGATTACCGCTTTAAGCATCACTTTCGCGCCGAGCGCGGCACGCACGGGCAGGGTGCCCGTCGTAACGGCAAGAGCGGCGAGGACCTGATTCTCAAGGTCCCTATGGGTACCGTGGTGCGCGAGCTCGACCCCGAGACGCAGACCCCGATGTTTGAGATTGCCGACCTGGTGCACGACGGTGAGCGCGTCGTCGTGGCGCCCGGCGGTGCCGGCGGTCTGGGCAACACGCACTTTGTGACGTCGGTGCGTCGCGCTCCGGCCTTTGCCCAGTTGGGCGAACCGGCCGAGGAGCACTGGATCGAGCTCGAGATGAAGCTTATGGCCGATGCCGCGCTCGTGGGCTTTCCCTCCGTGGGTAAGTCATCGCTCATCGCGCGCATGAGTGCCGCCCGTCCCAAGATTGCTGACTACCCGTTTACCACGCTCGTGCCGAACCTCGGCATGGTGCGTGCCGGTGAATATTCTTACGTCGTTGCCGACGTCCCCGGTCTTATCGAAGGCGCGAGCGAGGGTAAGGGCCTGGGTCACCAGTTCCTGCGCCACATTGAGCGTACGGCCCTGATCATGCACGTCGTCGACATGACGGGTGGTTTTGAGGATCGCGATCCGGTCGAGGATTACCACATCATCAACCGCGAGCTCGAGCAGTATGGCGCCGAGCTTTCGGAGCGTCCGCAGATCGTCGTTGCCAACAAGTGCGATGCGCCGGGCACGGCCGACAAGATTGCCGACCTCAAGCGCGCAGCGCTCGACGATGGACATATGTTCTTTGCCGTGTCTGCCGTGACGGGCGCCGGCCTCAACACGCTGATGCTTGCCGTGGGCGAGCAGGTGGCTAAGCTGCGCGCCGAGTTGGCTGTCTCGGATGAGCCGGTCGTTCTGCGCGACGATGAGTGGGAGCGCCGTCGCCTGCAGCGTGAGAAGCGTTTCCGCATTGTTCAGGAAGAGCCCGGTGCCTTCCGCGTGGTCGGTCGTGCCATCGAGCGCATGGTCATCCAGACCGACTGGGAAAACGAGGAAGCCGTCATTTACCTGCAGCATAAGTTTGCGCGTATGGGTGTTGACGACGCGCTCGAGAAGGCCGGTTGCCGTGCGGGCGACGAGGTCCGCATTTGCCAGCGCGCCTTTGACTTTGAGGGCGCCGAGGACTTCTCGGAGTACGAGGAGCTCGAGGATGCTGGCGAGGACGTTGCCGTTGAAGCCATTGACGTGGCCGATGCTGCGGATGAGGGAGTCGAGGTTGTCGATGCGGCGGATGCCGCGGGCGATGCCGAGACCTCGGAGGGCGAGTAAGCCATGTCGCTGCGCGGTGGAATCGGTCTGCCCGAGCTTCCTCTAGAGGACGGGCAGGAGTTTAGGCTCGGCATTATGGGTGGCACCTTTGATCCCATCCATTACGGGCACCTGGTGACCGCCGAGCAGGCGCGCGAGTCGCTCGACTTGGACGCTGTGCTCTTTATGCCGGCGGGCTCTCCTGCCTTTAAGCTTGACAAGCCGGTGACGCCTGCCGAGGACCGTTATGCCATGACGGTCCTCGCCACCGCCGCGAACCCGGCCTTTTTGGCGAGCCGGTTCGAGATCGACCGTCCGGGTGTAACCTATACGGCCGATACGCTTCATGCCCTTCGCGACTTTTACCCGTCGCAGGTAAAGCTCTACTTTATTACGGGCGCCGACGCGATTATCGATATTGTGACTTGGCATGATGCCGAACGAATCGCTGAGCTTGCTACCTTTATCGCGGCGACGCGACCGGGCTTTGATATCGATACGGCGCGTGCCCGAATCAAAGAGTCGGGGCTGCCGTTCGACGTGCGCTATATTCAGATTCCGGCGCTGGCGATCAGCTCGACGAACATTCGCAAGCGTGTTGCCCGCGGTATGAGCGTGCGCTATCTTACGAGCGAGTCCGTGCTCGGCTACATTCGCAAACGCAGGCTATATGCCGATTTGGGCCAAGAAGATTTTGAGTGATGGGGGTCTACGTTGTCGGTAGAGGATCAGTTTGAGGGCGATGAGCGCGCGCTGCTCAAGCGCATTCAAGAGCTGCTCGATGTTCGCATGAAGGATAAGCGCAAGCGCTATGTGCATTCGCTGGGTGTTGCCGAGACCGCACTTCATCTGGCCGAGGTCTACGGCGTTGACCGCTTTGATGCCGCTGCTGCCGGTCTGATCCACGACTGGGACAAAGTGCTCTCCGACGACGAGCTGGTTACGCGCGCTCTGCATTACGGCATTAAGATTGCCGGCTCTCCTTCCGCCGCGACGCCGCTTTTGCATGGCCCTGTTGCCGCCTATGAACTTCCGCAGCTTTTTCCCGAACTGTCGCCGGCCGTTTTCCAGGCTGTCGACCGTCATACCGTGGGTGCCTGTGACATGACGCCGCTCGATATGGTGGTCTTTGTGGCCGATGCCATCGAGCCCAACCGCCACGGCGACTATGCGCATGCCCTGCGCGAGATGGTGGGGGAGTCGACGCTCGATGAGTTGTTCTTCTCCTGTTTTGCGCAGGGTCTGGTCTATGTGATCCAGTCCGGGCGCTATCTTTATCCCACGGCTATTACGATTTACAACCATTACGCCCAGCTGCGCTAGCTCGGGCTGTCTAGAAAGAGGTATTCCATGGCCGACGAGACCATGACCGGCGAGCAGATTCTTGAAGGTGTGGAGCACCAGAGCTTCGTTGCTACGTCCGACCGCACTGCCGCCTCGCTGTCCGCGAGCGGTGTCGCCGCCCAGGATGTCGCCCGCGCCGCCGCGCAGGCCGCCTACGACAAGAAGGGCGAGGACGTTCAGGTGCTCGACCTGACCGAGCTTTCCGACGTATGCGACTACTTTGTGCTTGCCACCGGTACCAACAACCGCCAGGTCGATTCTATCGTCGACGAGATCGAGGAGAAGGTCGCCGAGGCTTGCGGCGAGCATCCGTTCTCCATCGAGGGCCGCGAGCAGAAGACCTGGATGCTTATGGACTACGGTTCGGTTGTCGTCCACGTCTTCACTCCCGAAGCCCGCGACTTCTACCGCCTCGAGAAACTCTGGGGAGACGCCCCCCAGCTCCCCCTCAACCTCCTCTAAATGATTTTTCTGGGACGGGGATAAAATAATCATTGCTACCGTTTGCCGAACCGCTCACCTTTGTTGGGCGGTTCGGCCTTTTTCTTCCTTTCCTTTTGTATGCTGTGACTACTGCATCCTTGGAAGGGAGGGTTTCGATGACTCGTGTTGCCCGTGCGTTGTCCGAACTCGGCCATTATCACGTCATGCTCAAGGGCTGTGCTGGTCAGCTGATCTTCGAAGACGATGACGATCGCCTTTATTATCTCAATCTATTGAACAGACGATTTACGTCCGCTCATATTCGTCTTCTTGCCTGGTGCCTCATGGACAATCATGTTCACCTGCTATTTGATGATCTCGATAATCAGATGAGCGTTGCTATGCATGCGATTGATACGGCATATGCGAAACACTTCAATCAAAAAACCGGCCGCCGCGGACCGGTGTTCCAGGAACGATTCAAGAGTGTGATCATTTCTGACGACAAACAGCTGCTCCGTTGCGTCCGATACATACACGACAATCCTGCAAAAGCAGGTATTTCTTCTGCTCCTCTGTATCGCTGGAGCAGCTTCCATGAGTATTTCTCTCATCCCGAAATTTGTGATTGTGAAGGTATTCTCAATCTGTTTGGGGGTACGGAAGCGTTTTATCTTTCGAGTACCGACGGCAAGCCTAATCCCTATTTTATGCCCGAAGGTAAGCATATCTCCGATATGGATGCGCTGGAAGTTGCCCGGGCTCTTTTGGCTCCGCATGAGCCTTATCAGCTTAAAACTTTGCCGAAATCAGAGCGAAATCGTCTTCTGGCAGTGTTGAGGCATCGGGGGTTTACGATTGACCAGATTTCGCGTCTGACGGGAATTGGGACCAATATCATTCAAAGGGCGAAATGACGCTCCAAATGATTAAAAAATCCCCGTCCTAGAATAATCATTCGCAGCTACCCGGCTTTCATTTTGCCTCAGGGACTAATCGTTGAAGCGGGATTGGCGGCCGAAGGAAAGGGCGGTGTCGCCGAATTTGTCTCGGACGGCGTCGATGGCGACGGAGAGGTCGCGGCGGTCGCTGGATTGGGCTCCGCGGTCATCGATCTCGCAGAACAGGTCGGTCTGGATGCCGCCTTGGTGGTCGAAGTCGCTCATGCCGATGCCCGCTAAGCGAACATGCATGCCTTCCTGCCAGATGTTGTCGAGCAGTTCGAGTGCAACCGCCACGAAGATGTTCTCATCGTCGGTCGGATGAGGCAGCCGGCGCTGTGCCGTACGCCCGCTGCCGTACGAATACTTAAGCTTGAGCGTTACCGTGGCACCCGTCAGCCCCTGACGGCGCAGGCGGCGTCCCACTGACTCTCCCAACAGCGCAATCGCCGCCTCAATATCCCCACGCTCAGTCAAATCTTTAGCAAAGGTGCGTTCATTGCTGACCGACTTGACCTCGCGCTCTTCATCGAGGCTCGTGACTTCGGAGATTTCGAGTCCCAGCGCACGCTGGCGCATGCGTTCGCCGTTGACGCCAAAAATAGAGGCCAAGGTGGATTCCGGTGCACGTGATAGCTCGCCGAGGGTGTAGATGCGCATGCGGCGCAGTCGCTCCTCGGCCGAGCGTCCGATGCCGCTCATGGCAGATACTGGCAGCGCGGCCAAAAAGCGCTGCTCGGTTCCGGGGCGCACGATGGTCAGCCCAAACGGCTTATCCCGCTCGCTTGCGATCTTTGCGACCGTCTTGTTGCAGCCCACGCCAATGGAGCACGTCACTCCCAGTACTGCCACGCGGTCGCTTATACGCCGCGCAACCAGCAGCGGGTCTTCGGGCGCAAAGCGACCCGGTGTGATATCGATAAAGGCTTCGTCGATGGATACGCGCTCAACGCGCGGGGTCTCGTCGGCGAGAATCGCCATGACCTGCGCGCTCACCTCGCGGTAGCGATCAAAGTGCCCGTGCGTCCAAATGGCTTGCGGGCACAAGCGCCGCGCCTCGGCCGAGGCCATGGCAGAGTGCACGCCAAAGCGACGCGCCTCATACGAACACGTGGACACGACGCCACGCGAATCGGCGTCTCCGCCCACGATGAGCGGCTTTCCGCGCCATTCGGGATGATCGAGCATTTCCACGCTCGCAAAAAACGCATCAAGGTCCATCAGGCCCACCGCCGGACCCGTCCAGGGAGGCGGCGTGAGGCCCATGGCATCCTCATAACCGTATGTATGTTCGCGTCTTTCCATGTCATGAGTATACCGCGCAGCTCATGTGGGGTGCGTGTATGTGCTTGCAAATCCCGAATTCTTGTCTAAGATATGGATTTGCCCTCGACTACACCGAAGAAGTTGGTCTCACGGACTTCACCTGCCCGCGTCGATGGCGTATTATGTTCAACTGTTTGTTTGTAGTTGCAGCCTAAAGCTGCTTGGTTGGAGGAGTTTCCTTTGGCAGTCAAGATTCGCCTTGCTCGTCACGGCGCTAAGAAGCGTCCGTACTACCGTGTCGTCGTCGCCGATTCCCGCGCCCCGCGTGACGGTCGTATCATCGAGGAGGTTGGCCGCTACAACCCGATGACCGCCCCCAAGACCATCAACCTCGACCTCGAGAAGATCGCTGACTGGCAGTCCAAGGGCGCTCAGCTCACCGACGCTGTCGCTGCTCTGGTCAAGGCCGCCAACGAGGGCGAGAAGACCGAGACCGTCGTCAAGAAGTCCAAGAAGCAGCTCGCCAAAGAGGCCGAGGCCGCTAAGGCTGCCGCTGAGGCCGCTGAGGGCGCCGAGGAGTAAATCGTGCCTGAGGTTGACGCTGCACAGCTCGAGGGTGAGGCAATGCTCTCAGATCGCATCGCCGATCTCGTCGAATATCTCGTTGTTCAGATCGTCGACGACCCGGATTCCGTGAGCCTCGAGGTCATCGATGGTGACGACGCCTCCACGATTGAGGTTTCTGTTGCCGAGGATGACGTCGCTAAGGTCATCGGCCGTCGTGGCCGTACCATCAAGGCCATTCGCACGCTCGCCCGTGCACTGGCCGCTCGCCTCGACACTGCAGTCGAGGTAGAGGTTCTGGGCTAGGACCTTGAGGTCCCAGTACAAAAACATCGCCCGTGTGGTCAAGCCGCACGGAAGGAAGGGGGAGGTCCTCGCGCAGCCGCTGCGGGGGCTTCCTTCTGTATTGACGCCGGGTATGCGCGTCGCCTTGACGCCGCCGGCGCTCAAGCGCGACCGTTTTTGCACGGTCGTATCCGTCACCGATACGGGCGATGGCGATCTGGTCTCGTTTGAGGGCATTGACGACTTGACGGCCGCCGAGGGCATCACGGGATGCTACGTGCTGGCAAATCGTGACGTTTTTGAGCTCGATTCGCTCGACGCTGCCTATACCGACCTGATGGGTCGCGAGGTGGTCGACGAGCGCTTCGGTTTGCTCGGTACGATCGTCGAGATCATGTCGACGCCCGCCAACGATGTTTGGGTTGTCGAGGGCAATCGGTACGGCGAGGTGCTGATTCCCGTGATCGAGCAGGTTGTGCTCGATCTTCCCGATCAGGGGACAATTTCCGTCCGCGTTATGGACGGTTTGATCGATATGGACAAGTAGGGAGGATAACATGCTGATCGAGACCCTTTCGGTCTTTCCCGAGATGTTTGAGCCCGTCATGTCCACATCGATCTTGGGCCGCGCCCGCAAGGCCGGCCTTTTTGATTTTAAGGCCTATAACCTGCGTGACTGGACGCACGACCGCCATCGTACCGTCGATGACGAGCCGTACGGCGGCGGGCAGGGCATGCTCATGAAGGTCGAGCCTATCGCAGAGGCCATCGAGGCTATTAGCTCCGAGGGTCCCAAGCCCACTGTGGTGTTCTTTACCCCCTGTGGCGAGCCTTTTACGCAGCATGTGGCCGAGCGCCTGCTCAAAAGTGAGCGCCTGCTGTTTGTGTGTAGTCGCTACGAGGGCGTCGACGAACGTGCATATGCGTATGCCGACGAGCGTCTGTCGATCGGCGACTATGTGCTTACGGGTGGCGAACTTCCCGCTATGGTCGTTGCCGATGCTGTCGTACGCCTGATTCCCGGCGCCCTGGGCGACGAGATGAGCAATGTGGACGAGTCGTTCTCGACCGCCGAGGACGGAGGCCTGCTCGAGTACGCGCAGTACACCCGCCCCGCCGAGTTCAACGGCGAGGGCGTGCCGCCGGTGCTCGTGAGCGGCGACCACGCCAAGGTTGACGCCTGGCGCCGTAAGAATGCCATCGAGCGCACCTGCCGCTGGCGTCCCGACCTGATCGAGACGGCGCGGCTTACGCCCGAGGAGCGCGCATACGCGCAAGAGATCCTGGACGCATCGTATTCGAAGAGCGAGGAGTGAGAATGGTTCCTTCGCAGCATTCCGTGCTAAAGGGTGCGTTTGAGTGGATCGCGGTCGTCGCCATCGCACTGGTCGCCACCTTCTTGATTCGCTCGTTTGTGGTCGAACCCTTTGTGGTGCCCACCGGCTCCATGGAGTCCACGATCGAGATCGGCGACCAGATCCTGGCGCAAAAGGTGAGCCTTGAGCTCGGCCGCCCCGTCAGCCAAGGCGATATTGTGGTGTTCCACAACCCAGATGGCACCTCCGAGCATGATGTTCTCGTCAAGCGTGTTATTGCCACGGCCGGCCAGACGGTCGACCTTCAGGACGGCAAGGTGGTCGTTGACGGCCAAGCGCTCGACGAGGGCTATACGACCGGCATGAGCTGGCCGCTTTCGGTCCAAGCTCCTGGCGCTCAGGTAAGCTATCCCTACACCGTTCCCGACGGGTGCGTGTGGGTGATGGGCGACAACCGCGAAAACTCTGCCGACTCGCGCTACTTTGGTCCCGTTGATCGCTCTGATTTGATCGCCGTGGCGCTTGTGCGCTACTGGCCGCTCAACCGCATCGGCACTATCGACTAAAAACCGCTATAGTACAGAACCTAACCGTGTAATCGTTTCGACGAGGGGATATTAGAGGCATGAACGCTTCATCGCTTTCCTTCCAAGACATCATCCTGCGCCTCCAGCAGTACTGGGGCGAGCAGGGCTGCGTCATTATGCAGCCCTATGACTCCGAGGTCGGTGCCGGTACCTTCCACACCGCGACCACGTTGCGCTCGCTCGGTCCTGCCGAGTGGCGCACCTGCTACGCTCAGCCTTGCCGCCGTCCCGCCGACGGCCGCTACGGCGAGAATCCCAACCGCATGCAGCACTACTATCAGTTCCAGGTGCTCATCAAGCCGTCGCCGGTCAACGCCCAGGAGCTCTACCTTGGGTCTCTTGCCGCTATCGGTCTGGACCCCAACGACCATGACGTTCGTTTTGTCGAGGACGACTGGGAGAGCCCGACGCTGGGCGCCTGGGGCCTTGGCTGGGAGGTCTGGCTCAACGGCATGGAGGTCACGCAGTTTACGTACTTCCAGCAGGTGGGCGGCATCGAGGTCGACCCTGTGCCCGTCGAGATTACCTATGGTCTGGAGCGCATCGCCATGTACGCTCAGGGCGTCAACTCCGTCTACGACCTGGTGTGGAGCTATCTGCCCGATGGCACGCCGATGACCTATGGCGACGTGTTCCTGGAGAACGAGCGCGAGTTTAGCGCCTACAACTTTGAGGTCGCCAACGTCGAGATGATGCGTCAGAAGTTTGACGACTACGAGGCCGAGTGCCACTCCTGCCTTGAGCGCAAGCTGCCGCTGCCCGCTTACGACTGCGTCATGAAGTGCAGCCATGCCTTCAACCTGCTCGATGCTCGCGGTGCGCTGTCCGCGGTCGAGCGTGCTAACTACATCCTGCGCGTCCGCGCCGTCGCCAAGGCGTGCTGCGAGGCCTATATGGCCGAGGTCGCTGGAGTCAACGAGAATGCCGACCAGGAAGGCGAGGTGGCGTAAGCCATGGCAGACGCTAAGGATTTCCTGTTTGAGATCGGTACGGAGGAAATGCCCTCTGCACCGCTGAACAATGCCGTCAAGCAGCTTGGCACCATGATTGCCAAGGGTCTCGACGAGGCCGGCCTGGCCCACGGCGAGGTCCGCGTGATCTCGAGCCCGCGTCGTCTGGCTGCGCTCGTGGCCGACGTCGCCACCGCGACCGATGAGGTTCACGAGGTCAAGCGTGGTCCCGCGGCAAACATTGCCTTTGATGCCGACGGCAACGCCACCAAGGCCGCCCAGGGCTTCGCTCGCAAGTGCGGTGTGGCTGCCGAGGACCTGGTCCGTCGCGAGGACACTGACGGTCGCGAGTATGTGTTCGCCGAGAAGAACATTCCCTCCGCACCGGCTACGCCGATTCTGACCGCTCTGTGCGAGAAGACCATCGCCGGCCTGCAGTGGCCCAACTACCGCAGCCAGCGTTGGGGTCACGAGCATGCGACCTTTGTTCGTCCGGTCCGCTGGATCTGCTGCCTTTTGGGCGAGGATGTTGTGCCCGTGTCGTTTGCCGACGTGACGAGTGGCAACACCACGCGTGGTCATCGCGTACTTGGCCCTGGTGACCATGTGGTCGCCAGCCCCGCCGTCTACGAGCAGGTGCTCGAGGACGCCGGCGTGCTTTCTGCCGAGCGTCGTCGTGAAGCCATCCTTGCCGGTATCGCCGAGGTCGAGGCTGCGCGCCCCGGTTGCCATGTCGACACGCCCAAGAAGGTCTTCGAGGAGGTCATCAACCTCTGCGAGTGGCCGACGGTGCTTGTCGGTACCTTCGATGAGGAGTTCCTCAAGGTCCCGCATGAGATCATCTGCGAGTCTATGCTCACCAATCAGCGCTACTTTCCGATCTATGACGGCGAGGGCAAGCTGACGCGTGAGTTTGTGGTCGTCTCCAACAGCAAGCCCGAGAATGCCGAGCGCGTGATCGACGGCAATGAGCGCGTCGTGCGCGCCCGCCTGGACGACGCCAAGTTCTTCTACGAGGAGGATCTGAAGATCTCCCTCGACGAATTCCGTGAGCGTCTGGCCAAGGTCGCCTTCCAGGAGAAGCTCGGCAGCGTGCTCGCCAAGTCCGAGCGTATTGAGCAGCTCGCGCTCGCTATTGCCCGCGAGGCTCACCTGGGTGCCCACCTGGCCGCCGACGCCGCTCGCGCCGCTCACCTGTGCAAGGCCGACTTGGTGTCCAACGCCGTCGTCGAGTTCACGAGCCAGCAGGGCGTGATGGGCGGTTACTACGCCAGCGCGATGGGGGAGAACGACGAGGTCGCTCACGCTATTCGCGATCACTATCGTCCCCGCTTTGCCGGTGACGAGCTCCCCGAGGGCACCGCTGGCTGCATCGTGGCCTGCGCCGACAAGCTCGATACCATTGCCGGCATCTTTGCCATCGGCGAGCCCCCGACCGGCTCTTCCGACCCGTACGCGCTGCGTCGTGCCGCCATCGGCATCATCAACATCCTTCGCGACCGTCTGCCGATCGACCCCACGTCGCTCATCGACTTTGCGCTCGAGCTCTATAGCGAGCAGGGCATTGAGTTCGACGCCGCCGAGGTCGCCCAGCAGGTTCGCGACTTCTTCCACGGCCGTTTGGTGAGCATGGCCCGCGACGAGAAGATCCCGGCCGACACCGTTGCCGCCGTTTCCGCGGTGCACATTATTGCCCCGTCGGTCTTCTTCGCCCGCTGCGCCGCCCTCGATGAGGCCCGCAAGAACGACGCCGAGACCTTCGACAACCTGGCGACCGCTTACGCCCGCGCGGCGCATATCTCCAAGTCCGAACTGGGCGCGGAGTACGATCGCGCTCTGATGGGCGAGGTCGAGCTTGCGCTTGCCGACGCCTCCGAGGCCGCTCAGACCGCCGTCGATGCCGCGCTTGCTACCGAGGATTATCCTGCCGCATTCGCTGCCCTCGCCGCCCTGCGTGCCCCCATCGACCGTTTCTTCGACGAGGTTATGGTCATGGACAAGGACGAGCAGCTCCGCGATAATCGCCTTAAGCTGCTCAACCGCTTTGAGGCCGTTTTCTCCGGCATCGCCAACATCGGTGAGCTTGCCCGCAAAAAGTAAGCTATCCTGCGCATAAGCGCAAAAGGAGCCCCGCATGGATTGCCCGGTCACCGCTCGTCCCACCGTTATCGTTATCTCCGACTCGCTCGGTGATACCGCTTGTGAGGTGGTGCTTGCGGCGTCCGGGCAATTTGATGAAGGGGCTTTTCGTGTTTTACGTCTGCCTAAGGTGACCTCGGTGGAGCAGGTTAAGTCGTTTGTGGGTCCGCATGTCGATG
Organism: Collinsella aerofaciens; assembly: GCF_019131995.1. Lineage (GTDB taxonomy): Bacteria > Actinomycetota > Coriobacteriia > Coriobacteriales > Coriobacteriaceae > Collinsella > Collinsella aerofaciens_S. Next base: position 11,886 of record NZ_JAHONA010000021.1, on the reverse strand, counting down.
CGGACCATCGCGATATCGCCGTATTCCACACAATTGTCGATCCGGCGCTTCGTGCTCGCGTGCTCGACTACTTGGGCATGCTGCACATTCGCTCGGTCGACCTGATCGGCCCGACGCTTGCCGTGCTGTCGTCGCTTATCGGCGTGCCGCCAAAAGGAGTGGCGGGTGTGATCCATAAGACCGATGACCGGTATTTCCACCGCATCGAGGCCATGGAGTACTTTGTCGAGCACGATGACGGACGTGGTTGCGACGATCTGTCGGGTGCCGATATCGTGCTGCTGGGCGTGTCGCGCACATCCAAGACGCCGCTGTCGATGTATTTGGCCTATCAGGGCTACAAGGTCGCCAACGTTCCGTTGGCGCACGGTATGGAGCCGCCCAAGTCGATTTACGAGGTAGACCCGATGCGGTTGTTTGGCCTGATTTCGACCGTCGACGTTATTTCTGAGATTCGCGATAGCCGCTTGGGCGACGACTATGCCCGTGCCGTCGCCGGCTCCTATGCCGAGCCCGAGAGCGTGCGAAGCGAGCTCGAGGAGGCTCGTGCTCTCATGAAGCGCCTGGGTTGCTTTGTAGTGCGTACCGACGGCAAGGCGATCGAGGAGAGCGCCTCCGAGATCATCGCTCACCTCGATGAGATCCAGGAAGCAAGGGCCCGCCGAGCCGCCCGCCGCGCCCAGCAGCAGTAACTACTGAGTAGCTAATTTGGGACGTGTCTCTATAGTATTGTCAAATCTCCTGGGACGAGCCCGCCCTCCTCGAGTCGCTCGGGAGGCTCGGCGTTGCAGAGACGGCGAGGCCGGACGGGGATTACCTCTTCGTGATGGAGGGGAACCCCGGCGCTGGAGGGCGACGGGGAGGCGCCTCGGGTGCAGCTACACAAGGGGGCCTGTCCACGAGGTCCACGTGCGGGAAGTCAATTAATTTACCGTTCAAAAAGGGGGCAATGTGGGAAAGGGCCAAGCCGACTATTGAAATGACGATAAAGACGAGGCATCCTGATGTATGTCGGAATATAGATAGGACAAAACGTATCATCTATATCGCTTCTATGAAACCCGATGCAAGTTCTTCTCAATCTCGAAATAGATTGAAGGCATTGAGAGGAACTTTATACTACAAAAATCGTAGGTCTGCCACCTAGACAGAAGAAGTGATTTTGTATGCGGAATCTTGCATTTTGAAAACCGGTGCCAACTATGAGGTGTGAGTCGGGCTCGGTAAAGCGCGGGGGAAATGAGATAGGCTGCGCGTCATCAGAGAGTGGCGCGCAGCCTATTGACCTGCTTTCGTATGACGGATGCTTTAGAGGATCCAGGGGCCAAGTGGGTTGCCATCTGCGGAGCAGTCTTGAATCGTTAGGATGGGATTTTGAAAGGGCTGTCTCTCCCTCCACGCCTTCAAGTGATAGGTGCAGACGCGGTCGTAGTGGATTTTTTTGTATGCGCGCGATATCTGTTTTACAGCCTCCTCTTTGCTGGAATATTTTCCTGGAGCATGTGCAACAGATGTGCATGCGATACCGTCGATCCAGCCAGATTGGGGTCCGAGGTTAAAGCTCGAGATTATTGTCAAGACGCCATTGAGGCCAGCTTGCAACAAATCGTTCTGTATTCGTTCAAATGCTGATTGATTGTTGGTTCCAAGGCCAATCATTCCAATTGCAGAGAGGTATCCGCTATCAGTGAGTTTATCTCCTGCACCTCGAATAACCTTGCTTGTGATGTTGAGGCCATCTGGGCCGCCATCGCCAACGAAGGGGTATGGTACGTCTTCTGGGATTGGGAGCAAAGGAGGATTCACCGTAATGAGTTCATAGCTGCAAGAGCTTTCGATATTGTTTAGTGCGTTGTAGAGACTTCCGGTTAGAACAGTTAAATCTTCGCTAATACCATTGACCAGTGCGTTTAGTTGGCAGATTTCTGAGGCGATTGGATTGATATCTATCGCCGTGACGTGCATTCCAGATTTTGCCAGTATGAGTGCCTGGATGCCTGGTCCAGAGCAGAGGTCTAAGGCATTCTTTCCGGGGGATGGGCTTAGCCGACGAGCGAGCCCAATTGAATCAGAGCCAAAATATAGTAAAGGCGAGGGTGATGGCGCATCGGCAAAAAGCCAGATGCCATGATATCGGATTAGAGATAAACCGGAAAGGGAGGCATTGCCATTGTGCTTGCTTAGCAGCCCGAGTGAGGCTATGGTTTCAACAGTGCCTTTCAGCAGACTTCTTTTTGCCACTTCTGAATCGAGATCAATCTCTCCACCTAGCATCAGGAAGGAGACGATCTCTTGATGCTCCCTGTCAAGTTGATCCCAGATGCGATGCGCGCATTCAAAAGGATCTATAGATATGTCAAGTGTGTCTAAAAAATCTGTTACTCCTAGAGTGTCCAATCTACGGAGTGGATTACTCGAGAGCGAATTTAAAGAGGGTAGCACTTCAATCATGTATATCAGACCCATTTCCGATAAAGGTAGTCTCGAATTTAGTCTCGACAATCAAGTCGGCTGCCAGTTTAGGAGCTAGCTTTGCAAGACAGGTCTGTGCCTCTTTCGAGAGGGCGATGTCTTCGCAAATCTCGCATTGAGAGAGGTAGCTTGAGCGCCCAAATGAAGAAAGGCCTCCGCTCGTGCGCAAGTGCTTCAGCAGCCCTCCTGGTCCTATGTATTGTATGTAATTAAGTAGGAGCAGCTGCAGTTCATTAATGTCATCCGTCAGATTGATTTTGCCAAGATCGAAAAGCCAAGTTCCCTCTGCATTTATTCCGCAGCAGGGTGCAAGATGGCAGTTTGGGGAAATAACGAAGTCTCGGCCGCAGTCGGAACAGTGTGACGCTAAGAGACGTGCCTGCGGTCGCGCATTTTGGTTGAGACTGAGATTTCGTGCGCGCCCAATTCGCGTGATGCCTGAATCCGTGATGAAGCGGGCTGTCGCGCTGGGAGGCTGGGTATTATCGTCGAACTGATGCAGGAGTGGAATGTCTTCATTAAGGTACTTGCACAGGTATGCCGGGCTGATTGTACTGTTGTTATCTCTGCAGACCGCAATGCCGAGAGTTTGAAAGCCCATTGTTTTTGCTGAGTTCCAAAGGTTGCGCACATTCTCGAGGGGTATATATTCCGCATGAAAGTCGTCGCAGCTGATATTGATTTCGTCAAGGCCACATGACTTCAATTCGTTGAGGAACGTTTCTGCGTCTCTTTCGCTTTTTGCCCACCACGCATTCGTTACAATTCGAGTAAAGAGTCCTAAAGAATTCGCATATGCGATGGCCTCGAGAAGGTCATCGCCAAGAAGGGTGCATTCTCCGCCCGTAAACACAACAACACCACTTCCGACGCATACTTCGGCGAAGCTATCGATGAATTGCCGCATTTGGGGAAGAGTAAGCCTGTCACTGTTGTTCGGAGTGCAGCTCATCAGACAATGATCACACACAGCGCCACATTTATATGTTGTTATAAATGTCAGCATTCGAGGTCTGCGGAACAGCACGTGCTGCGAGCTTTCGGAAATCATGCCACGAGCAAACGGGCGTCGGTGATTACCAAGGTGCCTTCGTTCTCGGAGTAAGTAACTTCGAATTCGACGGAGCGATAATACCCGCGGGCGACCCCATTGGAAGCCCCTTCGGGGTTGATGGTATTGGAGCTGGAATTCTTGATTGCTGTTTTAAGCATGGCTGCTTGCCTCGCTGCACTCAAGCCCTCTTGATCAAATTTCCTGAAAACAGAAGTTTGTTTGTACGATTCTGATAGTTCAACAACATCAGGTTTGTTCATAAAAATAGCTGATCCATAGCCCATTGTGTTGACGTCGTACTTAAGGTTGGCGTTGTTTTGAGCATTCGCGTTTGCGTTTGCCATTCCGTTTGCGTTCAGAATGATGTTTGCGTTCGTTACTGCGTTTGCATTAAGTACAACGTTTACGAGAGGTATCGTTTGCGGCTCAGCTTCGTTGTCCTCGTCATAATATGCAAGTTGGATACGACGATATACTGCGCGTGCAACGGGGACACGCGCCTCCTTTTCGGTTGACTCCACCAGTTCGTACAGAGAGACTTTTCGATTTCCCGCTTTGATTTGGAGGTCTGTAATTCCATATTTCTGGAATACGGCACGAGGCTGAGCTTCGAAATCGCGTCTTGCGTCGGTAGATTGTTCCGCGTCCGCGACCAGTTTTTCAAGGATGCTAAGCTGGGACTGTATTGAGAGTTCGTTTAGGTGGTTCACATTGTCCATAGCGGTGACCTCCAATGTTGAATAGCTGTCTTGAAAGACTACGTCATGCTAGTGTCGGTATCGATTTGATACTACGAGCAAATTAGAACTAAATGGATATAGTTTCCATACTAATCAAAACAAACTTGCATCCAAGTTTTTATTTATACTTGATTTAAGGCGGAGTGGAATGTGGGTGCGCAAGGAGACGCGGAATCGATGAGAGCCTCAAAAAAAATTACTGCAGTGTTATCATCTTTCATCCTCTCTATTCTTCCATTTCTGATTCTATGGGCGGCTTGGTCAGTCCTCCCTGATACAATTCCCGCTCATTGGAGTGGGGGTGTGGTTGATCGATGGGGTAATAAGCTTGAATTGCTGGTTGTTCCGCTGTTTTCTCTGATTGGTTCTATTGCAATTTCTGTGTACCTTATTGTTTCCACGCGGCGAAGAGAGTTCGCGGATTTCTCTGTTCGAATGCGACGGGACTTTGTTGCGTGCTATATTTCTAGTCTTCTTTTATCGACAACCTGCTCAGTGATAATTGCCGTTTGGGTTCAGTTGATTCTTACGCAAAACACTGCGGTTGATGGGGGGCTTGGACTATCGATCCTGTATTCCCTTCCCGGGCTATATGTGATCTTGTGCGCTTTGCCGCCTTTTTATGCGAGCGGCGAGAGCAAAAAGGCAGAGCGCCTGATAACAGTTCTTATTGGCGGCGCGGAGATTGTTCTTTGTGGAATAGTGCTTGAAGGTTCGGCTGCCTCATATGCGATGATTGGACTGATGATTCTGTTCTGTGCGTTTGAGATTGTGTCACAGGTAAGGGATAGCCGGTCCTTATGAGTTGAATTACGCGCGTGCGGATATAAAGGGTGGCATGTTAAGCTGGTCGTTTTCTCGTTCTGGGACATTTGCAGTAGGATGAGTGGGACTAGGCGCGCTGCGGTGTGATGGTTGAGACTTGTATCGCTGCAAATCCGCTGATGCACATTTTGCTATTGGGCTTGAAGGTGGGACCGGCAGGCCTTTGTTTGGGTTGTTCTGGTCGTCCAACGCGTGTTGCACGGCTTTATATTGTTACCCTCGTTCGGCGCTCCGTTGGAGCATTTCCGGGTTTGTCGGCATCATGACTTGGCCAAGTGACACGCTTGCCGGGACGGTTGTAACGCCGCGCCGGTTCCGTGTGCTCCTTCGTTGTTGGCCTGTCCAGCCGGGGGCGGATTCGGCCTCATGTTGTGGCGCACGGCCTTCAGGGGCTTCCCCTGGCGAGTTATGTTCGTCCGTATGGGTAAGGGTCGGGTTGAGCTGACAATCCCGTGTCGGAAGGGGCTTGGACCATGCGCGCGATGACAGAGATTGAGTGGCTGGACGGCCGTGTGACGAAGGTGCCGGAGCTCGCCCTGGGCGATGCGTTCGGCGAGAGCGTCCAGGCGGAGCTCGATTTCGGGTTCGACGATGTGTTGGAGGGCCTTTGGGTCGAGGTGCGCCATCATGAGCCGGATGAGGACTCGGACGGCGACCCGCGCGGGAGGGGCTGCGCACTGTACGCGGACTGCCGGTACAGCCTGGTCGAACCGTCGGACCTCGACCGTGTCTTCTGCATCCTTTACGAGGGGCAGCCGAGGGTCTGCCGCGTCGCGGGGGAGCTCGTGAACCTTTTGCGGGCCTGCGCGTTGTCCTGCCTCATGCTCGGATCTCCCTACCCGCCAGGCGCCCTCGAGGCCCTGGCCGCGTGCGCTCGATACCTCTGCGGTCCGGCTTTCACATCCGACCTCGCCGCCCGTGCCCGCGCCGCGGGGGAGCTAGGGCCCCCGCGGCGGCGGTGAACGCGGCCGCTGCGTGGGAATTTGGGATGGGGGCGGGTTCCGAAACGCCTGCGGAGGGGAGAACCCCGTTGGGCGGGGACTATTCGTGATGCTTGATATCGCATTGCAGTATGGAAGCACGGATCATCTTCGCGATGGTCCGACCGGTTGATGGGCTAGGACGCGCATTCAGCAGGGAAGGGGATGGCTTTTAATGCCGCTTTTGGCTTATGCGTGCCGCGCTCCGCGTATGGCCATCCTGCGGTGCTAAAGCATTCTTGAAGTCTGTTAAGTGAATTCGTTTTAATCGCGCACGTGGCCGTTTGCCCATGTCGCATAACAGGATTCACTGTTGATTGCCCGTGTGATGACAGCGTGAGTTTCGGGGGGGGGGGGTGGCGTGAGCGGAGTCGCCGCGTTGTATAAGTCTGGCCGGCCCGACTGATGTGTCGATCTGTCGGGCCGGCCGAGAATGGTGAAGAGATCTCGCTGTTGAATGAACGAATGTTACAAGCAGCTCTTCAAGGCGCTTTGGGCGTTGGCTGGGGCTGCGCAGTCAATCGCATGCAGTGATAGGCGAGGCGATTGCTCGATGAGCCGGCGACTAGTTCTGTGCTGCACTCGTCCCGGTGCCGTCGTTGTCTGCCGAGTACCAGAATGCGTAGGCCGCAACGACGGCATCATAGACGGCTGCGACTACGTTATCCACGACGGCTGCAAAGTTGACCACAACGGGAACGGGGCCGGTTTTGGAATCCATCTTCTCTACTTCTGGGGTCTCATACATGGGAACATCTCCTTAGAATTGTGACAGGACGCTCAGGTCGCCTAGATCATCGTCGATCAGGTCGATATAGAGGTCGCCGTCCATATTGATGTCTGCAATCAACGATGAGATCTCTTCCATCTCGTCAATCGAGTGCATACGATTGGCCAACGCGGTAACAACGGGCTTATCCCAAACGGTTGCCATTCCGGCATCGTAGTATTCCTGAAGGCTGTGTTTGCGAACGTTTCCGATGATGAGAGGTATATAGGGGGATGCGACGATATCGCCATTGGCGTGGATGGCCACTTGGTCAAATTGCATTTGCAGTTGAGGGAATCTGACCAAGTGGTCGATGGGGTCGCCCCACTCAAGCATGAAATAGCCTCGATAGTCCGGATCGTATCGAAGGTCATTGATCGTGTTGACTAGCCGACGGTATTGATTATTCGAAGGGCGAATCGTGCGGTTTCTTCGGGCTCTACCGAGGAGCATGAGCGGCTGAACTCTAAGGTCAATTCGGTCAGTTCTACCCGACGATTTCAGCTTGTCTCGAAGCATCGTGCAAACTGGTTTGAAATCGTCGACATTGAACGATGTCGGACAAAAGGCAATTGAAAGGTGCAGTGAGGTTTCGTTCAGCGTGATATCGATGGCGTCGAGCACCCGGTCGTATAATCCCGAGAGTCCTCGCATATGTTCGTGAGAATCGCGTAGGCCATCGAGGCTAAACTGTATGCCGTTTAAACCGGCGCGTTCGAGCTCATGCAAAGTATTTGAGTTTGCGAGCAGACCGTTTGACACGAGGTTGCATTTGACGCCAGATGCGCTGAGCCGCCGCAAGGACTCGATGACAAGATCCTTTCGCAGGAGGGTCTCGCCTCCGCAGAAGCAGAAGCTAAAGGGGTGCATTTGACAAATCGAGTCGACGAGTTCGAGGACTTCGTTGTCGGATAATTCGTTCGCGACGACATCGTTTTCTCCACTGTTGTTGAAGCAGTGTAGACAACGAAGGTTGCATTTGTTTGTAATGTCGAGCGCAACGCTGTGGGGCGCTCCGATTATTGCCGGCATGCTCATTATTGCTTCTTATCGAGCGGGCGAACAAACAGCTTGACGTCGCCCGAGTCGAGCTCATTGGGCAGGGTGCCGACTAAGGAAAAGCCAAGGCGCTGGTCGGAATGGTCAAGTTGTTCGGCGATTGGGGTGGAATCAGGCGCGTCAATTCTGAGCGCGCGGTAGGCTTTGGGAGCGGAAGATCCGTAGTATTCCGCAAGGCGGTCGAGCACACCGGCAAGCAGCGTGGAGCTGCATGAGATAAATTTGATGATGACGCTGCGGCCGGCGGGATTAGTGGCCGGCTCGCATATTATCAATCCATTAATTTCTCCGGACTGGCTCGTGAGTAGAAAATAATCATGGGTAAAGGAAAAGAGCCTTTGGCGAAGAACCAGAAAGTTCTCCAATTCGGGCTCAACGTCGAACTCAGAGAAATAGATCCTATTGCCATTTTTGGACTGTTTTGCAGAGAGGGATTTTGCAGCCGCCTCTTCGATTTCAGCAAACCTGCTCGCGTCCGCGAGAATAAGCAGCTCGTCGGGATTCACCGATGTTAGGTAATCGGAGCCGAAAGGGTCGTTCATATATCTCCCTTCTTTCTTCCAAACGATAAGACAGTTTACGGTCAGGCTATGCAGGGTTTGGGCCAGGTCATGCGCTAGCGTCTCGCGCGGTTGATCTGGGTATTTTTCTTGGAACAGACGGAGAATTTTGGGCAAATCGCAGGTGCCGTCGCATAAGTCAAGAATCTCTTTAGCGACCCTGTTGAGGATCGTATAGATTTGTTTCCCATCTGAGCTTAGGACGCTCAGGCGGTTATTTGGTTCACTGCGAAGGTAGCTTGGGTCGAGGGGGGATAGGGATGACTCCAGGCAATGATGAGATTTGCGCGCTCCAAACATTCACGGATTCCATTGATCTCCTTTGGTTGTGGCCTATCTTCCTCGAATAGCAACTCGTTCGATAAAATATCACAAATCGAAACGATATATAAAAGAATATATTTATATCGATATACAATATTAGGGTAAAAAAGTTTTGATGTTTGTCGATAGGGCTGGTATTGAAGGAGTGGACTGGAGTGATGGCGATGTCGGACGTTGTGGTTTCAATGGTGGGGTCATGCCTGCTGCTGTTGTTCGGAATAATGATATATCGAGGCAAGCTCACGGGATTGCTTGCCGGAATGTCATTGCTATCGGGAGAGCGTTTAGAGGAGGCAAAGCGGACGGCCGAGTCTCTAGGCGCAAACCGAGTGGTGGGGGCGTCTATAGTTTTCTCCGCAATATGCCTTTTTCTCTCGTCCCTTTTTCCGGACAAAAGGGCTATTCTCGGTCTGATGGTGGCTGCTGTTATAATCGCCGCGCTTGCCTATGCAAATAGGGGGCTTATTCGTATGTATATAAAGGTGAAATGGAATCCTGGGCACCGCAACCCGAGATAATGTCTTGAGCAAGGATTAACAACAAGGGATATATGGGAGCGATTAAGCGGCGAGCAAATTCAGTTTTGGATAAAAGGCCGCTTGATGGGAGCTGGCATGTTTAAGAAGACGGTTCACGAGTTGTTTCGGTGTAAAGGGTCACGGCTTTTCGTGATTCTCATGCTGGTGAATTTTGCTCTCTCGTGCGTCATGCCCGCCTTAAACGGTGGGTTTGTAGACTTTCTCGTGACGAATAGGGATCCATCTCGCGTCGTGTGGTTTGCGGCCTTTGTTGCGGGCATAGGGATATCGGCCTCCTTCATGTCGTATGCGATGGGTGTGAACGTATCGCGCGTCATCTTGGAGATGACGACGAGACTGATGGGGACCACGTGTGAGTCGTTTGAACGGGGGCCCCTGGAAAAGGGGGAGCAGGCGGATCCATCCTATACAACGCAGAGGGTGTATGCGGATTCGAATGCGGTGTCATCGTTTGTCGTGAACAACTTCCTGACGATCGGGCTTAACATCGTTCTGGTTGTGTTGATATGCATCATCCTGTTTTCGATTAATCCGGTGTTCCTGGTGTTAAGTGCATGTTCGCTTGTTGCGTACTTCATTTTATTCAGGGCGTTGAAAAAGCCGTTGTACAACAGTTCGCTTGCGAACAAGGAGGGTTTGAGTAAGCTTTTCGCGTCCGTGAGCGGCGAGCTGTCGCAGTTGTTTGACATTAAGTGCGATGGCGCATATAACCAGAGCGCTCGGACGCTCAAAGGGGTATTCGAGGGGTACTACCCGATTTACATGAAAGCAAGTAGGGTCTCGAATCTGGCCACATCAAGCGACGGCCTGATCTCGTCTGTGTTTCGGGGGGCACTGCTCGTGATCTCCGGGATGGAAATATTGAGCGGAAGAATGAGCTTAGGCGAGTTCACAATGGTGAACTCGTATTACTCGATGGCGTTCGGATGCTTCAAGTATTTTTTGAATTATTTCAAATCGTATCAGGACGCAAGGGCCTCGTTCGACCGATTGGGGGCTCTGACGGAGGACGCCGAGGACCGCGGCACCCTCACGGTTGGGCACGTGGAGAGCATATCGTTGTCCAACATCGCGTACCGATACGCGGGAAAGCCCTACTTATACCGCGACCTCTCCGTGGAGGTGGAGGAAGGAAAAACCTATGCCATTACCGGGCCGAACGGATGCGGAAAAAGCACGTTTCTGAAGGTGCTCCTTGGACTATATTCTGCTGGGGGACATCGGGCTTTGGGGTCGGTGCCATATGAAGAGCTCGATATGGAGACGATCCGACGGGACCTGTTTGCGGTGTGCCCGCAAAAGCTCTTTATTCCGAACGAAACGGTGGAGAATTACCTTGAGAGGACGTCGATTCGGGGATCGAGCGAAAACCTCCGAGAGCTTGTGCCGAGTTTCTATCGAACCGTCGAATCGTTAAAAGGCAAGAATTGTAGAGACCTTTCTGGTGGAGAGTATCGAAAGCTAAGGATATTCGCAGCACTTCGCAGGCAGCCGGAAGTGCTTGTGTTCGATGAACCAACGAACGATTTAGATGAAGAAAGCCGTCGGGAGTTCACGGAGTATATTCATCGAAATCCCTTCGATCAGCTAATTCTTGTTGTAAGCCATGATCAGGATTTGATTTCAGCATGCGATAGGAAGCTGGATTTGGATTTCGATCCGAAAAATGGGCAATGCTGATGGGAAACGCTTAGAGTTCGGGCTTGCGCGTCATGGAGTAATCTTTCCTCTTATCGAAAATCGTTACAATATAAGAAAAACAGTAAGCAAGAAGAAATGGCTCGGGGAAGAGCTCGCTGCTGTCAGTGATATTGGGTCTATATCCAGATAACACGGAAGGGGCCGTCCTCTACAACGGGGTATCACAGCGTCGCATCGACCGATACGCATTGCGGCGGTGCCGAGTTGGCATTACGGAGCAAGAGCCCCCTATTGTTGGGGGGACGATCCTCGATAATCTTACGCTGCTTTCTGATGATTTCGAGGCCGACAAACTGAATCGGATGCTTGCCATATTGGGGTTAGACAAAATGATTGCCGCTGCGGAGAACGGGGCGGCAGCGATGTTTGGCAGCAAGAAAGGAGGGGTGTCCGGCGGGGAGAAGTAGAACATCGCAATTGTGCGGCAGATGTTGAAATCGCCGGACGTCATGTTGTTTCTTGAGTCAACTTCAGCGCTTGATGCGAAGAGCCGGAGCGCGCTAATTAAATTGCTTCATGAGGTTAAGAGAGACCATATTGTAATTGTTGTCACTCATGACGAAGAGATGCTTGCGGCTTGCGACGAGGTCATTCCGATGCCCGGATGCTTATCGGGACGTGGCGTTGAAGGCCCAGAAGATCGAAATGGCGTGGGTGTTGGGTAAGTCCCTACGCGTACGACGTTGGGTTTCTGATCTTCATCGTCCTGCAAAGAAGGCTTTGTAACACGTTTCCCCTGGGAGGCCCCTTTTGTCCGTAGTGAACTGCGCCCCAAATCTTGGACGCCCTAAATAGCGACTAGGCCGCGAGGGCCTGATTCCGGTACTCCTCCGGGGTCAGGCCCTTCAATCTTACCTGCCTCC
>NZ_JAHONA010000020.1 GCF_019131995.1 Collinsella aerofaciens | reverse complement strand
AAAGAGAAGAGGCGGGGCATGCCCCGCCTCTTACACCACATCTCTGCGCGCTACCGTGCGCGGCCTTTTAGGCTGCGCTTTTGCTTTGCTTCGCGCCATGTGGGGGCGGTGGCGACGTGCATTTTTGCGAGTATTCTGCAGTCGAAGGTCCCTGCATACCGATCTCGGGCAAAAAATCGGGAGTTCTCGATGTTTTCTACGAATGATGGGCGGGGTTATGGGCTGGCAGCGTTTGATTTGCAGGGATATTCGCGGTCTTTGGCATTTATCGTGGCGCCCGAAGCTCTTGGTTATGTTGAATACTCCTAAAAATGCACGACGCTTAGAGGGGGACCTTCGCGAAAAAGGAAACCGCCCCGTCGAAGTATGCATTCGACGGGGCGGTTTATGCGTTTGGCCGATTAAGGATGCACTGCCAAACTACTAGAACTTGACGGTCGGGGCCTGGCGGGCTGCTTCGGCGGCCTCGAAGCCCTGGCGCTCCTTAAACTGAAAGATGCCGGCAAAGATGACAGCCGGGAACGTCTGAATGGCGTTGTTGTAGCTGAGCACGCAATCGTTGTAGCTCTGGCGTGCGTAGCTAATCTTGTTCTCGGTATCCTCGAGTGATGCCTGCAGCTGCGTAAAGTTGGTGTTTGCCTTAAGATCGGGATAGGCCTCGGCCACGGCGAAGAGCTGACGCAGCGCACCGGTCAGCACGTTGTCGGCTTCCATCTTGGCCTCGGGCGTGGTGGCCTTGACGGCGGTGTTACGCGCGCTGATCACGGCGGAGAGCGTCTCCTGCTCGTGCTTGGCGTAGCCCTTGACGGTCTCGACCAGGTTGGGGATCAGGTCGTTGCGGCGCTGCAGCTGCGTATCGATGTTCTGCCAGGCGTTATCGATGCGGTTACGCTTGGTGACCATGTTGTTGTAGATGCCGGCGATGGCGCAGGCAATCACAATGACAACAACGATGCCGATGATGACGGGAAGCATGATGTCTCCGTTTCGAATGGCCGCGGCGGCATGCGCCAGCTGCCGTTGGTATAACGCTACTAGTATACCCGCAACGTTTTGTCGTGCCGAACTTTCCGGTAAGCGTTGTGTTTTCGGCGGGGTTGGCACCGGGGCAAAGCGCGCGAGGTACAGGTGTAAGATATGCGACAGATTGACGAGTGTTGTCTTTGCCCTGAGGATGGCGATACCAGTGGACCTTCGCATCAAGAAAACCTACCGCGCCCTGTTCGATGCCTTTACCGAGCTTCTCGAGGAGCATCGTTTTGAGGACCTGACGGTTGCCATGCTGTGCGACCGCGCCATGATTCGCCGCACGACGTTCTACAAGCACTTTCGCGACAAGAACGATTACTTTGCCTTTTATATCGATGAGCTCATGTCGGGCTTGCCGCAAAAACAGCCCGATGAGGCCGGCGCGGTATCTGCCGAGGACGTGCGCGCGCTTCGGCACGCGATTTTGGACGATGCCATGGATTTGATTCTGGCGCACGAGCGGCTCATGGATAACATTTTGGCAAGCAGCATGTCGGGCATGTTGACCAACGTTATTTGCGACCGCATTGCCCGCTCCATCCGCGAGCGTGTGATGAACGTGCTTGCCGAGGATGCCCTGGCCCCCGTGTCACTCGAGACGACGTCTGAGTTTGTCGCCGGCGGTATTATTCGACTTTTCACGATATGGTGGGAATCGGGCCACGATCTTGAGCGTCGACCTGAGATAGCCGATGTGGTCGATGCACTGTTTGAGCGGACCATGACACCGGTGCATCACTAGGAGTGGCGGAGAGAGGGGGATTCGAACCCCCGGAACGCTCTCGCGCTCAACGGTTTTCAAGACCGCCGCATTCAACCGCTCTGCCATCTCTCCGTGAGTCGTAATGATAGCATCGTTTTGGATTTGCAACAGGGAAGGCGAACGATGACGATCACCGAAATCGATGAGAAGTTCATGCGTGAGGCGCTGGCCGAGGCGCGCGCCGCCGCTGCGGTGGGCGAGGTGCCCATCGGAGCCGTAGTGGTGCGCGACGGCGAGATTGTCGCGCGGGCGCATAATCGCCGCGAGCTCGACCAGGATCCTTCGGCGCATGCCGAGTTTTCGGCCCTGTGCGCCGCCGCTCAGTCGCTTGGACGCTGGCGTCTTTCCGATTGTACGGTCTACGTGACGCTCGAGCCCTGCTGCATGTGCGCGGGGCTTATGGTTAACGCGCGCGTGGGGCGCTGCGTGTACGGCGCGGCCGATGCTAAAGCGGGCGCTCTGGGGTCGCTATACGACCTCAATGCCGATTCGCGCCTGAATCATCGGTTTAATGTGACCGCCGGCGTGCTGGCAGACGAGTGCCGCGCGGTGCTGAGCGGTTATTTTAGTGGGCTGCGTGGCACCGATGGTGCTGGCTGCGGTTGTGGGGCCGATCTTGAGGCGCATACCGCCCACGCCGAGGCGCTTGCGGGTGTCGAAGATACTGCCGTTGGGGCGGTCGATTTTGGTGCCGCGTGCCGCCGGCCCCGCCGTGTGCAGCTGGCGATCGACTCCTTTAAGGGCAGCGTTTCGAGCGCGCAGGCGGAGGAGGCCGTTGCCGAAGGTGTGCGCCGCGTGTGGCCCGATGCCCAGGTAAGCGCGCTGCCGCTGGCGGATGGCGGCGAGGGAACGCTCGATGCCGTTGCCGCGTGCGGCGGTGAGGTCGTGGCATGTGAAGTCGCAGGCCCTCTGGGCGACTGTGTGTCTGCCCGGATGCTGGTGGACGGCGAGTACGAGTCGGCTGTAATCGAGATGGCCGAGGCGGCGGGTATTGGGTATTCGCCTTGCACAGAGCCGGCGGCGTTGGCCGCTACGACCTATGGCGTGGGCGAGCTCATGCTTCGAGCGGTTCGTGCTGGGGCAAAGACTATCTATATTGGTCTGGGCGGCAGTGCCACCAACGACGGTGGCGCCGGCATGCTGCAGGCGCTGGGCGCGCGTGTGGTCGATGATCAGGGCTGCGATGTCGCCCCTGGTCTCGCGGGGCTTGAGCAGGTGGCGAGTATCGATTTGGCACCGGCGCTTCGGGCGCTGAATAGCGCGCGTATCGTCGTGCTCTCTGATGTCGAGAACCCGCTCGTGGGGCGTCGTGGGGCACTTGCAGTGTTTGGCGGGCAAAAGGGCCTGCCGACAGACGATGTCGAAGCGCTGGGCAGGTACGACAGTTGGATGGTCGGCTACGGCCGCCTGCTCGATGCGGCGATTACCGGGGTGCGGGCTCAGGGGTTGTTGCGCGTGCCCGAGGGCGTGCGGACATTTGGCTCGGTGCTCGGCGTGCCTGGCGCGGGCGCGGCAGGTGGCTTGGGCGCCGCGCTGCTGGCGCTCGGTGCTGAGTTGCGTTCGGGCGTGGAGACGGTGCTCGATCTGATTGGGTTTGACGAGCGCGTGCGCGATGTCGACCTGGTCATTACAGGCGAGGGCAACATGGACGAGCAATCCGCTGCCGGCAAGGCGCCGGTGGGCGTGGCCCGCCGTGCCAATCGCTATGGCAAGCCGGTAGTCGCCGTCGTGGGCGGTCGTGCGGATAATTTGGATGCGGTGTATGGTCAGGGCATCGACTTGGTCCTGCCGGTCTGCCGCAGGCCCATGCCTCTTGACCAAGCGCTCGACCCCCAGGAAGCCACAACCAACCTCATCTGCGCCGGTGAAGCAGCCGCCCAAGCCTACGACCTCGCCCGCCTCTAAAACCCAACTCCCTATAAGTTGCGGTGGAATAGTTCCTGTTTGGCGGCTCAGGCGGCAAAAACAGGAACTATTCCACCGCAACTTCGAGAATGGCTATCCGAGGCTGGTCGCCTTGGGCCTTGGGTCGGACCGTCCGCCATGAAATGCGGCCATCTACTACGTTTAGCCGAGCGCCCTTGACCATCCCGGATTTTGTGAAATTAAAACCGCAGGTAGAAAGCTTGCCGATTTTCGAAAAAGCCGGCTATGGTTGACCCCTGCGGCCTAAACGTAGTAGATAGGCCCCTTTTGTGGCACGGCAGCAGACCAGTCTTTTTGGGACGGGGCTTATTTGACTACCTGTCGATCTGATTGCCCAAGTAGTCAAAAAGCCCCGTCCCAAATTAGCTACCTTGTCCCATCGGGCGGGAGCGGGTAAGATATATCGAGCGCCTAGCGCGTTCGATGGGTTCGGATGACGACATGTTCCGAATCTGGTCAGGTCCGGAAGGAAGCAGCCATAAGGAGCCTCTGTCGGGCATCCGAATCCATCGAGTGCGCAGGCGTTTTTTGGTGCCGCGGCTACCCGCGAGTGCCGGCAGGGCGCTTGGTGTTTCGCTGGTCCTCGGCTTCGCCTGCGGGATCGCTCGACTACCAAGCGCCCTGCCGGCACCCGCGGGTAGCCGACCAAAACCGCCTGAAGGGTCACATTTATCTGATAATTGAATCCCCGGCGTTATGCCGCTCGCTGGCGTTGCCAAAACAT
Source organism: Collinsella aerofaciens (assembly GCF_019131995.1). Classification (GTDB taxonomy): domain Bacteria; phylum Actinomycetota; class Coriobacteriia; order Coriobacteriales; family Coriobacteriaceae; genus Collinsella; species Collinsella aerofaciens_S. The sequence goes on along the minus strand of NZ_JAHONA010000020.1, from coordinate 36,529 downwards.
CGGCTGCTACGTGCCTTGGGCGCTAGTGACCGTTGCCCTTACATCTGTAACGAGTTGCTTACGCATCTCCAGGGTTCTCCGTACTATCATGAATCAGATTGAATTGAGATGATGATAGGGAGCGCCTATACATGATTGAGCTGCTCAGGCGTTTTGGTGGTAAGTTTCGCCGGTATATGGTGATTGGCCCTGCGTGTAAGCTGATCGAAGTGATCTTTGACCTGCTGACGCCGCTGGTGATTGCCCAGATGATCGATAAGGGTATTGGCGCACACGATGTCAACGCCGTCGTCCACTACGGTATGCTGCTTGCCGCCATGGCTGTGATCGGCATCTCGTTTACGCTCGTCTGCCAAAAGATGGCGGCGCTCACCTCGCAGGGCATGGGCACCGATATCCGCGGTGCGCTCTACCAGCACATCAACAAGTTGAGCTATGCCGAACTCGACCGCTTTGGCACGCCGTCGCTTATCACCCGCATCACCAACGACGTCAACCAGGTGCAGCTTGCTGTGGCGCTGGGCGTACGCATGCTCATCCGCTGGCCCTTCTTGGCGGTGGGCTCTATGTGCGCGGCCCTTGCCATCGACCTTAAGCTCGGCATGATCTTCTTGATCTGCACGCCCGCTATCGGCCTGGTGTTTTGGTTTGTCATGGCGCGCTGTATCCCGTATTACAGGCAGCTGCAGGCAAAGCTCGACCGCATCGCGCTTATCTGCCGCGAGGGGCTTTCGGGCGCCCGCGTTGTTCGCGCCTTTGTGCGTGAGGACCACGAGCGCGAGCGTTTTGCCCAAGCTGCCGATGACCAGGCCAATACTGCCATCGCGGTGGGCAAGCTCTCGTCGATCCTTAATCCCGTCACGTTTTTGGTGATGAACCTGGGCGTGTGCGCCATCCTGTGGGTGGGCGGCATCCAGGTCAACGTGGGCGAGCTCACGCAGGGTCAGGTCATGGCGTTTGTGAACTACATGACGCAGACGCTCACCTCCATCGTGTATGTCGCCAACCTGGTCGTGGTCTTTACCAAGGCGAGCGCCAGCGCGTCGCGTATCAACGAGGTGCTCAATTGCGTGCCGAGCATCGCTGACGAGGGCAACCAGCCGGTCGCGCTGCCCGAGCCGAGCAATGCCGCTCCAGTTCCTGCGCTGAGCTTGAGCCATGCGAGCTTCTCTTTTGGCGCCGGCGCGGCCAATGCTGTCAACGATGTGACGTTGGAACTCCCGCTGGGCAAGACGCTCGGCATTATCGGCGGCACGGGCAGCGGCAAGTCCACACTCGTCTCGCTTATATCGCGCCTGTACGATGCGAGCACCGGCAGCGTGAGCGTGATGGGCTCCGACGTGCGCACCTGGCCGCTCGACCAGTTGCGCCGTGTGGTCGCGACTGTTCCGCAGCGCGCGTCGCTGGTGAGCGGCACCATCCGCAGCAACCTGACCTGGCGTGACGAGACGGCGACCGACGAGGAGCTTTGGGCAGCGCTCGATATGGCGCAGGCGAGCGAGTTCGTGCACAACAAGCCCCAGGGCCTCGACGCCCCGGTCGAGGCGGGCGGCAAGAACTTCAGCGGCGGACAACGTCAGCGCCTGACCATCGCACGTGCCCTGGTGGGCGCTCCGCAGGTCCTAATCATGGATGACTCCGCCTCGGCGCTCGACTTTAAGACCGACGCGGCGCTTCGCCATGCCATCCGCGAGCGCAGCGTGCGTGGTGCCGCCGAGGGTGGGCTGCCGCTGACTACGGTCATTGTGAGCCAGCGCGTCTCGACCGTGCGCGACGCCGACATGATCTGCGTGCTCAATCACGGCTCGGTCGCGGGCCTGGGCACGCACGATGAGCTGTACGCGGCCTGTCAGCTCTATCGCGAGATTTGCCAGTCGCAGCTGCGCCGCGAGGAGCTCGAGGGCCAGCAGGGGAGTACGACGCCCGTGTCCACCCCGATCGCCTCCGCATCCGTCTGCGCAAAGGAGGGCTGCTAAATGAATCCGTACACTTCCTCCGGTTCGGTCGCCACGATGACGGCCAACGTGTCCGGTAACGATAACCTCAACGACCTGGGCGACGGTCCGCGCCAGCCCGGCGACCCTGAGCGCTATCCCGTGGGCGCGGTGACCCGTCGCCTGACGGGCTACGTCCGTCCGCACCGTATTTCGTTTACGGCGTCGTTTGTGAGCGCCGCCATTTCGGTGATTTTGCAGCTCTACACGCCTATTCTCATCGGCGAGGGCATCGACCTGATCGTTGCCGCCGGGCAGGTGGACTTTGACGCACTGCTGCCGCTCGTTACCAAGCTCGCGATTGTCGTCGTAGGCGCTGCGGCTTTCCAGTGGCTGCAGGGCTACTGCGTCAATCGCCTGTCCTACGAAACGGTGCGCGACATGCGCGTGGAGGCGAGCGACAAGCTCAGCCGTATGCCGCTCAGCTTTATCGACAGCCATGCCCACGGCGACCTCATGAGCCGCGTGGTCAACGACGTCGACCAGGTGGGCGACGGTCTGCTGCAGGGCTTTACCCAGCTCTTTACCGGCGTTATCACCATCGTTGGCACGCTCGCGTTTATGCTCTCCATTAATCTGACCATGACGCTCGTGGTGGTGCTCGTCACGCCGCTTTCCATTTTTGCAGCCGGTGCTATTGCCAAGCTCTCCAACAAGAGCTTTACGGCGCAGCAGCGTATTCAAGGGCAGCTCGGTGGTCATATCGAGGAGTACGTAGGCGAGCAGAAGCTTGTCGACGCCTTTGCCTATGGTCCCAACGCCCAGCAGCGCTTCGATGCCCTCAATGCCGAGCTTTACACCGCGGGCGAGCGCGCGCAGTTTATGGGCTCGCTCTCCAACCCCGGCACGCGCTTTATCAACAACATCATCTATGCCGTGGTCGCTGTGATCGGCTGCGTGGGCGTGATCACGGGCGTGCCTGCGGCGCTCACGGTGGGCGGCGTGCAGATCTTCCTGTCCTACGCCAACCAGTACACCAAGCCGTTCAACGAGGTCACCAACGTCATTACGCAGATCCAGACGGCGTATGCCTCGGCGCGCCGCATGTTCGCGCTACTCGATGCACGCGAGCAGGAGCCCGATGCGGCGGATGCTGTGGAACTTGCCGCCCCGCAGGGCGAGGTCGCCTTTGAGCATGTGGACTTTAGCTACGTGCCCGACCGCAAGCTGCTGCAGGATATCTGCATCGAGGCTAAGCCCGGCATGCGCTTTGCCCTGGTCGGTCCTACGGGCTGTGGCAAGACGACGCTCATCAACTTGCTGCTGCGGTTTTACGATATCGATGCCGGACGCATCATGGTCGATGGCCGGTCTTCGCGTGACTACACGCGCGCAAGCCTGCGCCGTGCCTTTGGCATGGTGCTGCAAGATACCTGGCTGTTCGAGGGCACCGTGGCCGAAAACATCGCCTACGGCTGTCCCGACGCCACGCGCGAGCAGGTTATCGAAGCTGCCAAGCGCGCGCATGCGCACAAGTTTATCGTGCAGCTGCCAGGCGGCTACGATACGGTCATCGGCGAGGACGGCGGCACGTTTAGCCAGGGTCAAAAACAGCTGCTGTGCATCGCGCGCGTCATGCTCACCGACCCGGCTATCTTGCTGCTGGACGAGGCGACCTCGAGTATCGATACCCGTACCGAGCTGCAGGTGCAGGCGGCATTCGACGAGCTCATGGCCGGTCGCACAAGCTTTGTCGTGGCGCACCGCCTGAGCACGATTCGTAACGCCGACTGCATTCTGGTGATGCGCGACGGGCAGATTATCGAGCGCGGCACGCACGACGAGCTGCTAGCGGCAGGCGGCTTCTATGCCGAGCTCTACCGCAGTCAGTTCGCCCAGTGAGCAAGCCCGTGGGGCAAATTAATCAATCGACAGACGGTGGTTTACATCTGTCACGTTAGTACTAAGATATTCATCTAATAAATTGCATTAGTGGCTTTAGTTTTGGGGGATACGAGGCAACGTGACTATGACGTGCTCTTTGGTGGTTAACAGCAAGAGCGGTAATACCAGGATGGTTTCGGGCGCGATCAAGCGCGCTCTGCAGGCTGCGGGTGTTGAGTTTGTCCATGCCGCGGCGTTGAGCGACGATGCGGATGCAGATCAGGTTGCGCTCGAGGCGCAGGGCGCCTGCGCGGCCGACACGGTGCTCGTCGGTTTTTGGTGCGACAAGGGCGCGTGCACGCCTTCGGTCGCGGCGTTGCTCTCCGCCTTGCACGGCAAGCGCGTCTTCCTGTTTGGCACCTGCGGTTTTGGGGCCGACCAGAGCTATTACCAGCAGATTATTGATCGCGTGACTTCCAATTTGGCTGGGGATGCCGAGCTTGCGGGCTGGGCGATGTGCCAGGGCAAGATGGGTCCCGCGGTCAAGCAGCGCTACGAGGCCATGCTCGAGCAAGATCCCGACAACGCCCGATTTAAGATGCTGCTCGACAACTGGGTTGCCGCGAAGGACCATCCCACCAAGGAAGATCTGGACAACATGGCTGCAGCCGCCAAAAAGGCCGTGCTGGGTGAGTAGCTTCGCCGCTCGCGGTCCTTCGCGCAAAACAATACAAATGTGAAAGCCTCGAAATCCTCGAGGCTTTTTTCTTGACACTCGCGGGCGCAACCGTGGCAAGCATTTGGGGTGACATTTTCCGTCACCCCGATGACGAGACCGTCCTAGACGACACGCTCGCATGCGTTCGCTGGATGTATCGCCAGATGGAGTACGGCTGTCAAAAGTATCCGGGTTTCTTTACGCATCACTCGCTGAGTTTTATGCAGCAAGACACTGCGGACGGCAAGCGCCGCATGCATCATGCCTGGCAGCATATCCTCGACCAGCTTTGCGTGGTGCTCAAGCGTGATCCTCGGGTACGCCCGGACGCCTTTACCGATCAGTTTTCTGCCGAGCAATTTGCCGAGGTCCTGTTCTCGCTCGTGCTCTCTGCCGTGATTCGGCAAGATTTCGATCCGAGTGCCGCGCTCGAGATTACGCGCCGAACCCTCTACTAACGGCCCCGCGCAAGGCGGGGATTTTTATGGTTAGAAAGTGAACAGCGTTCACGTTAAGGAGGTGGTGCGTGGCACCAAGAACCAAAACCGTTCGTTTGCAACCATTCATTAAGGGAGACGTATATATGCGTGCTTTATTCGAAACGCTATTCGACATCGTCTATCTGGTGACGGTCATTACCCTCGGCATTCGCATGATTCGCGGCAGCAAGGGCAACCGTCAGTTCCAGCTGTTTGGCTGGATGGCGGTCGTTTTGGGCGCCGGTGATTCGTTCCACCTGGTCCCCCGCGCGCTGGCGCTCTGCACGACCGGCTTTGACGCTTATGCCGTGCAGCTGGGCCTGGGCAAGTGGATTACCTCGATTACCATGACCATCTTCTACGTACTGCTCTACTACGTGTGGCGCGAGCGCTACCAGGTGAAGAACCACGTCGGAACGACCGTGGCGATCTTTGCCCTGGCCGTCATGCGTGTCGCGCTGTGCATGCTGCCGCAAAACCAGTGGCTCACCAACCAGACCCCGCTTGCATGGGGTATCCTGCGCAACATCCCGTTTGCCATCATGGGCCTTATGGTCATCGTGCTGTTTTACCGCAGTGCCAGGGAAGATAACGACGAAGCCTTCCGCTGGATGTGGCTCACCATTGTGCTGAGCTTTGGCTTCTACATTCCCGTGGTCCTGTGGGCCGAGGTTGTCCCGGCTATCGGCATGCTCATGATCCCCAAGACCTGCGCGTACGTGTGGACCGTGCTGATTGGCTACAGCGCCATGAAGAAGGAGTGCTAGGTCCATCTTCTAAATGTTTCGCCCGCCCGGCGGCGGAATATAAGGTTTCCTACTCTACAGTCCTGCTCGCACGGAGAGCACATTAAGTGCTCTCCGGCTCGTGCGGAACTCGCGATAAACCTTATATTCCGCCGCCGGGCGGGCGCCCCTTTATTGATGGAAGGCCTTATAAGCGGATATTCCATGTCCGGATGTATTCAGAGCGGGACGGGCTTTCCGAATGGGCGGGGTCTTGGAAAGTATGTCCCGGAATCAAGGCTTGGAATGGGATGCACTTTCCGGTTGAGGGGCTCAGTGGAAAATGCATCCCAGTATTCGGCTGAGAAATGGGACACGGTTTCCGGTTGAAGCCTTGGCGGAAAATGTGACCCGGAATTTGTGATCGGAGTGGGACGCGCTTTCCCATCGGTGTCACAAGCGGAAACCGCATCCCACTCCGGACCTGAAGATTGGGACACGCCTTCCAGAAGGTATGGGCTGCGAACTACAATGGGCTGCCTTAAACTCGCAGGGGGGTTAAAAATAAATAAGACATAGGGCAGTATGTTTTAATGTCGGGGGGGGGGGGCGCATTCTTTTAGATATTCAAAAAACAGACCCCCTATGAAGAAGATGCGTAGGGGGTTAGTAGTAGATATTGGATATGGCAGTCCGGTATGGGGATAAATGACCGCTTACGCCTAAATTGGTAGCGTTTGGCGCTGAGAGCTTGATAAAAATGCAGGACATCGCTAACGTTTTTATTACGAAAAGAATTCAAATTGGCTTTTTTTCGAACTCACTTTTTAGTGCCTTGCGGTGCCCGAGGAAAGCGACTGCCCCTTCAGGGGATCGAATAAGGCCTCGATGGGGATGGATTAATCGTTTTGATGACTCGCGGACTCAAACGTTTTATTGCACTTCTTAGCAGTCTGGCGCTTGCGCTTGTCATAGCCCTTGCCGTTGTTTCTTTTGCTCCCCGCGCATTTGGATACACGCCTTTTGCAGTGCTTTCGGGCTCTATGGAGCCCAAGCTTCCCGTTGGCTCCATGGTGTTTGTTCGCCAGGTTGAGCCATCGGATATTGCCGTGGGCGACAATGCAACTTTTTACCGATCGGACGGCGCCGTAGTGACCCACCAGGTGTACGAGGTCGACCCTGTGGCGCAGACGATCAGCACGCAGGGAATCGCAAACAAAAATGCAGATGGAAGCATCATGCACGACGCCGAGCAGACGCCTTTTTCACGCGTGATCGGCGTCGTTTCTTTTTGTGTCCCTTACCTGGGCTTCGTTAACGCATATTGCACGACGATGCCCGGTTTGCTTGTTGTGGTGGCCGTTCTGGCGCTGCTGGTCGCGGCGTCGATAGTGCTCGATCGGATGGTTCCCGACGAGCCTGCGGGCAAGCATACCCGCGCGCATGTGAGAGAGCGGCGTTCATAGCAGCAGGGAGAGGTGTCGGCGGCGGCAAGGGCCGTTGCCGGGGAAGTCGGTTTTCGAAAGGAAGAGAACGATGGAAAACAAGAAGAAAAAACGCCACGGCATCGTTGCCGCCCTGCTGCTGCTGGTGCTGGCTGCCGGCGTGGGCACCTATGCATGGCTGACAGCCACGCAGACGCTGAACAACGTGTTTACGGTGGGCAGCATCAACATTCCCGAAAAGAAGCCCGATCCCGACCAGCCCGATAAGCCTGGCACCGATAATAATACCGACAAAGCCTATCTGTTCGAGACCAAGTGGAAAGACAACTCCAAGATTGTTCCTGGCTCCAGCACCGATAAGAACCCGAACGTTGGCATCGCGAAGGGCTCAGACGACGCCTACGTGTTCATCTACGTGAAGAACGCCATGGTCAAGGATGGCACCACTGCCAAGAACACCCCGTACTTCGCCCTCAACGACAACTGGAAGCCGGTTGATGGACAGGTGACCTCCTCTGCCGACGGCCAGTACCTGAGCGGTCTGTTCATGTACGCCAAGGGTGCTACCGATGACAAACCTGTTGCCCTCCCCGCCAAGGGCGCTACTGAGGACGTCTACACCGGCGAGCTCTTTAGCAAGGTTGTGTTCCCGGGCACCCTGGAGGGCTCCATGGTCGCCACGAACCCCACGATGAAGGTTTCCGCCTACATCTTCGGAGCCGACCAGACGGACGGCAACACCAGCGCTGCTGACAACGCCGTCACTCAGGCCAAGACTTGGGCTAATACCATTAAGAACCAGTAGTAACCCCACCCCCACTGAGATCCCAGCCCGCTCCCCATCCCCATTTTCGGGCCGGGATCTCGGTCCCCTTTTGATCGACGATTGGCGAACGTAATGCTCAACAATCTTTCCGACAATCAGAAACGCACCTTGGCGCTTGCCGCGATGGCGCTGTTGGCCCTGGCGTGCCTGTGCGGCACGCTGGCTTTTACCGTTGATATGGTTCCGGCGAACAACGTCCTATCGTTTGGCAGCGTGAAGGTACGAGTCTGCGAATACACCCTAAACGAGCAGGGCGAGGAGATTCCGTTTGAGGCCAACGAGCGCGGCGACTATCCCGATACCAAGGCCGGGGGCTCTGACATCAGCCGCATCGTGCGCGTGGAGAACGCCGGCGCGCAGCCTGAGTACGTTCGCGCGCGCCTGCGTATGGCGTCGGTGGCGCCCGACGGTTCGAGCGCGGACGCCTCGGGCAACGTTGCCTTTCACGTGAACGCGGGCGAGGGGTCCCCGTGGATCGATGGCGGCGATGGGTGGTACTACTACCGTGGATTGGCTGGGCGTGGCGGCATGCTCGACCCCGGCGCCATGACGGAAAGCCTCATGGACTCGCTGCGATTTGTGGGCGACTACCACGATGCCGCGCGCGGCGGCTCATACAGGCTCGATATCGACGTTCAGGCCGTGCAGGCCAAAAACCAGCAGGCAAACGATACCGTCCTCGACGTGCTCGACGTCGCGGGCTGGCCGGAGGCGAACTAGCCCATGAAGATTAAGATCGTGAACCGAGGCGTGCTCGGCAGGCTGGTTGCCGTGGCGGCGATCGCCTTTTGCTGCGTTATGGTGCTGCCGGCGGCAGCGCATGCCGAGGATCAGACCGAATTCCATATCACAAACAGGAACGACTTCTTGGCATGCGTCGCGCTGTCGCGTCAGCGCGACACGTCGCTGTGGCGCGTCTATCTCGATAACGATATCGTTCTTAACGATGATGATATGAACGCCATTGTTGAGGATACGGTTAAGCACCTCTCCTTTGGCAACAAAGAACATCCCTTTAAGGGCGTCTTTGACGGTCAAAACCACACCGTGAAGGGCCTGAACTACGAGAATAAGGTCTTGGATCCCGAGCGCGATACGGGCTTTTTTGCCGAGACCGATGGCGCCACCATTAAGAACTTCCTGGTCAAGGATGCCAACATTTGGGCTGACTTCCGCGGCGGCATTATCGTGGGCAGGGCGATCAACACCCACTTCGAAAACGTTATGGTCATGGAGAGCACCCTGCACGTTACGTGTGCCAACAACATGCTCAATGTGATTACTAATGCGGGTTTTGAGGGGGGGCTGATTGCCGGCGAGCTCGATGGTTGCACCCTCTACAACTGCGAGGTCCGTGGTGGCCGCGCCGTTAACAACACGACTTCGGGCGTACAGGCAATCGGTGGCGAGGGCCTGTATATGGCGGCGTTTGCCGGCTACGTTAAGAACTCGACCATCGAGTATTGCCGCGTGACGCCTACGCGCAACGAGGATGGCTCGATTGCCGAGAAGGGCATGACCGACGTTACCAATAAATACGATGTGGCCATTGGCGCCCTGGGCGGCAACAACGTGTACGCCTCGGGTTTTGTGGGCTGCATGGCAGAAGGCGCTAAAGTCATTGACTGCTTTTCAACGGCGAAATGCTATAGCTATGCTGCTTCTTACGTGGGCGTTGTCTCCGTAACGCGCGCTTGGACGGGCGGTCTTGCAGGCCGCATCTTGTCTAAGAGCGGTAATGAAATCACTCGCAGCCATTTCGCCGGCGATTTGAGCTCGCGCCAGCACAACCCCATCGCCGTGATCCCCATTATTCAAAACGACGTGAACCTGGGTGGTATTGCTGCACGCGCTAATGCGGGTGATGCGACTATCACTGATTGCTACTTCAAGCCCAGTGTCAGCCTATCCGGGTTTAGTCAGGGTACGGCAGCCAAGAAGAAGATTTACGCCCTTGCGGGTGATGGCACGGTATCCGGTGCCGGATTCGGTCCCTGGGACGACGAACGCTACGTCACACGTGAGCTGTGGGAGCAGCATGATTACGACTTCTGTGCCGGCACCATGCGCTCGACTGCTAACGATGCGTATCTGAATGACTCACACCCCAATGAGTGGGCGATGGACTACAAACTGAATATTCCCGTGCATGGCCAGAGCGTTAAGGCGACGATTGATTTTCCCGGTGCAGGCATCGCGACCATCGAGGCAACCAAACTCGGTATTGATCAGGCGACCTCGGATCCGTATACCTTTGCCGTGAGTGCCGTGCTGGCGGGAACGGCCCAGGGCTTGGCCCAGGGCGATACGTCGGTAACGTTTAAGCAGGATACCTCCGCAAAGCCTGAGGGGCTGAGCGATGAGAACGGCGGCTACCGTTTTATGGGCTGGTTCCGCGAGCCCGATGTGCAAGTGAATCGAATTGGACAAGACAACAGCTGGTTTGATGGCAAGACCGATGCCGATGCTGTGGCTGCTGGCAAGCAGGTCCAGAAGAGCGAGTTGCACGACGAAACGTCAACCTATACTGCCGATAACGCGAAAGGGGCCAAGGCTTTTGAGGGCAATGACCTGTTTATCGCTTCGTACGAGGCACAGGTGCTGTTCTATAACGTTAAGGGCGAGACGCTTGATTGGAAAACCGGTGCTGCGCACGGCAAGTCAACTGATTGGTACCGCTATGGCGTGGGTTTGACGCCCGCTGCCCCCGCGGATCGCGGCAACTTGAAGCCTACCGCGACATTTATCGGCTGGACCACGCAGCCTAGCAGCGAGGCGGGGATGAATGGTGGCTATGCCGCCATCACCTCGACTCAGTTAGCCGAGCTTAAAAATCAGGGAGCTTTTTATCCTGCGGGTAGCGAGATCACGGTTGTCCGTCCTACCGACTTCTACCCGGTGTACAGCGACTACGTGTCGAACATCATAACGGTGTTCGAGGGCAATGAGCAGGACACAACCGACGATAAGACTCTGCGCGACGGTGTGGGCAAAACCAATGTCGACGTCCAGACTACCGAGGACGGCACCAGCGTCTACACGGTACAGGTGTGCAACACGGAAGGTACGCCCCTGTCCAATGGCGGCAAGCTGCCCGATGGCTATCGCTTCTTGGGTTGGTACGAAAACAAGGGAACCGAGGATGCTCCGCTCGAGGTGCGCGTAAGCCGCGATCCCAGCTATACGCTCCCCGCAGATGTCGATTTAACCGCGCCGCATACCTACATCGCCCGCTTTGAGTACCGAGTGGATTATTACGTTCGGGCTTATACCAACCATGAGTTTACGGACAGCAAGCTACTTTGTTCCGTTTGGAATCGCTATCAAACGCCCTTTGAGGAAAACGTCGGTAGTACCTTCGTGCGTGAAAACGTCGTCCACTGGGGTCCGGAGCATGTTGACCACGGTATAAAGGATAGGTATGACAAAACGTGTGGCACGCGCTTCACGAAGGAAACCCTTGTCGTGAGTCCCCTTAACGCGTACTCGCACAACGTTAAAAACGATACGGGAGCCGATACTCTAAAAAACCTCTATGCCGATACTGATTTTCCAGGCGCTGCAACTCTAAGCGATACTTGGACTTCGGCTTCGCTGAACGTAACGGCCAAACTGGTGAATGATCGCTATCGCCTGAATTTCTGGACGCTTGAGCGCGATGGTGAATATTGGACATATGTGAAAAATCCCATCGAGAGCATAGTGCGTACAGATAAGAAGTACTACGTTCGCGCGATGATTACCACGGACGTTAATTTCTACAACAAGGGCGATAATGTCGTGAGGACTGCCACGCGGCGCTATGAGAGTAACTTGCTGCAGACCAAGGTGAACGGGGCGGATCCGACGTTCACGTATTACTACCCGCATGTTAATAAGTCGGTTAAAGTGGCCGAAAAACCAGAAGATGGTGAGAAAGGATCGTATGAGAGCCCCCTGACCCTCGAAGCTTCCCCGACCGATGCCGACATGGCCGTGCCGGGCTATAAGTTCCTGGGCTGGATTTCGACCGCCGAGGTCAAGAAGGATTCTGCCGTCTGGAAATATATCTATGATGTCGCCAACGACCCCTATGTGACGAGCGATCCGGAGAAGGCGACGCCATACTTGGCGACCGACGCGTCCAAGGTTACCCAGTGGCAGGATGCCTATCCCGTATACGTAAAATATAACGTTAACTACACCACCAACCTGCACCGCAAGGGCTTTGATGGAACGTCGGGCATCAATGTTCCGCGATTCGACATTACGCCTAAACTTGATCCTCAGCAGAACGGTGACGTGGTGGCTACGGTGAGCCCCGACATTACGACGACGGTGTATGCCGACGGTACTGGTGGCGCCTATCAGCTTAAGAAGCTCGAGATCGAGCTTCCCGACGGAACGGTAAAGAAGCTCGATCCGACGGGCGAAGGCGGCAATACCTATTCCTATACCGTGGAGCCGGGTAAACCCTATACGTTTGTGGCCTACTACACGCCCATTGCGGTGGTGTATCACCTGAACGACACCGATATCGATGGCAAGCTCGCGCAGGAGGGCAATACGCTCGGCAGCCTTAAGGATGGCATGCCACTGCCGACGTATAACGTTGGCGACATCGATGCTGTAACGAACGCATGCAATGCCTTCGTAGGCTGGACGGAAACTAAACCGGCATCCGGCAACGGTTATGTCATTTGGTCGGACGGCCTCCCCATGGTGAATACAAACACTGTGGTTAACGCCCCCATGGAGCTGTACCCGGTCTACCGTGCCAGCGCGGTAATTGTCCAATCGAATATCGATGCCAATCTGGATAACCCCGATTCCGTGCGTTTTCTTTCGCGCACCGACTCTGGCGATCAAATTTCGCTGGAAGTAAGAGCTACAGCTGAGGTTGTCGGCAGGGATGGCACCAAGTACGACTTTGTCGGCTGGTCGCGTGACTATGAATCCGATAGTAAATACACTCTGATGACCGAAGACGATAAGTATCCCCTCGAGGGTAGTGAACCCTTTAAGGGCGCGACGTATACCGCGGTGTACAAGGTCACGCCGTATAAGGTGCGCTATCACAGCGTCGACGGGGCGGTCATCTTTACGGCGACGGTCGACTCGGGCGACGAGCGTGCGCAGGACGGTAAGCCTGGCTTTGTCTACACGGTCGATGTTCCCAAAATGGACGAGAGCGGCAACCCTGTCTACGACAACGACGGCAATCCTGTGATGGAGCAAAAATCCGTGGCGTACGATCCGGACGCCCACTCCAAGATCGTCGCGCTGCTCGATGAACAGGCTGCTGCCAACGGCGATAAGCGTGAGCTCTTCTTGGAGTGGCGATATGTGGGTGCGGATGGCAATGCGAAGTCTTGGGATGAGTTTAAGAGTGAGCCAGTCAAGGGTGACATGGACCTGTATCCCGTGACGTATCGCGTGGTTGCCAACGATACGTCTGATCCCGCGAGCCCCGTAACTATGACCGCGCAGCTTAAATGGCTGCTCGATCCCGCCGCCGCCAACACCGTCGATGACGGTGCCGACAAGGCGCCGTTTAAGGTCTGCTTTGCCGAGCCGTTTATGGGGACGCAACTGACTGTTACGGTAACGCAGGCAAGCTACGGCCCTGGTGCAGAGGGCGTTTCTGCGGCGGAAGAGCCTGTGAACGGCAAGTTTGTCTCGCTCTACAGCCTGGGTTCGGGTAATGGTTCGTTCGACCTGGCCAACCGTCTGGAGTATAAAAAGACGGGTGAAGACGGCCAAGGCGACGGCAATGCCGTGTTCAACTTTGACCAGACTCATGCGCTGACGATCGTTAAAAAGACTACCGATGCTAGTGCCATGGGGCAGACGTTCCGCTTTAAGGTGACGAAGACGGCGGAGGGAGCCTCTCCCGAGACGCGCGTGGTCGAGGTGAAGGTCGATAAGCAGCAGCCGGAAAACGGTGAGACCTGGTATGTCGGCAGCGTGCAGTTCGCCGCTCCGGCGGGCATCTATACCGTCGAGGAAGACACGAATTGGGCATGGCGCTACGAGGGCGAGCTGAGCACGCCGGGCAAGGCGCCCGGTAAATCTGCCGAGCTGACGATTTCGTCTGCTTCGAGCGCGGGCGATGCGGTGGTGACGTGCGTCAACACGCGCGCGAAGGACAAATGGGTCGATGGCGGCTCGCGTGCCAAGAATGTTTGGGAAAACGGCACGCTGAGGAGGGAGGACAAGGATGACTAAGCGCAAGCGGATCGTTGCCCTCCTTGTCGGCGTCCTCCTTTTGGCCGGCGTCGTCGGCGCCTTTGCGTGGCTTTCGGTTACGGGCGTGCTGGTCAACGAGTTTGGTTTTGGCTCGGTGGCGCCTTCGGTGGACGAGACGCGCAAGGACAACGTGAAAAGGGATGTCTCGGTAAAAAACACGGGCTCGGCTCCGGCATACCTGCGTGTCGCGGTGGATATCTACTGGCAGGATAAGGATGGCGCGCGCCTGTGGGATGAGCCGGTTGCCGGCACCGACTACACCATTGAGTGGGGCGATAAAGGCGATGCCTCCGCCACTAACAGACCTTCGTCTTGGGTTCTTGCGAGCGACGGGTTCTACTACTGGACGTCTTCTGTTAAGCCGCTCGACAAGACGGGCGTGCTCATCAAGAGCGTGTCCGAAAAGAAGGCAGATGGTAAAAACCTAGTCGTCGACATTTCGACCCAGGCAATTCAGTCTACGCCCGACGATGCAGTTAAAGAGGCATGGGGTTGCACGGTCAATGATGGCGTGCTGGTGCCGCCGCATGGAGGTGCGTAAGTATGGCATTCCCAATTCGCAAAGGTGTTGCGCGCTCCTTGCGTTGCATGGTCGCGGCCATTTTCTGCGTGGTCGCGCTCGCTGTTCCCGCCCGTGCGTTTGCCGATACTCCCGCGATTGCCTATGACGGAAATGCGCGCCAGCTGACGGTAACGGGGGCGACGGGCTCCTCGGGGGAGCCCGATCTGTTTCCCGCCTTTAAAGATCTAATGCCCGGCGATGCGCGCGAGCAGCAGATCGAGGTTCGTGCCACGGGCGTAAAGTCCCAGGTACGCGTGTTTGTGCGGGCCGTTGTCAATCACGAGACGGCACACCTGCTGTCGCCCATTACCTTAACGGCGTCGGCTGGCGATGCGTCTGACGGTTGGCTCCAGACGGGAACGCCGGGCAGCGTGTTCGCCTATCCCACGCAGGTCGCCACGTTCACGAGCGATGGCAGCACGGTGCTCAATCTGCAACTAAGTGTCCCGACGTCGGTGGGCAACGAGCTTGCCGACGCAAGCAAGACCATTCGCTGGGAAATCACCGCCGAGGACGATGGCGAGAAGATTCCCGTACAACCTGCTGGCAGTAAGAGCCCCGGTCTGTTTGGCCTGGCGGCAACCGGCGACAGCACGCTCGCATTGCTCTTGGTGTTGCTGACGCTTGCAATCATCGCTTTCATGGCCGCGCTGCTTTTATCCCGGAGGGATAAGCGTTAGGTCCATCTTCTAAACGCAACGCCCTCCCGGGCGGCGGGCACGAAGTTCCCTGCTCTACAGTCCTGCGCAAGACGAAGGCCACATTAAGTGGCCTTCTTTGCGTGCGGAACTCGCGATGAACTTCGTGCCCCGCCGTCCGGGAGGACGCCTCTTTATTGATGGGAGGCCTGATAGGTCGATGGTTCCGTGCCCGGATGCGTCCAAAGTGGGACGGGCTTTCCGGATGGGCAGGCTTTCGAAAAATGCGTCCCGGAATTTGCCTTTGGAATGGGACGTAGTTCCCCGTTGAGGTGCTTTGCGGAAAGTGCGTCCCAGAATCGACGCTTGAAATGGGATGCAGTTTCCCGATGAGGCACTCGACGGAAAATACATCCCAGAAATGGCCTTTGAGCTGGGATAAGATTTCCGCGGCATCTCGGATTCTCAAAAATGAGACACGTGATATCGGGCATCGGATGTATCATTTGCAAAAATGAGTCCACTCCACTCGAATAAAGCGAGGTCCCTCATGTACGTTCCACACCCCCGTATCCGTAGGCTGTCGAAAATCCCGCTTGTTGGGACGGCGGCGCTTGCTGCGTTGATCGCCACGAGCGTCGCCTGCTTCACGGCCACGCCCCAGGTTGCCCAGGCGGCAGACGCGCCCGCAATCACCGATATGACCGAGCAGGATTATCAAGCCCTGGGTCTGGGCACGAGCGAGGACATTCCGGCCGATACCGTTGGCCCCTATTCCACTGATACCCCCACGACGTTTGCCACGCGCAGCGAGGTCTATATGGCAGCTAACGGTAGCCATGGCAATCGCTACACTCTGCGCGACAAGCTCGAGAACGTCGAGCGCGGTGACATTGGCGGCAGCAGCAAACTCACCGATGGCTATGGAAGTGTGTGGGGCGCCGCAAAGTTCTGGCAAAACGTCAACAACTTCGATACGAACAGCGATCTCTACAAGCATAGCGACTACGGTGGCGGCACCTGGTCGTACCTAAGCAACAATGAGTCTTCAACAGTACTCGCCAACGACAACAACGGTTTCTCGGGCATTCACGCCACGAGTGTTGAGTTCTGCAGCGACGCCAGCACGGGCAAAAAGAGCCGCGTTGCCGAGCTCCGTGCCTACGGCGACAGTTCCTCCACGACGATTGACGGCAAGTCATACGCCGGAAAGGTTGAGCTGGTCCTCTACTCGTTTAGCAACGGGCGTACGCGCACTCTCGACACACACCTGCCGGTGACGGTCAACACTAATATGATGTACGAAGGCCGTTTTAAGTACCTGGATGCCGGTTACCTGCAAGAGTGCGACGCCGTCTTTGATGTCGAGGCGGGCGATGTCGATGGCGACGGCGTCGACGAGCTTTTTGTCTACGCGGGCTGCTATGTCGACGAGAACGGCGTGCGCAAGGCTGTAGTCGACATGTATGACTTGGAGGGCGGCAACTGGAAGCAAAGCGTCGTCAAGATCGATGCCGGTAACGCCGCGGACTACACCACGCACAACAAGGGCGGGAACGACTCCTGGACGCAGCTTCAGTCAGCTCCTGTCGTTTCGCTAGCGGCCGGCGACCTCGATCGCGATTTTTGCGATGACCTCGCCATCGTGGTCTCGGCACCCTGCGGCAAGAAGAATATTGATAAGTCGACGCATTGCGAGCTGTTTTCGTGGGATGCATCCAAGGGTGCGCTCGTCCATGTCGATGCTCTGGGCGACGCGGGCGCAATCTCCCTCTCCGCGAACGGCAAGACCATGGTCGCTGCGAATGCGACGTTCGGCACGTTTGCCGCCTACGATGAAGAAGGAAAGAAGACGGGTGAAACCGTCACGGGCCTTATTCTTGCGGGCTATGACTGGCAACGCAGCGCTTTTGATTACGGCGCTTCTGACGGCAGCAAGGGGCTGTACGGCGCGCTGTACCGCTACGCGTATTTTGACTCGGAGTCTGGCGAGTTCAAGCTTTCCGATTGTAAGGAATACAGAGACGGGCTCCTCGCCTCCTATGGGCTGATGCATGTGCCCAACAGCGCATGGAAGGATAGCGCTCAGGATAAGCGCTATCCGTGCACCTTGGCGCCTATTGCCCTTGCCACTGCCAACCTTGACGGCCTGTCCGAGCAGCTGGCGGTTGACGAGGTGCTCGTGGGCGGCGATGTGTTCCGCGACTTTGCCTGCAACACGGCACAGAGCGGGGCTCAGGGCTTGGGGTCCATGGTCGGAACCATGAGCATGAGCGGTCAGCAATACAACAGCAGCAACAAGCATGACCACAAGGGTATAGAACAGGTGTGGATCAGCGACGTCAAGGCGGGCAGCGTCTCGGGTTCGGACCGCTATAACGAGAGCTTTATCGCCGTGGTGGGCAAGCACCGCGACGAGGACCTGCGCAAGAACGATGACTACTATTGGATGACCGCCTCGCATTTTTCGCTCGACGAGAACGGAAAGGTGCGCCGCGGCGAGGAGCAGGTGATTAGCGAGAGCAACCGTCGCGGCACTACCTACGGCACATTTATCTCGCTCGCGCTGCCCGATGTCGACAACGACAGCGTCAAGATCACGTACAAGGACCGCTACAAGGTCTATACCAACCCGCGCGTGCTTGCCGTGCTGCAGGATGCGCCCTATGTTGAGGATCTGGAGCAGGCATACGGCTATCTGGTGTTGGGCGGCACGTCATACGGAGAGGAAAAGGGCACGGGGACATCCCAGGGCTATACCATTGGCGCCGAGTTGGGCGTTGCCGTCGAGGTGCAGACCGGTCCGCCCCTGGTCGCGATGAATGCTTCAGTCGATTTTGCCGCCGAGGGATGCTATGACTACCGGAGCGAGCGCACGGTCAGCGCAAGCGTAAGCTATGAGTCGCATGCCGGCGAGGGTGACAAGGCCGTGCTCTACACGATTCCGATGGTCTATTACGAGTATGAGATCGAAAATGAGGAAACTGGTGGCAAGGGCGTGATGGCGGCGCCCGTGTCGCTCGGCGCGCAGACCTCGGTCGTTAATGTCGAGGCCTATGACCGCATTGCCAAACAGCACAATATGACGCCGCTCAGCTACTTTTTGACCAACCGGTCGGGAGAACCCGGAACCTATCAAACGACGCTCAACGGCGAGACTCCCGTTGGGGATTCCTTTGGCCTGGGCAAGCCTGGCGTAACGCGCGCCTACACGCACGATGGGTTTAACGGCGCCGCCGCGCAGTCGGGGGCGAGCATTGAGCAGACCATCGAAGTCGAGGAGGGCAAGGAGCAGGAGCTCGAGCTCGGCTTGACGCTGAACGGCAGCGTTGTCATGGGCGCGAAGCTCGCAAAGCACGAGTTGTTTGGCGGCCTGTGCTTTGGTGCCAACGCCGGCTTTACTACGGGTAACTCCTCGAGTGAATCGACCGAATACGGCGGCACCGTCGACAACCTGCCCGAGGCCGCGCAGGGCAAGTACGGTTTTGTGTGGCGTCTGGGCGTCAACGCGGTGGATGTCGACAAGTTCGAGGCAGACTCGGGCGACAAGCTCGGCACCAAGGACACCGACCAGTTCTGGATCGTGGGCTATGACGTTAAGGACGTCGAGATGCCCGACGCGCCGGCCGTGACGGGCTTTACGGCAAACGCCGTCGATTCGACCAGCGTTACGTTTAGCTGGGACGATGTACTCGCAAACAAGAGTGGCTTTAGCTACGGCGTGGGCATGCTGCAGAGCAATGCGGCGGATGCGGTCGTCAATAGCTGGAAGATTGCCGACAACACGCAGACCTCGCTCAAGTGGGATGGGCTGCAGCCCAATACGGAGTATCGATTCGCCATCGCCGCCGTTAAGAACGGATCCACGACCGAAACAGGTATTCGCTCGGCAATCATCACGGTCAAGACCATGCCCGATGGCATGACGATGACCGTGAGCGGACCTGCGGCGGATGCTGCGGAGGGGTCGGATCTTGGATACGACTCTTCGGTTGAGCGCGCGGCGGGAAGCCACCTGACGCTCTCGGCGATTGGCCATGTGAAGCAACTCGGTGCCGACGATAGCGAAACAGGGCTGGCACCGACCTATATGTGGTACCGCAAGGGCCGCGGCGAGACAGAGTTTAAGCTCGTGGGTGCCGATGGCAACCTCGCGGCTGGAACGGCCTCAAAGCTCGAGATTGACCTGACCGCAGACGATGACGGTGCGCAGTATTACTGCCACGTGGGATACAACGACGTGGGCCTCGACACCGGCACGACGCTCGTGAATATCGAGGCCGAGGAGACGGCGCCCACAACGGTGAACGCCACCCCGATCCGCACGCGCCGCCTGTTCTCACAGGCAAGTGCGGGCGCCAAGAAGTTCCTGGACCATACGCTGGTAAACACCGCCGGCCCAACCGATTCCGAAGGCTCAAAGGACCCCGAGACTCCTGAGACCCCGACGAACCCGGACAAGCCCAAGTCCGACAACGGAGCTAAGACCGACACCAAGGTCAAGACTACGACCACAGCGAAGAACCTCGCAAACACCGGCGACCAAACATTCGCCCTAGTCGCCACCGCAGCAGCAGCGGGAGCAACGCTCGTAGTGATAGCCCTCATCATGCTGATCAAGCGCCGCAAGACCCACTAGTAGCCAGTCGAACATATCGACAACCCAAAAACCCGGGTAGCCAAAAAACAGGCCACCCGGGTTTTCTGTTGAGTGGAGACTCCGCAAGCGGAAACTGCATCCCACAATTAGCGCCCGGAATGGGACACATTTTCCGTCAAGCCCTCATCCGGAAAATCCATCCCAGTTTGAGCGCCCAGACCGGGACGCACTTTCCCAAAGGGTCCTCAACGGGAAACTGCGTCCCATAATTAGGCCGAGAAATGGGATGAACTTTCCCAATGAGAGCCAACCGGAAACCACGTCCCAGAATCAGCCCCCAAAGTGGGACGCACTTTCCCAACGAGCCTCAACCGGAAAATACATCCCGGAATCCAGCTGAATAGTGGGACACACTTTCCCAATCGGGTCCCAAGCGGAAACTGCATCCCATTCCAGACAAGAATTCTGGGACACGGTTTCCGGATGCAAAAAGGCCACATGACGTGGCCTTCAACTTATATATGTTCAGCAGATGTCCCCATGACAAGCCGCGTTTCAACACCGAGGCGTCTGCCCGGCCGGCGCGGAATGTAAGGTTCATCGCGAGTTCCGCACGAGCCGGAGAGCACTTAATGTGCTCTCCGTGCGAGCAGGACTGTCCGAGCAGGGAACCTCACATTCCGCGCCGCCGGGCAGACGAACCAGTTAAGACGCGCCGCTACTTGATCTTGGTCGTGCCCGGTGCCAGGTTGGGGTCGGTCTCGTTGGCCTCGGTCTGGAAGTGCTCCGTATAGACGTTCTTGCCGTCGCGGAACATCTCGTAGTATTGCATCTTGGCGTAATCCTTGCGCGCCTTGGTGGCGGCTGCTGCGGCGGCGTCGTCACCGGTGACGTTGGAGGAGAGTGCCCAGCGCAGGCTGGCGTCCTCGTAGCCCACCGAGTTGATGGCGGGCAGCGACTCGCGCAGCGTCATGTGCGCCTTCTGGTAGTCGGTCAGCGGGGCACCGATCAGCTGCATGAGTTGCGTGGACAGGTAGTTGGTGGACAGGTCGTCGACCTCACTCGTCTGGTCGCAGCCGGCAACGTCGTAGTTGGCCCAGATGATGTAATCGGTCTGCCACAAGCGCTCCTGGTGGGTGGCGTCGTCCTCGCCGGTAAACCACCTATCGTTGAACTTGGACGGGAAGAACGGCTGGTGATCGCCCCAGAACACCACGACAACCTTGCGGTCGAGCTTGCTCAGAGCATTGAGGAAGTAGTGCAGTGCCTGGTCGGACTGCTCGATGCACGAGACATACTCGTCGACATCGGACAGCGTGCCGTCCTCGACGGTCTTGGCGTCCAGGTCGGTCGTGTCGATATTCAGATGCATCTGCTTGTCGACCGGCAGCAGGCCCGTGTCGTAGCCCGAGTGGTTCTGCATGGTCACGTCGAAGATAAACTGCGGATCGGCGTTCTGGTCCAGCAGCTCAAGAATCTTGTCGTAGGTAGCTTGGTCGGTCACCATGCCGCGCAGGGTATCGGCTCCCTGGAAATCGTTGATGGACAGGAACTGGTCAAAGCCAAAGTCCTTGTAGACGTTCTCGCGGTTCCAGTTGGTCGCGTGGTTGGGATGCATGGCCGTGGTGGAATAGCCGAGCGATTTGAACTGCTCTGCCAGATTCCCGGTCGTTTCCATGTTGTAGATGGTGTAGGGGTACACGCCCGAGCCCAGGTTGGCCATGGAGTTGCCGGTCATAAACTCAAACTCGGTATTGGCGGTACCGCCGCCGTAGGCGCTCACATAGAGCTTGCCGCGACTGAGACAGTTGGACAGGTTCTTAAAGTACTGCGGACCCTCGTAGCCGGCGCGCATGTTCTGGTAGATGGACAGGTCCGAGAAGGTCTCATTCATGATGGCGATGACCGTGGGCTTCTCGCTGTCGAACTGCTCCTTTGCGGCGGCGCGCTCGTCGCTCTTGGCGGCGTCGGACTTGTCGTAGGCCTTGGCGTACTTTTTGAGCGTGGCCTTGGCATCGTCGACGGAGTAGTCGGCGGGTTTGGGCGGCTTGATGGACTGCGCTGCGCTAATGAAAGCGGGCAGGTAGCCCTCGCGCCAGTAGCTCTCGAGCGGGCGCCAGGTGTAGACGGTGATGCCGAGGGTGTTGTAGTAGTCGATAAGCGTGACGTGCGCGGTCACGCCGCCCAGGCACAGCACGGCGACGAGCAGGTTGGTGAGCAGCATGCGCTTGGCGTTGGCGGCGCCCTTCTGACGGTGCGGTGCCACCAGGCCGGCGTACTCGCATAGCAGCATGGCGATGGCGGTAAAGCCCATGGACAGCACGCAGAACAGTGAGATCGAGAAGGTGTAGCCGGTGCCGGCGACCGCGGCGGCGGTGGAAATGGCCGAAAGGTCGCCCGGCTGGATGGGCATGGATTTAAACGTTATGACGAAGAACTCGGCAATGCCCAGGACAAAGAGGGCAAAGGCCAGGACCGCGGGAGCTGCGCCGTGGCGCTGGAACAGGAAGAACAGGCCGACCATGAGTGTGGTGATGATGGCCCACTCGAGCAGGATGCACAGAGGGTAGACCCAGGTAAAGTCGTGGTTGGACGATACCTCCATGCCCAGCAGCGCAAAGACGCCGGCGAGCAGCAAGCACAGGACGGCCGCGACGAGCGGTTTGCCCACGAAGGCGCCGCGCAGGCGGGCAAGCTTGCCGGTGGGGGCGGGGGCGTCGGGCTCGGCGAATGCAAAGACGCGCGGAGCGATGCGGGCGCGGGCGATGCTGGCCCAGGCGCAACCGGTGAGAATGGCATTGGTCAGAATGAGCATCACAAAGGCGAGCGGCTCGTTTTGGGCGACGAGGCCAATGGCGCCCCAAATGGTCAAAAAGAGCTGGAACAGGCCGAAGGCGACGCTCCACCCAAGAGCGCTTTTGGCAACGGTGCCCGACTGAGCGCGAATGGCCTTGGCCTCGCGCAAGACAAGGTAGACGGTCGCCGCAAGACCGACGAGCGAGATGGCGGCAGCGAACATGCTGAAACTCCTCACAAATGCAAAACCTACGAAAGCGGGGATTTACCCGATTGTTACCAAGATATGCGCAGCAATTGGTGGCTGCGCACAACAACCAGCCATATTAACGCGCGCGTGTGGCGATGTAGCGCAATGTAGTGGCGACCTGCGCGATAATGGACGGGAATTACACGGAAACGTAAAGGCTTCTTAAAGAAATGGCGAGGATAGAGCTATGGGCGAGCAGGTTTGTATGACGGGTGCCGAGTACTGCGGCGGAGCTGCGGGCGTGGATACGAACGGCTACCCGGTCGAGACCACGGGCAATGCGGTGCTGGACATCTTGGAGCATCGCTCGTCTACGCGTGCCTTCGCGCGTGATGACGACGACCGTCACGTGGCGGTGACCGACGAGCAGCGGGCGGCGATTCTGCACGCGGCGAGCCGTGCGCCGTCGGCGGGTGCCATGATGATGTATTCCATCGTGAGCATCCGCGAGCAGGCTACGCTCGACCGCCTGGCCGACCTGTGCGACCACCAGCCCATGATCGCCAAGGCGCCCTGGGCACTAATATTTGTGGTCGATTATGCCAAGTGGATCGATCTGTTTGAGCATGTGGGTTGCTTTGAGCCCGAGTTTGTAGAGCGTACGGGCAAGTCTCCCCGTCGTGCACCGGGTCTGGGCGACTTTGCCATTGCGGCGCAGGACGCCGTGATCGCCGCGCAAAACGCCGTGGTTGCCGCCGAGGCCCTGGGGCTGGGGAGCTGCTATATCGGTGATATCGTCGAGAATGCCGAGGAAGTTGCCGAGCTGCTCGATCTGCCGCCCTATACCATGCCGCTGTCGATGCTCATCATCGGCACGCCCCGTAAGGAGCGTCCGGCGATCGCGCACCCCGTGGTGAACCTGGTGCACGAGGAGCGCTACTGCCGCGCCGATGCCGCGACTATGGATGCTCAGGTGGCCGAGATGGATGCGATGTTCCGTCCGCACGCCCGCGAGGTGGGCGAGCGCGTGGTGGATATCTACACCCGCAAACACACCAGTCCCTTTATGGCCGAGATGAGCCGATCCATGGAATGGTGGTTCAAAAACTGGCTCGGAAAATGACGAATGTGACAAGGGGACAGTCCTTTTGTCACATTTCATATCGCCGCGGTAGCCTAAAGACTGTATAAATCTTTATCTAGCTGGGAAAACAGTGCATTAAAACATGGGCCGATTACCTATAATCCCTTCGAACATTAAAGTTGGGAGGAAACCGGCTTATGGAACAAAAGGCCAAGGAGGCAGCCTCGCACGCTGCGATTCCTGTGAGCATCTCGGCGATGCTCGTCACGCTGGGCGTGGTGTACGGCGATATCGGCACCAGCCCTATGTATGTAACCAAGGCGCTCGTTGCCGGCAACGGCGGCATCGGAAGCGTCACGGAGGAGTTCGTGCTTGGTGCGCTCTCCCTTGTCGTGTGGACGGTCACGCTGCTGACGACCGTCAAGTACGTGCTGATCTCGCTGCGCGCCGACAACCACGGCGAGGGCGGTATCTTTGCCCTGTACAGCCTGGTCAAGCGCTGCGGCAAGTGGCTCATCATCCCCGCCATGCTGGGCGGCGCCGCATTGCTCGCTGACGGCATCCTGACGCCCGCCGTTACCGTTACCACGGCCATCGAGGGCCTGCGCACCATCCCGGCGGTCCATGCTGTGTTGGGTGACGATCAGGGCCGTGTCGTGGCCATCACGCTTGCCATCATCATCGCGCTCTTCTTGGTACAACGTATCGGTACGGCCAAGATCGGTCACGCCTTTGGCCCCATCATGACGCTGTGGTTCCTGTTCCTGGGCGGCACGGGTCTGTTCTTTGTCTTCCAGCACCCCGCCGTGCTGCTGTGCCTCAACCCGGTGCGCGGCATCGCCTTTTTGCTGAGCCCCAACAACCACGCGGGCATCATGATTCTGGGCAGCTGCTTCCTCGCCACCACCGGTGCCGAGGCGCTCTACTCCGACATGGGCCACGTCGGCCGCGGCAACATCTACGCTACCTGGCCGTTCGTTAAGTGCTGCCTGCTGCTTTCCTATATGGGCCAGGGCGCTTGGCTTATGAACAACGCTGCCAACCCCGAGCTCATGGGCATTGCCGACCTCAACCCGTTCTACCAGATGCTCGCCCCGGGCCTGCGTCCGTTTGCCGTAGGCCTTTCCACCGTCGCGGCCATCATTGCCTCGCAGGCGCTCATCACCGGCGCATTCTCGCTGGTGTCCGAGGCCAGCCGTCTGGACCTCATGCCGCACATGCAGGTCTTCTACCCTGCCGAGACCAAGGGCCAGCTCTACATCCCCATGGTCAACAACGTCATGCTTGTCGGCTGCGTCATCGTGGTGCTGCTGTTCCAGAACTCGGCGCATATGGAAGCCGCCTACGGCCTTGCCATTACGCTGACTATGATGTGCACCACGCTGCTGCTCTTCTTCTACCTGCACGAGGAGCGCAAGCTCAAGGTTGCTCCGTGGATCTTCGCGGCCTTCTTCCTTTTGCTCGAAGGCTTCTTCTTCGTGAGCTCGCTCACCAAGTTCTTCCACGGCGGCTACTTCACCATCCTCATGGCCGCGCTCATCATGGGCATCATGGTGTGCTGGTACAACGGTACGGCTGTTGAGCAGCGCCAGTTTACGCTGCTGCCGCTGCGCAGCTACCTGCCGCAGCTCAAGCGCCTGCGCGATGACGATCGCTACGAGCGCCTGAGCGACAACATCGTGTACCTGACCAAGGACACCCATACCGACTACATCGACCGCGACATCGTCTACTCGATTCTGGACAAGCATCCCAAGCGCGCTCGCGCCTGGTGGTTTGTGAACGTCGAGACCATGGACGAACCGCATACCTTTGCCTATTCGGTCGAGACGTTCGGCACCGACTACGTGTTCCGCGTGCATCTGTACCTGGGCTACAAGATCAACCAGCGCGTCAATGCCTACCTGCGTCAGGTCGTTCAGGACCTGGCTGCCACCGGCGAGCTGCCGCCGCAGACGCATGACTACTCGGTCTACAAGGATCCGGGTAACATCGGCACGTTCAAGTTCGTCCTGATCCGTAAGCTTCTGGCGCCCGAAAGCGATGTGGAGCCCAGCGAGCGTACGGCCATCACGCTCAAGTACATCATCCGCCGCGCCGCCGGCACGCCCGCGCGTTGGTACGGCCTGGAGAACTCCAACGTGAGCTTTGAGTACGTGCCGCTGTTCACCAAGTTCAAGGCCGTGAATAAGATGCAGCGCCTGGCTCCCAACGAGCGGCCGTAGTCGACGCTCGAGGTTTGTCTGCGAACGGGCGGGTTTGTATTGACGGGGATTGAGTCCTGGGAGGAAACCATGGATGCAAAGGTGCTTGACGGTTGCGATCTTGCGACCGAGCTGGTGCATGAGATACGCGCCGATGCTGCCGAAGATCGGTTCTTTACGAATCGGGCCAACATGGATATGGCCGACCGCGTGATTTCGATCGTGGTGACGGTGCTTGTCGCGGCGTGCGTGTGCGCACTGCTCGCGCACGTGCTGTTTGTCTAACGACCGCAGGTTGCAAAGGCTTTACACTTGGAACCACCACAAGGGGAAACCACCACAAGGGTGCCTGTCCCCTTTGTGGTGGTTTTTGTTTTTGAGAGAGGGGCGGGACGCTGATGGACGTCCGTACGGACGGCGATATTGCCGATAGCTTTTGGTGGCGGCGCACAACGCTGACGCGCCGCACTCCTCTGTATGACGCCTGCGTATCGGTGGGGCTGCTGGTCGCGGCGACGATTGTGGGCGCGCTGCTCGACCATCCGGGTCTCGCGCCGAGCATCATGATCGTCTATGTGTTCGCCGTTCAGCTGTGCGCATTCTTTACCTGGAGTCGCCTGTATTGCTTGCTGAGCTCGGCTGCCGCCGTGGCGCTCTACAACTTTTTGTTTGTCGACCCGCGCTACTCGCTGTCGCTTATCGACCGCGGCTATCCCGGCATGTTCTTCATCATGTTCGTGGTTTCGCTTGTGTCGAGCTCGATTGCGTTGGCCCTGCGCCGCGCCTTGGCACAGGCTGCCGCCAGCGACCGCCGCACGCATATGGTGCTCGAGACCAACCGCATGCTGCAGCGGTGCGCCGATCAGCATCAGATCGTTCACGCCATGGCCACGCAGCTGGCGCGTCTTTCGGGCTGTCCGGTTGTGTGGTACAGCGCCGACGCCGAGGGCGATGACCTGCTGCCGCGTGCGACGTACACGGCCGTGGGCGATGCCGCCCCGGTGCACGAGCTGCCGCCGCAGATGCCGCCGAGGCTCTCGGCGTCCGCCTACGTGGGAACGCCGCTCGACGCCACGTTTGGCGGTTCGGCGTTTTATGGCATCTACCTGACGGTTCGCACAGGCGACGGCTTCGTGCGCTCGGGCGACCCCGCCTCGGTGGTGGGCGTGCTGGCTATCGTTGCCGAGCCCGATGTGCTAACACACGAGGAACGGACACTTGCCGATGCCATCGTGAGCGAAGGCGAGCTGGCACTCGATCGCGCTCGTGCCATGGAGGCCCGTGAGGAGGCGGCGGTGCTCGCCAAAAATGAGCAGCTGCGCGCCAACCTGCTGCGCTCCATCTCGCACGACCTGCGCACGCCGCTCACCAGTATTTCGGGTAATGCCGATGTGCTGCTCGACCAGGGCTCGACCGGCACCGCCGTGCTCGACGCCCAAACGCGCCGCGGCCTGCTCTTGTCCATTCGCTCGGATGCGCAATGGCTCAACGCCACCGTCGAGAACCTGCTCGCCATCACCAAGCTCGAGGGCGGCGGTATGCGCCTGTCGACCACGCTCGAGCTCATGGACGATATCGTGGAGGAGGCGCTGCGCCACGTGAACCCTGCCGTGCGCGAGCACGACCTTAAGGTGGTGGCGTGCGATGAGCCGGCGCTCGTCAACGTCGATGCGCGCCTGATGGTGCAGCTGGTGGTCAATCTGGTGAACAACGCCATCACCTATACGCCCGCGGGCTCGCATATCATGATTTCGATTAGCGTCGACGATGGACGCGTGGCGTGCTCGGTGGCCGATGATGGTCCGGGCATTGCGCCCGAGGACCGCGAGCGAATCTTTGAGTCGTTCTACACCGCCAACCACGGTCTTGCCGACAGCCATCGCAGCGTGGGCCTGGGTCTTTCGCTCTGCCGCTCCATTGCGCTGGCGCATGGCGGTAGCATAGAGGTTGCCGCGGCGGACCCGCACGGCTCGGTCTTTACGATTGAGCTTCCCGTCGCCGACGTTTCGTTTGATAAGGAGTAGCGCTGTGCCGAACTCTGCCGTAAAACCGCTCATCTTGGTCGTTGAGGACGATCCCGCCGTCCGCAACCTTATTGTTGCCGCGCTCGAGGCGCACGGCTTGCGTCATATGGCCGTGGAGACCGCCCATGCCGCCATCGCCGCCGCCTCGTCGCAGGCGCCGAGCATTGTGCTGCTCGATCTGGGCTTGCCCGATATGGACGGCGTCAAGGTGGTCGAGTCGGTGCGCACGTGGTCGGGCATGCCGATTATCGTGGTCTCGGCGCGCAGCGAGGATGCAGACAAGATCCGCGCGCTCGATGCCGGTGCCGATGACTATCTGACCAAGCCGTTTTCGGTCGAGGAGCTGCTCGCGCGTATCCGCACCACGCTCAGGCGTCTTTCGTATGCGCAAATAGGTGCGGGTTCGTCCGAGGGCACGTTCGATACCGGCGAGCTGCATATCGACTTTGATGCCGGCATCGCCACGATGGACGGCGAGGAGCTGCATCTGACGCCGATCGAGTACAAGTTGCTCTGCTTGCTGGCGCACAACGCCGACAAGGTGCTCACGCATCAGTTTATTCTGCACGAGATTTGGGGCACGGCGACCAAGAGCGACCTTGCGAGCCTGCGCGTCTTTATGGGCACGCTGCGCAAGAAGATCGAGTCTGACCCCGCGCATCCGCGCTATATCCAAACGCACGTGGGCATCGGTTACCGACTGGTCACCCAAGGCTAGATCGCCAACCACCATCCCAATATGAGTTGCGGTGAAATACGGTCTAAATCTGCCTAATTCCAGGCAAAACAGTCCGTATTCCACCGCAACTTTGTTATTTGCCCTTTGGTTTGCTGGCGTAGAACTTCTTCTTTTTTGGTTTGCCGGCGGGGGAGGGTTTGCCGGTGGCGTGCGGCCTGTCGTCGCCGGTGGGCATCGAACGGGGCGCTGCCGCGCGGGGCTTGCGGGTCTCGGGGCTGCGCAGCTCCTCGACGCGCTCGGCAATCTCCTCGGCACTAAAGCCGACCTCGGCCATGGCGTCCTCGATGGGCAGGCGGCGCACGATATAGCAGTGGTGCACCTTCTGGTTGCGCGCGAAGTCCTCGGGGATGGTCTGCGCCGTAATGTCCTGCAGCACCACGCCCGCACGCGCGAGCTTGCGCGTCTCGGGACGGAAGCCACGCAGGTTACAGCTAAAGATGGCATGGCCGCCCTGCGTGAGTAGGCGCGACACGCCGGCCAACAGCTCAACGTGATCGCGCTGGACATCCCAGGTGCGACGGCCCATCTTGGACGAGTTCGAAAACGTGGGCGGGTCGACAAAGATCAGGTCCCAGCGGTTGCGCGTCTGGCGCTGGTCGCGAATCCAGGCGAGCACGTCGTCGCGCACAAAATGATGCTGCGGACCAACAAAGCCGTTTTGGCGCATATTGCGCTCGGCCCAGTCCAGGTAGGTGTTGGAAAGGTCGACTGTCACGGTTTCCTCGACGCCGCCGTCGGCAGCATAGCAGGTGGCGGTGCCGGTGTAGGCAAACAGGTTGAGGAAGCGGCGCGCCTGCTTGGCGTGCTCGCGCACTAGGTTGCGGGTGACGCGGTGATCCAGGAAGATGCCGACGTCCAGGTAGTCGTCAAAGTTGACGGCAAAGGTAAGGCCGCCCTCTTCGATGAGCGGCAGGCGACGGCGCGCGATGTTGGCTCGCTCGCCCGAGCCGCCCTTGCCGGCGCCCTGCTTGCCGTACTGCGAACCGCCGCGTGAACGCATGCGGGCCTTGGCGTGCACATGCTCGGCCGGAACATCTAGGATGCGTGGCGCGATGGCCAAGATGTCGAGCATGCGGGCCTGGGCTAGTGCGGGGTCGATGGTCTTGGGCGCAGCGTATTCGGCGATGACGAGCCAGCGGCCCGGCGTCTGCGGGCAACCCTCGTACAGATCGATGGCGGCGGAGTAATCGGGCAGGTCGGCATCGTAGACGCGGTAGCAGCTCACGCCCTCGCGCTTGGCCCACTTGCGGCGCAGACGGGCGTTCTTACGCAGGCGGTTGGCGAACTGCTCCGACTCGGGGATGAGCACGGGCAGCGGCTTGCCGTCACCCAGGTCGAGCATGGCGGCAGGCTCGGGCATGGCGGAAGCGGCGGCTTTGTCGTTGACTTCGTTGGCGTCCGCAACCTCAGCCTCGGCATCCGCGCTGGTCGCAGCCTCAAACGCTGCGGCGGCGTGGTCGAGCGAAGGCCAGACTTCGACGGTCGCCTCCTCGTTGTTGGGCATGACGGCGATCGAGCGCTTGGGCTCGGCGTGGAGCGCGCGGGCCAACAATCCGTCGCGGGTGAGCGCGGCGACCGGCGCCGCGGCAAGCTCGGGCGCGCGGCGCAGCTCGCCGACCAGCGTCATGGTGTCATGCATGAGCGAAAGCGGTGTCTCGGTCGTATCCGCGACCACGGCGGCACCGGCAACGGCGCCCGCATGGTCCAGTACGGTGGCGGACTTGGCGGCGCAAAAATCGACAAAGCGCTTGTAGCCGGCACATTTAACCATGCGCTCAGCGGTCTTGCGGGCGGCGGGGTCAACATCCACGGCAACGATGCGCGCCTGGCGCTCGCGTGCCGTCGTCTCGCGCTCGCGCGCTTCGGCACGCAGCTGCTCCCACAGGGCGGCGTCATGCAGCTGCCAGCCCTCAAAGCCCCAGCGCTCGCGGACGGCACCCGGGGCGCGGTCGGTTAGGATATTCACGGCTTCCAGCAGCAGGCCGCCGCCGGCGCACGAGGCGTCGACCAGCGTGGGCAGAGCTTCATTCTCGTAATCGTCGGCCGTTAGCTCGCGCTCGCACAGTGCGGTCCAGCCGACTTGCGCAAGCACCAGGGCGGCGTAGTCGGGGCGCAGCACGTGCGTGCCCTCGCCGGCGCGGGTCGCGGCGGGCGGCAGGCGCTTGAACAGCGGGTCGCCCGAAAGGTCCAGGCTGATGCTCGCGCGGCGCTGACGCAGCGAAAGCAGCAGGTGAACGTCGGGATCGGCGGCGTCGACATCGGCGCGACGGCCCGTGGTCTCGGCCAGACGGTCGCACAGCGCGTCCTTGGCGCGCAGGGCCGAGAAGCGCGTGTTGCGCAGCTGCTCGGTCACGCCGCGGGCGGTGATGGCGATGGTGGCGCCGGGGCGAACAATGCTCTCCCAGGCGATGTCGTAAACGCCGTCGTACAACTCATCGGCATCCTGCGCCTCAAAGCGCCCGAGCACCACGAACACGCGGCTCGCCAGGCGCGACCACAGGCAGGCGCGGTAGCCTTCTTCGAGCTCGCCCTCAAACGTAGCGCGGCCCTTCAGGCGGCGGACATGCGAAAGCCCGAGCCGCTTGAGCTCGTCGGCGAGTGCGGATTCAAAGCCCTCGGGGCAGCTTGCATGAAATTCCATGGGTGACCTCTCTGATTGCGTCGCTCCATTATATGATGGATGCTTCGTTTGCCCTTATCCTCGAAAGGAACCCATATGATTGATGCGTGTCCCGAACCCGCTGTGCTCTTTTTTGACGTGGACGGCACGCTGACGTCGTTCGATCCCGACAACATGACCGACAAGGACTTTTCGGCGGTTCGCCCCTCGCAGGCGGTCGTCGAGGCGTTTCATCGCCTGCGCAATGCGGGTCACCAGGCATTTATCTGCACGGGTCGTCCCTTGTGGCTGATCGCCGATGGCCTGCGCGCGCTCGACCCCGCGGGCGTCGTTGCCATGGCGGGAGCGACGCTCGAGGTCGAGGGCCGCGTGGTGCATGAGGACTGCTTTGACGAGCACGTTATCGAGGAGCTTGCACGCCGTATGGCCGCGGCAGGGATTGAGGCCTTTTTCGAGACCAACGTGGCTACTTTTGCCTTGGAACCTGCGGGTGTTGAGCAGTCGTCTCTGATCGGCACTTCTGTGGTGCACAGCGCCGAGGAGATGCGCGTCGACGGCAGTCTGCGCGTGGGCAAGGTATGCCTCAATGTGCCCAGTTTGGCTCGCGTAGCCAATGATGACGGCTTTATCGATCGCGAGTTTGAGCTGTGCAACACCGGTGGCCAGAATCGCGAGCTGAGCCCCAAGGGCATCGACAAGGGCGTGGGCGTGGCGCGAGCGCTGACGTATCTGGGCCGCGAGGGAAATGCGCGCACCTTTGGCTTTGGCGATTCGGGCAACGACCTGGGCATGCTCGCCGCCGTCGAGACGGCCGTGGCCATGGGTAATGCCATGCCCGAGGTCAAGGCGGTCGCCGACTACGTGACCGACGATGTCGCACACGACGGTACCGTCACAGCGATGCAGCATTTCGGCCTCATCTAATGAATCCCGCGTTCTGACGTTTGCTCAAACTGCGACTCTTTGCTTTTGCATGCTCAATCGATTTATCAATCCAAACACTGAGGTGTTTATACCGTTCGCCGAGAAGATAAAAAACCGCAGCTCACGCCTTGATAAACGTAGGTAAAGTGTTTAGCAGTTTAACGCCCATGTGCAAGCGAAAGGAATCAGGCAGATGGCAATCAAGGTGTTCGCTGACGGTGCAAACCTCGAGGGCATGCTCGACATGTACGAGAACGGCAACGTTCAGGGTTTCACGACCAACCCGTCCCTTATGAAGAAGGGCGGCGTGACGGATTACCGCGCGTTTGCCAAAGAGGTCCTGGCCCACATCACCGATGTATCCGTCTCGTTTGAGGTCTTTGCCGACGACGTCGAGACCATGGAGGTCGAGGCGCGCGAGATCGCTACCTGGGCCGAGAACGTCTACGTCAAGATTCCGTGCGTGACCACCAAGGGCGAGTCCACCGCCGAGCTGGTGCGCAAGCTTTCGGCCGACGGCATCAAGGTCAACGTCACTACCATCTTTACGCCTAAGCAGGTCGACGAGATGGTCGAGGCCGTTGACACCGAGACGCCGTCCATCATCTCGCTCTTTGCCGGCCGCATCGCCGATACCGGCGTCGACCCCATTCCGTTTATGACGGAGTCGGTTAAGAAGGCCGCCGCAAAGCCCAAC
Organism: Collinsella aerofaciens; assembly: GCF_019131995.1. Taxonomy (GTDB): domain Bacteria; phylum Actinomycetota; class Coriobacteriia; order Coriobacteriales; family Coriobacteriaceae; genus Collinsella; species Collinsella aerofaciens_S. The sequence continues at coordinate 3,212 of NZ_JAHONA010000020.1, read as the reverse complement.
TGTGAGGTCCTGTGGGCGTCCACGCGCGAGCTCATCAACATTTACCAGGCAGAAGCCTGCGGTTGCCAGATCATTACGGTGCCCAACAGCATCCTGGCCAAGCGCAAGAACATCGGTCGCGACCCGTACGAGGTCTCGCTCGACACCGTGCGCGGCTTTGCCAAGGATATCGCCGCTTTGGGCTTCCATATCCTGCCGTAGCGCGAACACTGACTACGCCGCGGGCTGCTCGCCCCGGCTTTCCTTTCCCTATCGCTCACGCGCTCCGCGAGGGTCGCGCTAGGCAAAGGAAAGGCCGGGGCTGCCGACACGAGCTTGCCAGCAAGTTGGCGCTTGGCTTCCATATCCTGCCGTGGGCAAAGGTACCCCCGCCTGCGCCGTGCAAAATTGAGAGTATTCAGCAAGGTAAAGGTCTTTATCAGTTAACCGAAGCATGGAACGGCCCCCGTTTTGGCTCTGATGACGCTAAAACGGGGGCTGTTCCATGCTTTTTCGTCTCTGAGGGGCATCCGGAACGGTGGAATTTGCAGAATACTCGCGATTTTGCACATCGCTACAGGGGGTACCTTTGCTTTGGCGGTTTACTTGCCCTGTACCATGGTGAGCGAGATCTTCTTGCGGTCGCGATCGACCTTTTCGACCCACACCTTGACCGTGTCACCGATGCGCACCACGTCGCTCGGGTGCTTGACAAAGCGGTTGGCCAGCTTGGAGATGTGCACAAGGCCGTCCTGGTGCACTCCCACGTCGACGAAGGCGCCAAAGTCGACGACGTTGCGCACCGTGCCCTTGAGCTCCATGCCGGGTTCCAGGTCGTCGATAGAAAGCGCCGAGCGGCTAAAGACCACCTCGGGCGCGTCGTCGCGCGGGTCGCGGCCGGGCTTCTTGAGCTCGTTGACAATGTCGATGAGCGTCAGGGTACCGCAGTTCAGGTCGCTTGCTAGCGCCGAGATGCTGCCCAGGCGGCGCTCGATGTCGGGCACGCCGCCGCGGCTGAGCTCGCTTGCCGCAACGCCGGCACGCTCCAGGACGGCCGTGGCCACCTCGTAGCTCTCGGGGTGGACGCTTGTCGCGTCGAGTGGGTTCTTGCCGCCGCTAATGCGCAGGAAACCCGCGGCGTTGAGATATGCCTTGGGCCCCAGCTTGGGGACCTTCTTGAGCTGGCGGCGATCGGTAAAGGCGCCGTTTTCCTCGCGGTAGGCCACGATGTTTTTGGCCACGCTCGGCGTGATGCCCGATACGTATCCCAGCAGACTTGCGCTCGCGGTGTTTACGTCGACACCCACGCGGTTAACGACGTCCTCCACCACGTGGCCCAGAGTGCGCGAGAGCTCGGCCTGGTCAAGGTCATGCTGGTACTGGCCCACACCGATGGACTGGGGCGGAATCTTGACGAGCTCTGCCAGCGGGTCCTGCAGGCGGCGGCCCAGGCTCATGGCGCCACGCACGGTGACGTCCAGGTCGGGGTATTCCTGGCTGGCGAGCTCGGAAGCGGAGTACACCGACGCGCCGGCTTCGTTAACGATGGTGTAGCGAAGGCTGGGCGCCTGCTCGGCAATGAACTCCGAGACGACTTCCTCGGTCTCGCGGCTGGCGGTGCCGTTGCCGATGACGATGGTGTTGACGCCGTCCTTTTTGACGAGGCGGGCGAGCTCGCGCTTGGTGCCGGCGACGTCGTGGCGCGGCTTGGTGGGGTAGACCACGCCGTGGTCGAGCAGCTTGCCGGTCTCGTCCATGACGGCGACCTTGCAGCCGGTGCGGTAGCCCGGATCGAGCGCGAGCACGCGGGCGCCGCGCACGGGGCGTGCCGAGAGCAGGCCCTCGAGATTCTTGGCAAAGACATTAATGGCCTCGGTCTGGGCGCGAACGGTGAGCTTGGCGCGGGCCTCGCGCTCCAGCGAGGGGGCCATGAGGCGCTTGTAGCCGTCAGCGATGGCGGCGTCAAAGACGGGCGCGAAGACGCCCTGGCGTCGGGGCCAACGGCTGCCGAGGCGCGCCGTGGCGGCAGCGCCGTCGACGTTCACGCGCACGCGGAGTTTGCCCTCGCGCTCACCGCGGTCGATAGCCAGCACGCGGTGGTTGGGAATACGGCGCAGCGGCTCATCATAGCTGTAGTACGGCTCGTAGGGGGTCTTCTCGGCGGGGTCGGTGGCCTCGACGATGATGTCGGCGGTGTTTTGCGTAAAGGCGCGCAGGTCGGCGACGTTCTCGGGGTCTTCGGCCACCGTCTCGGCCACGATGTCCGCCGCGCCGGCGAGCGCCTTCTCGGGCGTGTCGAAGCCGGCTTCCTCGTTGACGTAGGCCGCGGCGGTGTCGAGCGCGCTGCCCTTGGCCGAGGCCTGCATGATGATCACGTTGGCAAGCGGCTCCAGGCCTGCCTCGCGGGCCTTCTGTGCGCGGGTCATGCGCTTTTTGCGGTAGGGCTTGTAGAGGTCCTCGACACGCTGGAGCTGCGCGGCCTCGCGAATTTGCTGTTCGAGCTCGGGCGTAAGTTTGCCCTGGGCGTCGATGAGCAGAAGGACGTCCTCTTTGCGCTGTTCAAGATTGCGCAGGTAGGACAGGCGCTCGTCGAGTGCGCGCAGGGCGACGTCGTCCATTCCGCCTGTGGCCTCCTTGCGGTAGCGCGAGATAAAGGGGATGGTGTTGCCCTCGTCGATGAGCTTGACGGCTGCCTCGACGTTGGCGGCCTTAAGGTTGAGCTCGCGGGCGAGCTGGGCGATAAGATCCATGGGACTCCTTGCGTTTAAGGTGCGTTTGCAGCACAGGGCTACCAAGGATACCACCCGTCCCAAAAGACTGTTTTGGGGCCGCGCCACGAAAACGACCTATCTACTACGTTTGAACCATATGGGTCGACCATCCCTCGGTTTTCCGAAAATACGCAACCCGCCTACCTGCACTGATAATTGTCCTTGGGGGAAGCGGGCACTGCGGGGCGCGGCGACGGCGCGCGATTTCCGCGTCGCAGCGCTACCCTGATGCTGAATGCCGGGACGATGACCCACCGACCTGCTGACGCCTCTTCGGCCGTCCTCAAATCCGACCTGTCTCGCCCCGGCATCCGCGTCCCGGAGTCCTGCCATGACCTAATAGGAGCATGAGCGCGGACAATCGGACAAGCCAATTGGATTGTAGCGCTCCCGTCAGTGCAATGTCTGGAGGCCCGGGCGCGGGGCAGGCGGCAGACCGAGGGGAGCGAAAATGGAAGGCGA
>NZ_JAHONA010000001.1 GCF_019131995.1 Collinsella aerofaciens | reverse complement strand
TATACGCCGCACCAATTGAAATTGAAAGCCTCCGGCAACGGGGGCTTTTCTTTTATGTCGCCGCTGCATGGATTCGAACCTCGGTCGAGGCGCGGGCGTGAAGCGGACGATTTCTTATCGACTCGTGTAAGATTCCGAGTAGGTATCGCGGCCCATCCGCGACCACTCCTTCTCTCAACGACTGATCAGGGTGATATTTCGTGGCAGAGCGTCCGACATACAAGCTCAGGTTTCTCGATCCCAAGAAGCGCTTTCCGGCGATACCCGAGCAGCCTGCGGGACGCTCATATGGCGTGGTCTGGAAACTCTTTGGCGAGGACCAGCATGAATCTTGTTATGTCGTCGAGTTCGTTGGCAAAAGTCATGTGTCGCTTTTGGGCTACGTAAGCGTTTCGGGTGAGGTGTACAAGGTGGACCGCCCCGTCAGCGAGGCTCCGCTGCCCAACGATCCCGACATGGAACTGGTCCTTGACGAGTCGGACTCCAGTATTGGTGAGATTATGGTAAGGGAAGCCAACGGTGCAATGCACGCATGTGCGCAAACTGTCGGTTCTCCCGAAGGCCCCATGCGCGAGCGGTCCGACCACGAGACATGGAATTCGATCCGCGCCCTTCCTTACGGCGAGTTCATGGCATCGATGTTCCTGCGCTACGTGATATTTGCCAACTCCGAAAGCGCTATTGCGAACACGGCGGGCGTCGACGGTCTCGATGCGGACATGCAAAACGTTGTCGACAAAATAAAGCTCGTAAAGCTGCCCGAGCCGGTCGAGGTGTTTTTGGGCTTTAACACGGCACCGCTCCCCGATGCTATCGAGACGCTGCTTTACCGCGTTGACCATGCCGAGAATCCGAGTGGTATCGAGCGTTATGCCGCCGCCCTTATGAGCGAGGTCGACTTGCCCCGTTTGCGCACCATTGCCGCCAAGTCAGAAATGAGCCTAGCGCGCATCGACCGGTCAAAGTTGTTCTATCTCAATTTTGATCGTAGCCTGCTGGACCAGGACGAGATTGACATGCTGCTTGCCGTCGAGTGCCGTCTCAACCGCCTCTCCGGCATCCTTGAGCGCATCGGGGCCGGATTGGTCCCTACGGCATCCTCGCCGAGCCTTGAGGGCTGCGCGCTCTTTGATGCGTGGCATATCGCCAAGACGACCAACGATGTTCCCCGACTGCTCGATACGGCTTCGAGCGATAACCCGTGGGGCAAGCCGGGTACGGTGGCTTGCCAGCCGGGCGGCGAGTGGGACGTGCGCACCCGTTTTGCGCGAATCGTTGAGGCGCTCAACGTGGTCACGCGGCTCGACTATACCTATCGGGCAAACGTTGCCGAGGGGATTATGCTCGTTCGGTTTGGGCAGTCTGTCGTTGATGCCATGCCGCAACGTGAATACGACGCTCAGGATGACGCCTGGCGCGAGCTGGACGAGGACACGCGGGCGATCTGGGCCGCGGAGCACGATGCGCGCGTGGCACTCACGCTTGCGGCAGCGTGTTTTGCCGCGGGCACCTGCATCACGCGCTGCTATGTGCAGATTGCTGCTACCGACAGTGAGCAGGGCGAGCGCGTTGTCGCAACGTATTTCTTTGGGCGTGCGGCCTATCTGGCCGATTGCGTGCCTGTCGCCAAGGATCTTGAGAACATGGACATGGACGATATGCCGTGCAAGCGTGTGCTTGAGGCGTATGAGTCAACCGCTCCGGAGACGATTGAGCCTGCGGAGGTTCATGCTCGTCCGCGTGATGACCATCGCACGCTGCCGCCGGCGCTGCGCAATCTGCTGCTTGCCGATACGGCTGACGAGTTGGAGGTCATGGAAGAGGACGACGACCCATACGTGGCCCGTGTTGTTGAATTGCGCGAGCAGGCAAAAGTCGACCGTACAGGTGCTTTTGAAGGCTTTTCCCGTCTTGTCGAGGAGTTGGAGGCTAAGTGCGCCGTCGCCGAGCTTTTAGCGACAGGTCCGGTTCAAACGCAGTTTTGCGATAACCAGCTGGTGCGCATGGTGCTACCGGTGTTGGAAGAAGACGACTCTGTGCGAATCCTTCGTGCGCCCGATGCGCTGTACTTTGCCCAGCACGAGATCTGCAGCTTTTACGCCGAGCAAGAGGACTTTGAACGAGCACTGCCCGAGGTGCGCCATCTTTACGATCTGGCGCGCTCGTCCATGCAATCGCACTTTGCACTCATCAACGTGCTTGCGCGTCTGGAGCGCTTTGACGAGATTATCGAGGTGGCGCGCCACGGCCTACGTATTGCCAGCGATCGTTCTGCAATTGGCTACCTGTTCTATCGCTTGGCGTTTGCCTATTGGAATTGCGATCAGCTCGACCTGGCGCTGGCTTGTTACCGTCTAGTGCCGCGCGGCGAGGAGTCGGGCAGCAGCGCGCTGGAAGAAATGCAGGGCCTTATGAACGAGATGGGCGTCAGCGAGCCTCCGACGTTCGAAGAAGCGGTTGAGACCATCCACAAGGCTGGACTCGAGCTGCCGCCAGTGTCCGCCGTGACGAATCAGCTGGCAGATGCCGCTGTTCAACTGGTCGACAACGGCTTCTTTTTCCTGGCACGCGGTTGCATCTACCAAATGTGGCGCACTATGGGCAACGACGAGCTCGGCTCCCTCAACCGCTCGCTGGGGTAGGGGCGATATAGAGGGGCCGCACCGCGCTATTTGTATCGGCGCGGGCGGGAGGACCCGACAGAATCGGTAAGGCATAAAGCCGCCGAGCCTGCTAAAACTGTTAAACTCTGCTAAAGTTGCTAAACTTTGTTAAAGTTGTTAAAACTGGCAGAGGAGGTCGAATGTCAAAAGCTATTAATCCCTTTAAGCCAACAGCGGGCATGAATCCACCTGAGCTTATCGGACGCGACGCTGTTTTGGACGACTTTGCCGAAGCTCTTGAGAATGGCCCTGGTGCCCCCGATCGACTCATGCGCATCTCGGGTGTCCGAGGCACGGGTAAAACGGTGCTCCTCAACGCATTGGGCGATCTTGCGCGCAAAAAAGGATTCGAGGTTGTCGACGTCGCCTCAAATGCCGGTTTTTGCGACAGAATTCTCGAGGCTCTGCAGCGAAATGTTCGTCTTGCATCAATGTCGATTTCCCCATCGATTTTAGGAGTCAGCCTTGGCTCCGTAGAGCTGTCGAAGTCAGCCTCTCATCTGGGGGAGGCGATGTACGATGCCGCGAAGCGAGGTGGTTTGCTCATCACACTCGATGAGATTCAGGACGCCTCAACTGAGGAAATGCGCGAGCTGGGTAATGAAATGCAGCTCTTGATTCGCCAAGGGGCGAATGTCGCCTTTGCATTCGCTGGTTTGCCAACCTCGGTGGATGGCGTGGTGGTGGATGATACGTTGACGTTCCTTCAGAGGGCGAAGCATATCGAGCTCACGCGGCTTTCAGATTTTGAAGTCGGCGGATCGTTTGAGGATACGATGAGGCGTGCGGGCAAGGAACTCGACGAAGGCGTTGCTGAGCTTTTAACAAAGGCTTCGGCAGGCTATCCCTTTATGGTCCAGTTGGTCGGATATTACGCTTGGCAGGTTGCTGCGCGCAGCGGGTCGGAGAGCGTGAGTGAAGAGGCGGCTCGCAAGGGTGTCCAGGCGGCTCTTGATAGTTTCAATGCCATGGTGATTGCCCCCGCGCTGCGCAGGGTGTCGGAGCGGCAGTTTCAATATCTCGCGGCGATGGCGCAATGCGAAGGCGGCGAGATTACGAACGGTGATATTGCCAAAAAGATGGGATTGCCGGCGAATAAAGTCGGGTCGTATCGCAAACGTCTGATCGATACGGGACTGATTGAGCCTGCCGGCTACGGCTGTGTTTCGTTTGCAATTCCGTACATGCGCGATTATCTGTTGGAGACCATTCGAGCGGACTAATAAAGACTGGAGGCATCGACGCCGCCGCTGTGGTTGCCCCCGCATCTTTGTCTCAATCTGTAACATCTAGAGGGGATTACGGCATGCAGGTGTTTCAGATTGAGACATTTGCGGATGGCGCTGACTGTTTGTCTAAATCTGTAACATCTGGACGAAGATTCGGCCTGTAACTGTTACAAATTGAGATGATTGGCTGAGACGTCTACTGGCAAATCGGAATCGTTCCAAAATTCCCCCTTGCCCATCCTTGGCTGTTTGGTTACTATAGAACGGCTGTTACGGAGAGCTGACCGAGAGGCCGAAGGTGCTCGCCTGCTAAGCGAGTATGCCCCAAAAGGGCATCTGGGGTTCGAATCCCCAGCTCTCCGCCAGTAAGACTTTAAAGAAGGGTTCCGAAAGGGGCCCTTTTTTAGTTGAACCACGTTAGCTGGGGATTCGAACCCGAGAGGGCACGGGCGTTAAGCAAACGCGAAAGCGTTTGTAGCCCGTGGGAGAAAAGCTGCCAGGCTTTGAAGCCGGAGGGCATGCGCAGCGTGCCCGGACATCCCCAGCTCTCCGCCAGTACGAATTTGAAGAAGGGTCCCATCGGGGGCCCTTTTTTATTATCGAGAAAGGGCGCTGGGGATTCGAACCCTCAAAAAAGGAGGCATCCTTTCGGACGCCTCCTTTCAGTGGGCTGATTATTCTTGCGCCCTACACCTCGGGCGCCTTGGCTACGGTCTCGCTCTCTGCCGTGAGCGGGCGGTTGTCGATGCGGCGGCCCAGGCGGTCGAGCTTCACAAGGAGCCACTCGATGGGATTGGGCCCCGAGCCTTCCTCGTCGGCAACCAGGTCCATGACGGCGATCTTGGGGCCGTCCTGCTTGAGTGTAACGCTGCCCACCTTGTCGCCCACATGCACCGTGCCCGAAAGATCGTCGTAGCTAACCTTTTCGGTCACCTCGCCGGCAAGAGAAAACACGGTCGCTTGCGCCGTGGGATCGGCGAGCGTGGCGTCGATTGTCTTATCCGTCCAGTCGGTTTGACTAATGCGCGCCATAAGCGGGTTGCCGTTGGCGGTCTTTTCTTGCGTGTTGGCGATTGCGACCGTCACCTTGTGACCGTAGTACCAGTTGGCAAGGGTGGCGGTATCGGTAAAGCGCTGATCGGTGGTGGTGGAGTTCAAAATAACGGTGTAGATCTCGTCGCCGTCGCGGTTGTAGGCGCTCGTAAAGCAATAGCCCGCGTCGTCGGTGGTGCCGGTCTTGCCGCCGATGTTGCCATCTTGGCCCAGCAAATAGTTATGCGTGTCCATGGAATGCGAATGGTCGGTGCCGTCGGCGCCCGTGACCTCGATCCAGGAATCCTCGCTCGCTACGACCTCGCGGATCGTGTCGTTTTTCATGGCCTCCTGCATCATCAGCGCTACGTCGTGTGCGGTTGAGTGCATATCGCCAGCCCACTCATCAAAGTCCAGACCATGCGGGTTTTCAAAAAGCGTACCGGTGCAGCCGAGCTTCTTAGCGCGCTCGTTCATGGCCTTCACAAATGTGGCCTCGGCGTCTTTGGTCTTAGGGTCGATCTTCTTGCCCACATATTCGGCGAGCACGATGGCGGCGTCGTTGCCCGAGGGAATCATCAGGCCGCGCAGCGCCTGCTCCACGGTAAGCTCGTCGCCTTCGAGCAAGCCGGCGGTCGAATTACCCACGGTGGCTGCGGCGTTGCTCACCGTGACCTTCTCGTCCATCTTGCAATTCTCGACGGTTAGGATTGCGGTCATGACCTTGGTGATCGAGGCAATCTTGACCTGCTCATCGGCGCCGCGCCCATAGTAGACGGTGCCGTCTTTGCCCATGACGAGGGCATTGGTCGCATCGATATCGGGCAGGTTTTCGGCCGTGATGCCGCGCGCATCGGCGGTTTTGCCGCAAACATTGTCGGTCGTGAGCACTTGGGCGCCGGCGACGGTGGGCGCGCCAGCGGCAAGGGCGATAGCGCAGACAAAGCCGGCGGCAAGCTGGGCTGAGCGCTTTGCAAAAGAGGTGAGGGACTTCACGGATTTCGCTTTCGACGGGATGGTCTCTTCTGGAACTAGAGTATATCGTTTGCCGGCGTCGGCGATCATCGCGTGCGCGCTTGGCCCACATCCGCACCCGAACGGGCACAAGGGTGCTTAAGGCCGGCTTAATCACCCACGCTTGTTGTGTGTGGCGTGCGTCGCCTCAGGCATAATGGAGCGCGAGAGGAGCACGCATGAACGAGCGCATTTTGGTAGTTGATGACGAGAAGGCCATCGCCGACTTGGTTGGCATCTACCTTACAAAAGAGGGCTTTGATGTCCAGATTGCCTATAGCGGGGCCGATGCTGCCAAGGCGATTTTGGAGCAGGAGTTCGATCTGGCGCTGCTTGATGTCATGCTGCCCGATATCGATGGGTTTGAGCTGCTGCGTACGATCCGTTCCAGCCATACCTATCCCGTGATCATGCTGACGGCGCGCGATGCCCAGCAAGACAAGATCGGGGGCCTTTCGCTTGGCGCGGACGATTACGTGGTTAAGCCGTTCCGTCCGCCGGAGCTCATCGCGCGCGTGCACGCTCAGCTTCGCCGCTACACCAGCTACGGTAGCCGTGCACAGGCGGCCGAGTCGCCGACCATTCAGCTCGACGGCTTGGAGATCAACCGCGATGCTCGTTCCGTGACAGTGGACGGTTCACCGGTTCGCCTCACGCCCACCGAGTATTCAATCTTGCTGTATCTGGTCGAGCATCGCGGCAGCGTGGTGGCCGTGGAGGACCTGTTCCGCGCGGTGTGGAACGAGGACTTTATGCCCGGCTCCAACAATACGGTGATGGTGCATATTCGCCACTTGCGCGAAAAGATCGGCGACGACGCACAAAAGCCACGCTTTATCAAAAACGTCTGGGGCGTCGGCTACATCATCGAATAACGCTTTTCGCTTGTGAGGATCTTGATATGACAAAAGACGATAGGCAAGCGTTCGAGGTGCCCGATCGGCTCTTTGAATACGTGAGGTCGGTCGTCGACAACCGCGCGCTTGCAACGGTGCTGCTCTTTTTGCTGAGCCTGCTGCTGATTGGCATCGACAACATCGTCGGAATCTTGGCGGTGCTGCTTGTCGGCTTTTTGCTGATCGATCGATTTGAGATCGTGTGCCGCTGCGTGGTGATTGGCGGCGCCGCGTGGGCCATGACGTTGGCGATTGGCGCCATGGCGCTCGGCGGCATCGAAGGGCCGGTGCTGTTTGATGCCGGCTTTGTATTCAACATGCTTGGCTTTGTGCTGGCGCTTGCCGTGTGCGTGCTGTTCTTGTGCGGCCGCGCCCTGTACTACCAGGGCTACGAGCAGGGCGAGCAGCATGCCGATTGTGTGCTGGCTGCTCGTATTCAAGATCGCCTGATCGATCACCCCGACACCTGGGACAACATCGACGGCGACTTCTTGGAGGTCGAGGGCGCCCTTAACCGCGTGCGTGACCGTGGGCGTAAGGTGCAACAAGCTCTGCGTGACGAGTCGCATCGCAAGGACGATCTGGTCACGTACTTGGCACATGACCTACGCACCCCGCTCGCCAGCGTGGTGGGCTATCTTTCGCTCCTGCAGGAGGCTCCCGATTTGCCGCTTGAGCAACGTGCGCACTTTACGGGCGTGGCGCTCGACAAGGCGCACCGGCTCGATACGCTCATCGAAGAGTTCTTCGATATCACGCGCTTTGACTTCCACGATATCGTGCTCACGCGCGGCTATGTTGATCTGGGGTTGCTGCTGGCTCAGGTGGCTGACGAGTTCTATCCCATCCTCAACGAGCAGCATAAGGAAGTCCAAGTTGATATTCGCGAGGACCTGACGGTGCTCGTGGATGGCGACAAGATGGCTCGCGTGTTCAACAACATCATGAAAAACGCCGTCGCCTATAGCTATGAGGGCTCGACTATCACGATTGAGGCCGGGCGCCAAGACGATGGCGGCGTGCGCGTGCGCTTTATCAATCAGGGCGATCCTATCCCTGCGGCTAAGCTCAAGGTGATCTTTGAGAAGTTCTATCGCCTGGATGCGGCGCGTGCGACCAATCGCGGTGGTGCCGGTCTGGGCCTTGCTATTGCCAAGGAGATCATCGCGGCACACGGTGGTACCGTTGCATGTGAATCGACGCCCGAACACACGATATTCACCATCGAGCTGCCCGCCGCATAGCCAGCGTGCCCTTACAAACACTTGACAATGCGCTCACGTGCATATGAGCCGCGATTTCTACTATCGATACTGCTGAATTGATATCGATGTGGAGGTATGCGGTATGACGGCTGCTGCGGCAGTGGAGCCCACGGAGCTTGAAGAACTCATGAAAGCGCAGGCCGAGGCCGCGCACGAGCGCGAGGTTGGGGATGCGACTCGCCCCACGGCAGAGGATCTTGCCGCCTCGCCGACGCGCATCGATGTTGAGGGCCTCGACCTGTTCTATGGCGACCACCATGCGCTCAAGGACGTGAATATCAAGATTCGCGACAAGCAGATTACCTCGTTCATCGGGCCTTCGGGCTGCGGAAAGTCCACGTTGCTGCGCTGCTTTAACCGCATGAACGACGGCATCAAGGACTGCCGAATCGAGGGCAAGATTGCGCTCGATGGTCAAGATATCCTGGGCGACTACGACATCTGCCGCCTTCGCCAGCGCGTGGGCATGGTGTTCCAGCGCCCCAACCCGTTTCCCATGAGCATCTACGACAACGTCGCGTATGGTCCGCGCGGTGTGGGTGTGCGCGATCGCGTCGTGCTCGACGAGCTGGTCGAGGACTCCCTTCGTCGCGCTGCGCTATGGGATGAGGTCAAGGACAAGCTCAAAGAGTCGGGTCTGGGTCTTTCGGGCGGCCAGCAGCAGCGTCTGTGCATCGCCCGCGCACTTGCCGTGCAGCCCGACATTCTGCTGATGGACGAGCCGACCTCGGCACTCGACCCCGTTTCGACGCTGGTGGTGGAGCAGCTTGCCTGCGAGCTCAAGGAGACCTGCACGCTCGTGGTCGTTACGCACAATATGCAGCAGGCGGCGCGTATCTCCGATTCGGTCGCATTCTTTTTGCTGGGTGAGCTGGTGGAGCGCGCGCCCACCGCGCAACTCTTCAAGAATCCGACCGATCCGCGCACGGCGGATTATTTGACGGGCCGTTTTGGCTGATACCATCTAGTAAAGGTACCTTTAGGGTTAAGATGCGGTCATGCCGGCCGCAAAGGGGTTCAACATGATCTATTACGTCGAGGACGATGACAACATCAGGGATTTGACGGTCTATGCGTTGCGCAAGCAGGGAATCGAGGCCGAGGGCTTTTCGTGCGACGGTGAGTTTAAGGCTGCCGTGGCGCGACGGGTACCCGATGCCGTCCTGCTCGACATCATGCTGCCCGATACCGATGGCTTGGCGATTATGCGTCGCCTGCGTGCCGACCGCCTGACGGCGACGGTGCCCATCATGATGCTTACCGCCAAGGATACCGAGCTCGACAAGGTGATGGCGCTCGATGGCGGTGCCGACGATTACCTGACTAAGCCGTTTTCGCTCATGGAGCTCGCCAGCCGCTGCCGCGCACTGCTGCGTCGCGGCGGCATGGTCAAGCAGGCGAGCGATGTGCTCAGCGTGGGCGACATCGTGCTCTCGCCCAGCCATCGCGAGGTGACCGTTGCCGGCGAGCCGCTTAAGCTCACCCTGCGCGAGTTCGACCTGCTCGAGTACCTCATGCGCAAGCCCGGCGTGGTCTTTACCCGCGAGTCGTTGCTGCAGAGCGTGTGGGGCTGGGACTTCGACGGCGGTTCGCGCACCGTTGACGTGCACGTGCAGACGCTTCGCCAAAAACTGGGCGAGCATGCCGGCGCCATCGAGACCGTGCGCGGCGTGGGCTACCGCTTGGCCGAGCCTTCTGCCGGTGATGGTGCCGAAGGTGACGACACCGCGGCCACCGCATCGGAGGAGTAACCCGTGGTCTTCGCCCCCCAGGGAAAACATACGCTGTCGCACCGCGTTTTTGTGACGATCTTTGTCTGCGCCATGGCGGTTATCGTGGCGTTTACGGTGCTGGGTGCGTTCTTTGTGCAAAACACCTTGGCGGATGCCACGAGTGCCAACCTGGCGCAGGAAACCGAGCTCATTGCTGCCGCCCTCGATGAGCAGCAGGAGCCCATCCCGTTCTTGCGTAGCCTCGATCGCGAGGACTTGCGCATCACGCTGATTAACAAGGATGGATCGGTTGCCTACGACAACGAGGCGTCGCCTTCCACACTGCCCAACCATGGCGATCGCCCCGAGGTCATCGAGGCCTTTGAGAGTGGTTTGGGTTCCGCGGAGCGCGCAAGCTCTACGCTCGACGAGATTATGCTGTATCGCGCCGTCGCCCTTGATAACGGCCAGGTTGTCCGCTTGGCGCAGGCCCAGCCTGGCGTTGCGGCGATTTTGCTGTCGATGGTGGCGCCGATGCTGCTTATCGCAGCAGCGGGTGCGGTACTCTCGTTTTTTATGGCGCGCCGCGAGTCCCGTGCCATCATCGCGCCGTTGCAAGAGGTGGATTTGGACCACCCACGCCGTAGCTATGAGCACGCCTATGCCGAGATGGTCCCCATGCTTGAGCGTATCGAGTCGCAGCGCCAGGAACTCAAGCGCCAAATGGCGGTGCTGACGGACAACGACCGTATGCGCCGCGAGTTCACGGCGAATATCACCCATGAGCTCAAGACGCCGCTTACGGCGATTTCGGGCTATGCCGAGCTCATCGCAAACGGCATGGTCGAGGGCGAGGACGACCTGCGCAACTTTGGCGGTCGCATCTATCGTGAGGCAGGCCGCTTGGCGGCGCTCGTCAACGACATCCTTACGCTGTCTAACTTGGACGAGGCCGAGCGTGCAACTGAGGGCGAGGCGGTGCCCATTGGGTCCACGGAGCCTATTGAGCTCTCGCGTGCCATCTACGCGGTTGGGCAGCGTCTTGAACAGGTCGCCCGTCAGGCGAATGTGACGATAAGTCATGAGACCAAGCCTGTGGTCATCGAAGGCGTGTCGCGCTTGATCGACGAGCTCATCTATAATCTGGCAAGCAACGCCATCCGCTACAATCGGCCCGGCGGTACGGTTACGCTGCAGTGCGGCACCAACGACGAAGGCCATCCGTTCCTCGCGGTCGCCGACACGGGAATCGGTATCGCGCCTGAAGAACAGGGCAAGGTATTTGAGCGGTTCTATCGCGTGGACAAGAGTAGGTCCAAGGCACGCGGCGGAACCGGCCTGGGGCTTGCCATTGTCAAGCATGCGGCCCTGTATCATCACGCCGCGCTCGATTTGTCGAGCGCGTTGGGCGTGGGAACCACCATTACGGTGACGTTTCCCATACAGCAGGACGAGCCATTCGCATAGCGATACAACATAGATATTGATGCAGACGCCGCATTTGACTTTCGGGTGCGGCGTTGTTGTGCAATTTTACGATTGCTTCCGACATTTTTACAGGAGAGCCTGTTTCTTATGTATAGAGTTTGGTCTCGGTAAAAAGATGCGATAACATACGGACAGTTTTGTCAATCCGAACTGGGGAAATGAAAGGCAAGCTGCATGACCCTTCTCGAACTGTTCCAGCTGCTCAAAAAGCACCTTCAGCTGGTCATCGCCCTTCCGGTGGTCTGCGCGATCGCCATGGGCATCGTGTCCTTCGTTGCGATGGACAACACCTATACCGCGACGACGAGCATGTACATTCTCGCCAAGACCGACGATAGCGGTCAGATGAGCTACAACGATCTCTCGGCGAGTCAGATGCTTTCCAACGATATCGCCACGCTGCTGGATAGCGATAGCGTTAAGAGCGGCGCCGCCAAGGAACTGGGCCTCACCGATCTGGATGACTACAAGGTGTCTGTTTCCTCCGAGACCACCACGCGTGTCATTACGCTTTCGGTTACCGGCACCGATGCCAAGGAGACGGCTAAGGTCGCAAAGACCATGGCCAGCTCGGTGAGTACGGTCGCTCAGAACGTCGGCGCTGCCCAGAGCATCAACGTTATCGACGAGGCTAAGACCCCCGAAGCCCCCAGCGGTCCCAAGCGTATGCTGTACGTTGCTGTCGCGTTCCTCGCGGGCATCTTTATCGCAGTTGCCTATGTCGTTTTGGCAGACATGCTCAACACCCGCATCCGCGGTGCAGAAGAGGCAGAAGAGCTCCTGGGTATTCCCGTTGTTGGCCGAATTCCGGCTATGAAAGGTGGTAAATAGGCATGGCTAAGGCAAAGAACACCGATAAGCTCGTTGTACAGAATGCCGCCAAGACCCTTCTGGCCAACATCCGCTTTGCGAGTGTGGACGACCCCATTCGCACCATCACCGTTACCTCCTCGATTCCCAACGAGGGCAAGTCTACGGTTTCCATTAACCTTGCTCAGGCAATCGCCACGAGCGGCAAGTCCGTGCTCCTGGTCGAGGCCGATATGCGCCGCAGGTCCCTTTCCGATATGCTCGGCGTTCGTTCGCGCGGCGGACTCTATGCGGTTCTTTCCGAGCAGATCTCCATTGACCAGGCAATTGTCGAGACGGGTCAGAAGAACTTCTACTTCCTCGATGCCGAGCCGCATATTCCCAATCCTGCCGACATCATCGTCTCTCACCGCTTTGCCAAGCTGGTAAAGGCACTGTCCGCCAAGTTCCAGTACGTCATCTTTGATGCTCCCCCGGTCGGCACTTTCATCGATGCTGCCGAGATCGCAAGTCTGACCGACGGTGCGCTTTTTGTCGTGCGTGAGGATTTCACCAAGCGCGAGGAGGCGCTCAACGCCATCGGTCAGCTTAAGAAGTCCGAGAAGGTCAAGCTCATCGGTACCGTTATGAACTACTGCGAGACCGAGACCAGCGAGTACTACTACTCCTACTACACCAAGGACGGTAAGAAGGTGAAGAAGGGCTCCGACGATCAGGGGACTTCCAAAAAGGGCATCTTCACCAACCGAGCAAACGTTTAGTTGATTAAGGCTGACCTATGCGTGACATTCATTGCCATATCTTGCCGGGTGTAGACGACGGCGCCGCCGATCTCGATGAGAGCTTGGCGATGCTCGAGGCTGCCAAGCGGGCCGGTGTAACCAGAATCGTTTGCACTCCTCACTGCCGTGATCCCTATTTTGATTACGACAAGATGTGGGATGCCTTTGAGCTGCTGCGTGATAACGCTGACGGTTTTCCGCTCCAGATGGGCTTCGAGGTCAACCATCGAAAGCTTGTTGAGCTTGGTATCGATGCTGCGGAGCACTTGCATTTCGATGGAACCAACGAGTTTCTGCTCGAGCTTTCGACGCATGCCGATGCGTATGCGTTTAGAGAGTACGAGAACACGATTTACGATTTGCAGTGCCGTGGTTACCAGGTGATTATCGCTCATCCTGAGCGCTATCGTGCGGTTCAAAAGGATGTAAGCGTGGCGGAGCGCCTGGTCGATATGGGCTGCAAGCTGCAGGCTTCGGCGGACTTTATTGCCGGCGGTCGCTTTGGTCGCGAGAAAAAGCCGGCACAGCGCCTGTTCGATCAGAACCTGTACAGCTTCATCGCGAGCGATGCCCATAACGTGGGTCATTACGACTGCCTGGCGAAGGCTCGCGCGAAGTTTAGCGTGCGTGGAGCCCATTTTCGCTAAAATCTGTCCCTAACGTTCGCATTGAATGAAGGGGCAGCCATGGATATCCAACTTAAGACGGGATGCTTTGATGACGCGGCGCTGGTGCGCCGCGTCGTTTTTATGGACGAGCAGGGCTACGAGAATGAGTTCGACGCTATCGACGAGGATCCGAACTGCATTCATGTGACGCTCTATGCAGACGGCGAGCTTGCCGGTTGCTCGCGCGTGTTTCCCGAAGAGCTTGAGCGCGCGGCAGATTCAGAGGCTCCGGTTTCGCCGGCGTGCGACTTGGACGAAGGCGTCGCAGCGGGGGAGACCTATATTATGGGGCGCGTGGCTGTGCTGCCGAGCATGCGCCGTCGCGGTCTGGCGAGCAAGATCGTCGAGGCCAGTGATGCCGCCGCGTGTGATGCCGGTGCCAAGCTCATAAAACTGCATGCGCAGGAATACGTGCTGCCACTCTATGCCAAGGCGGGTTACGCGCAGATCGCGCCGGTAGATTACGAGGATGAAGGTCAGCCCCACGCCTGGATGGCCAAGCGGGTCGAGGGTGGCAGATAGGGACGTTCCTTTTCTGCCGGCAGTTGGGGACACTCCTTGGCAATTGGCGCATCGGAGCGCTTAGACATACAGTTTTTCGATTCCGTATGTATATATGCGCGCTAATGGGTTATAAAATCTAAGTCTGAACATAGCAGGTCTGCGATGCGGCTCGGGCGACCGGGCCGTTTTTGCGGACGGGGGTAGCGCGAAAGGACTGCACATGCGTCAATTTAAGACCGAGAGCAAAAAACTGCTCGACCTCATGATCAACTCCATCTACACCAATAAGGAAATCTTCCTGCGCGAGCTTATCTCTAACGCGAGCGACGCCGTCGACAAGCTCAACTTTAAGAGCCTGCAGGATCCGAGCGTCAAGATCGACCAGGGCGACCTGGCTATTCGCGTTTCCTTTGATAAAGACGCCCGCACCATTACCATCTCGGATAACGGCATTGGCATGACCGCCGAGGAGCTCGAGCGCAATCTGGGCACCATCGCCCATTCCGGCTCCGAGGAGTTTAAGACCGAGAACGCCGAGCAGCAGGGCTCCGATGTCGACATCATCGGTCAGTTTGGCGTGGGTTTCTACTCCGCCTTTATGGTCGCCAGCCACGTGAAGGTCGTCAGCCGCGCTTATGGCGAGGATACCGCCCACGTTTGGGAGTCCGACGGTCTTGAGGGTTACACCATCGAGGACGGCGAGCGCGCCGAGCACGGTACCGATGTCATCCTGACGCTGCGCGAGAACGAGAAGCTCGACGCCGACGGCGAGGCCGAGACCTACGATCGCTTCCTGACCGAGTGGGGCCTCAAGAGCCTGATTCAGCAGTACAGCAACTATGTGCGCTACCCGATTCAGATGATGGTGAGCAAGAGCCGCCAGAAACCCAAGCCCGAGGACGCGCCGGATGATTACAAGCCCGAGTACGAGGACTACCAGGAGCTCGAGACCGTCAATTCCATGACACCGATCTGGAAGAAGCGCAGCTCCGATGTCGAGCAGAAGGACTACGACGAGTTCTACAAGTCCACGTTCCACGACTTTGACGATCCTGCGCGCACTATCAGCTTCCACGCCGAGGGCACGCTCGAGTATGACGCCCTGCTGTTTGTGCCGGGACGCGCGCCGTTCGATCTGTACAGCAAGGACTACGAGAAGGGTCTGGCGCTCTACAGCTCCAACGTCCTGATCATGGAGAAGTGCGACGACCTGCTGCCCGACTACTACAACTTTGTCCGCGGCGTCGTGGATTCCGCCGACGTGTCGCTCAACATCTCGCGCGAGACGCTGCAGCAGAACCGTCAGCTCAAGGCCATCGCCAAGCGTGTGGAAAAGAAGATTACCGCCGACCTTGAGGATATGCGTGACAACGACCGCGAGGCCTACGAGAAGTTCTTTGAGAACTTTGGCCGCGGTCTTAAGTACGGCATCTACTCGAGCTATGGCATGAAGGCCGATGAGCTCGCCGACCTGTTGCTGTTCTGGTCTGCCAAGGAACAGAAGATGATTACCCTGGCCGAGTATGCCAAGGGCATGCCTGAGGATCAGAAGGCCATCTACTACGCCGCCGGCGACTCGCGTGAGCGCTTGGCCAAGATGCCCGTGGTAAAGGGCGTGCTCGACCGCGGCTATGACGTGCTGCTGCTGACGCAGGATGTGGATGAGTTCACGTTCCAGGCTATGCGTGAGTACGTTGCGGCCGATATGCCCAAGATCTACGAGGACGATGCCGCCCGCGAGGCTGCCGAGAAGGCCGTGGCCGATGGTGCCGAGCCCGAGGTTGAGGATCGTCACCTGGAGCTCAAGAACGTCGCAACCGGTGATCTTGACCTGGCGACCGAGGACGAGAAGAAGGAGGCCGAGGACGCCACCAAGGAGAACGAGGACCTCTTTAGCGCTATGAAGGAGGCGCTCGGTGACAAGGTCGAGAAAGTCGCCGTCTCCGCGCGCCTGACCGATGCCCCCGCTTGTATCACCACCGAGGGCCCACTTTCGCTCGAGATGGAGAAGGTGCTCCAGAAGGGACCCGAGGGCGCGCCCGACGGCATGCCCAAGAGCCAACGCGTGCTCGAGCTCAACGCCAAGCACCCGGTCTTTGACAAGCTTGTCGCTGCCCAGAAGGCAGGCGACGCCGACAAGATCAAGCAGTACTCCGGTCTGCTCTATGACCAGGCTCTGCTGGTCGAGGGCATTTTGCCCGAGGACCCCGTTGCCTTCGCGGCGGCTGTTTGCAACTTGATGTAGTTCGGGGATACGGCACCGTAACTAGATTAGAACGAGAGTGGATAATCTCCCACTTTTGGCTCGAATGCGGGCTTGAAGTGGGAGATTTTCTACTCTCGTTTTCCTCCGTCCCCAAGGGATCAATTATTTGTCGGGGTTGTGGTTTTGTGACCTGCTGAAATTTAAGATACTGTACAACTGTACGTTAATTCGTCTTCGTAGTATATTGCTACCCGCAAAACTCAATACCATTGTGCACTGAGACGCTAAAGCGCCTACGTACAATGGTTATCGATAGTACGATTCGATTCAACGACAGGATGGATGGTCCAAGCGTGAGTCTCGGCAGCAAACTATCCAACGCAAAGGTATCCTTTGCGATCTTTAAGCGTGACATCAAGCGATTGCTCGTGAACCCCGTCGCCTTGGTGGTTACCCTTGGCGTGTGTGTTATTCCCTCGCTGTATGCCTGGTACAACATCGTGGCAAACTGGGATCCGTACGGAAACACCCAGGGTATCAAGATTGCCATCGCTAACAACGATCAGGGAACCCAAAACGACCTGGTGGGCGAGCTCAACGCGGGCGACCAGGTCGTCGATCAGCTCAAGGAGAACGATCAGTTGGGCTGGACCTTCGTCGATTCGGCGGCCGATGCCAAAGAGGGCGTCGAGAGCGGGGAGTACTATGCGGCCATCGTGATTCCCAAGAACTTCTCCGACAATCTTGTCTCGATGCTCGATGGCAATTATCGCCAGCCCAAGCTTACGTATTACGTTAACGAGAAGAAGAGCGCCATTGCGCCCAAGGTGACCGATACCGGCGCCAATACTATCGAGGAGCAGATCAATTCGGAGTTTGTCTCCACGGTGGGCGAGACCGTGGCGGGCATCGCCAAGGATGCCGGAGTCGATTTAAAGGACAAGGCAACCCAGACTCAGGATTCGTTGGCAAGTTCTGTCTCCGAGGCATCCGATACCTTGGGCGAGGTGCACGATTCGATTGGCGACATGAATGCCGCCATCGATAAGACGAGTGGCGCCATCGCCTCGGCCGATGCGGCACTTGCCGGCCTGCAGGGTCAGGCGCCGTCACTGACGCAGGCGATCTCTCAGGGTAACGACCTGCTGGGCGAAGCTCGCACCACGGCGGGCAACTCTATCGCCTCGCTCTCCAAGGCGCTCTCGGAAGGCAGCCTTGCGCTTACCAAGACGTCGGCCTCTGCGAACGCTGCCATCGGCAAGCTGACGGGCACGGTCACATCTACGACCACCCGTATCGACAACTCGCTCGAGTCTCTCCAAGCGACGATCGACCACAATAAGGCCGTTATCGGGCACTTAGAGATTCTCGCCAATGACACGTCGACAGGTTCCGAGGAAATTGACGCGCGCATTGTATCGACCATCGATTTGCTTCGAGAGCAGAATGAAAAGCTTCAGAGCATCAAGGACGGTCTGTCTGCGCAGTCGAGCGCCATGGCGAATGACGCCGCGGCTGTCTCGGGTGCCAGCGACGCTATCAATAACGCAATTCAGACCGGTGCGACCAACCTTGGCCAGGCCCAGACGGACCTGGGTCAAAACGCGCTGCCGAAGGCCTCGAGCGCGCTTGATTCCTTTGCCGCCGTCTCGGGTGATTTGACGGGTATCGTATCTGGCCTCACGCCCACGATTGCAAGCGCGCGCGGTACGCTTTCGCAGCTTAACGCTACGCTCGGCCAGGCCAAGACCACGCTGTCCCAGACCGATTCCTCGCTTGCCAAGGTCCAGGACAAGCTCGCAACCGCCGCCAACGACATCGCGGCGCTACAGGCCTCCGAGTCCATGGGCGAGCTGGCCGACCTGATGGGCGTCGACGTCAATGACGTCGCAGACTTCATGGCATCTCCGGTTGAGCTCGCGTCCAAGTCGATCTATCCGGTTAAGAGCTTCGGCTCGGGCATTGCCCCCTTCTACACCAATCTGGCGCTTTGGGTGGGCGGCTACGTGCTTATCGCCATTTACAAGCTCGAGGTCGACCGTGAAGGTGTTGGCAGCTTTACGGCGCGCCAAGGCTACTTTGGCCGCTGGTTGCTCATGGTGATCCTGGGCGCGTTGCAGGCCATCATCGTTACGGTAGGCGATCTGGTGATTGGCGTGCAGTGCGTCAGCCCGCTGCTGTTCGTGCTGGGCGGCATCGCCATTTCGTTCACCTACGTCAATATCATCTATGCGCTGTCCACCACGTTTAAGCATATCGGCAAGGCTATCGGCGTCATTCTCGTCATCGTGCAGATCCCGGGTTCGTCGGGCATGTACCCCATCGAGATGATGCCCGGCTTCTTCCAGTGGCTGCACCCGCTGCTGCCCTTTACCTACGGCATCAATCTGCTGCGCGAGACGGTCGGCGGCATGTATTCGTTCAACTACCTGTTTAACCTGTGCATTCTGGGCGTGTTCTTGATCGTGGCGCTCTTTATCGGCCTGCAGCTGCGTCCGCTGCTGCTCAACCTTAACCTGCTCTTTGATAAACAGCTCTCCACGACCGGTATGATGATTTGCGAGTCCAACGACCTGCCGCGCCAGCGCTACTCGCTGCGCACGGCCATGCGCGTCATGCTCGATTCCGATTCGTACCGTCGCGAACTGCTCGATCATGCGGTCGCCTTTGAACATCGCTACCCGTACTACATCAAGGGCGGTTTTGCCGCCGTGGTGGGCGTTCAGGTCCTGCTCTTTGTCCTGTCGACGGTTCTCGATATCGACAATAACGGCAAGATCATCCTGCTTGTCATTTGGATCATCTCGGTTATTGCCATCTGCGGCTGGCTTATCAATATCGAATATATCCGAGCGAGCCTCAATACCCAGATGCGCATCTCGGCGCTTTCGGATGAGGACCTGCGTCGCGAGATGCGCGAACACACGGCCGCCATTCCTGCCGCCCGCCACATGTTTGGCCTCAACGCCAGCGAGCGTGGTGCCAAGGGCGGCGATCAGTCCACGGGCCGCTTGCCGCATATCGGCTCGCACCATAAATCTCAGGGCAGCGACAGCACAGCCACAAATGATGGAGATACCACCGCGCTTGGCAAGCACTCCAAAGGAGGTGAGGCATAAATGAAGAACATCCTGCATCTGTTTAAGCGCGATGTCCAAAACGTGTCTCGCTCCGTGATCGGCTTGGTTGTCGTGATGGGCCTCATTATCGTACCGTGTCTGTACGCGTGGTTTAACATCGCCGGCAGCTGGGATCCGTACGGCAACACCGGCAATCTTAAGATCGCCGTGGTCAACACCGATGAGGGTTACGAGAGCGATTTGATCCCCGTCGAGGTTAACGTGGGCGAAAACGTGACCGCCACCCTACGCGGCAACGAGAGCTTCGATTGGGTTGTGCTCAACAATCGCGAAAAGGCTATCGAGGGCGTTAAGTCGGGCGCGTACTATGCTGCCGTCGTTATCCCCAAAACGTTTAGCGCTGACATGATGACGCTTTTCTCGACCGACGTGAAGCATGCCGATATCGAGTTCTACGAGAATCAGAAGGCCAACGCCATTGCGCAGATCGTGACCGAGAAGGGTTCGAGCGCCGTCCAGAGCCAGGTTAACAAAACTTTTACCGAGACCATTACGAGCATCGGTCTTAAGACGGTGTCCAGCCTGCTCGATTACATGAGCACCGACCAGGTCAGCAACTTTATCGCCAACCTGTCCTCGACGCTCGGCGATTCGGTCCAGGACCTGCAGGACGTTCAGGCCAGCGCAACGTCGCTTGCGGGCATTTTGAGCTCCACGTCCGATTCGCTGACGTCGGCGAGCGGCATGCTCAAGCAGACGGGCACGGTCGATGAGTCAACGAAGCAGCTGATGGAGCATGTCAAGAGCGGTATTAGCGATTCCAAGGAAGCGCTGAAGGACGCCAACGACGCCATCAATGCCGCGATTGACGGAAGCGCGGGCTCGTTTGACAACGTGTCCGCCGAGCTTGCGAAGGCATTTGATGCCGCGAATCAACATGTCGACCTTACAGTGTCCCAGCTCAACGATGCCGCGGCGGCGCTCAACACGCGTGCCGACGATATCGACGCCACGGCCGACCAGCTCCGCAGCTTTGCCGATCAGGTGACTGACGAAAAACTCCAGGACAGCCTCAAGTCTGTGGCAACATCGCTGAGCAGGATTGCTGTGGAGTATCGCAACAACGCCAAGGACTTGACGGCAACTGCTAAGTCCCTTTCTGACAGCATGGCAGAGGTTAATAAGTCGCGTGCCGAGGTCGATCAGGCAATCGCGGATGCCAAGGCTGGTATCTCGGGCGCCAAGACTGACTACGACTCTACGTTTTCGGCCAAGGCAAAGGAGCTCAAGAAGACCATCTCGGGCGTTTTGGATTCGCTGAACGGTATTTCGAACGATCTGGATAGTGCTGTTGCTGGCCTGACCGACGCATCCGGTTCGCTGGCAAAGGGCCTCTCCAAGGCTGCAAAGCTGGTCAACAAGGCTTCTGATCAGCTGGGCGAGGCGTCGGACAAGATCAGTGCGTTTAAGGACGAGCTCGACGGCGCCTTGATGTCGGATGACCTCGCTACGATCAAGACGATGATCGGCAATGATCCCGAGGGTCTGGCCGTGTCGCTTTCCGGCCCTGTCGCACTCGACCGTAAGCCGGTCTATCCGATCCGCAACTACGGTTCGGCCATGGCGCCGTTCTACACGATTCTGTCGCTCTGGGTCGGCTCGATCGTACTGGCGGCCATGATGAAGGTCTCGGTTGACGATGAACTTATCAATGAGCTCATCCCCGTGCGCCTGCACGAGATCTACCTGGGTCGTTACCTGTTCTTTGGCGGTTTGGCTCTGCTGCAGGCAACGCTCGTGTGCGCGGGCGACATTCTGTTCTTTGGCATTCAGTGCGACAACCCGCTGCAGTTTGTGCTGGCTGGCTGGGTCGCGAGTCTCGTGTTCTCCAATATCGTCTACACGCTTACGGTGTCGTTTGGCGATATCGGCAAGGCTTTGGCCGTTGTGCTGTTGGTCATGCAGGTCGGCGGCTCGGGCGGCACGTTCCCCATCGAGATGACCGGCCCCGTGTTCCAGGCGATCTATCCGTTCCTGCCGTTTACTCACGGCATCAACGCCATGCATGCCGCCATGGCTGGCGCCTACCATATGGAGTACTGGGTTGAGCTGGGCATTCTGGCGAGCTATCTGATTCCGTCGCTGGCCCTGGGCGTCGTCTTCCGCCGCCCGGTTATCAAAGCCAACGACTGGATCATCGAAAAGCTGGAGGCAACTAAGTTGATCTAGTTCAGCCACGTAAACGCCGTCGGAACATCGAGGTCTTCCAACCCGATGCTTTAGCGTAGTGAATTGCGTGGGTTGCCTGGTTGTTGTTACAGTAGCGGGGCGTGCCGGGGGTCCGGTGCGCCCCGTTTTTATTTGACCATGAGGCGGCACGCAACCATACGCGTGCGGACACCACGCCCAGATTGAGTGCGAGGATGTTCCATGGCCCAATACGCTGCCAACGAAATCGAAAACTTGCCCGATAGCCCAGTAGCCCGTGAGGATTTGGGCGCGGGCGGTATTCCCCGGGGCGCCGGCGCTCGCTCGCCGCTGTTCTGGAAGGTTCTGCTCCTTTCGGTGGCGGTCATCTGGGGCTACTCCTTTACCACTATGAAGGACGCACTCGGCACCATTCCGGTGTTCGCGCTGCTCTATGTACGCTTTCTGCCCGCAGCGTTGGTCATGTTTGCCGTCTTCCACAAACGCATCATTGCACATTTCAATGCCCGCAACCTGATCGTTGGCCTGAGTATGGGCGTGCTCATGTGGGCGGCCTATGCGTTGCAGACGGTCGGTCTGGCACATACTACGGCGGGCAAGAATGCTTTTTTGACGGGCACGTATTGCATCCTTGTGCCGTTCGCGAGCTATTTTCTGAGCGGCGAAAAACTCACCCGCTATAACCTGGGCGCGGCGCTGCTGTGCTTGGCGGGCATTGGTTTGGTGGCGCTCGATAGCGTTGAATTCAACATCGGTGACGTCATTACGCTGGCGGGTGCGGCCTTTTTCGCCATCCAGATGGCGGTGACTGCCAAGTACGGTCGCAAAATGGACATCAACGTCATCACGTTTTGGATGTTTGTGGGCAACGGCGTGCTGAGCCTGGCAACGTCGCTGCTATTCGAGACCCAAGCGCCTCTGTCCGTGTGGACGCCGAGCTTTATCGCTGCGATGGCGTTTCTCTCGGTGGGCTGCACATGCGTGGCTCTGCTCATCCAAAACGTCGGCCTGGCGCATGTCCCGGCTTCGACGGGCTCGCTGCTCCTTTCGATGGAGTCCCCTTCGGGGGTGTTGTTTTCGGTGCTGCTGATGGGGGAGGCGCTCACCTCGCGTCTGCTCGCCGGCTTCGTGCTTATCTTCCTGTCGATTATCTTGAGCGAGACTCACTTCGATTTTTTGCGCAAAAAGCCGCGCCCGCAATTGTAAACAACTTGTTGCGCCGCCCTCCCGGGGCGGCATTTTTTATGCGTCACCCTTAAAGTAATACCTTGTACTTTACGCTGTCAAAGTGCTTGCTGCAAAAACGTTACTGGAGGGCATCTATGGCACCAGCACTGTCCGATCTTCAACCGCAATCAGCGCCCAAGGCCACCGCAGCGGCGCAGGCCGCTATCGGTGACGGTCTTGTTGCAGAAGCTCAGGCTTTTGCAGACGAGCTCGCTGCGTGGCGACACGATTTACACCAGATGCCCGAGCTGGGCAATAGCCTCCCGCAGACCTCTGCGTATATTCAAGCGCGCCTGACCGAGATGGACATCCCATTTGCCACGCTCGTCGATGGTTCCTGTGTTGTGGGCCTTGTCGGCGCCGGTGCCGCTGCGGCCCAGGGCAATGGCGTCTGCACGGACGAACAGGCCGGTACGGTCGTTATGCTGCGTGGCGACATGGATGCCCTGCCCGTTGCCGAAGAGTCAGGCGAGCCTTTCGCCTCTACGAACGGCTGCATGCACGCATGCGGACACGATATGCACGCGACGGCGCTGCTTGGTGCAGCCCGTATGCTCAAGGCGCGCGAGGCAGAGCTTGTCGACGCCAATGCCACGGTTAAGTTGCTGTTCCAGCCGGGCGAGGAAACCTTTGAGGGTGCCCGCGCCGCCATCGCCGATGGTCTGCTGCAGAACCCGCGTCCCCAGGCCGCCTTTGCCATGCATGTCAATAGCCAGTCGCCGCTTGGCCTGGTGCTCTACGGCAGCCCGGCGCTCTCGGGCGTGTACGGTTTTCGCATCACGCTCCAGGGCAAGGGCGGCCACGGTTCCAGCCCCGAGATCTGCATCGACCCCATCACGGCCGGCGTCCATGTGCATCTGGCGCTTCAGGAGCTCATCTCCCGCGAGGTGCCGGCGGTCAAGGAGGTCGCACTGACTGTCGGTAAGTTCGCCGGCGGTCAGGCCGCAAATGTCATCCCCGACACTTGTGTGCTCGAGGGAACGCTGCGCGGCTTCGATGTTGAGCTCATGGAGCACCTCAAGACCCGCATCGCGGAGGTCGTTAACGGCGTTGCCACAACATATCGTACGCCGGCGACTATCGAGACGCTCTCGGATGTTCCCCCGCTCGTACTCGATGACGATATGACGCAGGCGTCGCTTGGCTACGTGGGCGCGGTGCTGCCCAAGGCCGCCTTCCTGCCGCTGTTCCACGCCATGGCGAGCGAGGACTTCGCGCTGATCTCGAGCGAGATTCCGAGTGCGTACTTTACCGTGGGCGCTGCCGTGACTGATACGGACGAGCATTTTGCTCAGCATCATCCCAAGGCACGTTTTAGCGATGCCGAGCTTCCCCTTGGCGCCGCGGCTTATGCCGCCGTCGCTTTGGGCTACATCGCCGACCACCGGTAGTACCCAACCTTGCCTTTCAAGCCTGCGGGCATGGCCATAAGGCCTATGCCCTTGTCTTTCAAGGCAATCTTGGGCACTACCGGCGCCCGGCGCAGGCTATTCGTTTTTTAAAAGGAGCGGTATGTCCCAGCAACGCAAATTCTTCCCCGGCTGGCTCGTGGTGGCCTCCGGCTTCGTGATCATGGCCACGTGCTACACGATTTTCGTCAACTGCATGAGCATGTTCCAGCTGCTGATCGTCAGCAACCTCGGGATTACGCTTGCCCAGTACAACGTCTCCAATGCGATCTCTACCGTGGTGAGCGTTATCGGATCGCTTGTCATTGGCCATGTTGCCGATAAAGTAAGCGGTCGCGTTTTGGGCTCCCTAACCGTTATCGCCACCTCGGCGGTGCTCGCGGGCATGAGCTTTGTGGGTGAGCTTTGGCAGGTCTATGTGCTCTTTGCCGTCTCGGGCTCCTTTGCGAGCGCCTGGATCGTGTGCCTGGTGTGTTCTGTTGTCATGCTCGTATTCCTGCTGGCCTCGGAGCCCATCGCCGCCAAGCTGCGCGCAAGCGTGGCGGGGGAGTAGGCGTCCGTCGCTCTTTTCTGTTCGCCCCGTTCTGTCCGTGGCCGCCTTGGAAGCCGAATGGATGCTCGTGCCATCATTCGGTTTCCAAGGCGGCCACGGGCCTACGAAATGATCCGCTTTCCTCCGTCCCCAACAGATCACGTGATCCGAAGGGGACGGAGGAAAGCGGATCGCAAACAGCGGCGGTGCGTCAGGCCGAACGAGTCCCCATACCCTCGTTCGGTCAGACGCGCCGCCGCGGTTTGTGTTTGTGCCGTATAATGACCGTTACCTATGACGCGATACAAAAGAAAGGTGTTTGCCCATGCAGGCACAGAAGGCGGAGGGAACCCGCGACCTTATCGGCGCCGAGATGCGCGCCTGGCAAAAGATGCAGCAGATTGCGGCCGGCGTGTTCGAGCCGTTTGGTTTTAAACCCATCGAGACGCCCGCGATCGAGCAGGTGGACGTGTTTGTCCACGGTATCGGCCAGTCGACCGACGTCGTGCGCAAGGAAATGTTCCGCGTGTTCAGCGGTGCCAACCTGGAGCGCGTCTTTACCGAGGGCACCGACACCAAACTCAAGCCCAAGCAGCGCCTGGCGCTTCGCCCCGAGGGCACGGCCGGCGTGGTGCGCGCTGTCGTCGAGAACAATCTGGTGCCCCAGGGCTCCACGCCGTTTAAGGCGTACTACGCCGAGGCCATGTTCCGCGGCGAGCGTCCCCAGAAGGGCCGCCTGCGCCAGTTCCACCAGGTGGGCATCGAGTGGCTCGGCGCTCCCGATCCGGCGGCAGACGCCGAGTGCATCATCATGCTCATGGAGTTTTACAAGCGCCTGGGCTTCGATCTTTCCAAGCTTCGTCTGCTCATTAACTCGATGGGCGACGCTCAGTGCCGTCCGGCTTACCGCGAGCAAGTCAAGCAGTTTATCCTCGATCACGCAGACGAGATGTGCGATGAGTGCCGCGAGCGCGCCGAGCTCAACCCGCTGCGTGCCTTTGACTGCAAGAACGACCACTGCCGCGAGATCATGGCCAACGCTCCGCTGATGGGTGACAACCTGTGCGATGAGTGCCGCGAGCACTACGAGCAAGTCAAGCGCTATCTGGACGCCGCCGGTATCGAGTATGTCGAGGATCCCACCTTGGTGCGCGGCCTGGACTACTACACCCGTACTGTCTTTGAGGTCGAGGCCCCTGGCGCCGGCGTCGGCTCCATCGGCGGCGGCGGCCGCTACGATGGCCTCGTCGAGCTCGAGGGCGGCAAGCCCACGGCAGGCGTCGGCTTCGCCGTCGGTTTTGAGCGCGCCCTGCTGGCCCTGCAGGCCTTTGGCAGCGACCTGGGTGCCGAGGAGGTCCCGTGCGTCTACGTCGCCAATGCCGGCAAGGAGCTGCGTCAGAACGTCTTTACCATTACGCAGCAGCTTCGCGCCGCAGGGATTGTGACCGAGGCCGACTATCAGGGCCGTTCGCTCAAGGCCCAGTTTAAGCAGGCCGATAAGGTAGGCGCCAAGCTCATCCTGGTCCTGGGCGGCGACGAGCTTGCCGCCGGCAAGGTCAAGGTGCGCGACATGCAGAGCCATGACGAGGTTCTCGTCGATCTGGCCAACGTCGTCGAGGCGGTTCGCGAGCGTCTGTAGCGCATGATTTTTGAGCTGCGGACCCGCTAACATGTCCCGCTCGCGACGAGCTATTGTTACGGGGGTGTTTCGCATTTATGCGGAATGCCCTCGCTTGCATATGCTGCCCACCGAGAAATACGACCATTTGGGGCAAAAACCCTTGCAATGCAGAAAATACTTTTGTGTGGTAAAGCGCAATCAGTGTCGAAAGTATTTCTCAAGCGCCTATAATGAATACCGCATGTTACGTGCATAGAAGGAGGAATGGGAGGAAACGTGGCTGAGAACCTAAGCAACCAGTCTGTACCCGAAGCCGCGGCGCGCGTCGCTGCCGTGGTCAACCGCCTCGTTAACCGAATCGGCTCGAATGCCGAGTCCAGGGAGCGTCTCGCCGAGATCGAGATCCCCGAGGAGCTGCGCGATAATCTGGCGCTGTTCCTGCGCCTGGAACGTCGTGTGCTTAGCGAGTATGATCCCGAGATCGCGGACCTGTTCGACAAGATTTTGACAGCCGAGATTGTGGCCAATGCTGGCAACCCCGGTAGCCGCGCTGCCGACGAGTCCGTTGACGAACAGGGCGTGCCCACTGCCGACGAGCCCACCGCCGTGGCGTTTCGCGAAGTCGTCGATCTGATTGACAGCCTGCCGCTTGATAAGCAGCAGGTCATCGTTCGCGCCTTTACGAGCTTCTTCCACTTGGCAAACCTGTCGGAGGAGAACTACCGTGTGGCGCAGCTGCGCGAGCTCGAGGCCGGCGCATCGACCGATACCGAGGTCGATCCCGCCAACGAACTCACCGTCGCCTATCACCAGTTGGTAAACGAGATGGGCGTCGAGGGTGCCAATGAGCTGCTCGGCAAGCTCGAGTTCCACCCTGTCTTTACCGCACATCCCACCGAGGCCCGTCGTAAGGCCGTCGAGGGCAAGATTCGCCGTATCTCCAACCTGCTGGAGGAGCGTCCGCGTTTGGGCGGCTCCGACCTGGTGGAGAACGAGCGCCATATGCTGCAGGAGATCGACGCCCTGGTGCGTACGAGCCCCATCGCGCTCAAGAAGCCCACGCCGGTCGAGGAAGCCGATACCATCATCGACATCTTTGATAACACGCTGTTCGACGTTATCCCCGTCATTTATCGTCGCTTTGACGACTGGGTGCTGGGCGACAAGGCCGGTACCGTGCCGCCGCTGTGCCCGGCGTTCTTCCATCCCGGCAGCTGGATCGGTTCCGACCGCGACGGTAACCCCAACGTCACCGCCAAGGTGAGCCGTGAGGTCGCCGCCAAGTACTTCACCCACATGGTGCTCAAGCTCGAGGATAAGTGCCGCCGCATCGGCCGCAACCTCACGCTCGAGGCCACCTACAGCAAGCCGTCTGCCGAGCTCATCAACCTGTGGAACCATCAGGTCGAGATGAGTACCCAGTACACGGCCCGCGCCGAGCTGATTTCCGAGCACGAGCCGCATCGCGCCGTCATGCTCGTCATGGCCGACCGTCTGAACGCCACCGTCCGTCGCATCACCGACACCATGTACCACAGCGCCGACGAGTTCCTGGATGACCTGCGCGTCGTCCAGCGTTCGCTTGCTGCCTGCGGTGCCGTCCGTGCCGCCTACGGCCCGGTCCAGACCATTATCTGGCAGGTCGAGTCCTTCGGCTTCCATATGGTCGAGATGGAGTTCCGTCAGCATTCCGTGGTGCACGCCCGCGCCCTCAAGGATATCCACGAGAACGGTATCCATGGCGACCTGCAGCCCATGACGCGCGAGGTCATCGATACCTTCCGCGCTATCGGCTCCATCCAAAAGCGCTACGGCAAGAAGATGGCGCACCGCTACATCATCTCGTTTACCAAGAGCGCCCAGCATGTGGCCGACGTCTTTGAGCTG
Source organism: Collinsella aerofaciens (assembly GCF_019131995.1). Taxonomy (GTDB): domain Bacteria; phylum Actinomycetota; class Coriobacteriia; order Coriobacteriales; family Coriobacteriaceae; genus Collinsella; species Collinsella aerofaciens_S. The sequence goes on along the minus strand of NZ_JAHONA010000001.1, from coordinate 137,130 downwards.
GCCCACCTGTCCTTCGCACACGAGGAGGACGTTCCCGAGCTCGACGTGATCCCGCTGTTCGAGCAGCTCGAGGACCTCGAGGGCTGTGTCGACGTGCTCGACCAGATGCTTACGCTGCCCGTGGTGCAGAAGCGCCTTGCCCAGACCAACCGCCGCATGGAGGTCATGCTGGGCTATTCCGACTCCTCCAAGGATGCCGGTCCTACTACGGCTATGCTCGCGCTGCACTCCGCGCAGGAGCGCATTGCCAAGTGGGCCGAGAAGAACGATATCGACCTGGTGCTCATGCACGGTCGCGGCGGTGCCGTGGGCCGTGGCGGCGGCCCGGCCAACAAGGCCGTGCTGGCGCAGCCCAAGGGTTCGGTCAACTGCTTCTTTAAGCTCACCGAGCAGGGCGAGGTCATCTTTGCCCGTTACGGTAACCGCACGCTGGCTCAGCGCCATGTTGAGTCCGTTGCCGCCGCAACGCTTTTGCAGTCGGCCCCGAGTGTCGAGAAGACCAACACCGAGACCACGCAGAAGTTCTGGGATATGGCAGAGAAGCTCAACGCAGTAAGCCACGAGCGCTATCTGGACCTGCTGAACACCGAGGACTTTACACCGTGGTTCTCGACCGTGACGCCGCTGACCGAAGTCGGTCTGCTGCCGATCGGCTCGCGTCCCGCCAAGCGCGGCCTGGGCGCCAAGTCGCTCGACGACCTGCGTACCATTCCGTGGATCTTCAGCTGGAGCCAGGCGCGCATTAACCTGGCCGCTTGGTACGGCCTGGGCACCGCCTGCGAGCAGCTGGGCGATCTTGACCAGCTCAAGGCTGCCTACCAGGAGTGGCCGTTCTTCCGCACGTTCATCGACAACATCGAGATGTCGATCGCTAAGACCGACCAGCGCATCGCTAAGATGTATCTGCACCTGGGCGATCGCCAGGATCTGTCCGAGAAGGTCTTCACCGAGATGCAGCTCACCCGTAAGTGGGTCCTTGCTATCGTCGGTGATGAGTGGCCGCTGCAGCGCCGTCGCGTGCTCGGCTGCGCCGTTCGCGTGCGCAACCCCTATGTCGACGCCCTGTCCATCGCCCAGGTCCGCGCCCTTCGCGAGGTGCGTATGAACCAGGACGAGATGGCCGAGGAGAAGAAGGCCGAGTACATGAGCCTGATTCTTTCGACTGTGACCGGCGTCTCGGCAGGTTTGCAGAACACGGGGTAATCGATAGCCCTGTAGTCGTTGTCCGGGGCCGCCGTTTGTTTTCTTTCCGGCGCGTCCTCGGACACGCAAGAAGCCCTCGCTGCGCACTTCGTGCGGTGAGGGCTTCTTGCGTCCTGCGGAATGCGCCGGAAAGAAAACAAACGGCGGCCCCTACGATGTCCGGTCTTCGGTGGATTACTTGCTGGGGAAATAAAGGCGCGCTTCGCGCGTTTGGAAAGGGCTTCGTGCTGCGGAATGCATTCAGAGGGAAACCCATCGGGTCCCTTCGTCCTCGGTCTTCAGGGATTAAAGCTGATGAAAATAAAGTGCGCTTCGCGCCTAATGTGGAGTGCGGAGAGGGCTTCTTGCGTCCTGCGGAGTGTGCCTAAAAGTAAACCTATGGCGGGCCCTGCGATGTCCGGTCTTCGGTGGATCAGCCGCTGGGTGAGGGTGGTGCTTGGGGCGACGTGCAAAAAACGGAGTTTTCAGCAGCCAAAGATTGATGTATAAGGGCGATAGCCGATTTTCGCTGCCTTTGTTGATGCCTCTGCGCGCCAATTGGAGGCTAACGATGTTTAAATTTGGCGGGCTTATCGCAGTGCGTCGTCCTGACGGGATGAGTCGTGAGGGATTTCGGCCTTTTAAGAGACTCTTGACTCCATAATCTGATTACGTGATGCAGAATACTCGCAAAAATGCACGCTCCGGAGGGTACTACCCTGTTACGGCTAGAAAACCTTGCGCCATTTTATGCAATTAATTGACGTATTTATGCAAGATGGCTTACGTACGCATGCCGTCGGGGTGGACGTTCGCCTCGGCATTGCGTAGGCTATCCTGCCCATGGTGTATTTGGCGGACGGCCGCGGTCCCGTTTGGGATCGCGGCCGTTTTTTTGTGAGTCAAATATGAACGTTGTGTTAACGACTCGGTGGACGGTGGCGTTTTTCGGTGAGCGGCGTATCCTTCCAACGGTTTATCTAGTGTGTCAGTTGAAAGGAAGAGGGCGCTCGTCATTGTTTGAATGTGAACTGCCGTTTGACCACAAGACGTTGCATCTGGAGCTCGAGGATAAGAACTTTGCAGGTGTGATGGAAGGTCATCAAAACGAGTTTAAGACCACGAAATCGCAGGAAGAGCTGGTGGAGGAGTCACTTGCCAACCCTTACGGCTCGCCTTCGCTCGAGGAGCTCTGTGCTGGCAAGAAGGATATCGTCATCATTAGCTCCGACCATACGCGTCCCGTTCCTTCGCGTGTGACGATGCCTATTCTGCTGCATCACATCCATTCTGCTGCGCCTGAAGCGCGCGTTCGCATTCTGGTTGCTACGGGTATGCATCGTCCGTCGACGCACGAGGAGCTCGTCAACAAGTACGGCGAGGAGATCGTTGCCAACGAGGAAATCGTTATGCACGTCGCGACTGACGACAGCATGATGAAAAAGATCGGCACCCTGCCTTCTGGTGGCGAGTGCATCATCAATAAGATTGCCGTCGATTGCGATCTGCTGCTTGCCGAGGGCTTTATTGAGCCGCACTTCTTTGCTGGTTTCTCCGGCAGCCGCAAGTCCGTCCTGCCTGGCATCGCCAGCTACAAGACCATCATGTACAACCACAACGGCCAGTTTGTGAACGATTCCCATTCGCGTGCCGGCAACCTGTGCCATAACCACGTGAGCGAGGACATGTTTGCCGCTGCCGAGATGGCTCACCTTGCCTTTGTGCTGAACGTGGTGCTCAACGGCAAGCACGAGGTCATTGGCTCCTTCGCCGGCGACATCCACAAGGCACACGAGGCTGGCTGCGAGTTCGTAAAGAGCCTTGCCGGCGTTGAGCCCGTCGAGTGCGAGATTGCCATCACCACCAACGGCGGCTACCCGCTCGACCAGAACATCTACCAGGCCGTGAAGGGCATGTGCTCTGCCGAGGCCACGCTTCCCGAGGGCGGTGTGATCATCGACGTCGCCGGTTGTGCCGACGGTCACGGCGGCGAGGGCTTCTATCACAACATCGCCGACAACGATCCGGCAGAGTTTGAGCGCGCCTGCATCGACCGTCCTAAGGACGAGACCCTGCCCGACCAGTGGACGAGCCAGATCTTTGCCCGCATCCTGGCGCATCACCCCGTGATCATGGTCACCGACCTGTGCGATCACCAGATGATTAAGGATATGCACATGACGCCGGTCAACACCCTCGAGGAGGCGCTCAAGCTCGCCTTTGAGATGAAGGGTGCCGATGCCAAGGTGGCCGTCATTCCCGATGGCCTGGGCGTTGTCGTCGCTCAGCACTAGCGCGCGGCCTAAACGAATCGTTTATAACCGACAAGAAAGATAAGGTTTTATGCTTACCAAACTCCTCTGCGAATTCGGCGCAACGGCCCTCATGATCATCTTTGGCGTGGGCGTGCACTGCGATACCGTGCTCAAGGGCACCAAGTATCAGGGCTCCGGCCACATGTTTGCCATCACCACTTGGTCTTTTGGCATCTCGGTCTGCCTGTTTGTCTTTGGCGGCGCCGTGTGCATGAACCCGGCTATGGTGCTTGCCCAGTGCATCGTAGGCCTGGTGCCGTGGAGCAGCTGCATCCCCTTCATGATTGCCGATATGCTCGGCGGCTTTGTGGGCGCCGTAATCGCTTGGCTTATGTATGCCGATGAGTTCAAGGCTTCCGAGGGCGTCGTCGACCCCATTGCCCAGCGCAACATCTTCTCGACCAACCCCACCACCGAGGGTACGAACTATGCCCGTAACTTCTTCTGCGAGGCTATCTGCACCTTTGTGTTCATCAGCGCCATCCTTGCTGCCGCTAGCCGCGCCGGCGAGAACGTTCTGATGCTCGCTATCTGCGTCGGTCTGATCGTTTGGGCTGTTGGCATGGGCATGGGCGGCATCACCGGCTTCGCCATGAACCAGGCTCGTGACCTTGGTCCTCGCATGGCCTATCAGGTGCTGCCGATCAAGAACAAGGCTGACAACAACTGGAAGTACGGCCTGCTTGTTCCTGGCATCGCTCCGTTTATCGGTGCCGCTCTGGCCGCGCTGTTTGTGCACGGTTTCTTGGGCATGTTCTAGTCCAAGACAATTGATATAACGCCCGGGTCCGGCATAGGTTAACTTTTCGCCGCGTCCTCGGACATGCAAGAAGCTCTCGCTGCGCACTTCGTGCGGCGGGAGCTTCTTGCGTCCTGCGGAGTGCGGCGGGAGCTTCTTGCGTCCTGCGGAGTGCGGCGAAAAGTTAACCTATGCCGGACCCTGCGGGAATCCAGTTGTGTTCGAACAAGCAACCAACATATATATCTGAATTTGGATGTGGTGGGCACTTTGTTGTTAGGCGCTTTGAGGTGCGAGTGACACTTTGGGGTGCGTGGCGGCCTGGGTTGGGGCGATGCTTTGGGATGAGCTTCTTACTTAGCTGAAGAGGGGCTTTATGGCCGAGAGGTAGTCTTTGGCTACGTCGGCTTTGTCCGCTTGGAAGTTGTGACAGGCCCACCATTGGACGGTGGCAACGAAGCTTGAGGCTATGTGGTGTAGTAAGAAGCTGCGGTCCATGGTGGCGGCGGGGCCTGTGGGGTCGGCGGGGACGGTTTCGGCTGCTCGTGACATGATGGTCTTGCGTAAGCAGTCGGCGAAGACGCGTGAGCCGGCGCCGGCTACGAGGGCTCGAACGCCCTGGCGGCGCTCCCAGAGGTTGTTGAGGATATGTTCGACCTGCACGAGTGGGTCGTCGAGCGGTGTGCCATCGTCGTCGAGGGCGTGGGTGCAGATGTCGCTTACGAGCTTGGACAGTAGGTCGTCTTTGCTCTTAAAGAGGCCGTAGAACGTGGCCCGACCCACATGGGCGCGCGCGATGATGTCGCCGACGGTGATCTTGCCGTAGTCCTCCTCGCGAAGGAGCTCGGAAAACGCCGTGACAATGGCGGCGCGGCTTTTGGTTTTGCGGGCATCCATGGCTATGCGTCCACGTGAACAAGCAGGCAACGGAGCGTGCCGGAGCAGCCCTCGTAGGGGCGCTTACCGGCGCCGTAGCCGACGGCTTCGATGCGGTGGCGGGCCGGCAGGTGCTCGGACGTGCGCAGTGCGGCGACGATGGCGGCACCCGTGGGCGTCACGAGCTCGCCGGCGACCGGTGCGGGCGTGAGGGCGATATTGCCTGCCTGGCATAGGTTGACGACGGCGGGCACCGGGATGGGCATAAGGCCGTGGGCACAGTGGATGGTGCCGTGACCCTCGGAGAGCGACTCGACGACAATATCCTCGATGCCCAGGTCATCGAGGCAGATGGCGACAGAGCAGATGTCAACGATGGAATCGATGGCGCCTACTTCGTGGAACATGACGGTCTCGGGCGTTTTGCCGTGGGCCTTGGCCTCGGCGGCGGCGAGCGCGGTAAAGATGGCGAGCGCGCGACGCTTGGTGCCATCACTCATCTGCGAGCCATCGATGATGGCGGTGACGTCCGCCAAAGAACGGTGATGGTGGTGGTGGGCGTGATGGTGACCCTCGTGGTCGTGGTCGTGGTCACGCGCGTGCCCATGGCGGTGCTCGTGCTCACCATGGGCATGATGGTGGTGCTCATGCTCGTGCGTGTGCTCGGCAGCTGCTTCGTTGCCGTAGAGCCAGGCCATGTCGTGGTCGTGGTTCTCGAGCTCTTCTGCCAGCTGAACGTCAAAGTCGCAGGCGTCGATGCCATGCTTGTTTACGCGGGTGACGGCAATCTCAAAGCCGCCGACCGGCAGCGTGGCGAGCTGTTCGCGCAGGTGCTCCTCGCTGGCGCCCAGGTCGAGCAGGGCTGCGACGGTCATGTCGCCGCTGATGCCCGAGGTGCCGTCGATGATAAGCGTGTGCTGATGGTTGGACATAGAATGCTCCTTAACGGGCGCAGGGCGTGCCGGCGCTCAAATGATTGATAAGACTTGCCTGGTAGGCGGCGCCGAAGCCATTGTCGATGTTGACGACTGAAACGCCGCTGGCGCAGGAGTTGAGCATGGCGAGCAGTGCGGCCACGCCGCCAAAGCTCGCGCCATAGCCCACACTGGTGGGGACGGCGATGACCGGACAGCTCACAAGACCGCCGATAACGCTCGCCAGGGCGCCTTCCATGCCGGCGATGGCGATGACCACCTGCGCCTGGGCAAGTTCCTCAGCATGAGCGAGCAGGCGGTGCAGGCCGGCGACACCCACGTCGTAGAGGCGATCGACCTCGTTGCCGTAGAACTCGGCCGTCAGTGCCGCCTCTTCGGCGACGGGCAGGTCGCTCGTACCGGCGCAGGCGACGACGATGTGTCCGTTGCCGGTGGGGGAGGGCTTGCCACCCACCAGGGCGAGCTGGGCGTCCGGGACATATCCCAGGTCGATGTCGTTGCCGAGGAACTCAGCGGTGCGCGCGGCTTTTTCGGCATCCAAGCGTGTGACTAGGATGCGCTCCTGGCCGGCATCGCGCAGCGCCTCGATAATGGCGGCAATTTGCTCGGCGGTTTTACCGGCACCGTAGACAACCTCGCCGGCTCCCTGGCGCACTCCGCGCGAAAGATCGAGCTGCGCAAAGCCCAAATCGGCAGTCGGAGCCGTCTGGATGCGCGTAAGGGCGTCGGCGGGGGTGACTGATCCGCCGGCAACATCGCTCAGCAGCTGCTCTAGATCTCGCTTATCCATATATGTTCCCTTCGACGGCGCAAAGTCTAGCACTCAAAGGGTATGTTTCCGAACACTAAGACAAAATTGTTCGGAAACTATAGGACAGACTGATTCTATTGTTAGAAGGATCGACTAGTCGCGCAGGATGATATCCATGGCGAGTGTCAGGTTGCGTTCGTCGATGGCAAACGGGGCGGCTTCGCGCGTCTTGGGCTTGGCGCAAAACGCGATGCCCGTGCCCGCGGCCTGAATCATGGGGATGTCATTGGCGCCGTCGCCGATCGCGACGGTGTGGGCCATGTCGACACCGCACTCAACCGCCCAATCCAGCAGCTGAATGAGCTTGGATTCCTTGGTCACAATGTCTGCCGCCAGCTTACCCGTGAGCTTGCCGTCCACGACTTCCAGACGGTTGGCCAGGCAAAAATCGATGCCCGCGGCGGCCACGATCTTGTCGGCGACCTCGTGGAAGCCGCCGCTCACCACGCCGACCTTCCAGCCCTTGCTGTGCGCCGAGCGCACAAGCTCCAGCGCGCCGGGAGTAAACGTCACGCGCTCAAAGGTGCGCTCGAACACGCTCTCATCCAAGCCGGCAAGCAGCCCCACGCGCTCCTCGAGCGCCTGCTTAAAGTCAAGCTCGCCGCGCATGGCGCGTTCGGTGATCTGTGCAACTTGCTCTCCCACGCCGGCTTCCTCGCCCAACAGGTCGATGACTTCCTGGTTGATGAGCGTGGAGTCGATATCCATAACGATGAGGCGTGCAGTCATGGCGGGCCTTTCCGAGTGCAGTTGTATTGGGGCACATTGTCGCACGCGGCGCGCCTGGGCGACGGTCAGGCCGCGTCAATTGTTTCGTCTCCGTCAAGTCTTTGGGCAGGAGCTACTTTTCCGCGGCACATCGACACAGGTGCGATAAGATAGAACGCCATGTCTGGCTGCGCGGTTTACACAGGCTGGGCAAATCTGTACGACGCCGCCCGGAACGACACGGGGCGGCACAGATCCATAAAGGAGGATCACTGGTATGAGCCAGACCCGTCCCATCGACGAGCATTCCATGCACACCCGTACCTGCGGCGAGCTTCGCCGCGAGAACGTGGGCGAAGAGGTCACCCTCACCGGTTGGGTGAGCCGTCGCCGCGACCACGGCGGCCTTATCTTCTGCGATCTTCGCGACCGCGAGGGCATCACGCAGCTCACCTTCGACCCCGAGCACTCCGACGGCGACGCCTTTAAGATCGCCGAGACCATGCGTCCCGAGTGGCCCATCAAGATCCACGGCGTCGTGCGCTCCCGTGGCGAGGAGACCACCAACACCAAGCTCGCGACCGGCGAGATCGAGGTCCTGACCGACCACGCCGAGGTGCTCAACACGTCCGTCACCCCGCCGTTCCAGATCGAGGACGGCATCGAGACCAGCGAGGACACCCGCCTGCGCTATCGCTATCTGGACCTCCGCCGTCCCGAGATGATGGCCAACCTCAAGCTGCGCTCCGACTTTACCTTTGCCATTCGCGAGGCACTGCACAACCGTGAGTTCATGGAGGTCGAGACGCCCTCCCTGTTCAAGTCCACGCCCGAGGGCGCCCGCGACTTCATCGTTCCCAGCCGCATCCAGCCGGGCAACTTCTACGCCCTGCCGCAGTCCCCGCAGCTTCTGAAGCAGCTGCTCATGGTCGGTGGCGTTGAGCGCTACTACCAGGTTGCCAAGTGCTTCCGCGACGAGGACCTGCGTGCCGACCGTCAGCCCGAGTTCACCCAGGTCGATATCGAGATGTCCTTCGTGGACCAGAACGATGTCATGAGCGCGCTCGAAGAGGTTCTTGCCGATGCCTTCGGTCGCATGGGTGTCGAGATGCCCACGCCGCTGCGTCGCATGAACTACTGGGATGCCATGGACACCTATGGCTCCGACAAGCCCGATACCCGCTATGGCATGCACCTGGTCGACCTGACCGACATCTTTGCCAACTCCAAGTTCAAGGTCTTTGCGACCGCCGCAAATGAGGAGGGCTCTGTCGTCAAGGCCATCAACGCCAAGGGCGCCGGTGCCTGGGCACGTGCCAAGATCGATAAGCTCGCCGGCGTGGCCTCCACGTTTGGCGCCAAGGGCCTGGCCTGGATCGCCTTCCGCGAGGACGGCTCCATCAACAGCCCCATCGTCAAGTTCTTCTCGGACGAGGAGATGGCCGCTCTGCGCGAGCGCATGGACGTCGAGCCCGGCGACCTTGTGATGTTCGCCGCCGGCCCGCGCCTGCTCTCTGATGAGATCCTGGGCGGTATGCGTTCGCACATGGCCAATGCGCTTGAGATCAAGCGCGAGGGTCACGACTTCCTGTGGGTCGTCAACTTCCCGCTGTTCCATTGGGACGAGGATCGCAAGGCCTATGCTGCCGAGCACCAGCCCTTTACCCTGCCGACCGAGACCGACATCGCCAAGATCGAGGCCGATCCCCTGGCAGCCGGTTCGTGCACCTACGACTTTGTCATGGACGGCTTTGAGGCCGGCGGTGGCGGTATGCGTATCCACAACGCCGAGATGCAGATGTCCATGCTCAAGCTCCTGGGCTTTACCGAGGAGCGCGCCGAGTCTCAGTTCGGCTTCCTCATGGAGGCCCTCAAGTTTGGTGCGCCCCCGATGGGCGGTTTCGCTCTGGGTCTGGACCGCGTGTGCATGCTGCTCACCGGTTCCGACTCCATCCGTGACGTTATGGCGTTCCCCAAGACGGCTAGTGGCTCCGACCTCATGTCGGGCGCCCCGAGTGCCGTTAGCGGCGCCCAGCTCAAGGACGTCAGCCTGCGCCTGATGTAGGCGAGCGGCTATATATTGCTCGTAACGAGGGAAGGACGTGTGCCTTCCCTCGTTTTTTATACGCCGAGATTGTGAGGGCATGGGGTGACCGGGCATCGCGGAAAGTGCGACCCAGAATCCGGCAAAATAATGGGGCACAGTTTCCGGTTGAGCTGTCTAACGGAAACTGTGCCCCAGAACGAGCGCTCAAAACGGGATAGACTTTCCGCAACAACTGTCTGGCGGAAAGCCCGGCCCAGTTTCTTATAGCGAGTCTCTCTGGATCAGCTTCATGTGCATCACGGAGGTGGTGGGCTCGGCACCCTTGATCATGTCGAGCGCAATGTTGGCGGCCATGTGGCCTTCTTCGCGCAGGGGCTGGCGGACGGTCGTGAGCGCGGGGACGCAGCGCGTCGCAATCTCGTGATCGTCGAAGCCGACGACAGAAACGTCCGCCGGAACGGATAGGCCTGCCTCGTTGAGTGCGGTGATGACGCCAGCCGCGATACGGTCCGATCCGCAGAGCACGCCATCGAAAGCCATCTCGCGCGCGAGAATTTGGTGCATGGCCTGATAGCCGTCTCCGCTGTTCCAGCCGGTATAGATAACGTTTGCGTCTGGGAGGTCTTCGCCCAAGACGGCGCGGTAGCCGCGCAGGCGGTCGACAACAGCGGGGTTGTCTTGCGGTCCCAACACGGCGACGATATCTTTGCGCCCGCGCTTCTTCATGGCGAGTGCCGCAAAGTGTCCGCCCTCTTCGTCGCCAGAGTAGACCGTCGAGAACACGTCGCGATAGGGGTGGCCCTCGAGCTGGCCGCACAACACGGTGGGTACGCCCAGCTCGCGCAGCACCTCGAGCAACTCGCTGCCTTTGTAGGGGGAGACGTCGATCACGGCGTCGAACGAGCGTCGCTCAAAGTGCTCGCGTGCGCGGTTGCGCTCATGCGTAGAAGACGCCTGCAAGATAACGGGCAGATAGGACGACTCCGACAGTTCCTCGGTAATGCCGCTCAAAAACTCGCTATAGGTGGGGTCGCTGAAGAGTTCACTCAGGGGCTCGGTCACGAGCACGGCGATGATTTCCGTGCGCCCGACAGCGAGCGCTCGGCCACGAGCGTTGGGGACAAAATTGACTTTCTTGGCCGCCGCGCGGACGCGCTTTTTGGTTTCCTCGCTAATGCGGGGTGAATCGTTGAGGGCGCGCGATGCCGTGGAGCGCGACACGCCGGCAGCTGCGGCAACCTCGGCAAGCGTAGGTGCGGTGCGAACTGGTTGGGTCATGGCGTCTCCTGGAGAATGCGGTCGATGTTGTCGCTGATACGGGCTGGTGCGGATACAGCTTACTATAGTGCGCCTGAACAGCGTTCATGATATCCGGTGACCGGTGTCGTTTTGCAACCAAGCCGCAATCGAATACGTCTCGTATGGGTGAGATGTCAGCGGGCGTGGCGGTTGCCTACGAGCTTAAGAACGATGTCTTACACTGAGTTTCGATACTCAGGGTGACATAAGTGCCGCGGTTGTACAACCGGTTGCACCGTTAATCCGGCGAAATCGACCGTTCAGCGGACAACCGGTTGCACAGTTTTTTGCATCGCCCGTAAGATAAGGACAACCGGTTGCACAAGAATCACTACGATGACGAAGGAGCATCACCATGGACGCCATTAACGATTGGGAAAACCAAGCGCTCACCCACAGGAACCGCCTGGCACCCCATGCGTACTTTATGGGTTACGAGACCGCCGATCTCGCCGCTACGTACAGCCGCGAGCTGTCGCGCGGGTTTGTCCAGCTGTCCGGCTCGTGGCAGTTCCGCCTCTTTGAGGGGCCTGCTGCCGTCTCTAACGAGGAGCTTTCCAAGTACGAGCCCGAGTGGGATCACGTGGAGGTTCCGCACCTGTGGCAGGTAGACGGCTATGGCAACCTTGCCTACACCGACGAGGGTTTCCCGTTCCCGGTGGACCAGCCATTCGTTCCCTCCGATGACCCCACGGGCGTGTACCAGCGTATCGTCAATCTTCCCGCTGTTCCCGCCGGCGCTCGCGAGATCATTCGCTTCGACGGCATCGAGAGCTATGGCGAGCTGTACGTCAACGGTCAGTTTATCGGCATGACCAAGGGTTCGCGCCTGTCTGCCGAATTCGACGTGACCGACGCGCTCGTCGAGGGCGACAACCTGTTTGCTGTCAAGGTCCTGCAGTACAGCGATGGCAGCTATATCGAGGACCAGGATATGTGGTGGGCCTCGGGCATCTTCCGCGATGTGTACCTTATGCAGCGTCCCGCCGCGCACCTGGTCGACTTTAGGTTCCGCACGCACCGCGAGGGCGATACCGCTCTGATCACGCTCGATACGGTGGCCGAGGGCGCTACCCGCGTTGTGTATACGCTCAGCGATGGCGAGAACGTGGTGGCTACGGGCGAGTGCGTCGACGGCCATGCCGAGTGCGGCGTGACCGATGCCCACTTCTGGAATCCCGAGGACCCCTTCCTCTACGACCTTACGTTTGAGGTCTACGACGGTGACCAGGTCAGCGAGTACGTCCCGCATCGCCAGGGTCTTGCCGAGGTGACGGTCGAGGGCAATCATATCTACCTCAACGGCACTTACTTTAAGATGCATGGCGTCAACCGCCACGATCACGACGATCACAAGGGCCGCGCCGTGGGCCTCGATCGCATGCGCCGCGACCTGGAGCTCATGAAGCAGCACAACATCAACGCGGTGCGCACGTCCCACTACGCCAACGACCCGCGCTTTTACGAGCTGTGCGACGAGTACGGCATCATGCTGGTCGCCGAGACCGATATGGAGAGCCACGGCTTCGAGAATATCGGCAATATCGCCCTGGTCACCGACGACCCGGCATGGGAGCCGGCCTACGTCGACCGCATTGAGCGCCTGGTGATGCAGGAGCGCAACCACGCCTGCATCATTATGTGGTCGATGGGCAACGAGAGCGGCTATGGCTGCAACATCCGCGCGATGTACGCCAAGGCTCACGAGCTCGATGGTCGTCCGGTCCATTACGAGGAGGACCGCAACGCCGATACCGTCGACGTTATCTCCACCATGTACTCCCGTGTGTCGCAGATGAACGACTTTGGTGAGCATCCATTCCCCAAGCCGCGCATCAACTGCGAGTACGGTCACTCCATGGGCAACGGCCCCGGAGGCCTGTCCGAGTATCAGGAGGTCTTCGATCGCTGGGATTGCATCCAAGGCCAGTTTATCTGGGAATGGTGCGACCACGGTTTGGCTGCTGTGACCGAGGACGGCGTTGCCTACGATATGTATGGTGGCGACAACGGCGATTACCCCAACAACAGCAACTTCTGCATCGATGGCATGGTGTTCCCTTGGCAGCAGCCGAGCCCGGGCCTCATTGAGTATGGTCAGGTCATCTGCCCGGTTCGCATGGCTTACGACGACGAGGCGGGCGAGCTGACCGTCACCAACAAGCGTTGGTTTACCACCCTCGAGGATGTTTGCCTGTCGGCGGAGACCCTGGTGGACGGCGACGTGGTCTGCCGCAAGACGTTCATGCCCGGTGCGGTTGCCCCCGGCGAGTCCGTCCAGCTTCCGCTGGTGATTCACGAGGCCGCGGTAGGCGAGACCCTGCTGACCGTGCGCGCCTACACCATGGCCGCTCACGTCTGGTGCGAGCCGATGTTCCAACTGGGTGCAAGCCAGTTTGCCATCGCCAACCATTCGGCGCCGGCCATCGCTGCCCCCGCTCGTCCTGAGCTTACGGTCGAGGAGACCGAGCAGGAGATCCACATTCACTCCCTCAACGGCGAGCTGACCTTCAGCAAGGTCAACGGTACCGTGAGCGAGTGGAAGGCATCCGGCCGCGACGTCATGGCCTCTGGCCCCCAGGTTGGTTTTTGGCATCCGCTCGTCGACAACCACGCCCAGGAGTACGACTCCCTGTGGAAGGACAACTTCATCGATGTGATGCAGACGTCTACCCGCAAGGTTTCTTGGAAGCAGGACGGCAATGCGGTCGTCGTTACCGTGAGCCAACGTATTGCTCCTCCCGTCCGCGCGTTCGGCATGCGCGTCGAGCTTGTCTACACCGTGCTTCCGAGCGGTCGCGTCGACCTCAAGGTTTCCGGCGAGCCCTACGGCGACTATTCGGACATTATCCCGCGCATCGGCATCTCCTTTGAGGTTCCCGGTTGCGATCGTGCCGTCGAGTGGTATGGCCACGGCCCGGGCGAGAACTATCCGGACTCGCTGCGCGCCAACCCGGTCGGTCATTACCGCACTACGGTCGACGACATGTTCACGCCCTACGTTATGCCTCAGGACTGTGCCAACCGCGAGGGTACCCGCTGGGTTGCCCTGCGCTCGAGCCACGGTGACGGCGTGCTGGTGACTCGTCCGGCCGACGCCGCTTCCAACCCGTTCTCGTTCTCGGCATGGCCCTATAGCTGCGAGGCTATCGATAACGCCAAGCACGTCTACGACCTTGTCAAGGGCGACACGGTTACGGTCAACATCAACGACCAGTTGCTCGGCCTTGGCTCGAACTCTTGGGGTTCCGAGGTGCTCGATTCCTATCGCACCCGTTTTGAGAGCTTCAGCTTTGAGGTGTCCCTGCGACCGCTGACGTCTGCCGATCTGGCTCAGGCGCTGGCACCCATTAAGGAGGCATAAGTCATGCATGTCTTTAACTCGCGCGCCGATTTCGACGCTCAGATGAAGTCCGTCAAGAAGTGGATGCGTACCGGACAGGCGCTCGATGGTGTTGCCGACCTGCAGCACGACGTGGCTTACTCCATCGGCGACTCGTTGGTGTATTGGTGGGTGAACGCCCACGAGGCCGCTACCGCCGATCTGGTCGGTCACCGTCGCTATCATGCCGTGCTCGCCCCGCTCGACGGCGACCTGACTGTCGAGGTGGCTTCTAAGGCCGATCTTACCTGTACGCGCGCCTACAGCGATATCGACGATCGTGAGCGCTTTGAGGGAGCGGGGGAGACCGTGACGATTCCTGCCGGCGGCGTTGCCGTCGTCGAGATCGACGAGGCCTACCGTGTCGTGGCTGATGCCGCGGATCCCCGCGTCGTGGTACTGCACGTGACGGTTGAAGGATATTCCTTCCCCAACAAGTAGTATTCGTCCGCCTGGACGTTTGCTTCGCGCCGTTAAGGGGGATGGCTTTGTTGACTCCCTTTTCCCCATTCCCCTTAGCAGGTGCACCGTCCGTGTTTGCACTTGCAGCTCGGACGGGTTTAGATGACATTTAATAGATGATTGGGAGGGCTTATGAGCTCTGAAAAACGAGGAACGATTGGTTCGTTCGCTCTGCTGGGCATGACGGTCGCCGCCGTGTTCGGTATCAAGAACATCATCAACAACAACGCGGCCATCGGCTTGGCAGCTGCGCCGTCGTTCTTCTTTGCCACGCTTTTGTACTTTGTCCCCTATACCCTGGTTACCGCCGAGTTCGTCGGCCTCAACAAGGACTCCGAGTCTGGCGTGTACGCATGGGTTAAGACCTCGATGGGTGGTCGCTGGGCGTTCCTGACGGCATTTAGCTACTGGTTCGTTAACCTGTTCTTCTTTGCGTCCGTCCTGCCCAACGTCATCATCTACGCGAGCTACGTGTTCTTTGGTGCCAACGCCGAGCTTTCGCAGCTGTGGATCACCATTATCGAGATCGTCGTCTTTGCTATCGCCACGTGGGTTTCGACCAAGGGCGCTAAGTGGATCGGCTCCATTTCCTCCTTCGGTTCGACCGCGGCTCTCGGCCTGACCGCCGTGTTCATCCTGCTGTCCCTGGCTGCTGCCTTTGGCGGCGTTGAGTTCGCTACGGCTCCTACTCCCGCTAACATGGCTCCCGACATGAGCAACTTCGCAACTGCGTGGGGCTTCTTCGGTACGCTTGCCTGGATCATCCAGGGCGTTGGCGGCGCTGAGTCTGTCGGCGTGTTCCTCAACGACCTCAAGGGCGGCGTCAAGGCCTTCGTGCGCACTGTCGTTATCGCCGGCCTGACCATCGGCCTTCTGTATGCAGGTGCTTCGCTGCTGGTTAACCTGTTCATTCCCGAGGGCAGCGTTGCCATCTCCACCGGCATCTTCGACGTATTCGGCGCTGTCTTTGCCCACTTTGGCATTCCCATGGAAGTGTCCACGCGCGTCATTGGCCTGATCCTTCTCGCTGCCACGCTGGGCTCCCTCATGATGTGGACCTCGGCTCCCATCAAGGTTTTCTTCACCGAGATCCCCAAGGGCGTTTTTGGTAGCAAGATCGTCGAGCTTAACGAGCATGGCATTCCCGCCCGCGCTGCTTGGCTGCAGTTCGCTATCGTCGTCCCCATCCTGATCATCCCGGCCCTGGGCTCCGGCAACCTCGACGACCTGCTCATGATCGTCACTAACATGACGGCTGCCACTGCTCTGCTCCCGCCGCTGCTGATCCTGCTTGCCTACTTTATGTTGCGCAAGAACTTCGACGCCGCTCCCCGTGACTTCCGCATGGGCTCGCGCAGCTTTGGCCTGGTCGTTGCCGCATTCCTGCTTGTGGTCTTCTGCTTCGTGCTTATCTGCGGCACCATTCCGCTCGATCAGCCGCTGTGGCTGACGCTGGTCTACAACGTTGGCGGTGTGGTTGTCTTCCTGGGCCTTGCCGTGATGTGGTACAACCGCTACATCAACCGTCTGCGCGAGACCGATCCCGAGGCCGCCGAGAGCGAGCTGCGCCCCTCCGTCCTCGACATGATGGAGTAGCGGCTAGGATTAATCTACGGCTGTGGAATAAATCGATTCCCTTTCCTAAGGAGGGGCCTTACGAGGCCCCTCCTTTTGTGTTTTGGGGCATGGTTTTGGACCTTGTGGTCAAAAAATGCCAAATATGAGTACTGTTGCAAAAGAGGTGTCATATCTATCGGCCGGTTTTGAGCAAAAATGGACTCAAAATCAATTTATCTAACCCCCTTTAAAGGGCGTTTGACGGCTTTCAACCTCTTCGAATCGCTCAAAGTAGGCAATTTGCTCTCGATTTTGCTGCTACTAAATTGGTGACAGTACTCATATTTGCCACTTTTTGACCACGGGGTATCCGGAGGGGCTCTCGACAAGCATCTAACGCTACAATAACTACCACGTGGCTGGGTTTTGCCGGCCGAATGTGCGATGTCGTGGGAGGGGACATGGTCGAGTTTACAAAGACGATTAAAGATCCGTTGGGACTACATGCCCGCCCGGTTGCGTTGCTCTATGACATCATTGCCAAGCATCGTAGCGACGTGTCGGTCAGCATCGGTGACCGTCATACCGACGGTCGCGACGTTATGGGCCTCATGGCTCTCTACGGCGAGTGCGGCGAGGACATCATCTTCCGCGTTTCGGGCGTGGATGAGGCTTCCTGCGTTACGTCGATTAGAAACCTCTCGCTTTAAGCATGACGGGGCGCGGCAAAGGACGGCTCTTTGCCGCGCCTTTTTGTTTCGTATAGGAAACTTTTTCGAAATCTGAATGCGGACCCTTTCCAAAAAGTTAACCACGTGCTAGTTTACTAAAGCGAACATAGACGTGGTTAACTTTTATCGCGTCGATGTTGAGGACGAACTGACGTTAGGAGCTCACTCATGTCTTGCGGACCGCAGATGCCGGCCATGCCGCTTTCGATGGTAAAAGCGGGTGAAACCGTGCGCGTGTCTCGTGTAAAGGGCAATGAGGACATGAAACACCACCTCAAGGACCTCGGCTTTGTCGAGGGCAACGAAATCCACGTGGTGAGCTCGAGTGGCGCCAATATCATCGTCACGGTGCTGGGCGCACGCTTTGGCATCGATTCCAAGGTTGCCATGCACATCATGACTGTCGGTTAGTCTGCAGCATTTGATAAAAACCGAAAGGGGGACAAGTAAATGAAGACGTTGGGTGACGTTAAGGTGGGCGAGAGCTCCACCATCGTCAAGCTTCACGGTGAGGGTGCGCTTCGCCGCCACCTTATGGACCTGGGGCTCATCAAGGGCACTTCGTTCAAGGTCGTGAAGGTCGCGCCGCTCGGTGATCCGGTCGAGATCAACGTGCGCGGCTACGAGCTTTCCATCCGCAAGGAGGAGGCGGCCGTCGTCGAGGTCCAGTAAGGGCTTGCGACGTATATTTCTGCAGATAAAGTTAGGTTTTTCTAACTTAATGCAGCATCTTTGAAGCACATTATCCAGCCTGCGCGGAGAAAGCAGCGCAGGCACACAAGGAAGAAGGATTGAATGGCGGATTCTCAGATCCATGTCGCGCTGGCGGGTAACCCCAACTGCGGCAAGACCACGCTTTTCAACCTGATCACCGGCGCCAACGGCTACGTTGGCAACTGGCCCGGCGTCACGGTTGAGAAAAAGGAAGCCAAGCTCCTAAGCGACAAGAACGTTACCATCACGGACCTCCCTGGCATCTACTCGCTTTCCCCCTACAGCCCCGAGGAGCAATGCTCGCGCGATTACCTCATGAGCGGCGAGCCCGATGTTGTCGTCCAGGTGGTCGACGCCACCAACCTCGAGCGCAACCTGTACCTGGCGCTTCAGGTCATCGAGACCGGCCTGCCCGTGGTCGTTGCCCTCAACATGGCCGACCTGGTCGAGAAGAATGGCGACAAGATCGACATTGACAAGCTTTCCAAGAAGCTCGGCTGCCCGGTTATGATGATCTCCGCTCTTAAGAACAAGGGCATCAAGGAGCTCTTCGACCAGGTTAAGCAGTCCGCTGCTTCTAAGGGTCAGGTGCCCGAGCACAAGTTTGATTCCTCCATCGAGGATGTCCTGACGCACATCGAGAACAACCTGCCGGCAAGCGTTCCCGCCAACAAGCGCCGCTACTATGCCGTCAAGCTGTTCGAGCGCGATGCGGATGCCTGCAAGCTCATCAACCTCACCAAGGAGAAGGCTGCTCGCGTAGAGCAGCTGGTCGCCCAGTGCGAGCAGGATTGCGATGACGACGCCGAGTCCATCATCACCGGTGAGCGCTACGGCGTGATCGCGCACATCATCGACGAGTGCCTCACCAAGGCCCCGGCCAAGATGAGCACCTCCGAGAAGATCGACCGCGTGGTTACCAACCGTATCCTGGGCCTGCCGATTTTTGTCGTCATCATGTTCTGCGTGTACTACATCGCCGTTTCCACCTTGGGTGGCACGGTGACGGACTTCACCAACGACCAGCTCTTCGGCACCGACGGCTGGTACGTGCTCGGTCAGGGCCGCGATGCCTACGACGCAGCCGTCGAGGCTGCGGGCGACGATGCTGATTCGGTCGATCCGGCTCAGTATGGTCCGTATGTTCCGGGTATTACCACTATGGTGCACGATGCCCTCGTGGCGGGCGGCACCGAGGACGGTGGCCTGGTCGACTCGCTCGTCTGTGACGGTATCGTCGGCGGCCTGGGTGCCATCTTTGGCTTTGTGCCGCAGATGTTCCTGCTGTTCGTCATGCTGTCCTTCCTGGAGGACTGCGGCTATATGGCCCGCGTCGCCTTCATCATGGACCGCGTGTTCCGCCGCTTTGGCCTGTCCGGTAAGTCCTTCATCCCCATGCTCGTGTCCTCGGGCTGCGGCGTCCCTGGCGTCATGGCCACCAAGACCATCGAGAACGAGAAGGACCGCCGCATGACGGTCATGACCACCACGTTCATCCCCTGTGGCGCTAAGCTGCCGATCATCGCTCTGCTCATGGGCTCCATCATCGGCGATTCTTCCACTACCGCCGCGTGGATCAGCCCGCTCTTCTACTTCCTGGGTGTCTTTGCCGTCATCGGCTCGGGTCTGATGCTCAAGAAGACCAAGCTCTTCGCCGGTCGCCCGACGCCGTTCGTTATGGAGCTTCCCGCCTACCACTTCCCGGCGATCCGCTCTTGGGCGCTGCACGTGTGGGAGCGCTGCTGGGCCTTTATCAAGAAGGCCGGCACGGTCATCTTCGCGTCCACTGTCGTGGTTTGGTTCCTGTCCAACTTTGGTAGCTACAACGGCTCCTTTGGCTTCCTGCCTGCGATGGAAGGCATCCCCGAGGAGTTCATGGACTACTCCGTGCTCGCCATGCTGGGCAACCTGGTTGCCTGGATCTTCGCCCCGCTCGGCTTTAGCACCTGGCAGGCAACTGCGCTGACTGTCTCTGGCCTTGTCGCCAAGGAGAACGTCGTCGCCACCGCCGGTTCGCTGCTGTCCGTGGCCGACGCCGCCGAGACTGACCCGAGCCTGTGGACCGCGTTCGCCGGCATGTTCCCGACCATGGGCGCTTGCGTTGCCTTTGGCGCGTTCAACCTGCTGTGCGCCCCGTGCTTTGCCGCCATGGGTACCATCCGCAACCAGATGGATTCCGGCAAGTGGACTGCGATCGCCATCGGTTACGAGTGCGCCTTTGCCTGGGTCATTGG
The DNA here is from genome assembly GCF_019131995.1 of Collinsella aerofaciens. Classification (GTDB taxonomy): domain Bacteria; phylum Actinomycetota; class Coriobacteriia; order Coriobacteriales; family Coriobacteriaceae; genus Collinsella; species Collinsella aerofaciens_S. Next base: position 117,138 of record NZ_JAHONA010000001.1, on the reverse strand, counting down.
CCTGTTCATCAACCAGTTCTACAACCTGCTTGTCCTTGGCCAGTTTGGTATTTGGACGGTTGTAGCCATCGTTCTGCTGGTTGCGATGCTCTTCCAGATCTTTCGTCCCATGCCCAAGCACGCTTGGACGGACGAGGACGAGACCAACACCGCTTCCGCCGCAGTTTCCGCTTAAGTCCAAATAAGGATTAGCCCCTTTCCACGAGCCCGGGTATCTTCGCGATACCCGGGCTTTTTGGTGGGAGAGATGTGGCGTTTCCGCAGATAAAACCAACCAAAATAAACCTGTCCCTTTTTGGTAGGTGGAGAATGGGGTAAAGTAAGTGATGGTTAACTAGAGGAGGCTTGCTATGGCACCTATCGATATTGTTGTACTGGCTGTTATCGGCGTTGCGTTTGTCGCCGTGTGCGTGCGCATCTACCGCAAGGGCACCTGCGCCGACTGCGCTCAGGGTGGCGTTTGCACGGGGCATTGCTCCAACAAAAAGACGTGCGCTGCACTTAAGGGCGTAGACAAAATCGCCGAAGACTTGGGTCGCGGTATCAAATAAGGTCCGGACATCCAAGCACTCCGCGGGCATCCGTTCGCGGGGCGCTTTGTGCATTTGAGGGAGAGCACGGCGAGTCGAAGAGTATTTTTGGGGTATCGTTAACTGGACTATTAATTGGCAACTTATCTATAACGGAGTAACCGCATGAGCGCTCGCGTAACCATGAAGGACATAGCCGCCGAGCTTGGCGTTTCCATCAATACCGTGCACAAGGCTCTGACGGGAAAGGCCGGCGTGAGCGAATCCGTGCGCGCCAAGGTGAACGCTAAGGCCGAGGCCATGGGCTATCACCGCAACACAAGTGCCTCAAGCCTGCGCCGCAAGGATATCAATCTGGTGTTTTGCCTGCCCCGCGCATCGCGCGAAGGAGCGTACTTTTTCCGTTACCTGTGGGAAGGCTGCAATCGCTTTGAACAGGAGGTCATCGACCGGGGCATTACGGTTGAGCGCGTTGAATTTGGCGTGGGCGGCTACGCTGATGCACTCGAGCAAATCGACGAGCGTCTGCAGGTGGGCGAGAAGATTGATGGCTTGCTCGCCTATGCGCCGGGCGACGATCGTGCGACTGAGCTTTTGGGGCAGATCGCCGAGGCGGGCGTGACGATTGAGCTTGTCGACGGCGACCGTCCGCATTTGAATCGTTTGGGTGCGAGCTTGGCCGATTATTCGACGGCAGGCAGCCTTATGGCCGAGCAGGCGGCAAACCTGGTCCATGCTTCTGGGGCCGACGCCCGCGTGCTCCTTTTGACAGGCGACCCATATACCGATTCGCACTATCTAACCGCCCGCGCCTTCCACAATTACCTGCGCGAACGTGATATTCCATGGCAGGTTGAGGATCTTGCAGGTGCCCATGCGCAAGTCAAACAACTCGAGCATGAGCTCGAAAAGCGCTTGAGTGCGCCGGACGCCCCCGAACTTATCTGTAGCGTTTTTGCCGTTGGTTCCGAAGTGGTTGCCGACGCGCTCGTCTCGACCGGCAAGGCCGGTCGGGTCATGGTGATCGGCAACGACCTGTTTCCCGAAAGCGCCCTGGCCTTGCGCCGCGGTATCTTTACCAATATTGTCTATAAGGACCCGACGAGCCTGGCGTATCGCGGCGCCAAGACACTGGGCGATTATCTGCTGTGGGGAAGGACCCCGACGGTGCCCGTCCAGAAGGGTGCCGTCGAGATGGTATTTGCCAGCAATGTCGACCGCTACTGCGAACTTGCGGGTATTTAGCCGATTGAGCAGGTACCCCCTCTTGCGACGTGCATTTTTGGGAGTATTCAGCATTGGCATGCCCTGAATGAGGTGCAGAACGATTGTTTTAAGTGCCCCCGATGGCGTAATTTGCCATCGGGGGCACTTTTTATGCCGATCGGGCGCTATCTGCGTTCCAAATAGGACGCTGAGGATGGCGCACGGCGCGCTCCAATGCTGAATACTCCCAAAAATGTACGTCGGGACATGACCCACCTGAGCAAAAGCGCTCAAGTTCGGTGTTCGGGGACGCCAACCGGTCCGCAATGCATGCAAGTCACAGCTCCGGCAACCGTTGAACGGGCAAAACCTACCGTTCACCCCATGGTTGTTAGGTGAACGTTCACCTTTTGAGTCGTAATGGATTAGTATGGTGAACGTTCACCTAAAGGATAACGAGCGCGCCGTGCGCCCGCGTTGCCAGCAAAGGGGCTGTTTGATGAAAAACTTTATGGACGATCAGGATTTCCTGCTGAGCACCAAGACCGGTGAGGAGCTGTTCCACAACTTTGCCGAGGGCATGCCCATCGTCGACTATCACTGCCACATTTCTCCCAAGGAGATTTGGGAGGACAAGCGTTTCGAGAACATCACCGAGGTTTGGCTGGGCGGCGACCACTACAAGTGGCGCCTGATGCGTGCCAACGGCGTCGACGAGCGTTTTATCACTGGCGACGCCCCTGCTCGCGAGAAGTTCCAAAAGTGGGCCGAGACCCTGGGTCGCTGCGTTGGCAACCCCGTCTTTGAGTGGAGCCACCTGGAGCTTAAGCGCTACTTTGGCTACGAGGGCGTCCTCAACGGCAAGACTGCCCAGGAGGTCTGGGACCTTGCCAACGCCAAGCTCGCTGAGGCTAGCTTTACCTGCCGTAACCTGATCAAGCAGTCCAACGTCCGCATGATCTGCACTACCGACGACCCCGCCGACAGCTTTGAGTGGCACAAGAAGATTGCCGCCGACGACAGCTTTGACGTTCAGGTCGTTCCCGCCATGCGCCCCGATGCCGCTTTGCGCATCGAGCGCGGCCAGGAGTTTGCCGACTACTGCAAGCACCTTTCCGAGGTTGCCGGCGTTGAGGTCAGCGACTTTGAGGGCATGAAGGCTGCCATTTCCAAGCGCTACGACGTTGCTCACGAGCTGGGCTGCCGCGCCTCCGACCACGCACTCGACTACGTTATGTACGTCCCGGCTACCGCCGACGAGATCGAGGCTATCTTTGCCAAGGGTCTGGCTGCCGAGCCGCTTACCGAGGAAGAGGTCCTCAAGTACAAGACTGCCTTTATGCAGTTCGTTGCCGGCGAGTATGTCCGTCTGGGCTGGGCCATGCAGCTGCACTTTGGCTGCAAGCGCGACAACAACCGCGCCATGTTTGCCAAGCTCGGTCCCGATACCGGCTACGATTGCATCTCCAACTACACGCCGTCCGACCAGCTTGCCGATTTCCTCAACTCCATTCAGGAGACCTGCGGCCTGCCCAAGACCATTCTGTACAGCCTGAACCCCATCGATAACACCATGATCGATACCGTCATGGGCTGCTTCCAGGAGGCTCCGACCGCCGGTAAGATCCAGAACGGCTCCGCCTGGTGGTTCAACGACAACGAGGTCGGCATGCGCGAGCAACTCACGGCTCTGACTAACGAGGGCGTCCTGGGCAACTTTGTGGGCATGCTTACCGACTCCCGCTCTTTCCTGTCCTATCCGCGCCACGAGTACTTCCGTCGCGTGCTGTGCAGCGTGATCGGCGAGTGGGTCGAGCAGGGCAAGTACCCGGCCGACATGGAGCTGCTGGGCAGTATCGTGCGCGACATCAGCTACAACAATGCGGTCCGCTACTTTGGCTTTGACCTGGACACCGTCGAGGCCTAAGCCCGCATCGAATCACATCGAACTCGGGAGCGCCGTTGCCACACACGGCGCCCCGTTTTGCTTGCACGCTAACAGTTATCTAAGGAGAGACATAGATGGAGAACATCAGCTACGATGCGCTCGAGAAGATCGGCTACAAGGGCTACCTGCTGCCCAAGGACGCTCCCGAGAAGGTTCTGCAGTTTGGCGAGGGTAATTTCCTGCGTGCCTTCGTCGATCGCTTCTTTGACATGGGCAACGAGGCCACCGGATGGAACGGCAAGGTTGTCATGGTGCAGCCCATCAGTGGCGCCTTTGGCTTCGCCGACGGTATCAATGCCCAGGACGACCTGTACACCGTGCTGGTGCGTGGCAAGGAGAGCGGCAACACGGTTGACGAGTCTCGTGTAATCAGCGCCTGCAGCCGCTGCCTTAACCCGTATCGCGAGGACGACTATCGCGCCATGATGGAGGTCGCTGTCTCCGACGACCTGGAGATCATCGTCTCCAACACCACCGAGGCCGGTATCGCCTACGACCCGTCCTGCAAGGCCGACGACATGCCGCCCGCGAGCTTCCCTGCCAAGCTTGTCCAGGTCCTTCACGCCCGCTGGGCCGCCGGTAAGTCGGGCGTTATCGTGCTCGCCTGCGAGCTCATCGATCACAACGGCGAGGAGCTGCTGCGCATCATGAACCAGTACGTAAGCGATTGGGGCTGGGAGGACGAGTTTGCGCAGTGGATGGCCAACGACTGTACCGTCTGCACCACGCTCGTCGACACCATCGTCCCCGGCCGCATCCGCGATCCTAAGGAGGCCGCCGCGGTTGCCGAGCGTCTGGGCTACGAGGACCCCTTCCTGGCCGTGCGCGAGCCCTTCCAGATGTGGGGTATCCAGGGCGACGAGTCGCTCAAGGAGCGCCTGCCGTTTGTGAAGGCCGGTCTCCCCGGCGTCTTCGTGACTCCCGACGTCACCCCGTACAAAAAGCGCAAGGTCCGCATCCTCAACGGTGCCCACACCGCCTTCGTTCCGGGTTCCTGGGTTGCCGGCTTTGATATCGTGCGCGACTGCATGCATGACGAGACCATTCGCGGCTTCATGAACACCATGCTCTACGACGAGGTCATTCCGACGCTTGCCGCCGACTTGGATGTCGAGGACTGCAAAGCCTTTGCCGCCGCCGTCGAAAACCGCTTCGACAACCCGTTTATTGATCATGCGCTGCTCTCCATCTGCCTCAACTCCACGGCTAAGTGGCGCGCTCGCGACCTGCCCACGCTCAAGGACTACGTTGCCGAGACCGGCAACCTGCCCAAGTGCCTGGCGACGAGCCTCGCTACGCTCATCTCCTTCTACACGCAGGAGCTCGTGTCCCGCGAGGGCGACGGCCTGCACCTGCGTCGCTCCGACGGCACCGAGTACACCGCTCAGGACGACGCCTTCGTGCTCGACTTCTACGCCGCCCATGCCGGCGCCGACGATGCCCAGCTGGTGCACGACGTGCTCACCAACGAGCAGATGTGGGGCGAGGACCTTACGCAGATCGCAGGTCTTGAGGAGTTTGTCGTCAGTGCGCTCGCCGTCGTGCGCACCGAGGGTGCCAAGCAGGCCTTCGCCAACGCTCAGGCGTAAATTTCCGGCGCAGACGCGGGCGCGGGACGGCGTGCCCGCGTCTCGACTTCTGCTCAACCTGTAGGGTTAGGACCATTTGCAATGAACACTATCCAGATCAATCCGGCCGACAACGTGATCGTCGCGCTGTCGCCGCTTGCCAAGGGCACCGCCGTCGCGGTTCCCGGGGTGGGCGAGGTCGTGGCCGCGGAGGATATTCCGCAAGGCCACAAGATGGCTGTGCGCTCGATTGCCGCCGGCGAGGACGTCATTAAGTACGGCCTTCCTATCGGACACGTGACGGGCGATGTCCAGCCCGGTCAGTGGCTCCACACGCACAATGTGAAGACCAACCTTTCGGGCGAGGTCGAGTACACCTACAACCCCACGCATCCGGTCGTTGAGTCGGTTGAGCCCGAGACCTTTATGGGGTTCCGCCGCGCCGACGGTCGTGCCGCGACGCGCAACGAGCTGTGGATCATCCCCACGGTCGGCTGTGTCAACGAAGTCGCCCGTGCCATGTGCGAGCAGGCCCAGGATCTGGTCGATGGCTCGCTGGAGGGCGTCTACTACTTCCCGCATCCGTTCGGTTGCTCGCAGACCGGCGCCGACCATGCCCAGACCCGTCGTCTGCTGGTGGCACTGTCGCGTCACGCAAACGCCGCGGGCGTGCTGTTCTTGTCGCTCGGTTGCGAGAACTGCACGCATCAGCAGGTGCTCGACGAGCTCGGTGACTTCGATCACGAGCGCGTTCGTTTTCTCACCTGCCAGGATGTAGCCGACGAGCAGATCGAGGGCCACAAGATTCTGGCCGAGCTGGCAGACCTCGCCAAGCAGGCCAAGCGCGAGCCCATTCCGGCCTCCGAGCTGGTTATTGGACTTAAGTGCGGCGGCTCCGACGGCCTTTCGGGCATTACCGCCAACCCCACGATCGGTCGCGTGAGCGATATGGTTGTCGCCCGCGGCGGCACGTCGGTGCTTACCGAGGTGCCCGAGATGTTTGGCGCGGAGAGCATCCTGCTCGACCGTTGCGAGAACGAGCAGGTCTTTAACGCTGCCTCCGACATGCTCAATGGCTTTAAGGGCTACTTTATTAGCCACGGCGAGGTCGTCTACGAGAACCCGAGCCCCGGCAACAAGGACGGCGGTATTACCACGCTCGAGGACAAGAGCTGCGGCTGCGTGCAAAAAGGCGGGTCTGCCCCCATCGTCGACGTGCTGCCGTATGCCGGCCGGGCAACTAAACACGGCCTGAACATGCTGTGCGGTCCGGGCAACGACATGGTATCCACCACGGCGTTGACGGCTGCCGGCTGCCACGTGATTCTGTTCTCGACCGGCCGCGGCACACCGTTTGGCGCGCCGGCGCCTACGCTCAAGGTGTTCACCAATCAGCGTCTGTGCGACCACAAGGCCAACTGGATGGACTTTAACGCCGGTGTGGTGGCTACGGGCGAGCGTACGCTCGATGAGGCTGCCGGCGATCTGTATCAGCTGGTGCTGGACACGGCGAGCGGCAAGCTTACCAGCGCCGAGCGTCGCGGCTGTCACGAGATCAGCATCTGGAAGGACGGAGTCTGCCTGTAGCGATGACACGTTGAGCGCGTGATTGAATAAGCTGCTGCAAAGACTGGGCGACCCCGCCGAGGACAATTTCGGCGGGGTCGTTTTTCGTTTCTCGTTGCGTTGTCGTGCACGGCTTTTTTGGGGAAGGGTGCCCGGCACCTCCCTCATCTCCAGAGAACAATGAACGTTCACCTAGTTGTTGCGTGGTGCTGAATCGACTTGATAATCAAAAATGCAGGGATTTTTTCATTTTCAGGCCCGTTCAACGGCAAAAAACGGGCGTTCAAGGATAATATACAAGTGAACGTTCACCTATCATAAGCAATCGCGCATAATCTAGCTAAACGTTCACCCTGAACGGCATGCAGACAGACGTCGGTATGGACTCAAATGTCTTGTTACAAGACAATCGAGAAAAGAGAGGGAGCTCGATGACTAATAAGATCGGAAAAAAGCGCAAGATCACATTCTGGACGCGCTTGGGCTTTGGTATGGGCGGTATGCTCAATTCCGGTGCCCTGACCTTTACGCACAGTTACATGGTGCTGTTCCTGTCCACGGAGTGTGGCCTGTCCGCAGGTGAGGCTGCACTGATCAGCTCGTTTGCCATCTATGTCAACGCCATTCTTTGCCCGCTGATGGGCTTTGTGGCCGATAACTTCTATGCCACCAAGATTGGCCGCATCTTTGGTCGTCGTCGTTTCTGGATCTTGCTGGCCATCCCGATGATGATCGCCGAGCCGCTCATCTTCGTGGCTACGCCGTTTGGCTTCCCGTACTACTTTGTGCTGTACCTGATCTACAACGTCGCGTACACGTTCTGCACCGCCAACCTGTCGCCGCTTACCATCGAGATGACCGACGACTTCAAGGAGCGTACGTACCTCACCGGCTACAAGCATCTCTTTGGTAACGCCGCCGGCTTCCTGATGGCTGCACTTGTGGGCTTCGGCTTTGGCACCTTCGGCGAGACCAACCCGTTCAGCTACTTCATCATCGCTACGGTCAACGCTTCGGTCATGGCAATCTCGCTGCTCTGCGTGTACCTGTCCACGTGGGAGCACACCCCCGAGGAGGTCGCTCAGGAGAAGATCGAGAGCGTCGGCGAGGGTATCAAGAAGTTCTTCATCGACGTTATCTCCACCTTCCGCAACAAGTCCTTCCGCAAGGTTCTGTACGCACAGGTCTCCACAAAGCTCGCCGCCGCCTGCTGGTCTGCCTGCCTGTCCTTCTTCATCGTCTACTGCCTGCAGATTCCTAAGTCCTACGAGTCCGTGATGGAGATGCCTGGCAAGGTCGTCGCTATCGTCTGCACCGCCATCTGGGTCGCCCTCATGGCCAAGAAGGGCTTCCACAAGTCTTGGTACCTCGCAAATGTCGGTTGCGCTGCGTGCATCATTGCCTACAACTACTTCGCCTTTGGTCAGATCAACGGCACCTCCACGGTCGCCATCGCCATGATCGCCTACCCCATCATCTTCGCCATCTGGAAGTTCTTCTACGTCGGCTTCCGGTACCTGCCCGATGTTCTGCTCAACTACATCCCCGATGTCGATGAGCTCATCACCCTGCGTCGTCGCGAGGGCATCTACAGCTCCGCGCAGCAGCTCTGCCAGCAGATCGCCCAGGCTATCGCCGTCAACGTGTGGGCTATCGTCCTTGCTGCCTCCGGCTTCATTCAGACCGCCGGCAATAGCGACGCCGTGACCCAGCCCGCTACCGTGCCTCTGTATATCTGCGGCTACATGATCATCGGCTGCGCCGGCTTCTTCCTGCTTGCGGCCGTCCTTGCCCGCGGCATCAAGATCGACAAGGAGCAGTGCGACGTCCTTTGCGACGAGATTCACCGAGTCAAGGAGGGTGGCAAGATGGCCGACGTCAAGCCCGAGGTCAAGGCGCTTTGCGAGGAGCTCTCCGGCTTTAAGTACGAGGACTGCTTTGCCCACAACAACGTTGGCTTCCAGGACGGTAGCGTAACTCCCGCCGAGTAAGGCCGACATATCGTCCAAATCACAGGGCCGTGCCACCGGAATTCCGCCGGCAGGCACGGCCCTTTTTCAACAGCGTACAATTTGCCTTTAGAGCATCTTTTTGAGGGAGAAACCCATGGAGACGAACGTTATCTGGCGCAACGCGCGCGCGGCGGTTATCGAGCTTGACGACGGCGGTTACTTTACCTGCGCCGATACGTGGGAGATCTTTGTCAACGACGAGCCCGCCGGTACCACGAATACGGTCGAGACCTATGTCGACGGCCTGATCCCCGGCAAGCGCAACCTGGTTCGTTTTGTTTGTGGCGAGCGTGAGCTGAGCGTAGGTGTCACCACGCCGGCTGAGCCCTTTACCATCAACGTTCGCGACTGTGGCGCCAAGGGCGATGCCGAGCACGACGACACCACCAACATCCAGGCTGCCATCATGGCCTGCCCCAAGGGCGGGCGCGTGCTGATCCCCGCCGGTAGTTATCGCATCAAGTCCCTCTTCCTTAAGAGCAATATCAACATCGAGCTCGCCGAGGGAGCGGTGCTGTTGGCCCGTCACGATCGCGCGGCGCTTGCCTACATTCCGGGCACGGTCACAGGCGACGAGGGCGCCGGGTATGCCGGCACCGATATGCTGCCCCTGGGCCGCTGGGAGGGCGAGAGTTTCTCGACCTACTGCTCTACCTTTACGGGTCTGAGCGTGCACGACGTGTGCATCTATGGTCGTGGTGCCATCGACGGTCAGACTGATTTTGCCGAGGACAACTGGTGGAACAAGGACTTTAAGAACATCTTTCGCCCGGAGGAGGGCCGCGAGGTCGCCCGCCCGCGCATGATCTTCCTGTCCGAGTGCCAAAACGTGAGCTTGGCCGGCTTCACCGTCCGCAACAGCCCGGCGTGGAACATCCACCCCATCCTGTGCGAGCACGTCGATGCGCTCTGCCTGTCCATCGAGGGTCCCAAGAACTCCCACAACACCGACGGCTTCGATCCCGAGAGCTGCGGTTTTGTTCGCATCCTTGGTTGTCAGTTCTCAGTGGGTGACGACTGCATCGCCATCAAGAGCGGCAAACTGGGCATTGAGCCCGAGCTTCGTCCCGCCACGCACGACGTGCTGATCTCTCACTGCTACATGCATGATGGTCACGGCGCCGTGGTCCTGGGGTCCGAGGCTGCCGGCGGCATCAAGGACCTCACCGTGAGCAAGTGCCTCTTTGAACGCACCGACCGCGGCTTGCGCGTCAAGACCCGCCGCGGGCGCGGCAAGGATGCCGTCAACGAGGGCATTACCTTTGAGCACATTCGCATGGACGAGGTGCTCACGCCCTTCGTGGTCAACTCGTTCTACTTCTGCGACAAGGACGGCAAGACCGACTACGTGCAGTCTCGCGAGGCACTGCCCGTCGACGACCGCACGCCCGGCTTTGGTGCCACGACGTTTTGCGATATCGAGGCCACCAACTGCCATGCTGCCGCGGCCTATATCACGGGTCTGCCCGAGAGCAAGGTGACGCGTCTGACGTTCCAAGACGTTCACGTGACCTTTGCCGACGATGCCGAGCCCTTTGTCCCGGCCATGGCCTGCGGCGTTGAGACCATGGTGCGTCAGGGCATCATTGCGCAAAACGTCAAGGTGCTCGACCTGCAAAATGTGGTAATCGAGGGCCAGGACGGCGAGGAGCTGCAGCTCCAGAACGCCGACAAGGTTGTCCGTTCCTAACTCGGGTTGATGACCAGGGCTGCATTGTCGGATAAATCGGCAATGCAGCCCTTGTGCGATACGGCCGTGTGCGCTGCGCTACGCATCATGGTGAAAGGGAATACATGCTCAATAAAACGATTCCTGTCGGGGTCGATGGCTCGTCTGCCACGATTACGTCTTATGTTTTTGCCCCGACCGAAGATGCTTATGCTTTAAAACCGCTGCCTGCAGTTGTGGTCGTGCCAGGAGGCGGCTACGATCACGTTTCGCCGCGCGAAGGCGAGCCGGTAGCGCTCCGTTTGTTGGCGATGGGCTACCAAGCGTTTGTACTGAACTATTCGGTTGCTCCGGCTGTCTATCCGCTGGCATTGCAAGAACTCGCGCGGGCGGTCGATACCGTCCGAAGCCATGCGGCAGAGTACTGTGTCGATCCTGATCGGATTACGGTCATGGGTTTTTCGGCCGGTGGGCATCTAGTTGGCTTGCTCGGGGCGCTTTGGGACCAACCCTGGCTTGCAGAGTCGATTGCGGCATCGCCTGAGTCGATTCGGCCTGACACACTTTGCTTGGGCTATCCGGTCGTAAGCTCGGGGGGCTATGCTCATCGTGGTTCATTTGAACACCTAACGGGTGCCGATGGCGCTTTGGCTCAAAAGTTGTCGATCGAGAATATGGTGGGCGAGGGTTTCCCCCGTACGTTCTTGTGGCATACCGCCGAGGATGCATCGGTACCAGTTCAAAATAGCCTCCTTCTTGCGCAGGCTCTTGCCGACCACGGGATTGGCTTTAGCCTACATGTCTTTCCGCATGGAAAGCATGGGGCATCGCTCGCCACGGCCCTAACGGCATTTAAGGGCTGCGCCGAGCATATTCAGCCACAAGTTCAGGGCTGGCCTGAACAGTTCGTTGCATGGGAGCGTGATGGACGATGAGCGAAAGTATCTATACGCTGCGCGTTTCGAGGGCTGCGGCAGGAGCGTATCCAACGATTTCCGATGCCTTGGCGGCAGCCGATCAGCTCTATCCGGATGCCGAGCAACCGGTGATGATTCGCGTCGATCCGGGCGAGTATCGCGAGCGGGTCGAGATTCATCGCTCGCATGTGACGATTGAGGGAGAGACGGCCGATAGCGTGCGTATCGTGGGCGGCTTGGGCGCCAAGGTGCCCTCGGGGGACGGATCGGGCATCGACGGAATGCTCGGCACGTTTAGGACCTATACCGTTTTGGTCGATGCCGACGACGTACGGCTCGAGAACCTCACGATCGAAAACGATGCGGGCGATGGGCGCGAGGTCGGTCAGGCGATTGCCCTGTATGCCGATGGCGACCGTCTGGTTGTCGATGCCTGCTGCATTAAGGGGCACCAGGACACACTGTTTTTGGGTCCGCTGCCGCCGCATGAGGCCAAACCGGGCGGGTTCATAGGACCCAAACAGTATGCGCCGCGCCGGGTGGGGCGCCAGTATTTTCGACGTTGCCGGATCGAGGGCGATGTCGACTTTATCTTTGGCGGCGCGCGTGCCTACTTTGAGGGGTGCGAGATTCGCTCGCTCAACCGCGATATGGACGTGAACGGCTACGTGACGGCGGCGTCGACGCCCGAAGGCGAGCCGCACGGCTTTGTGTTCCACGGCTGTTCGTTTACAGCTCCGGATGGCGTGGCGCCGGATTCGGTCTACCTGGGTCGTCCTTGGCGCGAATGGGCGCAAACTGCGCTGATCGATTGCTGGCTGGGGCGACATATCAAGCGCGAAGGCTGGTGGGATTGGAATAAGCCGGCGGCGCACAACTGCGTGCAGTATGCTGGCGCGATCCTGCATGGGCCGGCGGGTGATGCTACCGGCTGGGTGCCGTGGGCGAATGAACTCGATGTGATGGCTGCTGCCGGGTACGCCCGCGAACAGGTGCTTGCCGGTGCGGATGGCTGGGATCCCGAGGGAGGCACCGGTGATGCGGTTGAGACGGCTGGGCTATCTGCCGATGGTCGCACCGTGCACATCGAGACGTACTGCGAAGACGAGCCTGCGCTGCGTGCCCGGCTGAAGCGCGAGGGGCGCTCTGCCGCATTTGCGGGCCAGACTCCTGCAGATTTTGAGGCATGGAAGATTGCGACCAGGACTCGCCTGTGCGATGTTTTGGGCCTTTCGCTTATGGACCGCGCCCCGATTGAGATTCGTGAACTCAGCCGTGTGCGGGTTGCCGGCGGCATCGTGCGCACCCATGCGATGCTGCAGGTGGAGCGCGACGTTTGGATGCCGTTCTACCTTCTCGAGCCGCAGTCGCCTAAGCTCGATGCGCGCGGCCGCAAGTGCTGCTATATCTGCCCGCATGGCCATCAGGGAGCGGGCGCTGCTAGCGTAGCCGGTGTTGCGGGCGTGCCGGCGGTCGATGATGCCGTGCGTAAGTTCAATTACGACTACGGTCTGCGTTTAGCGCGCATGGGCTACGTGGCCGTCTGCCCCGACGCTCGCGGCTGGGGATACCGTCGTGACTGGAAGGGCCAGGGCGATGACGAGAACAACTACTTGCGAGGGACGTGCCTAAACCAGGCACGTATGGCCGAGCCACTGGGTCTTACGGTCGCGGGCCTCAACGTCTGGGACAACATGCGCTTGATTGATTACCTGGCGACACGCGGCGATATTGCCATGGATGACCTGGGTTGCTTTGGTTTTTCGGGTGGCGGCTACATGACGTTGTACCTGGCCGCACTCGACCCGCGTGTGCGCAAGGCGTTTGTCTCGGGCTATCTGTACGGTGTCGGTGATTCACTGCTGCACCTCAATGGCAATTGCAGCTGCAACTACACACCCGGACTTTGGCGCTTACTCGACATGGGCGATATTGCCTCGCTCATCGCGCCGCGCCCGCTGTTGGTGCAGAGCTGCGAAGAGGATCATCTGAACGGTGCGCGCGGGCTGAAAAATGTTGACGAGCAGCTCAAGATCGTGCGCGATGCCTACAAGTTGCTGGGTCGCAGAGATGGCCTGCGGCACGAGGTGTGTCCGGGTGAACACCATCTGGGCGTGGCACATCTTGCCGAGGATATCGAATGGCTCGATTCGCACGTTGCGGAATGCGCCCCCGTGCATAGCCCCTCGGCATGCTGCGAATAAACGGTACGTTCCTGTATGACCGCCGATGGGCGGATGAGGAGAAGATTATGGAAACGAAGAGCTTGAGTGAATCGACCATTTGCTGCTTTGGCGACTCAACGACCTGGGGCGACAACGGCTGCGGTGGGGGAGGCAACGACATCTCGTGGACCTCGCATTTGGGCGCGTTGCTGGGAGGCGCGGTCATCGAGAACTTTGGCATCAAGGGTTCGCGTATCGCCATCAAGGCCGACCGCAGCGATTCGTTTGTCGAGCGCCTGGACGGCATCGACAATGCGGCTGATATCTACATCGTCTTTGGCGGTGTCAACGACTTTAGCCGCAACGTGCCGCTTGGCGAGTTGGGCAGTACCGATGTGCACGAGTTCTATGGTGCACTCGATTACCTGATCCGCACCATCACGGCGCGTTCGCCCCAGGCAAAGCTCGTGTTTATGACGCCGTGCAAGACGAGCGGTAAGCACGAGAAGGATATCCCGGCAAGCGATGAGCTCAATCACCTGGGGTTGACGCAGGTCGCCTACGTAAAGGCGATGCTCGAGGTCTGTGACCGCTACTCCGTTCCGGTGATTGACCTGTATGCGCAAAGTGGCATCAGCCCGTTTTTGCCAGAGCACCGCGAGCTCTATATGCCGGACGGTCTGCATTACAGTCCTGCCGGCTATGAGCGCCTGGCGCAGCGCATCGCCGCGGGTCTCACCGCCGTTTGCCGCTAAAAGTCTGCCGTTTGCGGGGAATATAGGGTTAACGTTCACCCTATATTCCCCGTTCGCGTTACACTAGGGGTAACGTTCACCTATCGTTTATGTCAGAGGGGACAGCAATGGGTTGCAATCAAATCCTGGACCGTTATATCGAGCAGTTGATCGAAACCTCTACGCCGCAGGCGCCGGCTTGGAATATCGAAAAGATTCGCGCCGGCAAGGAGAACACCTGGAACTATATCGACGGCTGCATGATCAAGGCGCTCATCGAGCTGTACGAGATCACGGGTGAGCAGCGCTACCTGACCTTTGCTGATGACTACATCGATTTCTTTGTCCAGGACGACGGTACCATCAAGCATTACAACCCGCAGGATTACAACCTCGATAACGTCAATGCGGGCAAGACCCTCTACAAGCTCTATGACCTGGTGGGCAAGCCCAAGTACCGTGCCGCCATGGACACCATCTACCGCCAGCTCGAGACCCAGCCGCGCACCAAAGAAGGCGTGTTTTGGCACAAGGCCGTCTATCCCAACCAGATCTGGCTCGATGGCATGTATATGGCCCAGCCGTTCTACATGCAGTACGAGCTGAGCTTCCACAACCGTCGTGCCTGCTCGGACAGCTTCCATATGTTCCAGGTCGTGCATGACCTGATGCGCAACCCCCTCAACGGTCTGTACTATCACGCTTACGACGCGAGCCGCAAACAGTTCTGGTGCGACCCGGTCACCGGCCTTTCGGCTAACTTCTGGCTGCGCGCCGAGGGCTGGTTTGCCATGGCACTCATCGATACCTGGGAGCTCATGCCGCCTTCGATGTCAGCCGAGAAGGACGAGATTCGCAAGATGTTCCACGACCTGATCGACGCCATGCTGCCGTATCAGGACGAGAAGACCGGCATGTGGCATCAGGTCATCAACCTGCCCAATATCGCCCCCAACTACCTGGAGGAGTCTGGTAGCGCGATTTTTGCCAATGCCATCATGAAGGGCGTGCGTCTGGGCGTGCTGGGCGAGCGTTACTACCAGTACGGCCGTCGCGCCTTCGACGGCATCTGCGAGACCTGCCTGTCCGAGCATGATGGCCAGCTGGCGCTCGACAACATCTGCCTGGTCGCGGGCTTGGGCAACACCGCGCACCGCGAGGGCACGTTTGATTACTACATGAGCGAGCCCGTGGTCAAAAATGATGCAAAGGGTGTGGCGCCGCTGGTGCTTGCCTATATCGAGACCATGCATCACGACAAGCTGGCCGGTAAGCGCGATCCGCTCGCCCCCTCGGGCGTGTGCTCCATCGAGGACCCGTTTGGCGGATACACCCCGGGCATCAACGCTCATAAGGGATGTGAATAACGTGGGGGCTATTACTCCGGGTGTACGTTTGCACGACCTTCCGCAGGGGACCGTCGAGGAACGCATTCGCATGGCGGGAGAGCTGGGCTTTTCGTGCATTCAGCTGCCGAGCAAGGTGCTCTACGCATCGATGGGGATCGATCGAGGCGGCCTGACCAGCGAGCTTGCCGACCATTTGCGTGCCGTGCTCGATGAGTCGGGCGTTTCGGTCGCCGTGCTCGGCTGCTATAAGAATTTGGCGACGCCCGATCGCCAACAGCTCATGGATAACTTTGCCGAGTACGAGGCGTGCCTGAACTTTGCCAAGATGCTCGGCGGCTGCCCGGTGGGTACCGAGACCGGTCGCCCCAATGCGCAGAACCGCGTTGCCGACGACCGCATGACCGATGAGGCACTCGATGCGTTTGCAGACGGGCTTGCACACATCTGCGATCGGGCCGAGGCCGTGGGTGGGCAAATTTTGATCGAGCCTGGTTGGAACGAGACCGTTAACACGCCAGATCGCTGCCGTGAAGTGCTGGAGCGCGTCTCGAGCCCGTCGCTCGGCGTGATCTATGACCCAGTGTCGCTGCTGCACCCCAGCGTCGTTGACGAAGCGCAGGAAATTACCGCGCGCATGCTCTACTTATGCGGCAGCAAGATCCGCGTGCTGCACGCCAAGGATTATGAGGTCGTCGACAACGAGGACGAAGCCGGTTGGTGCGACGGTACGGGTTCGCGCCTGGTGTGCCATGGCGTGGGCGAGACGGGACGATACGACTTTGAGCCCGTGGTGGCCTGGGCGGCTGCCGCCTGCCCTGGGATTCCCTGCGTGGTCGAGAACAGTGTGCCGGCGACGGGGGCTGACTGCCTGGCGACACTCGAGCACATGTCCGCTCGCTGCGGGGCTTTGCATCGCGAGTTATAGCATTGGCTTTTGTCGTGTCGGCAGATTGAGATTACCTGTATGGGGGCGGCGGTGAAGGGTCTTTATCGTCGCCCCATTGGATTGCATTAAAAAGGGGAGTTGCGTGGCTATCCACATTGTCGAAGAGGCGAATCGTTGCCTGGGTTGTAAAAGGGCGTTCTGTCAGATTAAGGGCTGCCCAGTTCAGACGCCTATTCCGCAGGTCATCGACCTGTTCAAACAGCGTCGTCTAGAAGAGGCGGGCGAGCTGCTGTTCCAGAACAATCCCATGAGCGCGGTCTGCTCCATGGTGTGCAACCATTCGGGCCAATGCGAGGGTGCTTGCATCCAGGGCCGCAAGGGCGCACCCGTACATTTCTCGAGCATCGAGCACTACATCTCCACAGCGTATTTAGATCGTAAGGAGTGGACGCCCGCGCCGTCGTGTGGCAAACAGGTTGCTGTGGTCGGTTCCGGTCCCGCCGGTATTACCGTGGCCATTAAGATGGCCCAGCTGGGCTGTGCCGTCACGGTATTTGAACAGCGCCCCGAGATCGGCGGTGTGCTGGAATACGGTATCCCCGAGTTCCGCCTGCCCCGTGCGCTCGTACAAAAGTACCGTCACGTGATGTGCTCGCTTGGCGTGCGCGTGCGCCCCTCGACCACCATTGGTGGCGCGCTGCATATCGACGACCTGCTGCGCGACGGCTACGATGCGGTCTTTGTTGGTACCGGTACCTGGCGTGCCCGCAAACTGGGCATTCCCGGCGAGTCGCGCGGCAACGTGCTGTTTGGTATCGATTACCTGGTCGATCCCACGAGCGTGGCTATCGGGCAGAACGTGGCGGTCATCGGTGCCGGTAATGTGGCCATGGATGTGGCCCGCACGGCGCTGCGTTCGGGTGCTCGCAAGGTCACTGTGTATGCACGCTCGCGCCATATCTCGGCCATCGACGACGAGGTCGAGCTGACCGAGCTTGACGGTGCCGAGATTGTGTGCGGCAAGGCGATCTGCGCCATCGACGATAACGGTCCGGTGTTCGAGACGGCTATCTTTGACGAGGACAACAATGTGGTGGGCTACGAGGAGGAGCTCGACCATGTGTCTGCCGACACAGTTGTGATTGCGGCTTCGCAGGTGCCCAAAGACAAGCTTGTGCTTACGACGGGCGGCCTGGAGACCGACCATCGTGGCCTGCTTTCGGTCGACGAGAACGGCATGACAACGGTGCCTGGCGTCTTTGCCGCCGGCGACGTGGTTAACGGCCCGCTCACGGTGGTTCATGCCGTGGCAGGCGGCAAGCTCGCCGTCGAAGGCATGACCAGCTACCTGGGCCTCTAACACATTCCATCCATCAGTTGCGGTGAAATACGGACTGTTTTGGCTGTCAAAGGCCTTATCTACTCCGTATTCCACCGCAACTTTTTGTGGGGTGGGCTAGAGACGCTGCATGCGGTACCCGACACCCATGTGCGTCTGAATCATCTTGGGGTGAGAGGGATCTGCCTCGATCTTCTTGCGCAGGGTACGCATGAACACGCGCAGGCTCGCCAGATCGCTGTCCCAGCTCGTGCCCCATATCTCGCGGGTGATGAAGGTGTGGGTGAGCACCTTGTCGACGTTTTTCGCCAGAAGGACGAGCAATTTGTACTCGGTTGGGGTGAGCGAGAGCTCGCGTCCGTCTTTCGTCGCGTATCCCGCGGCGTAGTCGATATGCAGCGGACCGTTGTCGAACGTGCTCGCTTCTGTCGACTCGCTCGACGCCATCGAGGAGCGCCTCAAATTCGCACGGACGCGCGCGAGCAACTCATCCACAGAAAAGGGCTTGGTGAGGTAGTCGTCTGCCCCCGCGTCAAGTGCTGCAATCTTGTCGGAATCTTCGGTGCGCGCCGAAATGACGATAATGGGGACTGCCGACCAGCTTCGGATCTTCGTGATGACCTCGATACCGTCAATGTCGGGAAGGCCGAGGTCGAGCATGATGAGGCTGGGGCCGTGCGACACCGCATCCATGATGGCGGCTTGGCCGTTGCAAACCTTGCTCACGACATAGCCGTGGAGGTCAAGCGCGGTCGAAACGAGGTTTTGAACGGTCGGGTCATCTTCGACCAGGAGGATGCGTGGCTTAGCGGCATTATTCATGAATCTCAATCTCCTCGGCGGGCAGGGTAAAACGGAAGACAGCCCCATGGGGGTGGTTGTCGCGAACTTCGATGACGCCGCCATGCGCCTCCACGATGGAGCGGCAGAGCGACAGGCCAAGGCCGATGCTTCGACGCGAATCCACGGGCCGCGTATTGCCTGAGGTGAAGAAGCGCTCAAAGATATGAGGCTTGTCGCAGTCTGCCACACCCGGCCCATCGTCTGCGACGTCCACCACGACGAACGCGCCCTCGCGACGTGCGCTGATGGTGACAGTCGAGTCCTCGGGCGTGTATTTGAAGGCGTTCATGATGAGATTCGTAAGCACCTGCATGATGAGATGGACGTCGATGCGCACCAGCAGGATGTCGTCAGTGTGCTCGATGGTGACGGCACGTCCATGCGATGCTTGGGCGACATGGCTGAGGGCGGCCTCGATGACCTCGTCGATGAGCTCGGATGTTAAGTTGAGGCGAATGGTGCCGTCCTCGACGCGTGTGATGGCGAGGAGGTTCTCCACGGTATCGATAAGCCAGAGGGAGTCGTCGTAGATGGCATCGGCAAGATCGCAGCGTTGTTCGAGGCTGAGCTTCTCGTCGCTCTTCCGAAGGATTGCCGCAGATCCGGATATAGCCGTGAGGGGTGTCCTCAAATCGTGGCCGATGGAGCGCAAAAGGTTGGCGCGCAGCTGCTCGTTTTTCGCCAAGACCGCAGCCTCTTCGCGCTCTTGCGCCGCCCGGTCGCTTTCGAGCGCCAAGGCGCATTCACCTACGATAGATAGGACGATCGAATGCTCGAAGGCTTCGATCTCGCGCCCCTCCAGGGCGATGCCGATGACACCGAATACCTTGTCGCCGGTGCGAACCGCGAGGTAGAGACAGCGCGCCTCAGGCAGGGTCCGCGTGCTTGCGCCCGCACGCTTGTTGTTGGTGTAGGTCCAGGTTGCAACGGCGCGCTCGTAGTCGGTGAGCAGCGACGCGGATCGGTTTTCGGTGCCAGCGGACTCATAGAGCGCCTTGCCGAGCGTGCCGTGTTCGGCGGGGTAGAAGACCACGTCGAGTTTTAGCAGTTTGACGAGTTGGTTCATGGCGACGCGGGCGCACTCCTCCGCGCTATGGGCTTGCTGCAAGAGCTGGTTCGTTTCGAGGAGTACGCGCGTTTTGAATGCGTTCTCGGCGGATGTACGGGCGTTGTCGGCGATGCGCGCAGTTAACTCGCCGGCGACCATAGCGGTGGCGAACATGATGCCGAACGTGACCAGATAGCTTCGGTCGTAGCTGGCGAGCGAAAACAGAGGCGTGACGAAGCAGAAGTTGTAAAGCACTACAGAGAGCACGCTCGATACGATCGTGCAGATACGCCCCGTCGTGGTGACGGCGGTCAACAGGGCCGTGAAGATATAGAGGGATATGATGCTGGAATCGGCAAATCCCAGATGGCGGAAAGCCGTGCCGATCGCCGTGGCGGCAAGAGAGAGGGCCAGCGTGCGAAGCACGTTTCGGCTGCTGGGCGGCTGCAGGGCGAGCGCATGGCGGCGTCCTTTGGGTCGGGAGGGCGGAGTCGACTGTTCTGGAATGATGTAAATGTCGAGGTTCGGGGCGAATGTTATGAGCTGTTCTACGAGAGATTTGCGGCCGAAGAGGGCCTGACGGACGCTGCTGCGCTCGCCCGTGCGCCCCCCATGACGATCTTCGAAATACCCGACAGGCGTGCGAACTCGGAGATCTGAAACGCGATGTCGTCGCCATAGACGGTTTCCATATGTGCTCCGAGCTGCTCGGCTAGGGCGATATTGGCTGCAAGCTTGGCGCGCTCATCATCGCTCATGGCTTGCGTGCGCGGGCTCTCTACGAACAGGGCGACGAGCTCGCTGCGAAACGCTTTCGCCATACGTGCGGCGGCACGGACGATGCGGGGATTGGTCGGCGCCGGGGAGACACAGACTAAGATACGCTCCCTGGTGTAGTAGTCACGGTTTCCCAGCACGCGTGTGGCGTCTGTGAGGTGACCGGTGCGATCGGCGCAGCGGCGCAGCGCGATTTCTCGGAGTGCGGTGAGGTTCTCGACGGTAAAAAAATGCTGTTGCGCTCGGTCGGCTTGTGCGGGACGGTAGACGAGGCCGGCGCGAAGGCGCTCAAGTAGGTCTTCGGGCTCTATGTCGACGAGCTCGACCTGGTCGGCATCATCGAAGATACGGTCGGGGATTCGTTCGCTCACGACAACGCCGGTGATGGATGCAACCATGTCGTTTAGGCTCTCGATATGCTGAACGTTCACGGTCGTATAGACGTCGATGCCCGCATGTAGAAGTTCCTCGACGTCTTGATAGCGTTTGTCGTGGCGAGATCCCGGCGCATTCGTATGGGCGAGCTCGTCGACAAGGATGAGCTGAGGGGCGCGTTCGATAGCCGCATCTAGATCGAACTCGCTGAGCGCAATGCCGTTGTGCTCGATGAGTTTACAGGGCACGTTCTCAAGCCCTTGTGCAAGATGGGCAGTTGCCGGACGTTCGTGCGGCTCGATGTATCCCGCGACGACGTCGACACCTCGCCGCTTGGCGGCGTGGGCGGCTTGAAGCATCGCATAGGTTTTGCCTGTGCCAGCAGCGTAGCCAAAGAAAATTTTGAGGTGTCCCCGGCTGGTTCGAGTGTCATCGGCGACCCCGTCTTTCTCAATTGCCTTGAGGATGAGGTCTGGATTGACGCGAGTGTCCGATGCGTCGCGCTGCATAGCGTAGCCTTTCTGAAGCGTTGTCCATGCGTGCATACGCGGTGAAGACACCACTGTATGCTCGCGAGGTCGAGTATAGGCGCACTGCAGCTGCAATAGTGCTTTCTACCTGCATCTTTACGGCATCTTAAGGACGTGAGCCCCGGCCCTCACGCCTCTTTAATCCCTAGAAGCGTTTACTGTCCCCAGACGCTTGCGAGGGCAGGCGTCCGAGACATCGGACCGCGTGTGAAAGGGGCGGTAAATGGACATCCTCATTCCCATCATCGGAGTCGTCTGCATTGGACTTCTTATCTATTACATCTACATTCTGATGAGGAGTGATTCGTAAACTATGGACGCTGCGATTCAGTACATCTTGTACTTTGCCGTACTCGTCGTCCTGGCCGTTCCGCTCGGTCGGTTCATGGCCCATATCATGGATGGTGAGCATACGTTCCTGTCGCCTGTGATTGCTCCTGTGGAGCGTGGCGTCTATCGTCTGCTTCGCATCGACGCGGCAGAACAGATGGGGTGTAGGCGCTATCTGGCGAGCGTGCTGGTCTTTTCGGGGATCGGCCTCGTGACTCTTGTGGCACTCCAGGCGCTTCAGTCCTTCTTGCCAGGCAATCCCCAGCACCTGCCGGGTGTGTCATGGGGCCTGTCGTTCAATACGGCTGCTTCCTTCATAACCAACTCCAACTGGCAGTCCTACTCCGGTGAGACCACCCTGTCCTACCTTGTGCAGTTCATGGGTCTCACTGTGCAGAACTTCGTTTCCGCTGGTACCGGTATCGCGGTCATGTTCGCGCTGATCCGCGGCTTCCGTCAGGTCAAGGAGCAGGGTCTGGGTTCCTTCTGGGTCGACCTCACCCGCACCGTCCTGTATGTGCTCATCCCGCTGAACCTCGTGTTTGGTATCTGCCTGGCTGCCGGTGGCGTCATCTCCAACTTCCAGCCGGCTCAGAAGGCTGAGCTCGTAGAGCCCGTCGCTGTCCAGCCTAATGCAGACGGCGGCTGGAGCGTCATCGACGGCGCCCAGATCGAGGGCGACACGGTCAAGGTCGACGGCAAGGTTGTCGAGGGCGCGCGCGTGATCACCGAGCAGTTCCTGCCTCAGGGTCCTGCGGCCAGCCAGGTTGCCATCAAACAGTCCGGCACCAACGGCGGCGGCTTCTTTGGCGCGAACTCTGCGCATCCGTATGAGAACCCCAATGCCTTCACCAACATCATCGAGATGACCAGCTTGCTGCTGATTCCGGTCGCCTGCTGCTTCACCTTCGGCATCGGTGTCAAGAATGCCGGGCAGGGCAAGGCCATCTTCGCGGCGATGCTTATCCTGCTTGTGGTCTTTACCGGCATCATCGCCGTTAACGAGCATATGGGTACGCCGCAGCTGGCAGATGGCGGCGCGGTCAACATCGAGATGACCGATGGCCAGGCGGGCGGCAACATGGAGGGCAAAGAGAGCCGCTTTGGCATCGCCTCCTCTTCCACCTGGTCCGCTTTCACGACGGCTGCTTCCAACGGCTCGGTCAACTCCATGCACGACTCCTACACCCCGCTCGGCGGGTTTGTCCAGATGCTCCAGATAGCGCTGGGCGAGGTAGTGTTCGGCGGCGTTGGCTGCGGCCTGTACGGCATGATCGGCTTCGCCATCCTCACGGTGTTTATCGCCGGCCTCATGGTCGGCCGCACGCCCGAGTTCCTAGGCAAGAAGATCGAGCCGACCGAGATGCGCTGGGCGGTGGTTCTGTGTCTCGCCACCCCGTTTGCCATTCTGGTGAGCTCCGCTATCGCCTGCATGGTGCCCGGTCTTGTCGATCAACTCAACAACGGTGGGGCGCATGGCTTCTCCGAGGTCCTGTACACCCTTACTTCGGCTGGCGGCAACAACGGCTCCTCATTCGCCGGTATGAACTGCAACATCCCGTGGATCAACGTGCTGCTGGGTATCGAGATGCTGTTCGCGCGGTTCCTACCGATTGTAGGCACGCTCGCCATCGCGGGCTCGCTGGCCGGGAAGGGCAAGGTCGCCGAGAGCGCCGGCACGCTTTCCACCACCAATGCCATGTTCGTGTTCCTGCTGGTATTCGTCGTTCTGCTGATTGGCGCCCTGAGCTTCTTCCCGGCGTTGGCGCTTGGTCCCGTTGCCGAATTCTTCCAGATGGTTGCGTAAAGGAGTCGCAGATTTATGGCTATGCAAAAAGACATGATGAGCCGCGCGGTGCGCGATTCATTTGCCAAGCTTGACCCCCGTGTCCAGGTCCAAAACCCGGTCATGTTCCTGGTGTGGCTGTCGGCCGCCATGACCTCCATTCTGGCCATCGCCTCTATTTTTGGGGTACAGGACGCCGACGTCCCCACGTACTATGTGATCGCCATTGCCGTCATTCTCTGGCTGACCGACCTCTTTTCAAATTTTGCCGAGGCACTTGCCGAGGGCCGCGGTAAGGCGCAGGCAGACTCCCTGCGCGCGGCGAAAAAGGACGTCGAGGCCCATCGCATCGAGTCCGTTGAGGATAAGGACCGCTTCACGGTCGTTCCCGGTACCGAGCTCTCACGCGGGGATCTGGTGGTCGTGCGCGCCGGCGAGCAGATTCCGGGAGACGGCGATGTCATCGAGGGTGCCGCCTCGGTTGATGAGTCGGCCATCACCGGCGAGTCTGCACCTGTGGTTCGCGAGGCTGGCGGTGACCGTTCTACCGTCACTGGCGGCACTACCGTGCTTTCCGATTGGATTGTGGTGAAAATTACCAGCGAGCCTGGCCAGAGCTTCCTGGATAAGATGATCGCCATGGTCGAGGGCGCCGCCCGCAAGAAGACCCCCAACGAGGTCGCGCTCGAGATCTTTCTGGTTGCTCTGTCCGTCATCTTCATCCTCGTGACGCTCGCACTGTACTGCTACTCGAGTTTCTCTGCAGGGCTCAACGGTATGGCGAACCCCACGGCCGTGACCACGCTCGTGGCGCTGCTCGTGTGCCTGGCTCCCACAACCATCGGTGCCCTTCTGTCCGCCATTGGCATCGCCGGCATGAGCCGACTGAACGAGGCCAACGTGCTGGCCATGTCCGGTCGCGCCATCGAGGCCGCCGGCGACGTCGACATCCTCATGCTCGACAAGACCGGCACCATTACCCTGGGTAACCGCCAAGCCGCCGAGTTCATCCCGGTCGACGGCGTCGATCCCGCGGAGCTGGCCGATGCCGCGCAGCTGTCCTCTCTGGCGGATGAGACCCCCGAGGGCCGCTCTATCGTCGTGCTCGCCAAGGAGCAGTTTGGGCTGCGCGGCCGCACACTCGAGGATAAGGGCATGGAGTTCATCCCCTTCACCGCGGCGACCCGCATGTCCGGTGTGAACTACGCCGACAGCGAGATTCGCAAGGGTGCGGCCGATTCCGTTCGCGCTTATGTGGAGGCTGCCGGAGGAGTGTTCTCGAAGGAGTGCGACGAGGCCGTCGAACGCATTGCGAAGGTGGGTGGCACCCCGTTGGTCGTGGCAAAGGACCGACGTGTGCTGGGTGTCGTCTACCTTAAGGACATCATCAAGTCTGGCGTGAAGGAAAAGTTCGCCGACCTGCGCCGCATGGGTATCAAGACCATAATGGTGACGGGTGATAATCCGCTGACGGACGCGGCAATCGCCGCCGAGGCCGGTGTGGATGACTTCCTGGCCGAAGCGACGCCCGAGGGCAAGCTCGATAAGATCCGCGCGTTCCAGCATGAGGGCCATCTGGTCGCGATGACCGGCGACGGCACCAACGACGCGCCGGCACTGGCGCAGGCGGATGTCGCCGTGGCCATGAACACGGGAACCCAGGCTGCCAAGGAGGCCGGCAACATGGTCGACCTCGACTCCAGCCCCACCAAACTCATCGATATCGTGCGTATCGGCAAGCAACTGCTCATGACCCGCGGCTCGCTCACGACCTTCTCGGTCGCCAACGACGTCGCCAAGTATTTCGCCATCATCCCGGCGCTATTCTCGCCGATCTACCCCGGGTTGGACTCCCTCAACATCCTGGGGCTCACCAGCCCGTTGACTGCCGTGCTGTCCGCCATTATCTACAACGCGCTGGTCATCGTCGCGCTGATTCCTGCCGCCCCGAAAGGCGTGAAGTACCGCGAGCTTTCGTCCGGCCAGCTGCTGACCCACAACCTGCTGGTGTGGGGCCTGGGCGGTATTGTGGCGCCGTTCGTATTCATCAAGATTATCGACATGCTGCTGGCCTTGTTCGGCATTGGCATGATGTAGACGGAGGTATGTATGTTCAAAGGTATCGCATCGCGCGCACTTGGCGTGTTCGCGCTGTTTACCGTTGTCTGCGGCCTGGGCTATACGCTCGTCGTGACCGGCATCTCCCAGGTTGCGTTCCCGTATCAGGCGAACGGTTCGCTCATTACGGTCGACGGCAAGGTTGTGGGTTCCGAGCTCATCGGCCAGAACTTCGATGACGAAGCCCACATGTGGGGTCGTATCCAGAACGTGTCAATTGTCGAAGGCGAAGATGGCGGGCTCATGGCGTATGGTGCCCCGTCCAATTTGTCCCCGGCGAGTGATGAGTATCGGCAGCTTGTGGATGCGCGCGTGAAGAAGATCCGCGCCGCCAACCCCGATGCCGATATGGACGCTGTGCCCGTCGACCTGGTGACGTGTTCGGGGTCCGGCCTCGACCCGGAGATCTCTCCGGATGCCGCCGAGTACCAGGTCCCGCGCCTTGCCAAGGCCACGGGCAAGAGCGAAGGCGAAGTGTGCGAGATCATCGCCCGGTGCACCAAGGGCCGATTCCTGGGCGTCTTCGGCGAGCCCACGGTCAACGTGCTCAAGGTGAACCTTATGCTGGACGGCGCGCTGTAGGTGAGGGAGTGGCGGATGAGGGCATGACTGACTACCTGAGCCCTCAATTCCACTCCGCCCATCAGTTGCGGTGAAATACGGACTGTTTTGCCTGTCAAAAGCCTCATCTACTCCGTATTCCACCGCAACTTTTTTGTGAGGGTCGGGATTGAAGGTGGGGAGTGCGAGCGAGTGCGAATGCGGCGGATACTGATACGATAGGTACGTTAGCAACTGCCGCCGAGCGGCTCAAACGAAAGGAAGCCTGTATGGAGTCATCCGCCTACCCGATGCTCTTTAGCCCGATCAAGGTCGGTACGACCGAGGTCAAGAACCGCGTCTTTATGCCGCCGGTATCCACGAACCTGGCCGATCATGGCTATGTGACCGACGACTTGGTCGACCACTACCGCGCCCGCGCCAAGGGTGGTGTGGGCCTCATCATCACCGAGGTCGTGACGGTCGAGCCCACCTATACCTATCTGCCGGGTGACATGTGCTGCTACGACGACACGTTTATCCCCGGCTGGGAAAAGCTCGCCGCAGCCGTCCACGAGTACGGCTGCAAGATCATGCCGCAGCTCTTCCACCCCGCCTACATGGCCTTTAACATTCCGGGCACGCCGCGCCTGATCGCTCCGTCCTTCGTGGGACCGTCCTATGCCCGCGAGGCACCGCGTCCTATCACGGTCGATGAGATCCACGAGCTCACGCATCAGTTTGGCGACGCTGCCGTGCGTATGCAGAAGGCCGGCGTCGATGGCGTCGAGGTCCATGCGGCGCACGCCCACGGCATGCTCGGCGGCTTTTTGACCCCGCTCTACAACAAGCGTACCGATGAGTACGGCGGCTCGCTCGACGCGCGTATGCGCTTCCTGCTCGAGGTCATTGCCGAGATTCGCGAGCGCTGCGGCAAGGACTTTATCATCGACGTCCGCATTTCGGGCGATGAATACACCGATGGCGGCCTGACCCTCAACGACATGATCTACGTCTCGCGTCGCCTGGAGAAGGCCGGCGTCGACATGATTCATGTGTCGGGCGGCACCACTATCAAGCGCGGCTCTGCCATTCCCGCCGCCGGCACGCAGCAGGCCTCGCATGCCGCCTGCTCGCGAGAGATCAAAAAGCACGTCAACATTCCCGTTGCCACGGTCGGCCGCATTAACGAGGCATGGATTGCCGAGGAGCTGATCGAGGACGGTGCTGCCGACATCTGCATGATGGGCCGCGCCAATCTGTGCGATGCCGAGTTCTGCAACAAGGCAGCCGCCGGCAACGCCGACGACATCCGCCCCTGCATTGGCTGCCTGCGCTGCCTGAACGGCATTATGTTTGGCAAGCGCATCTCCTGCACCGTCAATCCCGATGTTGAGCGCGACGAGGCCGGCTACGAGCCTGCCGCCGAGGCTAAGAACGTGCTGGTTGTGGGCGCTGGTCCTGCGGGCATGGAGGCAGCCTACATTGCTGCCAAGCGCGGCCACAACGTAGTGCTCGTGGATAAGCAGGGCGAGCCGGGTGGCGAGATGCGCATCGCGGCCGTTCCGCCGGCAAAGCAGGAACTCACCCGCGTGATCAAGTATCAGTACCGTCGCCTGGCCGAGGTCGGCGTGAAGTGCGTATTTGGCACCGAGCTTACTGCCGAGGACATTCAGCGTGACTACGCCGGCTACGAGGTTGTCCTGGCTTATGGCGCCGAGCCCATCGCCCCGGCCTTTATGCAGGGCTTTAAGCAGGTTATGACGGCTGACGACCTGCTGAGCGGCAAGGCTTTCCCGGGCAAGAAGATCGTCATCGTGGGCGGCGGTACCGTTGGCTGCGAGACGGCCGATTACCTGGCCCCGCTGGTCAACGACCTGTCGCCGGCCAATCGCGATGTGACCGTCATAGAGATGACCAAGACGCTCGCTGCCAACGAGGGCGGTGCCGGTCGCGCGGTGCTCATCACGCGCATGCTCTCCAAGGGCGTCCATGTTCTGACCGAGGCCAAGGTGACCGAGATCACCGAGGACACCATCAGCTACGAGAAGGATGGCGAGGTCCACACCATCACCGATGCCGATACGCTGGTGCTTGCCATGGGCTATCGTCCCAATACCAAGCTGGTCGACGACCTTGCCGCTGCCGGTGTTGCTGTCCACGTGCTAGGCGATGCCCAGAAGTGTGGCAACATCCGCGATGCCATCGGCGATGGCTACAAGGTTGCCTGCGAGCTCTAGTCAACCCCTTGGTGCATGTGAGGCCTATCCCCGCGGCGTCAGTCGGTAGATAGCAAAAAGCGGCGGTCGTCCCGTACGTGGGACGACCGCCGCTTGCGTTAGCTGCAATGAGTCGTGCGATTAGAGGCCCAGGATCTCCTTGACCTTGGTGATGATGGCCTCGTCGGTTGCGTTGGCAAAGAAGTACTCCTGGAAGTGCTCGCCGGCAAGTGCGCCCTTCACCAGGTCCTGATCGATCTCGCCCAGGACGTCGACGAGCGGACGCATGGTCACAGCGCGCACGCCGTCGAGGATCTTCTTGTTGCGCTGCTCGGGCTCAACACGCTCGGCGGGGTAGCCGTTGCCCGAACCAAAGCCAAAGAGCTTCTCGAAGGTGTACTCGAGGTTGAGCTCCTGGCCCCAGCCGTTCTTAAGAGCGAAGGGCATGGCGACGGCGTTGCCATCGTTGACCTGGGCAAAGGTGTAGGCGCCGAGCGGGTCGGCAACGTGGCCGCACAGCACGCCGGGGAAGGAGTTGCAGGCGAGCATGGCGCCCTCGCCGGTGCCGCAGCCGGTCACGACGTAGTCGGCAGCGCCGGAGTTGAGCAGCACGGCGGCAAGGATGCCGTTCTGCACGTAGGTGAGGGGCTTGGAGTCGGCGTCGGCATACATACCATAGTTAAAGACGGTGTGCCCCATGGGCTCGACAACCTTCTTAAGGGCAGCCTCGATCATGGGGTTCTTGGAGTTCTGAGAATTCTCGTTGATGAGAGCGATCTTCATTGCGAAATACCTTTCCTATTTCTAACTTGCGGTGAAATACGGACCGTCTTGCCTGGTAGAAGTCAAAATCAATCCCTATTTCACCGCAACTACTAAATGAACCTAAATGTGGGAGCGCGGTGAGCGAGCGGGCTTGAGACGGAGCAGGTTGCCTTGAAAGAGGAGGGAAGCGTACTTGGGTACGCGACCGACGATTGAAAGGCAAGATGCCCGTCTCAAGCCCGCGCAGCGCCTACTGGGGCTGCTTGCCGATGTATGCCAGGATGCCGCCGTCGACGTAGAGGATGTGGCCGTTGACGAAGTTCGAGGCATCGGAGGCCAGGAACACAGCGGGGCCCTTCAGGTCCTCGGGCGTGCCCCAACGGGCGGCCGGGGTCTTGGCGATGATGAACTGGTCAAACGGGTGACGGCTGCCGTCGGGCTGCGTCTCGCGCAGCGGCGCGGTCTGCGGCGTGGCGATGTAGCCAGGCCCAATGCCATTGCACTGGATGTTGGCCTCGCCAAACTCGGAGCAGATGTTCTTGGTGAGCATCTTCAGACCGCCCTTGGCAGCGGCGTAGCCAGCGATGGTCTCGCGGCCAAGCTCGCTCATCATCGAGCAGATGTTGATGATCTTGCCGTGACCCTTGGCGATCATGCCGGGCAGGCAGGCCTTGGAGACGATGAACGGGGCGTTAAGATCGATGTCGACGACGCGACGGAAGTCCTCGGCGCTCATGTCGAGCATGGGGGTGCGCTGGATAACACCTGCATTGTTGACCAGGATGTCGGGCGTGGTGCCAAAATCGGCCTCGATCTTGGCGACGAGCTCGGCGACGACGGCCTCGTCAGTGACATCGGCCACGTAGCCGTGAGCCTCAAAGCCCAGCTCGCGGTAGTGCTTCTCGGCCTCGGCGACCTTGTCGGCGTGGCGGGCGTTAAAGGCGATCTTGGCGCCGGCCTCGCCGAGCGCCTCGGCAATGGCCATGCCAATGCCGTAGGTGGCGCCGGTCACAAGTGCGACCTTGCCATCCAGGCGGAAGCTGTCCATAAGATCAGACATAGCGATCCTTTCAAAAGAAACGTTCATCTATATAAGTCTTGCTTTTAATACAAGCTCAGTATAGGAGAAACGGAGGAATTGACGCCCCTATTCTCCTAAAAATAGGTGAACGTTCACTTTTAAAAGGTGAACGGTTGAAATCGGTTGTCGCGATGCCCTTACTCGCTTTTCGCCATCGCGCCTTCCGCGATCATGTTGCGGTTGTAGACCAGGTGCAGATACATGGCGTCGTGCGCGGCGGTGGGGTTGCGCGCCTCGATGGCGTCGGCCACGCCGCGGTGCGTGCGGATGGTCTCCTCGACGAGCTTTTTGCCCGTTACGTCGATAAAGAGGGGAACGGATGCCTTGAGCACACCCATCAGGCGAGGGACGACGAGGTTCCCGCAGCTCTCGGCAATGGCGTTGTGGAATGCGGTGTCGGCGGCGGAGTAGTCCTCGCCGGCCTCGGCCAGGCGCTGGGACTCATCGCAGAGCTCGCGGATGCACATAATCTGATCTTCGGTCGCGTGCTCGGCGGCCATGCTCGCCATCTGCGGCTCGATCATAAAACGCACCTCGAGCAGGTCGCGCGCCAGGCGCTGCTTGTCGCCGATAAAGGTAAAGCCCAACGGATCGTCGGCAACGCCGGGGTTCGAGGCCACGTACGTGCCCGAACCCTGCTTGATGCGCACGATGTTGCGCGACTGCAGCAGCTTCATGGCCTCGCGCACGGTGCTCCTGCCGGCGCCCAGGCGCTCAACGAGTACGGCCTCCTTGGGCAGGCGATCGCCTTGCTCAAGGTGCTCATCAAGAATCAATTGAATGATTTTCTCGGAAATCTGCTCGGGGAGCCCCGATTCGGCGCGGGCCATAGCTATACCTCTCATTACAAAATACATCTGAGCTATTTTAGCGCACCACGGGCACGGTATTGGCCGTTGGGACCGAATCGAACGGCTCAGATATACCGTTTACAGCGAAAAGATGACCGTTCGCCAAATACATCAGACGTATTTCGAATAAATTTCAAAATGAAACGTCAGACCTTTCCAAAACACGCTATAGTCATCAGACGAATTCAAAAGGTCTGATGAATTGGAGGAAAGATGTCAGACCCAACGTTTATGGCAGATCCCACCAGGTTGGTCATCGCCGCCATCGTGGGTATCGCGCTGCTGCTTGCGCTCATCATTAAGTTCAAGCTGCACCCCGTGCTGTCGATGATGGTTTCGGCGCTTGCGATCGGCATCGGTGCCGGCATGCCGCTCGACCTGGTGGCCGATACCGTCACCAAGGGCGTGGGCACCACGCTGCAAAACATCGCACTGCTCATTGGCCTGGGCTCGATGTTCGGCCAGATCCTGGAGGAGAGCGGCGGCGCCAAGAAGATCGCCCAGACCTTCATTGACACCTTTGGTCAGGGTCACTCCAGCTGGGCGCTGGGCATCACCGGCTTGGTCATTGGCACCACGGTGTTCTTCGAGGCCGGCGTGGTCGTTTTGATCCCGCTTGCGTTTAGCGTGGCATCGCAGACCAAGAAGTCGACCCTCTACTATGGCATCGCCCTGCTCGCGGGACTGGCAGCCGGCTATGCCTTCGTGCCGCCTTCGGCCGGTTCGGTCCTCGTCGCCGGTACGCTCGGCGTCGACCTGGGCACCATGATTCTCGTCGGCATCCCCACCGCCTTTATCGCCATGGCTGTCGCCGGTGTCGTCTGGGGCCGCAACGTGGGTGGCCGCATCTTCACGGACGTCCCCGAGCACTTCACCTCCGCCGAGGGCGCGAGCGACGACAAGGAGCTTCCCTCCTTTGGCATGGTCCTTGCCATCGTGCTCACCCCGCTGTGTCTGATTCTGCTGGGCACGCTGTCCTCGTACATCCCCATGCCCGCCGAGGTCGCCTCGATTCTCGCCTTCCTGGGCAAGCCGTTCGTCGCGCTCACCATCGCCACACTTGTCGCCATGTACCTGCTGGGCGCTCGTCGCGGCTACACCGGTGCCGAACTCAAAGCCCTGCTCGACCGTTCGCTCAAGCCCGTCGGCATGATCTTGTTGGTTATTGCCTGTGGCGGCGTCATCCGCTGGATGCTGCAGGACTGCGGTCTGGGCCAGGTTATCGGGCCCGTGCTCGAGAGCTGCCCGCTGCCCCTTGTGGTCGTCGGCTTCCTCATCGCCGCGCTCGTTCGCGCCTCGGTCGGTAGCTCCATCGTTTCGATGACTATGGCCTCGGGCATTATGGCCGCCATGCCCGCGGTCGCCGGCGCCTCGGTGCTCATGCGTGCTGCCATCTGCCTTGCCATCTGCGGTGGCGCCACGGCGCTCTCGCACGTCAACGATGCCGGCTTTTGGATGTGCTCCTCGTTCCTCGAGATCGACGAGAAGACCACCCTCAAGTCCTGGACCATCATGGAGACGATCATCGGTCTTTCGGGCCTCGCCTGCGCCCTGGTGATCTCGTTCTTCGCCTAATCGCAAGCAAACGCTTTACATCAGCACGTACATCAATCGATACCAAACCAAGTAAGCCTTGAACCAAAGGAGTACACCATGGACGACAAGACTAAAGAGCAGATTCAGCAGGAGGCCGCCGAGCTGGTTGCCAAGCTGCAGCCGCGTTCCGGTAAGTTCCGCACCATCAGCCCCGAGATGGACCCGCTGCGTCTGGGCTCTGGCTGGAGCATCGAGGACCTGGACAAGCCGCAGGTCATCATCGAGTCGACGTTCGGCGACTCGCACCCGGGCTCCACCGGTCTGTTCGAGCTGGTCGAGGAGGTGCGCGCCGGCGTTGCCGAGGCTGGCGGCCACGGCGCCCGTTACTTCTGCACCGATATCTGCGACGGCGAGGCCCAGGGCCACGACGGCATCAACTACTCTCTGCCCAGCCGCGATATGATCGCCAACATGATCGAGATCCACGCCAAGGCCACCCCGTTCGACGCCGGCGTCTTTGTCGCCAGCTGCGATAAGGGTCTGCCCGCGAACCTCATGGCCATGGGCCGCATCAACATCCCCTCCATCGTCGTCACCGGCGGCGTCATGGACGCCGGCCCCGACCTGCTGACCCTGGAGCAGCTCGGCGCTATCTCGGCCCGCTACGAGCGCGGCGAGATTTCCCGCGAGGAGCTCGAGTTCGCTAAGCACAACGCCTGCCCCAGCTGCGGCGCCTGCTCCTTTATGGGCACCGCCTCGACCATGCAGGTCACGGCCGAGGCTCTGGGCCTCATGCTCCCCGGCACGGCTCTGCTGCCTGCCACCAGCTCCGACCTGCGTGAGTTCGCCCGCGAGGCCGGTCATCAGTCCGTGTGGCTCTCCGAGCACAACCTGTGCCCGCGCGACATCGTGACCAAGGAGTCCTTCGAGAACCTCATCATGGTCCACGGTGCCATCTCCGGCTCCACCAACTCGCTGCTGCACATACCCGCGATCGCCCGTGAGTTTGGCATCGAGATGTCCGCTGACGATTTCGATCGTCTGCACCGTGGCGCCCACTACCTGCTCAACGTTCGTCCCGCAGGCGAGTGGCCGGCGCAGTTCTTCTACTATGCGGGCGGCGTGCCGCGCATCATGGAGGAGATCAAGTCGATGCTCCACCTCGACGTCATGACCGTCACCGGCAAGACCCTCGGCGAGAACCTCGAGGACCTCAAGAACAACGGTTACTACGAAAAGTGCGGCCGCTACCTGGAGAAGTGGAACCTCAAGCGTGAGGACATCATCCGCCCGTTCGACCAGGCTTTCGGCACCGATGGTTCCATCGCCATCCTTCACGGCAACCTTGCCCCCGAGGGCGCCGTCGTCAAGCACACCGTCGTTCCGCGTGAGATGTTCCAGGCTACGCTCAAGGCCCGTCCGTTCGACTGTGAGGAGGACGCTATCCACGCCGTTCTGACGCACGAGGTCAAGCCCGGCGACGCCGTCATCATTCGCTACGAGGGCCCCAAGGGTTCCGGCATGCCCGAGATGTTCTACACCACCGAGGCTATCGCCAGCGACCCCGAACTCGGCGCTTCCATTGCCCTGATCACCGACGGCCGCTTCTCCGGTGCCTCCAAGGGCCCGGCTATCGGTCACGTTTCGCCCGAGGCTGCCGTGGGCGGTCCGATTGCCCTGATCGAGGAGGGCGACCTTATCCAGATCAACATCCCCGAGCGCTCGCTGTCCATCGTGGGCATCGCCGGTAAGGAGATGGAGCCGACCGAGGTCGACGCCGTTCTGGCCGAGCGCCGCGCCGCTTGGAAGCCCAAGGCTAACCGCTATACCTTCGGCACGCTCAAGCTCTTTACCGAGCATGCAGTTTCCGCCATCCAGGGTGGCTACATGGAGTAGCGCCCGTGCGCATCGAATTTTTCCTCTCATAGATGCGTGGCACAAAGAGCCCCGAGTTCATACGAGCTCGGGGCTCTTTTCGTTTGGATTGCAGACGTATTGCCAGACGAAAGCGTGTTGCGTCTGGGGTAAAATCGTACGAAAGCGCAATTTGCGTCTTAAATCAGGACGCAAATCAAGACGAAAACCGTTTACGTCTGGCTTAAATCCGTACGCAAACGGTTTTCGTCTTATAATACGGTCGTGAAAAGTACGAAACGAAGGGGTTATGCATATGGTTGTTAGAGAGGGCCCTACAGTCGAATACAAGGAAAGCGTTACGCCGACGTTTCTTAAAACGGTGAGCGCCTATGCAAACTACGGGACGGGCAAGATTGAGTTTGGCGTTAATGACGAGGGTATTGCCGTCGGTCTTGCAGATCCGGTTGCTGAATGTCTGCGCATCGAAAATATGATTAATGACAGCTTGGATCCCGCGCCCCGTTACTCGCTTGAGCCCGATGAGAAACACGGGACCGTAATCCTTACGGTTTATGAGGGCCAGGACAAACCCTATCGAAGCAAGGGAAAGGCCTACAGACGAAACGATTCGGCGACGGTGGAGGTCGACCGGTTTGAGTATGGCAGGCTGACGCTCGAAGGCAGCAACGTAACGTTCGACGCGCTCGCGTCGGCTCGCCAGGACTTGAGTTTTCACACGCTTGAGCATAAGTGTGTTGAACACCTCGGCATTTCCGAGCTAACGCCGGATATCATGCGTACGCTCCGCTTGCTCGGCAAGGATGGCTATACCAATGCCGCGGCGATTTTGGCGGATAAGAATGATTTTCCGGGCATTGACTGCGTCCGTTTTGGCGATACCGAGGATGTGATCTTGGATCGCGAGACGGCGACAGGTCTATCCGCAATTGAGCAGGTGGACAGGGCGGTTGCTATGTTTGCACGCTACTACCGTTATGAACGTATCGAGGGGATGGAACGCGTCCAAACCGATCGAATTCCTCTTGAGGCGTTCCGCGAAGCTGTCGCAAACGCTTTGGTGCATCGGACATGGGACGTTCGGGCGAACGTTCAAATTGCCCTGTACGACGATCGCGTCGTTGTGACTTCACCCGGACCGCTGCCCGCCGGTTTGACGACGGAACAATACCTGTATGGGCAGATATCCGTGCTCAGAAACCCAATTGTCGCTGAGGTCTTTCTAAAGCTGGATTACATCGAGAAATTTGGTACGGGAATCGCGCGAATCAGGCGTGCGTATCGAGATTCTTTGAGCCAGCCGGTATTTGATGTTCGCGGCGGCATGGTGGCCGTCACATTGCCCGTTATCGATGCCTTTGAAGGGTCTGAGGAAGAGGTCCAGGTTCTCAAGGCTTTGTCAGGCGGACGAATACTGTCGCGGGGCGAGATTGAGCAACAGACAGGATTGAGCCGCACGCGCACGTTGACGGCGCTTGAATCTTTGCTCAACCGAAACTCGATCGTAAGGCGGGGGACAGGACGCGCCACGAAATACGAGCGCGCATAGCTCAAAAGAGCAAAGCTACAAAACAGGCCCCAAGCCTACACCGGCTTGGGGCCTGCTGTCCTCTGGGATATTGGCGCCTCTACAGTTCAGCTTCCAGTTCGGCTTTGTGCTCGTAGAGGTAGTCGCGCATGTAGGGGATGGCAAATGAGACCTTGCCGTACGAAGGAGCCTCGATAATCGATTCTCTTAACAGGCGGCTGCGGACGGAGCTCACCTGTTGAGGCGTTTTGTTTAGGGCGTCGGCAACCATGCTGGTCGAGCTCGTCTGCCCCAAAGACGCCATGCTCAGCAGATAAGCGATGCACGTGGGCGGAATGCGCTGCAGCGCGGGCTCAATCACCATGCCGCAGAAGCGTTCGCGTGCCGTTGCAATGCCACGCTCGGCTTCTTCTTCTCCAATAATCGCTGTATGTGCGCGTCTTGCCAACTGCCATGCGTAGTATCCAACGAGTTGGATCATGAAAGGATAGCCTTGCGTTGCCTCGGCAAGTTGGCCGGCAATACCTGGCTGCAACTCCATGCCAGACGCTTCAATGGTTTCCTCGAGGGAGTACGACACTTCGGTTACTGCCACAGCCTTCAGGTCAAAGGGGAGGGCACGGCGCAAAAACGTAAGTGTCTTTCCGTTGATGATGCTTTCAATCATCGAAGGCAGCCCAGCAAAAACAAAGGCGATATCAAGGTCTTCGCCGATAACCTGCTGAATCGCAATGGAGAGCGTTCGGACCTCATCGAGCTCTGCGTCTTGAACCTCGTCGAGAGTGATGAGCAGGCCATTTCCATTCTTGGATATTGTCTGTCTCATGGCGTCGCGTAGCGATGGGCCGATTCGCTCAATGTCTATGCTGCCGATGGATATGCCAGCTACGGTGGGCTCAAATCTGGCGTGCTTGGCCTGGAATTTGGGCTGCAGCTGTTCGAGAATGCGCTGGCAAAGTCCCTCGGTTGCGACCTCTTTTATGACCGTCCAGCCACGGCTTTGCGCCAAACGTGAGCACTCGTCAAGGAGGACCGTCTTGCCCGTTCCACGGACGCCGGCTATGCGCATTAGGCGCCCAGGGGCACCAGGCCCGTTGGTGAGGCCCTCATTGAATTCTTCGAGCACATCTTCGCGGCCGATAATCGTGGGAGGTGTTTTACCTGCTGTGGGCTTAAAAGGGTTTGTTTGCATGTGAGCCACCTTTGCTCAAGATATAGCAAGATATAGCAAAGTATAGCAAGATATAGCAAAGTATAGCAAGATATAGCAAAGTATAGTGAGATATAGCAACGTATAGCGCTGTTTGCGGGTTCTTACGGTGGTGCTATTTCCCGAATGCCGCGCGCACAAAGCGCTGGGCGAACAGCTTATTAGCGATGTTGATGACATGGCCCAAGAACAGCGCCGAGATGGCGGTGGTCACGCCAAAGCCGCCCAGGTTGTGCATGAGCGCGAGCGACAGAACGAGAGACACGGCGACATGCGAGCAGTCGAACACGACTTTTACGTCGCCAAAGCGGCGTTTAATCTTTTCGGCAATGACCTGCACCAGGCCGTCGGGCGCGTTGGGGACAACGCCCATGTTGACGACGAGGCTTACGCCAAATGCAGTGACAGCGAGGGAGAGCAGCATGGTCTCAACCTGTATGGGGAGTGCTGCGGGATGCAGCGGGTTGACCGCCATGAAGAAGTCGGTGAAGCCGCCAATGAGCGTTGAGAAGCACAGCTCGAGCAGGATGCGCGGCTGGAACTCGCGTCGCAAGATAGTGAATTGTGCCACGATGTAGGCGACATAGGTAGCAGTGATCCAAAAGCCGAGCGTCTTGCCCGTGAGCATGGATAGGGTTGTGGCAAAGCACATGAGCGCGGCGATGCCCAGGCCGGATGCCGTCTGGAGACTCATGCCGAGTGCCAGTACTGCAACGCCCGCCAGATACATCAGCATCCTGATGACGGTATGGAACCAATCGATCTTCTCGCCATTCATGATGATGAGCGGTCGCATGTTGCTACCCGTCCTTTCGGTTGTGTGAAAAAACTGACCCGGACCGGCAAAAGAGGGTTATCGGAGGCACTGCTGTTAAAGCAGAAAAGCCGGCCCCACGGTCAGTTGTCTAGGAAGTGTCTCGCTGTGCCGGAATCGGACTGAAGAGCCAGCGAGACGGGAGGAAAGCAAATGACATTGCGTGGGCAATAGGATGCCAAGATGGTAGGGTGCGTCTTAGCATCCTATTGCTCACGCTCGACGAAATCGGTTTCGTTTGAGCCTTAGTATACGCACGGGATTCTATTTGCAAAGAGAAAAACAATAAAAAGTGAACGTTCACCTAATCGTAACAACTCGTTGGCTGTATCATGGCGGTAGTCGATACGAAACCGATTTCGTATCGACTACGCATGCGTTGTATCTGTCCATTATCTGGTGGTGTAAACGAGGGGTTACACCTGCCGCAAAAGCGGCATTCATCATTGTCCAGATCGAAAGGATCACCATGGAACAGCACACCGATTGCTCGTACTGCATGTGCGGGACCGACAACACGCTCGTCGATGCCTTTGGCATCCCCATGCTCGACCTGCCCGCCAGCAAGCTTATCCTGTTTAAGGAGCAAAGCCACAAAGGCCGCGTGATCGTGGCCTCCAAGCAGCATGTCGACGACATCTCCTGCATGTCCGAGGAGGACGCAGCTGCCTTTATGGCTGATGTTCGTCACGTCGCAGCCGCGCTGCACAAGGCGTTCAACCCTGACAAGATCAATTTTGGCGCTTATGGCGACACCATGCATCATCTGCATGTGCATATCGTCCCCAAGTACAAGGACGACCCGTTTGAGTTTGGTGACGTGTTCGCCATGAACCCCGGTCGCGTCACGCTCGAGCCGGCTCAGTACGACGAAATCGCCCAAGCAATCATCGCCAACCTGTAAAACCCCTTCGTCCCCCATAAGTTGCGGTGAAATACGGACTGTTTAGCGGCTTAGCTGGCTCCAAAGTCCGTATTTCACCGCAACTTATGAGGGGGCGGGGGATGCGATAGTATTGCATGGTGGTATTCGATTAACCGAGGGTTTATCCGAGGGCTTTATGGAACAACACCAGCATTATCAGAGCCTGCAAGACCAGGCATACAACGCATTGCGCTCCAAGATCATCTATGCCGAGCTCAAGCCCGGCACGCGCCTTTCGGCGATTGGCTTGGAAAAGGAGACGGGGATCGGGCGTACGCCCATTCGTGAGTCCTTTGTGCGCCTGCGCGAGCAAGAGCTGGTGGAAACGCGCCCCAAGAGCGGCACCTATGTCTCAAAAATTAGCATGGAGCGTGCCGAGAACGCCTGCTTTTTGCGCGAAAAGCTCGAGAGAAGCGTGCTGATCAAATGCTGCTCGGCTGCCACGCCCGAGCAAAAGCGCCAGCTTGAGCAGATCCTTGCCGAGTCTGAGTCGCTCGACCACAGCGAGACGCGTCGCTTCTTTGACCTGGATAACCTGTTCCACGAGACGTGCTTTGAGATTGCCGGCCGCCATATGTTGTGGGATTGGATGAGGAGCGTCAATACGCATTTTGAGCGGTATAACTGGCTGCGCGCGGTATCTCAGGACCTTGATTGGGAGCCGATTCGTCGTCAGCACCGTCGGATTTTGGAGGCCATTAAGGAAGGCGACACCGATACGGCGAGCTATCTGGCCGAGACGCACTTGCATCTGATGCCCGAGGAGCAGGGCCCGGTTATCGCCTTGCATCCCGACTATTTTGAGCTGTCCAAAGACTCGTTCATCTAATCAATCCCCATATAAAGTTGCGGTGAAATAGGGACTGTTTGGGGGTGCGGACAGAAAGTTGGACCGCGGGGCGGTCCGGACTGGAGGTTCGCATGTACAGCAGGGAGAAGGTCGAGCTCTTCCTCCTGGCGACGGAGGACGGCATGGGGCCCACCGCCGCCGCGGAGTTCGCGGGGGTCACGGTGAGCGCGGCCAAGAAGTGGGCGACGGGGCACCTCCCGCGCAGCTACACCGGCGGGGGCTGTAGAATCGTGTCGAGGAAGCCGCCACGGAAGGAGGCCAGCTTGGGCCCCGACAAGTCGATCTACGCCCCGCCCGCGACCGGCCCGCTCGCCGGGCTCAACGAGGACCAGATAGAGAACCTGCTGCTCAGGGCGGTGTTGGCCGACCTAAAAGCGGAAGGGTGGGACCCGGCTTCGATCTCGAACAGGAGCAAGTGCGAGCTCGGCGAGAGATTGAGGCTGGCGACCGCCCTGCCCCTCCGCTCGATCACAGGTTTCTTGAGGATATCGAAGAGCTCCTATGAGTACTGGAGGCCCCGCGTCGCCGCGCCGCGCGACCGCGACGCCGACATACGCGGCCGCGTGGTGCGCATCTTCCGCGAGGGCTCGGGGTGCTGGGGGTACCGCACCGTCTGGGCGCGCCTGCGCCGCGAGGGCGTCCGCGCCAGCGAGAAGCGCGTGGCCCGCGTGATGCGCGAGGAGGGCCTCGAGGTCGTCTACAACAAGAGGCGCGCCCGGGGCTACAGCTCCTACGCCGGCGAGGTCTCCAAGGCGCCGGAGAACCTCGTGAACAGGAAGTTCCGCGCCGACGAGCCCAACCGGCTGTGGCTCACCGACATCACCGAGTTCAGGCTACCGGGCGGCGAGAAGGTCTACCTGAGCCCGGTCATCGACTGCTTCGACGGGATGCCCGTCGCCTGGTCGATCGGGCTGCACCCCGACAAGCGCCTCGCGAACTCGAGCCTGCTCAAGGCCTGCGCGGCGAGGCCGGCGGGCGCGCGCACGACGATCCACTCGGACCGGGGCGGCCACTACCGCTGGCCGGAGTGGATCGGGATCTGCGAGGAGAACGGCCTGGTCAGGAGCATGTCCGCGAAGGGCTGCAGCCCGGACAACTCGGCCTGCGAGGGCTTCTTCGGGCGCCTCAAGAACGAGTTCTTCCGCTACAGGGACTGGGAGGGCGTGACGGCCGAGGAGTTCATGGGGAGGCTCGAGGCCTACCTCGTGTACTATCGGGATGGGCGCATCAAGAAGTCCCTCGGGTGGCTGAGCCCGACGGAGTACCGCAGGAAGCTTGGATACGCCTAGGCGCGGTCCAAGAAATAGTCCGCACCCCCTTTTGCGGCCTAGGTGGCGTAAACAGTCCGTATTTCACCGCAAGTGCGAGACGCTACCGGGGCACAAAAAAGCTACGGCGCCGCTTGGAGGAAAAGACCGGAAGCAAGGGTCCATTCCTTCAGACGGCAACGCAGCTGTTTTGATGGCTCGGTTTTTGTCGATGTGGCTCAACTGGGCGCGGTTGCCAGTCGAGTAGGCAAAGCGGCTCGGGGGCGTGTCGCTTCCGTCACGTTCTATCAGCATACAAGACGGTTTTGGTTCTTGTTCGTGACGGAAACGGCGCGCTTCCGAGCCGCTTTAAAAGAAAGGGGGCGAGGTCTAGGGC
Source organism: Collinsella aerofaciens (assembly GCF_019131995.1). Taxonomy (GTDB): domain Bacteria; phylum Actinomycetota; class Coriobacteriia; order Coriobacteriales; family Coriobacteriaceae; genus Collinsella; species Collinsella aerofaciens_S. The sequence continues at coordinate 75,604 of NZ_JAHONA010000001.1, read as the reverse complement.
ACGCCCCCCTTCACGATAGAGAGCTAAATCTAGCCGCGGACCTTCTTGACGACGTCCATGGCCTCGCGGGCGATCTGCTCGACCTTGGAGAAGTCGCCGTCGGCAAACAGGGCCGGCTTGACCATCCAGGTGCCACCGCAGGCGATGATGGCGGAGGAGCTCAGGTACTCCTCGACGTTGGCGGTGCTCACGCCGCCGGTGGGCATAAAGCGGTGACCGACAAACGGAGCGGCGAGGGCCTTGATGGTGTTCAGGCCGCCATACTGGGACGCGGGGAAGAACTTGGTGACCTTGAGGCCCAGGTTCTCGGCTGCGGTGACCTCGGAGGGGGTCACGGTGCCGGGAAGGACAGGCAGGTCGATGTCGATGCAGTGCTTCACGACGTCCTCGTTGTAGCCCGGGGAGACGATGAACTTGGCACCGACTGCGCGGGCCTGCTCAACCTGCTCGACGGTCAGGACAGTGCCGGCGCCAACGCACATCTTGGGTTCGGCCTCGGCCATAGCGGCGATGCACTCGGCGGCGCAGGCGGTGCGGAAGGTGACCTCGGCGGACTTCATGCCGGCTGCCATAAGGGCGTGGGCGAGCGGAGCGGCGTCCTCGACCTTGTCGAGCACAACGACCGGCACGATACCCAGGGACTCAAGCGTGGTGTAGAACTGATCGAACATAATGTTCCTTTCGATGTATGGCGCGCATAGGCGCGTGATTGCCAAATATGCTGGTCAGGAGCCGATTTTGGATTGGTTATCGGAGGCACTGCTTGGGGTTCAAGCAATTCCAAAACCGGCTGCTCGACCAGTCGTGTAGGGAATGCCAGACAAAACCGGAATGGGACTGGTGGTTTTGCCCGGCCGGAGGAATCGGGGAGCGGGTCGCAGGGGTATGGGATTGGAAAGCTGCGGCCCGCGGAATGGAGACGGACTAGCGCGCGACGCGGGTGCCACCGTCGGCGGCGGATGCCACGGCTGCGATCTCGCCTGCGGTCACCAAGTTGGAATCGCCCTTGATGGTGAGCTTGAGGATCGAGGCTGCAATCGCGTAGTTGACGGCGTCCTGCGGGCCAAAGTCGTTGATGAGGGCATGGACCAAACCGGCGTTGAAAGCGTCGCCGGCGGCAACGCCCTCGAGCACGTGAACGTCGTGAGCAGGGGAGAACCAGTGCTCGCCGCTCTCGGCGTCATAGAGCATGCCCATCCAGATGGAGCGCTCGACGCAGGAGATGTTGCGGACGACCGAAGCGACCTTCTTGCAGCCGTACTCGGCGCAGATTTGGCGGGCCATCTCGACGTAGGTGTCGCGCTCCTCGATGCCGTGGGCAAGGGAGCCGGAGACGCAGGTCATGCCGAGGCCGGCGGGTGCGTCCTCGTCGTTGGCGATGCAGATGTCGACGAGCGGCAGGAGCTCCTTCATGGTGGCCTGCGACTTTTCGGGCGACCACATCTTGCCGCGATAGTTGACGTCGCACACGGTGGTGATGCCCTTGGCGCGGCAAGCGGTGAGGGCATCCTTGCACGCAGCGGCCATCTCGTCGGAGACGGCGGGGGTCACGCCGGAGAAATAGAAGACATCGATGCCCTTGAGGATCTCGTCCCAGTCAAAGACGTCGCGCTTGGCCATGTTGATGGCGGAATACTTGCGGTCGTAGACGCAGCCGTTGCCGCGCTGCGAGGCACCGACTTCAAACACATAGGAGCCAAGACGGTCGCCCTGGCGCACGACGCGCGTGGTGTCGACGCCGTAGGCCTTCAGCGAACGCAGGGCGCACTCGCCCAGACGGTTGGCCGGGACAACGGAGACGTAAGCGGCCTTGTCGCCCTGGTAGGCCAGGGAAAGCGCAGTGTTGGCCTCGGCGCCGCCATAGCGAACGTCAAACTCGGTCGCCTGCTCAATACGCAGGTGATCTTTGGGCGAGAGTCTCATCATGATTTCGCCGAAGGTAAGAACCGTTTTACCCATGGTCGCGCAGCTCCTTCTTACTCGTGCGTACACCTTTGATATGGCGTTGGCACGGAGGTGCCAAGACGGTAGGGTACATCTTTGCACCTCCGTGCCAACGCTCGCCGAAATCGGTTTACGAAATCGGTTTCGTTTCGAGTTGTAGTATACTCACCTACAGCGTTTTGCAACCGAGATTTTTAAAAAAATGCCTAAAATGGCTCAGGCTGCCGACAATTGGGAAACGGGGTGCGCTATGGCGCAGATGAGAATCAAGGACATTGCCGCCGAGGCGGGCGTGAGTCCGGCCACGGTTTCGCGCTATCTCAATAACCGCCCCGGGCAGATGACCGAGGAAACCCGTGCTCGCATCGCAGCGGTTATCGAGCGCACCGGCTATCGCCCGCGTGCCGCCGCGCGCAATCTGCGCAGCTCGCGCACCAACCTCATCGGCGTCATCCTCGCCGATATCGCCAACCCGTTCTCGAGTGCCATGCTCGAGGGCCTTTCCGCCAGCGCCGCCGCACGCGGCTGCTCGCTCATGACGGCCATTAGCGGCAACGACCCCGCCAAGGAGGCCGAATCGCTTACCAGACTTATCGATGCGGGCGTGGATGGCTTGGTCGTCAACACCTGCGGCGGCAACGATGCAGCGATCGCTGCGGCTGCGGGGCGCCTGCCGGTCGTGTTGCTCGACCGCGACATCGAGGACGGCGGCATCGACTTGGTGACGTCTAACAACCGTGAGCTCGTCGCCGGGCTGGTCGACGCCTTGGCTGCTGCGGGCAGTGAGCGCCTGTGCCTGCTCACCGAGGCAAGCGATGACAGTCCTGTCCGTCGCGAGCGTGCCGAGGCCTTTACCGACGAGCTCGCTCGTCGCGGTCTTGCCGGCGAGGTTGTCACCCTCACCGACGGTGGCGCCGAGGGTATCAGTCGCCTGGACGAGACCATCCGCGATTACGCAGGTAAAAAGCTCGGCCTTATCGCCGTCAACGGTTTGGTCTTTTTGCGCTTGACCGAGGCGCTGGCCCAGCTTGGCCCCTCGCTGCCGGCGGGCCTAAAGATCGCGACGTTCGATGACTATCCCTGGAACCACGTGCTCTTTGGCGGCGTGACTACAGCCGCGCAGGACACCCAGGCAATTGCCGAGCGCGTGGTCGAGCGCCTGTCCGAGCGCATCGACGTCGTCACCACCACGGTAGGCGAGGCAGCAAGACTGGCGCCTAGGCGCATCGAGATCCCCGGCCATATCGAACACCGCGCCTCAACCTCACGCTAGCCTGTGTGATAATATATAGACAATGTCATACAGGAGGTATCCATGGCTGCGTCTGTACTGAGTGTGCGAGTGGACTCGTCAATTAAAGATTCATTTGCCGAGCTATGCGAAGAACTCGGCATGACTTCGTCTGTTGCGGTCAATATGTTTATGAGGCAGATGCTGCGCGAGCGTTCGCTGCCGTTTGTTCCTTCACTTGGTAAAAACCAAGCGAGCGAAAACGTCGTTGCAGACATTTTGGATATTGCTCAGATTGAGTCCGCCGTCCGCGAGGCGGCCAGCCCGATTCCCGCCATCAAAACCGTGGTCCTTTTTGGCTCGTATGCCCGTGGTGAGGCGCGTGTCGATAGCGATATCGATTTGCGTCTCGAGGTCGATCGCGAGCATGGCTTTGGTCTTTTCGCGTTGTCGGCGTTTGGTGAGGCGGTGCGCAAAGAAACTGGAAGGCAGGTTGACCTCGTCTCGAGTGATCATCTTGATAGCGATCTTGCCGCGGCAATCGAGCGCGAAGGAGTGATTGTTTATGATCGCGCGTAAGTCAGACAGCCTTCGCGCGCAAGAGGTCTTGGAGGCTATCTTCGAAACGAACGAGCGCATCAAGGCTTTTGATATCACCGAGGACCAGTTTCTGCATGCGAATGATGTGCGGACGAGGGCGTTGGCGGACTCCCTTTTGATGTGTGCGCTTAGGGTGACGGAAGAAGCGGGCAAGCTGTCGGAGCGCTCGCAGCGTCTTCATCCCGAAATTGAGTGGCGTGGAATTATCGGCATGAGAAATTATCTTGCGCATGATTACGGCAATGTCGACCGCTTGGTTGTTTGGGATGCAGTGACGATGGAGTTTCCCGCACTGGAACGAGCCTGTAGGCAAATTGTCTCCGAATCCGAGCGTTAGTTACTTGCCATCGTCACCCGCCCTCGCACGTTTTTTGAACGCCTGACACGCTTTAACCCTGCGGAAACATTTTTCTGCGATAGTATCTGCGATATAGAACAGTCGAAACCCGCCCGAAAGAAAGGGGAGCGACATGAACCAGCAGAACATCGATTACGTACTCCGCTCCGTAGAGCAGCGTGACATCCGCTTTGTGCGTCTGTGGTTTGTCGACATTCTCGGCCGCCTCAAGAACTTTGCCATTAGCCCCGAGGACCTCGAAGTCGCTTTTGAGGAGGGTATCGGCTTTGACGGCTCCGCCATCGAGGGCTTTGCCACGCCCGAGGAAGCCGACATGCTGGCGTTTCCCGATGCTTCGACCTTCCAGATTTTGCCGTGGCGCCCGAGCCACAACGGCGTCGCCCGCGTGTTCTGCGATGTGTGCACCCCCGACCGCAAGCCCTTCGCCGGCGATCCGCGCGATGCGTTGCGCCGCATGTTCTATAAGGCCGAGAAGGCTGGCTACCTGCTCAACGTGGGCGCCGAGCTGGAGTATTACTACTTCCCCGACGAGCACACCCCCGAGCCGCTCGACAACGTGGGCTACTTCGATCTTTCGGTGAGCGATGCCGCCCGCGACCTGCGTCGCAACACGGTCCTCACGCTCGAGAAGATGTCCGTACCCGTGGAGTACACCTTCCACGCCGCCGGCCGCTCGCAGCACGGCATGAGCCTGCGCCACGCCGAGGCCCTGAGCATGTCCGACGCCATCACCACGGCCAAACTCATCATTAAGCAGCAGGCCTACGAGAGCGGTTGCCACGCCTCCTTTATGCCCAAGCCGTTGGCAGGCGAGGACGGCAGTGCTATGTTCCTGTGCCAGTCGCTATTCGACCACGACGGCAACAACGTCTTTTGGGGCGAGGACGACGAGAAGTACCATCTTTCCGATATCGCCAAGCACTATATGGCCGGCATTCTGGCGCATGCCCGCGAGATCAGCGCCATCACTAACCCCACGGTCAACTCGTACAAGCGCATCACCACGGGTGGCGACTCCGTGCCGCAGTACGCCACGTGGGGCCTGCGCAACCGCGCGAGTATGGTCCGCATCCCGGTCTACAAGCCCGGCAAACAGCTGTCCACGCGCATCGAGCTTCGTAGCCCCGACCCCATGGCCAACCCGTACCTGGTCAACGCCGTCACGCTGGCGGCCGGTCTCGACGGCATCGAGCGCAAGCTGGAGCTCCCGCCCGAGGCCACGGCCGAGACGCTCAAGCTCACCGACCGCCAGATGGTCGAGGCCGGCTACACGCCGCTGCCGCGTTCGCTCAAAGAGGCGCTCGACGTGTTTGAGGACTCGCAGTTTATGAAGGATGCCCTCGGCGAGCACATCCACAGCTTCTTCCTCAAAAAGAAGCGTGACGAGTGGCATAAGTTTGAGTCTACGATCACCGAGTGGGAGATCAAGCACTACCTGGCGAACTCCTAATCGCGTTGGCTTGTTCCAGTACGATTGAGCTCATTTCTTTGGAGGCCGATATGTCCGAAAAGAGTGCCCTGTTCATGGCGCGCACGACGCGCTTCCACGAGTTTGCCCGCAGCTTGACGACCACCCTGGGTGTCGAGGTGAGCCTGGCCACTCCCGATTCGCCGACTGCGGCGCACGACTTTGACCTGCTGATCCTCGATTCCGACGGCATCCGCAGCGACCGCATCGATCAGATTGCCAAGTGGCTCGACGATCGCGGCGGCGTCCCCATGCTGGTGATTGTCGACGACGAGGCGCTCGGCACCCTGCGCCTGCCGAATCACGCGCATGCCGACTTTGTATGCCCCACGGCGACGCCCAACGAGCTTAAGGCTCGCGCGCAGCGCCTGATGGGCGAGGAGGAGACCGTCACCGCCGACGATGTGCTCAACATCGATAACCTCGAGATTAACCTGGCTACCTACCAGGTGACGCTCGATAACGAGCCCATTGACCTGACGCTGATGGAGTATTCGCTGCTGAGCTTTTTGGCGACGCACCCCAACCGCGCCTACAGCCGCGAAGTGCTGCTGCACCGCGTGTGGGGCTTTGAGTACTGCGGCGGCACGCGCACCGTCGACGTGCACATTCGACGCATCCGCTCCAAGGTGGGCCCGCAGATCGCGGCGCACATCACCACCGTCCGCGGCGTGGGCTATCTGTTTAAGGACTAGCAAGTAAATAGAGGAATGTGAGGGTACCGGAGATTTCTCCAGTACCCTTTTCTCGTTTAGGGCGAAAAGAAGACCTTTCACCGATTTAAAGTGGGTCAGTAAAAACAATATCAAACGTATAACTATCTCACGAATATCATTTAGTTACCGTATCTCCCTACTGCACGGATGGAGGAAGAAATGCGTTATTCGAGAAAGGTGATTGTCGGATTCATAGTATTGCTTGCCGCCCTGATGTCTCCAAGGTTGGTTTTTGGAGACGACGACTTGGTTCGTGTCACATCGCAAATAGCTGTGGAGCAAGCGCAAGCTTTCTTTGATGACGTATCGGATGAGCCGGTGACCGCTTGTGACCCAGTAAAAATGGTGAATTCCGATGGGGAATCAATCGGGTATATCGTTCGCGCGAAGCGGGATGACGTTAACTATGGCTACGTCGTATTTGATTCAGAGCGATCTTGGTGGATCAGCGAATACTGCTTGGCTCCGAACGCTCTTTTACCTATCGAGAGTGCAAGCGAAGAAATTGCACTCCTCGCATCCTCGGATAACGTCGTTGCGTTAAAGATTGACGAGCTAACTGTTGGCGTTGCCGACTTAGATAAAAACATTGTTTTAGACGCAAGTGGAAAAAAAGTACCAAATAAATTGTCCTCGGGAGGCAATCGCAGCGGATCGCCGGAACATTTCGATGACGTTTTTGTATCTGCCAAGGATTTGTATAAACAGGGATATGTTGTTGATGCGAGCAAAACGGTTTCGGGAATAATAACGCCAACGCAAACAGAAGTTATCAAAGAAACGGGGACTTATGCTTGCGCTGTTTCGGCAATGTTTGCAGTTAGCAGTCACTATGTGACTTTGAACCGCCTTAAATTGTCCGATTTATACTCGGAGCTTTGGAGGCTGTCGGGGACATGGGAAGAAGAAGGAGGAAAGAAATATGATCAAGCGACTGGTCTGTACTTTACTCAAGGCAAGACTTCTCCTGACAAACCCGCTCCGGCCTTAAAGGAGTTTTGTGCAAGACGAGGCAAGGAGCTTGAGACGTCATTCGTTTGGTATCCGTCATGGGATTCCTTTAGGGTGAATACCGACTCGGGGAATCTGAGTATTTTCTCTGGAAGGCTCCGGTCAAATGGCAGCGGGCACGCAATGGCAGTTGTGGGCTACGTGGCAATGCATAACACATACTCGAATGCCAAGAAGTACCTGCTTGTTGTTTGGAATGGATGGACAAACCAGCTACAGTTTCTTCCATATGACGTATCAATTTACACGTCTCACGATGGCACATATTGCAAGGGTTGATTGTACTCGTGAACGGCGACAAGTTCATTCGAAGGGCAATGCTCCTATTGGTGCTTTCCTTTGCTTTGCTCACCGCAGCGAGCTTCTTTCTGTTAAGGGCGACTAATGGGGGAGAAAACGACACGGTTGTTGCAGTCGAGGTGCGTGCTCTATCGGATGTTCATAACGGGCAATTTGAGGCGCTTATGCCAAGTGGTTGCCGTAAGAGAATCGATATGCGCCGTAAGTCAAGTTCCGGATATGTCTCAGGGTTGAAAGCAGGTGATAAATGGATTCTAGTTTTTGTGGAAGATAAGGAACTTGACGGGACTGTTCTGTATCCCCATTCAGCTGAGAAAGTCAAATCAAGTAGACAAGGGGAATGAAGAATGATTGACAGAAAGCAGTTCTTAGGTCTGATGGCGGGGGCTCCTATTTTGATGCGAGCCGGGATGGCAGAAGCCGTGGAGTTGCCGGACGCTCAGAAGCGATTGACGCTCGTAGTCGACACGGTGGTCAGAGATGAAAATGGCAATGAAAAAACGCGAACAAGAAGCAGAGAGACTATTTTCACGCCAGAGAGCAAAACTGTGTCTGCCGACGCTATGGCCGGTGATGTCATAACAATCCAGAGGGAATCAGATGAAACGTTGCCGCTGCTTGCCAAGATTGAGCTCACAGTCGCTTATTATAACGATAAAACAGAAATTGAGATTCGTTCCGGAAAGTACTCGATAGTCCAAATCGATCCGCTTGTGATGTACGCAAACGCTTGGTATGCGCTCATGCAGAAAGATAAATATGTGATGAACTACTTCACAGAAAGCGAAGCATCATATGAAACGGGGTGGGGGCCAACGCCATACGACGCGGAGAAGGATAAATGGACGTGCGGATCAGGCATGGGTGCGACGATTACGGACTTTATTAACGATTCAACATATAATTTTGCTATCGACTGTTATATTGAATAGACATGACGGCATAAAACGAATTGGCTTATAAGCATGTCATTACTTAAGCAAAGCTGAAATCTTGGCATCTAGTGCTCGGGACTGCCCAGCTTGGGGTACAAATCAACGTGAACAATGATGGCCCGCCACATGTTTGGCGGGCCTTTGGTTATTTGACGAAAGGATCGCAGCCATGAGCGAGAACGATTCCCAGCGTCCCCAGGATGCGGGCAGCGCTGGCGAGACCCAGCAGCAGCCGCGTGTGCAGGTGGAGTCGACGCCTGCCGACGGCAACATTCCCTACGTGCAGGCTTACGACACGCAGACCGGCCAGCCGCTAGGCAGCCAGCAGGTTGTAAATAAGCACACGGTGGTCAAGACCAAGACCAAAAAGCTGCCGATCTTTATTACGGCACTCGCCGGCTGTGCGTGCGGCGCTCTGCTGGTCATCGCGCTCATTATGAGTGGCACGCTCAATATTGGCGGCGGAAAGAATGCCGTGACGGCGGGTGCTTCGGGTTCATCGACGCAAAAGATCACCATCGACTCCGAGGACACCACGCTGGCCGAGGCCGTTTCTGCCAAGGCCCTGCCTTCCGTCGTTTCCATCACCGCCACTTCGAGCGGTAGCCAGAATGGCTCGCTTTCGCAGTCTGCCGATGAGTCGGATAGCTCGGGCAGCGTCGGTTCGGGCGTGGTGCTCGATACCGAGGGCCACATCCTCACCAACAACCACGTGGTCGACGGCTACGACCAGTACGTGGTGACCATGGACGACGGCACCACCTACGAGGCTGAGTTCGTGGGCAACGATGCCTCGAGCGACCTCGCCGTCATCAAGCTCAAGGATGCTGACGCCTCCAAGCTCACCCCGATCGAGATCGGCGACTCCTCCAAGCTCAACGTGGGCGAGTGGGTCATGGCGATCGGCTCGCCGTTCGGCAACGAGCAGTCCGTCTCCACGGGCATCGTGTCGGCGCTCTATCGCTCCACGGCCATGAGCTCTACCAGCGGCAACACCATCTACGCCAACATGATCCAGACCGATGCTGCCATCAACCCGGGCAACTCCGGCGGCGCGCTCGTCAACGACAACGGCGAGCTCGTGGGTATCAACTCGCTCATCGAGAGCTATTCGGGCTCCAGCTCGGGCGTGGGCTTTGCCATTCCGGTCAACTATGCCAAGAACATTGCCGACCAGATCATCGACGGCAAGACGCCGGTTCATCCGTACCTGGGCGCCACGCTTTCGAGCGTCAATGCGCTCAATGCCCGTACCAACAAGCTCAGCACCGATAGCGGCGCCTACGTGGCAAGCGTCGTCGAGGACGGTCCCGCTGCCAAGGCCGGCATCCAAGAGGGCGATGTCATTACCAAGCTGGGCGACGATGAGATTACGAGCGCCGATGGCCTGATCATCGCTCTGCGCAGCCACGAGGTGGGCGAGAAGGTCGAGATCACGCTCATGCGCGGCAAGGAAGAGAAGAAGGTCACGGTTGAGCTGGGCTCTGACGAGGAGCTGCAGAGCCAGCAGCAGGACGACAGCGCGACCGACACCGGCAACGGCGGCATTACTGACGAGCAGTTGCGCCAGTATCTGGAGGAGCTGCTGGGCCAGCAGGGCCAGGGCTACGGCCAGGGCTACTAACGAGCCGCACATACCGATGCCAGAGGGGGCTGTCCCGTCAATGCGGGACAGCCCCCTCTTTTCTCATCGATCCGTTGGGGATGGAGGAAAACGGATCATTTTGGTTAGTCTTCGTCGCTGGGAAGGCTTCCAAATGCCTCGATGTACTCTTCGTCTGACATCCAGTCAATGATGTCGCCAGGTTTGCAGTGAAGTGCCTCGCACATCGCGGTCAACGTCGAAAAGCGAATGCCCTTGAGCCGCCCCGTTTTAATGCGCGAAACGTTAACGGGCGAGATGCCGATAATGTCGGCAAGTTCTTGAGAGGACATTTTGCGATCCGCCATGACGCGATCGAGTCTCATGACGATTGGCATGCTGCCCTCCTTCTAAATAATGGCGTCAACGTCCGACTGCAAGAGTCGCCCGTACTCAAAGATAGCCGAAAGGGATAGCGCAAACAAAGCGAGAACCAGTGTCCAAGCGTTAAAACCAAAGATACCAATTGCAGTAATACTGACGTCGTTGGGGAGCTGGACGGCACACAGGTTATCGAAGGTAATCGAGACAATTGAAGAAATGAGCAGCAGAAGCCCAACAACCAGAAAACGCCGGCATTGTTTTCGCGTGAATATCGACTGAGTACTGACGACGTCAAAGCAGAAGTTCAAGTAGACAATCAGGCATGCGATTGAGAGCGCCAGGGCCAGAACATCGCGGATGGCAAGTGCGGTAAGGACGGCGCTCGGAATGGACTCACCATTAATATAGAAGGGAGTGGGTGCAAAGAGCACCTCCCGCGCCTCGTTGGCAACGCTGAACGCTGAGAAGGCCGCCATGATTGCTGCGACAGACAAAGTGGCGAGCAACATCACATTGCTAAAACAGCATCGTTTATCTGAGCTTTCCATAATTAACCCCAAAAAGGCTGCGGCAATGCCGCAGCCAAAAAATCCTAAGCATAGATAGTTCTTGCTTCAGAATGCCAACTGCCGTTGTAATAGTAAGTAACAGTTACGACGACGCTTCCGTTGCTGAGTCCGTATCTATAAGTCCAGCTGATGTTGCTTACTCGAGAATTGGAGGTCCAGTTCTTTATGGATTTGATGCCTGTTATCGTTCCATAGGTATCGTTAACAGTGTAAGTAACATGGAGCCTGACGCCGTTCGAATAGGCGAGGGTGGTTTCGGCGGTGTAGATTGAACGACTTTCGGCAACTGGTGAAATGATAGAGGAATGGGTTTCTGCTGCGAAGGCGGGCTGCGCGGTCATGCACGATAACCCAACAAGGCAGACGGCGAGTAAATAAGCAACCTATTTCATCATTGGCTCCTAACTGTCTGGTGATTATTTTTTAAACTCCTTTCTGACATCGAGCTATTCCTTTTGCGTAATCATGATGGCTGTTGGCGTTATGAGGGCGGGCAGCTTTGTGGGATCGGGATCGCTGCTGGTGTTGACGGTGCAGGTTACGTCAACGTAGACACCTTCTTTGATGGCTCCGACTTCTGCCTTCTTACCATCCTGATCCTTAATGGGGATGGTTGAATCGATTTTGAAGTTGAGGTGCAGCGGTGCGGATTGGAATTGCTCGCTTGCGATAACGAAGCGGCCTTCGCTTGCCCCGCTGGCGGAAGGGTGATACACAGCAACGACTTCGCCCCGCAAGGAAAGGTCTTTCGAAAAGGGAATGTCCTTCCAGAAAAAGCCGAGCAAAGCGGCTGCTATAAGGACAAGGGGGACGAGGATGGTTAGGAAACGTTTGGACTGATTCTTCATTTCAATCACCTCACGTTGATAATACCAAAATATATTGCAAACACAATATAAAATATTAACTGCGATAAATTGAGTTAAAAAAGGAGCATATGAAGTTGCTCGATTCTGGGTGAGCCTGGACAGTTAGTTCAGATACGTATAAATCCGAGGCGGTTCAGCATGCGTTTTGAGCTGTTTGGGGATGGGGAAGGGGTTCGGATGGGAGTCTAGAAGGGGGAACGAGTCGGTCGTGCAGCCCCCGGGGCGGCCAAATTGGCTGGAATGATGACGTCTGAACACGACCAGGCTTGCAGAATTATACGTATCTGAACTAGCTGTCCACCCCGGTCTGGCGGCTGCCGATTCGGTGCGGTTTGAGACCGCTATTCGACCCCGTTGCGACCGGTGGTACTCTTGTATCCGTTTGAAATCGAGCGAAGGAGTGCCGCTATGGAGCAATCGAGCCTGTTTGGTGACGGCGTGGACATCGATACCGAAACGCCCGCGAGCGCGGATGCCGCCGCACCGACCGACGCCCATGCCCGGGCGGCAGCGCGCGCGGCCGAGCTGCGCCACGAGCTCGATTACCACGCCTATCGCTACTACATGCTCGATGCGCCCGAGATCACGGACGCCGCCTTTGACAAAATGCTCGTTGAACTGCAGGAAATCGAGGCCACCTACCCAGACCTGGTGACGTCCGACAGCTATACCCAGCGCGTGGGCGGTTATGTGAGCGAGCAGTTTACGCCGGTCACGCACATGGCGCGCATGTATTCCATGGACGATGCCATGGATCTGGATGAGCTCGACGCATGGCTCCAGCGCACTGAGGATGCCCTCGGTGCCGGCAGCGTTACCTATACCTGCGAGCTTAAGATCGACGGCCTGGGCGTGGCGCTTACCTACCAAAACGGCACCTTTGTGCGCGCGGCCACGCGCGGCGACGGCACCACGGGCGAGGACGTGTCGCTCAACGTGCGAACCATCAAGGACGTGCCCATGCACCTGTCCGAGCCGGCGCTCGCTCACATGGGCGCCGACCGCGGGCGCACCATCGAGGTGCGCGGCGAGGTCTATATGCCTAAGGGCAGCTTTGTGCGCCTGAACGACGAGGCCGATGCCGAGGGTCGCGACCCCTTCGCCAACCCGCGCAACGCCGCCGCCGGCAGCCTGCGCCAAAAGGATCCCAAGGTCACGGCGCGCCGCGACCTGGCCACCTTTATCTATGCCATCGCCGATACCGACCCGCTCCACGTCCACAGCCAGCGCGAGTTCCTCGATTGGCTGCGCAGCGCCGGCTTTAGTGTCAATCCCAACGTGGCACGCTGCGCCACGCCGGCCGAGGTCCATGAGTTCTGTGCCCAGGCGCTCGAGCACCGCGGCGACCTGGATTACGACATCGACGGCGTGGTTGTAAAGGTCGACAGCTTCCAGCAGCAGCTCGACCTGGGCTTTACCGCCCGCGCGCCGCGCTGGGCCATTGCCTTTAAGTTTCCGCCCGAGGAAAAGCAGACCGTCCTGCGCGAAATTCGCATCCAGGTGGGCCGCACCGGTGTGCTCACGCCGGTCGCCGAGTTCGACCCGGTGACGGTTGCCGGCTCCACCATCGCGCGCGCCACGCTGCACAACATCGACGAGATCCGTCGCAAAAACGTGCGCGAGGGCGACACTATCATCGTGCACAAGGCGGGCGACGTGATCCCCGAGGTCGTGGGCCCGGTGCTCGATAAACGCCCGGCCGATTCGGTCGACTGGAACATGCCCGAGGTCTGTCCCGTGTGCGGCAGCCCCGTTGTCCACGAGGATGGCGAGGTCGCCTACCGCTGCGTGTCCATCGACTGCCCCGCGCAGCTCAAGGAGCGCCTGCTCCACTGGGTGAGTCGCGGCTGCATGGATGTCGACGGCCTGGGCGACGAGATCGTCGACAAGATGATCGCCGCCGGGCTGATTCACGATGTCGCGGACTTCTACCAGCTCACGGTCGACGACATTGCAGGCCTGGACACGGGGCGCACCTATGCCAGCTCCAACAGCAAAAAGGGCGTCAAGAAGGGCGACCCCATTCCGGTAGGCCTCAAGACGGCTGAGAAAATCATCGCCGAGCTCAACAAGTCCAAGAGCCAGCCGCTCGGTCGCGTGCTGTTTGCCCTGGGCATCCGCCACGTGGGCAAGAGCGTGGGCGAGGTCATCGCCGAGCGATTCCTGTCGATTGACAAGCTCATCTTGGCGAGCGAAGAGGACATCGCCGAGTGCGAGGGCATCGGTCCCAAGATTGCGGCGAGCGTCAAGCAGTTCCTGGCCGTGCCCGAGAACCTTGCCGTGCTGGAGCGCCTGCGCCAGGCGGGCCTGTCGCTCGAGGTCGACCTGGGCGCCGCGCACGCGCAAGCCGCGGCCGACGCTGGCGTGGCGGGCGAGCTCGCCGACGCACAGCCGCTTGCGGGTCTGACCTTCGTGCTCACCGGCGCGCTCGTCAACCGCACCCGCGACGAGGCGGGCGCGGCGCTCAAGGTGCTCGGTGCCAAGGTTTCGGGCAGTGTGTCGAAGAAGACGAGCTATCTGGTCGCCGGCCCCAAGGCGGGCTCCAAGCTCACCAAGGCCGAGCAGCTGGGTGTGCCCGTGTTGGATGAGGCGGCACTTGAACAGATTTTGGCGACGGGTAGGGTCCCGGAGGCATAATGATTTGTTGAGGAACTGCGCAGAGGCTCAGTTCCTCAACATCTCCTTATAGTGTTTGCCTGTTCAATTTCGATATCGTTTCCCTCGTATGATCCAGATGCGTCTACCGACTCAAAGCGTGAGTAGGAAACTCTTGTCCCAACTTTGATTTGGGAAAGCTTGTCTTTGATTCGGCCAGATGAGGGGAATGTAATCCGGGTTTGCTTTCCAGCGTCGGTGTAGCGGGGACTGTTGTCTGTTTGGATTACGAGTTCCGTTCCCTCAATAGAATGAACGCTGCCGGCTCCAAAGACAAGGTAATCATCTCCTCCGCTATAGCGGGCTCTATCTGTGCATGAAGAAACGGATGCAAACATAGCGAAAATCACCAATATCGTAACCAGGGCAAAGGCCGTGGTGCCATAGCATTTTGATGGTGCCATCCGGTCTACCAAAAGACTGTTCCGTTCAATTTGACCATATTGGGCGTTGCATAGTTAATCGCTCGGGGATAAGTGTTCCATCCGTCGAATACTTCGAGCCACTGCAGTTCGATGCCAGAGCTTCCATTATGCCCAGTAAAATAGGCAGTTACCGTGACTGTATGACCTGATAGCTCGACGGATCCTTCACTGTTTCGGCTGTTGATCCACATATGATACAAGCCGATATTCCCTTGATCGATAGTTGCTCTGTACTGAGCGAATTGAGGCTGATAACCGAAAAATTGAGTATTAAGTGCTCTACCCTTTTGAGCGGCAAGACTTTTAAACGGAACAATTCCATCTGGGATGATCGTGCTTCCGTACTCGACGCCCTGATCATTGGTCTTATACGTTGTTGTGCCAGTGACGTTCCATATTTCTTTATAATAATCGGGATTAAATTGATTAGCGTTTGAACTGGTGAGACCGTAATGCATTGATACAGCGTACAAGGCAGAAACGACGCATGCATACTTATTAGTGCGGGCTTCAACTAATGATTCCGAGACTCCTCGGAACGGTATTCCGTTTAAATCGTCTATTTGGAAATGCAACATCAAGTCATCTTCATTGATAATGACTGCATCCCATGAAGTTGGGTTATTGCTTTGAGGTGCTATACCCTTTTCGGTGACAATTGGGACAGACCGTATATTGTTATAGTTGGTTACACAGTCTCTAGTTCCTGGCACCAAAGTTCCATATTCAATATCGTTGTACGAAATTAGTACGGTTGGGTTTGTGGCCTGTTGGCCGGAATAAGTTGAAATGGCGTTTGATAGAGAAGCTGAAATCGGAAGAATGGTATCGCCGAGGGTTATCTCCTTCAGAAGCCCAGGATATGATGCGTCAAGTATTAAATAACCGTAAGGGCTTCCTTCCCTTGTGACACTGATTTCATAGCCACAGATAAGGCCGATTTGTTGGCATACGGGAACGATTTGCTCGATCTCTAAGTTCGCGGATCCGTCGACGATGGGCAACAGGGAAAGCGCGTAGTCTTGTGCTAGGTCTGATGTAAAAGCGACGGATGAGTTTGAGTCGGCAGCGAATACTCTTGTTGGGCGTGACGCGGATAAGCCGATGATCGAGGCTAGGCCGAGAAGAAACGAGCGACGTGATTGAACTCTGGGCATAATGTCTCCTGCCTATGGGGGGCAATATGCTGTCATTTTATTTGCTACATAATACAATCTAATTCGGATTAAGGTAAATGGATGGAATTGCTCGATAAATGGTAGTGATTAGCGGACCGGTATCGCGATCCTCGTCACATACGCCCCCGGGTCGTCGCTGATGATGTCGTCGATCAGGGCGATCTCGCGCGAGGGACCGGCGGGTGTCAGGTTGCGCTCGCGCATATAGCTGAGCAGCTGCTCATAGCGTGGGGTTGCTTGCCCGTGCGTGCCGCGAAAGCTAATGGTCAGGCAGCGCGCGGCGGGTCGCGTCTCGAGGTCGCCCACGTAATCATCGGTGTCATCGAGCAGCAAAAAGACCTCGTCGTAGCCATCAAAGTCGCCGGCGGCGAGGCGCTCGGCGCTAATCCCAACGCCCAAGTTGCCCAGAAAGACAAAGGTCTCGTGCTGGCCCTTCTGCAGCTGACGAATCTGCCACTCCAGCGCATAGGCGTCGGTAGGCTTGACGCGTTCGCGCAATACGGCGCAGCGAAGCTCGGGCGCATCGATTGCGCAAATGGTATCGAGCTCGGTGTTCAGGGCATTGTGAAGCAGGGCAAGCCGGTTGTCGATCTTGCGCGACACGCGCTCCAGCTCGCGGCGCTTGCGCTCGATGAGCTCCTGCTGCTGAGCCAGCTGCCGCTGCATAAGGTTCACGTCGCGCGTGGTCACAAACTCACGGATTAGCGCGAGCGGCAAGTCGAGAACACGCAGGTGGCTGATGGTGTTGAGAGTGGAGAGCTGCCGCGATCCGTAGTAGCGGTACCCACTCGCCGGATCGATGTGTGCCGGGTCCAGCAAGCCCATCTGCTCGTAATGGCGCAACGTGCCCACGCTTAGGTTAAACAAGCGCGCCACCTCGCCAATGCGGAGCAGACCCTCGGTATGTTCAGTTGGCGAGTCGGTCATGGCGCCGCTCCTTTCAATGGACGGGGAAGGGGCGCCGAGGTCGTACGACGCAAACGATCCTCTACGCCATCAGCTTGTCAAAAGCTCCGCGGCGGTTGAGTACGGTAAATGCCATCACGCAAATGACTGCCGACAAAATCGATCCGCACGGCGAGGCGATGCCCATGGGAAACAGCGTGTTGGAATAGGCGTTCGACAGCAGCCACGCGCCCGGCACGCGAATGAGCGCCACGGCCAGCACGTTGTGCGCAAAGCCGATGTAGCTCTTGCCGTACGCAGCGAAAAAGCCGCTAAAGCAAATGTGGATGCCGGCAAAGATTGCGTCGAAAATGTAGCTGCGCATATAGCCGGTACCGGCCGCGACCACTGCAGCGTCCTTGGCAAAAAAGCCGATAAACGCCGGCGCCACCAGCCACATCAGCGCTGTGATCAGGCAGCCATACACTACCGAGATCGTCATGGCATCTTTGAGTACCTGACGTGCACGATCGCCCTTGCCTGCGCCGGCGTTTTGCGCCGTGAGTGCGCTGACGGTGGCGCCCATGGAGCTCGGCACAATGAACAAGAAGCTGATCATCTTCTCGACCAGGCCCACGGCGGCGGCGTCGACGAGTCCTCGGTGGTTGGCGATGACGGTGATAAACATAAACGCCACCTGGATGCAGCCGTCCTGCACGGCCACGGGCACGCCGATCTTAAGAATGCTGCCGAGCACCTCGGGCTGGGGGCGCAGGTCGCTGCGCTTAACGTGGATGTTCGTGCGGCGGCTCTTGAGCCACACGAGCGCGAGGGCAACGCTGACCGTCTGGGCGGTCACCGTGCCGAGCGCCGCGCCCACGGGGCCGAGCCCCATGTGGCCGATAAACAGAAAATCGAGCGCGATATTAATGATGCATGCCACGCCGATCACGTACATGGGCGAGCGCGAATCGCCCAGGCCGCGAAAGATGGCCGAAAGAATGTTGTACGCGGCGATAAAGGGAATGCCGACAAAGCAGATACGCAGGTAGGCGGCGGTGCCTTCGACTGCCTCGGCCGGCGTTCCAATGAGCGCCACGATTTGCGGGCATAGTGCAAACAAGATGGCGGCCAGCACCACCGAGACGCCCATAAAGAGTGTGATAGTGTTGCCGATGGCGGTCTCGGCACGGTCAAACCGGCGCGAACCCACGGCGTGGCCGACGATGACCGTCGTTCCCATGGCCAGGCCCACGAGCGTCACGGTAATGATATAGAGCGTCTGCGCGCCATTGCCCACGGCGGTGATGCCGGCGGCGCCGCTAAACTGCCCCATCATGTACAGGTCGGCCATGCCGTAGAGCATCTGCAAAAAGTACGAGAGCATATAGGGCAGGGCAAAGACTGCGATGGTCTTAAGGACATTGCCGCGTGCGAGGTCGTGTTCCATGGGCGGGGCACTTTCTGGCTGGGTTCGTTTAGCTACCAGTGTAGTGAAAACCCTACAACGATTGTAGAGTCAAGGTTTGTGTCGACAGTGGGGCGAAAAAAAGTCACGCTCCGAGCATGATGCTTTGACCTTTCCGTGCCCCTCACCTCGCCTCAAACCATCACAACATTCGACGTTTTTCGCCAAAATCGGGAAAAGCATCGAATGTTGTGATGGTTTTTCTGCCACTCGACCGGGTGGAATCGCTTTCTTGCGCACGAAGGTGTGCGGACCCGTGGGCCGGGGAATAAGGTTGGTTATCCGACTCCATTGGAGGGCTCATGGACCTGCCGATCGTCCTGTCCCATAAGACTGCCTGGCTGTACCACAACGTGGCGCGCCCGTCCGAGCCGCTCTCGCGAGCAAGCAGCCTATACGATGAGGACTCGCTTGCTAACGAGGCGGAGCCGACCGCGAGCCTGCCCAAATTGGGGCTCGATGCCAAGGGGCTGAGGGCTTCAACGGCAGTTGGGATCGTTACCGACTATCTGGTTTCGCTCGGTATTCCACGAGAAGAGCTCGATCATATCGACACGCTCGTCAACTTCGATTTTGAGCGTTCGACGCCGGCTGGATTTAGGTGCCACGTGTTTGGAGCGCCGGTACCTCCAGGCCATCTTATCGAGGTGGCAGAGGGCCTTCTAGTGGTTGATGAGGCCATGTGCTTTGTCCAGGCGGGTTCGTGGATGAGTGAGCCCGAGCGGCTGGAATATGGCTACGAAATCTGCGCCCGTTACCATTTGAACCATCTGTCGACAGGCGATTATATCGAGATGGGGCAGAGGTATACCGTTGCCGACTTGATTGCTTATTGCAATGAGAACCGATCTCGTCAGGGGGCTATACGCGCGGCCGCCGCGCTCAAGCGCGTGCACGATGGTGCGCGGTCGCCCATGGAGACGGCCACCGCAATCATGGTCGTAGCAAAACGTTCCCAGGGCGGGCTGGGATACGCCAAGATCGAGCTCAACCATCGGGTCAATGTTCCCAACGAGTTCAAGTATCTCGCAAAGGCCGGGTATTTCGAGATCGATGTATATGCGCCTGCAAGCGGTACAGGGATTGAATACAACGGCTCGGACCATCTTGATAAACAGCGCAGCGCGTCGGATGCGGAGCGTATGACCGTGCTGAGCGCGCTGGGCTTTAGGATGATCGTCCTCACCGGGACTCAGTTTGCCCACCAGCTGCAATTGCACCGGGCGATGAACGCCATCGCGCTCGCTATGGGCCTTAAGTGCGACCGAAGCGAAGCGTTCCAGAAACGTCAAAACGACCTGCGAGAATTCGTGATTCGACACTGGGACGGCGGCCTTTAGGGGCGTTTTGGTCCTTCTACGGGGTGCCGTGGGCAGGCAAGCCATCACAACATTCGACGTTTATCGCCAAAAACGGGAAAAGCATCGAATGTTGTGATGGTTTGTATGCTGAGGATGGGCTTGGGAAGCCGGTCTTGCTCGAAGCGACCTGTCCTGTCGTACGGGTGTCGGCATGATTCTCTCGTGGGGTATTATGTTTTCCGAAGAATAAAACGCCGCGTGAGGGGAGGGCTGCATGGACGAGCGCACGCAACATGACGGTTTTGGCCGCGATATCAACTACCTGCGCATTGCCGTTACCGACAAGTGCAATTTCCGCTGCATCTACTGCATGCCGGCCGACGGCGTGGCACCGCGCGCGCATGACGAGCTACTCAGCGCCGAGAAAATCGCCCGCTTTGTGCGTCTGGTGGCGGGGGAGGGCATTCGCCGCGTACGCCTGACGGGTGGCGAGCCGCTGGTCAGCCGCCGCATTATCCCGCTCATCCGCGATATCCGTGCGATTCCGCAGATCGAGGACATCTCGCTCACCACCAACGGCGCCCTGCTGCCCAAGCTGGCGCCGCAGCTCAAAGACGCCGGGCTCGACCGCGTCAACATTTCGCTCGACACGCTCGACCCCACGCTCTTTGGAAAGATCACGCGCCTGGGCCGGCTCGAGCAAACCATGGCGGGCATCGATGCGGCGCTGACCTGGGGCTTTGATCCGGTTAAGGTCAACTGCGTGATCGTCCGCCGCCTCAACCAGGACGTGGCGGCCCTCGCGCGGCTCACGGTCGACCGCCCCATTCACCTGCGCTTTATCGAATACATGCCCATCGGCGATGAGCACACGAGCTCGCATTGCGCCGTGGATCCTCATGCACCCACGCTCAATCCCGAGTTGTGGGACGCGAGCGATACCGTACCGAGCGACGAGCTGCGGGCGCGCATTAATGCCGGTGCCGCTGCGGTGGGCCTGGGCGAGCTTGAGCCGCTCGACATCAACGACGCTCCTGCCGGCGCGGGCCCTGCGCGCTATTGGCACTTTCCTGGCGCGGCGGGAACAGTCGGCTTCATCAGCGCCATGTCCAACCATTTTTGCGCGAATTGCAACCGTCTGCGCCTGACGGCCGATGGCAACGTGCGCCCGTGCCTGTTCAGCGATGCCGAGTATTCGGTGCGTGAGGCGCTGCGCCGTGGTGATGATATGCAGGTACTTTCGATTTGGCGCGATGCCGTGGCCCACAAACCGCAGGAACACGCGATAATTGAGGGCACGCAACGATTTATGTCCCAAATCGGAGGATGATCATATGGCCAAGAGCAGGTACGCCGATGCCACCAAGGCCGCTCGCAGGGCCGCGATGTCTGCCCACAAAGTCACGGCTGCAGCGAATGCTGGTAACGCCGACGCGTCCGCACAGCCGACTGCCAGCGCTGCTACCGAGCCCGCCCGCGACGCCCGTCGCGACGAGCTGACGCACGTGGACGCCAAGGGCGAGGTGCGCATGGTCGACGTGTCCGACAAGGCCGAGACGCATCGCATCGCCATCGCTGAGGGCACCATCCTCATGCACCCTGAGACGCAAGCCATGGTGCTGCAGGACCGCGCCAAAAAGGGCGACGTGCTTGCCTGTGCGCGCGTGGCGGGCATCATGGCCATCAAGCGCACGAGCGACATCATCCCCATGTGCCATCCGCTGCTCATTACCAAGAGCAAGTGCGACATTGTGCCCATCGCTCCGGCGGGGACGCCTGACGAGGATGTGCCCGAGGGCTGGGCGCCGGCGCGCGCGGACGGGCAGGTTGGCTTTCACGTACTGGTTACGGCCGGCGTGACGGGTAAGACGGGCATCGAGATGGAGGCCCTGACCGGCGCGAGTGCCGCGTGTCTAACGATCTATGACATGTGCAAGGCCGTCGATCGCGGCATGGAGATCGTCGATGTGCGCCTGCTGCACAAGGAGGGTGGCCGCTCGGGCGTGTGGGATCGTGCCGAACGCCAGGCCGCTGCTGTTGAGGCCGTGGCCGCTGACGGTGCCGCGCCCGCAAGCGCACCCGTCGCCGTCGCGCCCGCAGCTCCGGCACCGGCCGTCCCCGCGATCGCGTTTATCGGCTACCAGAACTCGGGCAAGACCACACTTGTCGAGAAGGTTATCGCCGAGCTCACCCGCCGCGGCCTGCGCGTGGGTTCGCTTAAGCATCATGGGCATCACGGCTTTGATATCGATGTGCCCGCTAAGGACACCTGGCGCCATCACCAAGCCGGATCCAAGCACGTGGGCCTCATCTGCGCCACGCGCTGGGCGGAGTACGCCGACACGCGCGAGGAGGACGAGATGCCCGCGCGCGAGCTGCTGTCGCGCTACAACGATGTCGACGTGGTGATCATCGAGGGCTACAAGACCGAGGGCTTCGACAACATCGTGGTCGCGCGCTCCGGTGTCGACCGTCTGCGCGGCAAGAGCTCGCTCGACCTGGTCGACGGTCACACGCTGGCCCTTGCCTGCAATGAGGCCCTGGCGCGTCAGGCCTTCGACGCCGGCTTTGCGACCCGAGCCATCAACATCAACGACGCCCGAGCCATCTGCGACCTGATCCAAGACCACCTTCAGGCTTGACGCTGCGCCGGCCCCAAGCACCCCATCTCGCCCCTCAAGCCGTCGCTCGCGTACCAAAGTACGCGTCGCTCCTCTTTCGGGGCGACCTGGGGCACTTGGAACCGGCTCGCTACGCTGCCATATCATTGGGCCACCACAGGCAGGCACCTTTGTGGTGGCCTTTGCTTTGGTAGATTTTTGGGACATGCCTTAAAATCTACCAAGTAGTTCATCCGGGCGAAGACGGAGAGAAGGGGCCCGATGCGTCCTTAACGTTACATACAGAAAGATTGAGTCGATGGTCGGCGGTCAATGCCTGCGGCCCGTATTCGTATACAACAAGGAGCCCACATGTCTACATCTCCATTTCCTAAATCCCAACCATCGCTGTCCGTGCAGGCCAAGCGCCTGGTGGCGATGCGCTTTCTCATCTACACCGGTTTTCAGACCAGCTACTTTATCGGCGTCATCGGAACGCTCACCTATGCGGACGGTGCTTCGGTCATCGCGACATCGCTAGCCGTCTTTTTTATGAACGTATTCGTGATCTTGGGATCCTTTGCGGGTGGCGCGGCACTCGACGCCTGGGGGCCACGTCGTCATTTCTCGCTGAGCATCGTCGGCACGCTGGCGACGGGTGCGGCAATCATCGCCTTTGGCAGCGCGACCGGCATCGTCCTGCTCGGCGCGGTGCTCCTGGGCTTTGTGATGGGGTTCGCCCAGTCCATCGCCACATCCTATCCGGCCTACCTCACCGACGATCCTGTCGAGCTCAAAGACATCAACTCCGCCATCGCCATGTTTTCAAACGTGAGTATCATCGTTGGCCCCACACTGGGCGGCTTTGTCGCGGCGGCTGCATCGTCACGCGCGGTGTTCGTGCTCATGGTGATTTTTACCGTACTGGCGCTCGCCGCCGGTTGGGGCTTTAGGCCGCAAGGAGGTCGCGTCGCCGCGCGCGAAAGTACTCCTGCGGACGGCAGCACAACGGCAAGTACTGCCAGTCAAAACTCCGACTCCAGCACGTTCGCCCGCGTCACCTTCGCGACCAGCATCAAGACAGTCTTCACCAACAGCGTCCTCGCCCTGCTGTTCTGTATTATTTTCCTTTCGAACTTTGGCTATGGAGCTTTCGATCCGCTGGAGTCGTTCTTCTACCGCGATGTTCTGCATGTCGGTGTTGAGTGGATGGGCTGGCTCTCGTCGGCCAGCGGTGTGGGCGCGGTGCTGGGCGCCGTTATTGCGCTCCGTTTGCCGCCGCATCTGATCAACCTTAAAACGCTGCTCGCGGCGCTTATGTCCGTGGGTCTGGGAAGCCTGCTCTACGTGGGAACAACGTATGTGGGCGTGGCGCTCATTGGCCAGATTGCCCTGGGCGTGGCCTGGGGCGTCGTCAACCCGCTCCACAACACGATCGTGCAAACGACGGCCCCGCTCGAGCAGCTCGGTCGCGTGAACTCGGTCATGGGTTTTGGCAACATGTTCGCCGGCGTGGCCCCGCTGGCGATTGCCCCGTGGCTGGCGGCGACGTTTGGTGTGCAGCAGACGCTCGTAGGGGCGGGTATGGTCGTGACGGCGGTTCCCGCGGCGTTGCTGCTGTTTGGTCGCCGGCACTTTGATCGTGCCGCAAGGCAGTAAAAACCATCACAACATTCAGCGAAAATCGCGATTTTGCCGAAAAGCGTCGAATGTTGTGATGGTTTGCGCCCCGGGCCAGGCCGCCCTTCGGGTTCGGCCACCACAAAAAGGGCCAGGCACCTTTGTGGCGATCGGGCCCCAACGGCCTGCGCCTTGGTATACCATGTACGCCGTTCACGAATACACCCCACACCGCCGCACAACCCAGAAAGGTCCCCATGGACACCACCTTCAGCCACATCAAAGCCGTGTTCTGCGATATCGACGGCACGCTGCTCACGAGCCAGCACACGGTGTCCCCGCGCACCGTGGCGGCGATCCGCGCCCTGCGCGAGCGCGGCGTGCTCTTCGGCCTGTGCACCGGGCGCGACGCCCACGCGACCGAGGCCATGTACGAGCTCTGGGGCATCGAAGGCCTGGTGGACGTGCTCGTGGGCTGCGGTGGCGCCGAGGTCATCGACCGCGCGCACGACATCAACGAGCTGAGCTATCCGCTGCCGGGCGAGACCATCGCGCGCATCTGCAAGCACATGGCGGACCTTCCGGCAACGCCCGTCTGCCCCCGAGACGGCGTGTTCTACGTGCCCGAGAGCAACGCGTGCGTCGAGCACCTGTCGCGCGTCGACGGCGTTCCCTACCAGGTGGTCGATTTTGCCGAGTTTTTGCGCGAGCCGCAGCCCAAGGTGATGTTTACCATGGCGCCCGAGGTAATGCCGCGGGTGATTGAGCGGGCGTCGACGTTTGCCGATAACACTGTTAAGGCGGCCGCCCTACAAACCACGCAGCGCCTCTACGAGTTTATGGATCCGCGTGTGTCCAAGACGCGCGGTCTTGTGCGCGTAGCGGAGCTCAACAACATGGAGCTCCAGGACATCTGCGTGTTTGGCGATGCCGATAACGACACCTGCATGGTGGCCGACGCCGGCGTGGGCGTGGCCATGGCAAACGGCAGCGACGCCACCTGCGCCGCCGCCGACTTTGTGACCGCGAATAACGACAAAGACGGTATCGCGATCTTTATCGAGGAACATCTGCTGTAGCGCAGGGGGGGGACCACCACAAAGGGAGCAGGCACCTTTGCGGTAGCCTCAGACGATTTGGGCGAATTGATGCCTAAAATCTGCGCGAAAATTCAAATTTAGTTGTTTGAACATCATGCTTCTAACCACCGATGGGTTAAAGATATTCTCATCAGTTTGGTAGGATATTCCTCTTGGTTAATGACCTGCCGCTCACGGTCGATTTTCGACCGTGAGCGGGATGTTTGCTATTGAGCAAAAATTTGTGCAAAAAATCTAATGCCATTAAAAAATGATGTGCAACTAAATTACCAGTAGAAACAAAAAATAGATAGCGAATAAACGAAGGTAAATCTGAGCAAATGTCAAGAGAATTGAGAATCCGCTACAAAAATGTCGGTTTTGTTGCTCAGATGTCTAAACAATCGTTAAAATTTGTACATTAAACGTGCGCAATTACAGATTGCGCAGATACGTTTGATAGTGAAAGAGCAAGATCGCAGTCTCTTGGGGAGGAGACATCGATGAAAGCGAATTCAGACAAATCTAAGCAGAGTAAAAAAGCGACGCGCCGTGTATTGGCAGGCGTTTTGTGCGGAGCCTCCGTGTTGAGCCTGGTACTGTCGCTCGTCATGCCTCCAATCTCGCAGGCCATTGCTAACGATGCCCAGACGGTTTCTGCCGAGGAAACTGTGATGGGGGGGGGTTCCTCAGGTGAGTCTACTGGTGTAGACAACACTACTAACGAGGATGCCGAAAACCAGAATAGTGATGATGCCGAGAATGAGGCGAACGAGGAAACCGTTGCACCAGACTCGACAGCCGATGACGCGGAGGCCGAGGGCGCCGCGCAGCCTTCCGACGCACAGACTTCTGATGATGAAAATAGCGACGAAAACGCAATTGCCCCCGCCAGCGTCAGTGACGATGACTATGACAAGGTAAATGGTGATGTTTCTGGGAAATTCGACAACGGCGGCAAGTTTCAACTGACGGGTCCTGCCTATTCGAGTCAGCAGATTGACATCAAAAAAAACACCACCATTAATCTTGCAGGAAACATGCTCTACAACCGCTCCGGCGGCTTAGACTCCTTCTTTGTGGTCGAAAACGGAGTCACGCTCACCATCGAGAACATTATCGAGGGCTCAGATAGCACAAAAGACGAAAAGACTCCGGTCGACAATGCGCCGGCGGGTCAGCCTGCGATTATGACATGGGAAAGGGGAGACGAGTCTAGCTCTAATAACGGCGCTCCTAAGAGTCTTACTTACTATGAGACTAAGAGCACGCCCAATACAGATGGACTTTGCACCACCGAGACTACGTACAGGCATGACGTTACGGGCTTTGGCGCTATCGTTGCGGCATCGGACCACGGTTCCGTAAAGCAAGTGGTCACCGTTAATGAGGGCGGCATGCTCGATCTCAAGGGCGGCATGATTACCACGGCCGCCAATCTGAGCGATAACGGCCATGTGATTCTTTCTACGGGTAAGGTCAAAATCGAAGGCGGTTACGTCACCAACGGCAACCGCGGTGGCTGGGGCGGTGGTCTGTGCATAACGGGCGCGAATGCCAGCCTCGAAATGACAGACGGCGTGGTCGCGGGAAACAAGGCAGCTTCTGGCGGCGGCGTCTATGCTGACAACGGAGCCACCTTGAAGCTTACGGGTGGAATCATCTCTGGCAACGCTACGTACGGCGAGGCGGATGGTCTCGGTGGCGGCATCTTGGTTTCGGGCGGTAGTGTGACCGTTTCTGGTGGCTACATCACTAACAATAAATACGCTAAGTTTTGCGGCCACGATGGCTGGGGTAACCATGGCGGCGCTGGGCTTGCTGCCAATAACGGCGCCCATGTCACCATTTCTGGTGGCAAGATTACTGGCAATTATTCTGAAGAAGCTGGTGGCGGCGTTTACGTTACCAATCAAGATCAATCAGGTATGGCATGGCTCGACATTACGGGAGGAATTATTGCCTCTAACGTGAGCTACCGATCTGAAGGTGCCGGTATCCGAGTGGGCCAGCAAGTTGACGCGATGATTAACGGCACTCCAAACAGCAAAGTCTACATCACTCACAACCGCTGCATGTCTCGCTTTGACTGGGGCGGTGGCGGTATCTTCGTCCAGGGAAACTCGAATGAGGGTATGGAAAAGACCGCTGGTAGATTATTTGTATACAACTCGTACATTAGCAGCAATACCGCTGGCGGCTATGGCGGCGGCGTAGCAGTCTGCCCCACGGGCAAGACGTTGGTAACGAACACTGAGGGCACGGCAATCTTTGGCAATTCGTCTGCTGACAGTGATCAAAATTTCAAAGAATACAATCGGGTAGATGGTAGTGGTAATGATGGTACGCCCCATCTTTCAGCTGGTGGTGCTGAAGGTACTAATAAGACTGAAGATAGAGATGCATACGATTCGGAGACGTTTCGCACGTACGGTCATGCCGATTTCTTCCTCGCAGCGACAGGTCGCACAACGCCGGTTGCAGTGGTAAGCGGCAAGATGCTTGGCGATATAGACGCCAAGTATTCGGGAAGCATTGAGCTAAATGATCCCATTACCATCCCCGCCAACGGTGTTGCTCAGGTAAAAAATAGCATCGGTCTGACTTCGGCTGTTAGTGCCACGGATAAAGCGGTGACTGAGGCAGTACAGAAAAATAAAGTGACAACTTTCATCACGGACAACTATTCCTGGAACCATGGTGGCGGCATCATGTCGAATGGCGACCTGTACTTGGGTCAGCCAGCAGACACGTATGTCTATCCGAGCCTTAAGCTGAAGGCGACCAAGGCGCTGTCCGGCCGCAAGATCAATAAGGGGGAGTTCTCCTTTACGGTCTACCGCAAGGATTCGGTTGATCCTTTCGCTAGCGGGGTATTCAATCATGACGTTTGCACCCCGGTTGGAACTGCAAGTAATGTTGACGGAGGCAACATCACGTTTAACCTGGGTGAGCAGTCTGCAGCGAACGGTACGGCTGGCACGATTACATACTACCTAGTCGAAAATGCCGGAAAGGTTTCCGGCATCACATACGACCCCGCCGTGTACGAGATTAAGGTGACAGTCGAAGACCACTCGACTGTGCTCATGACTGTTCCGACTCGGAACGATCCGAACAAGACCATAGAGATCAAAATCCATAACTACGAGATCAAAAATGTGAGCGCGGTCGAGCATTCCGAGGGCAAAACTGACCACCGGAACGCTGATGTGCAACTAGATGCTATTGGGGGTTATTATTCGATTGACGGCCCCGACGGGGGAAAGACCTTCACCAACAAGTACACCCCTAGTGTTTCCTGGACTCCTATGGCGACTAAGATCGTTGAGGGTGGCGAGATGAAGAAGTTTACACTTCAGCTCGCGACAGACAGCCGCTTTAGAGACACAGACATCATCGGTACTGCCGAGACCACCTCTGGTAAAGATACGAAGCAGACGCTTTCGTTCAAGGACGCCACTGATAAAGATAAAACGATTGAGTTCAAGTACTCGCTCTCTGATATCAGGAATAATTCCGACGACCCGGGCGGCTCCACGGGTGGCTCTTTCAAGACCTTTACGTACTATGTGCGCGAGAAAACCAACGGTTCGCAGTTCTCGCACTACACGTACGACCAGTCGGTCTATAAGTTCACGGTTGTGCCAACGTATGACACCGAAAAAGGAGAGATCAACTGTAGGGTGACCTACATGAAGGGATCCGTTGACTCCAAGGGCGATTGGACAGCAGACCCCAATGCCAAAGAACGGACGTTCATTGACACCTCCGCCCCCAAATCCACCGACACCTCCATCCCCACCTTCACCAACACCTACTCCACCTCTTTGCCCCTTTCTGGTATGTCAGGCGTCACTCTGACGTACCTTGCCGGCGCGGCGGTGCTTTGCGCTGCTGCGGCCTGGATGCACATTCGTCGCAAGGCGAATGCGAAGGGAGGTAAGCGTCGTGAATAAGAAAGTTTGCTCCTTCCCGATCTTGTTTGTGCTGCTTGCCCTCCTGATCGGCACCTGCGCGGTCGTGTTCCCCGCTTCCGCGCAGGCTGCGCCGACCTCGGCCGGTTCCATCACGGTGAGCGGCACCGTGGCGAGCAGTTACGAGGCCTACCAGATCTTTAGCGCCAACGTCGTCGACGGCGACAGCGACGCCAAGACCGCCACCGATCTCGCCTGGGCAAGCGACGCCGTGCGCGACGCCGCGCTGCCTGTGCTGCACGGCGCCGGCATGCCCAAATCCCAGACCACCGCGCAGGAAGCTGCCGAGTGGCTCAACACCGATTCCCATCTTACGAGCGCGCTGAGCGCACAGCTCGCTCGTTCCCTCCAGAGCTCTGGCGCCGTGTCCGTGGCCCTCAACGCGGGCACGGCGGCCGAACTGCCCTGTGGCTACTGGCTCATCGTCCCCGACGACGACGCCATCGCCCAGAACGAGGCCGGCACCGCGCCGATCATGGCCCTGGTGGGCGGCAGCGCCGTCACCGTCAAGCCCAAGGCCGCGACCCCCAAGGTCGCCAAGCACGTGCTGGAGGACAGCACCGCCGCCTGGCAGAAGGCCGCCGACGCCACGGTCGCCGACGATCTGTACTGGCGCCTCTCTGCCACGGTCCCGGCGGGGCTCACGGCCTACGACACCTATACGGTGCGGTTCGTCGACACCATGAGCGCGGGACTCGACCCCTCCAAGGTGGCCGCGAGCATGCATGTATACGTGGCGGCGGGCGCGGACGGCGGCTTTGACGCGGTCCAGACCGGCAAGGACGGGCGCGCCGGCACCGAGTCCGCGAAGGGCTGGACCGACATCACGGCCCAGTGCGCCACCAAGGTAGCGGTCGACGGCAAGACCTTCACCGTGCGCACCGGCGACCTGATCGCCGCGCTCGGCGGGGTCGACGCCTTCGCCGCAGGCGCCCGCGTGGTCGCCGTGTACAACGCACCGCTCAACAGCGCGTGCAACCACGGCATCGCGAAGGGCAACCCCAACGAGGTCTACCTGCGCTACCCGCGCTCTCCCTTTGCCGACCAGTCCGGCGACGCCGGCTTTACCCGCACGCCGAGTGACGACGCGTGCGCCTACACCTGGGATCTCGCGCTCACCAAGCGCGGCAGCGACGGCGACAAGCCGCTTGCCGGGGCGGTCCTGAGCATCGCCGACGACCGCGGTCGCACACTGGCGGCCGACGGCACGTGGGATGCGGAGGGCAAGGCCACCGTCACCACGGGCGAGGACGGCCGCGTGACCGTCTCGGGCGTGGACTCGGGCAAGCTGGAGGTCCGCGAGCTCAAGGCGCCCAAGGGCTACACCGCCTTTGAGGGCGCGCGCTCCGTGACGGTCAAGGCCGAGGGCCTGGACGTCGACCAGGTGGCCGCCGCCAAGCCCAAACTCACCATCACAGCCGAGTCGCCCCTGCGCGCCGACAGCGCGGACGGGTCGACGGGCAGCCTGGAGGCGTCGCTCATCAACACGCCCACCGGCACACCCCCTAGCATTACCACCGGAGGCTTTATGCCCTCGACTGGCGATATGGCAATGTACGCTGCGGCCGCCGCAGCGGTCGCCGGAGCCGCGCTCATCGTGGTCGCGCTCCTGGTCAAGCGGGGAGGTGGCAGCCATAAAGAGTAGCTGGCAGCCCCACAGAGAGCGGGGCGAGACGTAGCGAAGTAGATGCTAAGACACAGACAGACAGATTTAGATCAAATGGAATTCGAGCAGAAAGCAGAGGAAAAGAAGATGAGCATGAGCAAGAACATCGCACGCCTGGCAGTAACCGCCGGCCTCACAGCAGCGCTGAGCTTCGGTGGCGTGATGGCCCCGGTCACGATGGCGTTTGCTGAGGGTGCGACTACTACGACCAATAGCATCACCATCAACAAGATTGCCGGCAACAAGAACGTTAAGTACAAGGCGTATCAGATCTTTAAGGCCAAGGTTACTGACACTGCAAAAGGCAAGACCGCTCAGGACATCACGTGGGCGAATGACAAACTCGGAACGACAGTTGTCAACGCCATCAAGAATAATTGGACTGGCTATAACGGCTTGGCTGAAGATAAGCAGTTGTCCAGGAATCCCACGGCTCAGGAGGTCGCCGACTTTCTCATGGCGCACGCGGGCTCCACTACCGCTGGGTCGGCTGACGGGTCGAGCGAGGGGACTCGGCTCGCGACCGACAATGTCCTCTACGCAGTCGCGAATGCTGTAAAGGACCATGCGACGGCTGTGGATGGTGACGATACCGTTGATGCCTGGACTTTCAGTGCCCAGAGTGGTAGCGGCTACTACCTGTTTGTGACCAGCGATCTCGATGCGACCAAGCCGAGCACTGGCACCTCCCCGATCTTTGCCATCGTTGGCGGCAACCCCGTGACCGTTACCGAGAAGACCAGCATCCCGACGATCAATAAGGAGGTCCTTAACGTCAAGGAGAGCAAAGACGGCTACACCGCTCAAAAGGGGTGGAGTAATGTTGCTGACTCCCAGGTGGGTCAGGAAGTAAGCTATAAGCTCACCGGCTCGATTGCTGACAACTATGCCACGTATGATTCCTATGCATACAAGTTTACGGATACCCTTTCGCAGGGCCTTACTTATGTTGATGACTCGCTCGAGGTTTATGCGCTGAATGACGGGGGCTATACCAAGATTAGCCCGAATAGCTACACCTTGGTTGAGCCTACTGAGAGCAATAATGTTCTGACGGTGAATTTTGATAAGGAAAAGGGGTTGAAGTCGGCTACTGCGGCTAATGCCGACGAGACGCTTAATATCGGCGCAGAGACTAAGATCGTTGTCTTTTACAAGGCCAAACTCAATAGCAAGGCTAGCTATGAAGCTACCGGTAATGGTAATAAAAACGAGGTCTATCTCGAGTACTCCAATAACCCCATGGCCGGAGGCACCGGCAAATCCGAGACCAAGGTCGTGACGGACTACGTCTTCGGTTTTGATGTTACCAAGGTGGACGAGGGCACAGGTGATCCGCTCAAGGGAGATGAGAAACTCCAAGCGGGCTTTAAGGTTCGAGTTGTTGAAGGCGACGAGGACACTTTGAAAGACAAGTGGCTTGGCGCAAACGGCGAAATTGTCGATAGTGAACATGCTCATGAGTTCATGACGAAAGCCAATACCGGTAAGGTCTTCATCCCCGGTCTTGATGCCGGTACGTATGAGATTACCGAGACGACCACTCCTTCGGGCTACAACACCATCGCTCCCTTCCAGATTACGGTGAAGCCGGACTACGATACTGCTGGCAATCTGACGGGGCTCACTGTTTCCGATACCTCCAATATGGTCGATTCGGAAAAGACGAACGCGAGCATCGATTCGACCAAGATCCCAGTCACCATCAAGAACAAGAAGGGCTCTGGCCTTCCCCTCACCGGTCTTAACGGCGTGACCTTCACTTGGATCGCTGGTGGCGCGGTGCTGTGCATCGGCGTGGCGCACCTCATCCGCGGCCGTAAGCGTGCCGAGGAGTCCGAGCAGGAGTAACGCTCACTCACCCATCTCTTTGGCAGGTGGGATGTGATGGCCATTAGACTTGCGGACACTTTTCTCGTCCATCTACGTTCTTGCTTTGCCATTCTCTTTTCGGGGCAGACTCCGCACTGGAGTTTGCCCCGTTTTTTTGGATAACGCAGCCAGGTTCCATTGCCCGATGGATCGAGCGTATGACTATCGAACAGATGTTTGCAATTATTGCGTTTACCAGCTGTGGGTGCATAAACTCGCAGTAAAATGGCTTTGCGACGCATTCCGTGCGCGGGCGGCCGACGACTCGATCGGAGGTCCCCAAATGCTGAAATTCCTTAACGCGCTCGCTGCCCTCGCGGCGGTGGGCACGTTCGTCATCGCGTTTCTTGACTCGTATGAGGTTCGGTTTAAGGTCCGTAGGCGCACGCGCGGTGCGGACGGTAGAAGGCATTTGCGCCGCAACAAGCGCAAATAAGAATGCCCGGGGTTAGAGGCCCGGGCATTTAACAACGTCGGAAACTGGTCGCCCGCGCTCCTAAGTACTTACGCGGGGTGCGTCGTTTCCTGTAGTTATTGTATCCCGAATCGCCCCGCCGATTCGGGACATTCTGAAAACTCAAATGCTGGCCTAACCTCGACCGGACGGTGCAGTCAAGCTGTGTTGTCGGACGGGGGAGCCTGCTAATCGGCTATTATTTGTTTAGACAACTTGAGTTGTAGAGGAGTGACCGGCGATGGTGCAGGGCGCCAAACATATGAAGAGCAATAACGCCGCGGCCAACGGCGGCTCAAACCCCCAGCCCAAACCTCAACCAAAACCCAAACGCCGTCGCAAGCGGTTGCCGCGTTGGGCCGACCGGCTCATCACCATCGTTATCATCCTTATTGGCGTGGGCCTTATGACCTGGCCGTGGATCTTGGACCGGCTCGAGGCCTCGGGCGTGTTCAACCAGATCAGCACCGTGTCCAGCACCGTGGACGCGCTGTCTGCCGAGGAGCGCGAGCGCATCCTGCTCCAGGCTCGCTCCTTTAACGAGCAGCTGGCGGGCGAGGCCACCGAGCTTCCCGTCGACCAGATCGAGCCTTACGCTCAGCAACTTATCTTTGACCGCGACCCCATGATGAGCTGGGTCGAGATTCCCTCCATCGACGTGAGCATGCCCATTTACCACGGCACGAGCGAGGAAGTCCTTATGGCGGGCGTCGGCCACCTGGAGGGCACGAGCCTGCCGGTGGGCGGCACCTCGACGCATTGCGTGCTCACCGCGCACTCGGGCATGCGCAACTTGAGCATGTTCGACGACATCCATTCGCTGGAGCCCGGCGACCTGGTGCTGCTGCACACCATGAACAAGACGCTCGCCTACAAGATGGTGGACTCCGAAGTGGTGCTGCCCGAGGAGATGGAGTCGCTGACCATCGAGCCCGGCGCCGACAAGGTGACGCTCGTCACCTGCACGCCCTACGGCGTGAACGACCATCGCCTGCTGGTGCATTGCGTGCGCACCAAGTACAACAAGAAGGACGTCGACAAGCAAAAGTCGCTGGCCGGCCGCCACTGGGGCAAGCGCGAGTTTGCCGTGCTCATCGTGGTCGTAGCCATTGTGCTGTTGCTGCTGGACATCGTGATCCACGCGGTCCGCAAGCGCCGCAAGGCCAAGGCCTCGGCATAAGACATTCTCCAGAACCGCCACAATGGGGACAGACCACCACAATGGGGACAGGCACCTTTGTGGTGGTCGGGGGCTTCCAAACCATCACAACATTCGATGAAAATCGCGATTTCGGCGAAAAGCGTCGAATGTTGTGATGGTTTTCGTTGTGGGCGGGATGCTTTTCATTGCGGGCAGTACGGTTTTCGCTATGGACGGTGCGGTTTCGTTGCAGAACCGCCAGCCCGCCGCCTGCCAGCCCGCCGCCCTCGTTACGTTTTCGCTGCATTTGGGTAAAGCGCCTGCTCCAAGCCGGCGTTGCCTTGTATACTAGAGCGGTTTAACTGTTATGCGGAAGGGAGCGCCTATGGCACTCAGCGAGAAAGACGTGCGCGGCATCGCCGAGTACGCAAAGATCGCACTGACCGATGACGAGCTCACCCAGATGACGTCCTACATGAACGACGCCGTCCAGATGCTCGAGCCCGTCTTGCAATATGACTTGCCCGACGTGGAGCCCACGTTCCATCCCATCGGAAGCCTGTCCAACGTGATGGGCGACGACCTGCGCGAGCCCGAGCGCGACCTGCCGCTCGACGTTGCGCTTGAAAACGCTGGCAGCGCGCGCGACCGCTACTTCCGCGTGCCGTCCATTTTGGGAGAGGGGGAGAGCGAGTAATGGCGCAGAGCTTCGATTCCCTTACCGCCGCCCAGATCGCCGCGGGCGTTGCCGCCGGCGACTTTACCGCTACCGAGGTGGCCCAGGCCTCCCTTGCCGCCATCGAGGCGCGCGAGGGTGGGGTCCAGGCATTCCTGCAGGTGGCGCCCGAGCTCGCGCTCGAGGCCGCTGCGCGCGTGGATGCCGACCGTGCCGCAGGCAAGACATTGCCCCCGCTCGCGGGCGTGCCGCTGGCCATTAAGGACAACATGAACCTCGTGGGCACGCGCACTACCTGCGCTTCTCGCATGCTCGAGGATTACCAGAGCATCTACACCGCTACCTGCGTCCAGCGCATGCTCGATGCCGGCTGCCTGCCCATGGGCAAGGCCAACATGGACGAGTTTGCCTTTGGCAGCTCCACCGAGAGCTCGGCGTTTCACCGCACCAACAACCCTTGGGATACCGATCGCGTGCCTGGCGGCTCCTCGGGCGGCTCCGCTGCCGCCGTCGCCGCGGGCGAGGTCGCGCTCTCGCTGGGCTCGGACACCGGCGGCTCCATTCGCCAGCCGGCATCGCTGTGCGGCGTGGTGGGCTTTAAGCCCACGTATGGTGCCGTGAGCCGTTACGGCGTGGTTGCCTTTGGCTCGTCGCTCGACCAGGTGGGTCCCTTCGGCCGCACGGTCGAGGATGTCGCGCTGGCCATGAACGCGCTTACCGGCGCGGGCCACGATCCGTACGACTGCACCAGCCAGGATTGCGCCGTCGACTTTACCGAGCATCTCAACGACAGCATCGAGGGCAAGCGCGTGGGCATCATCCCCGCGTTTATGGAGGCCGAGGGCCTGACGCCCGAGGTCAAGGCCGCTGTTCAGCGCGCCGCCCAGGAGCTGCAGAACCAGGGCGCCGAGCTGGTCGAGGTCGACCTGCCGCACCTGGATGCCGCTATCGCCGCCTATTACGTCATCGGCCCGGCCGAGGCGTTCTCCAACCTGGCCCGCTTCGACGGCATTCGCTACGGCTACCAGGAGGAGGGCTGCGCCAACCTGTCCGACCAGAGCTCGCTCTCGCGCGCCCACGGCTTTGGCGCCGAGGCCAAGCGCCGTCAGATGCTCGGCGCCTACCTACTGAGCTCGGGCGTGTACGACAAGTACTACTACGCCGCGCAAAAGGCCCGCACGCTCATCACGCAGGACTACGACGCCGCGTATGCCAAGGTGGACACCATCCTCATGCCCGCCTCGCCGCGCACGGCCTTTAAGTTTGGCGAGATCAGCGACCCCACGCAGATGTACCTCTCCGACCTGTACACCATCTCGCTCAACATTTGCGGCAACGGCGGCATCTCGGTGCCGCTGGGCCTGGGCGAGGATAGCAAGCTGCCCGTTTCTGCCCAGCTGGTGGGTCCGGCCTTTAAGGACCGTCAGCTGCTCACGTTTGCCCGCGCCCTGGAGCGTGGCTTTGCCGATGCCGCCACGGGTGCGCCCGCGCTTTCCGTCGCGCCCGATTTTGCCGGGAAGGGAGGCGAGCTGTAATGAAGGAGCTTTCCGAGGTCCTGCAGGATTGGGAGGCCGTGATCGGCCTGGAGATCCATACCGAGCTCACCGCACTCGATACCAAGATGTTCTGCAGCTGCAAGCTCAGTCACGATGACGAGCCCAACGCAAACGTGTGCCCGGTGTGCCTGGGCCTGCCTGGTGCCCTGCCGGTGCCCAACAAGCGCGCCATCGAGAGCATCGTCAAGGCCGGTCTCGCTACCAACTGCGAGATCCAGCGCCACTCGATGTTCTACCGCAAGCACTACTTCTATCCCGACATGGCCAAGAACTTCCAGACCACGCAGGGTCCGGTCGCCTTTGCCATGTACGGCCACCTGGACCTGGACGTGACCGGTCGCGGTGCCGCCGAGCGCCCCGACTGCGCGTTTGGTGAGGCCGAGGCCCAGAGCCTGGCGAGCGCTTCGGCCAACGCCGAGGGCCTGTCCACGTCCATGACGTCGACCATGCGCGAAGGCAATCAGCGCGCCGGCCACCTAGCCAGCTATGACGCGTCCAACCTGCAGATGCCCGAGCGTCGCGAGGACGGTTCCTACACGGTGCCTATCCGCATCTTGCGTATCCATATGGAGGAGGATGCCGCCAAGATGGTTCACGTGGGTGGCGCCGAGGGTCGCATTACCGCCGCGGCCGAGTCGCTCGTCGACTACAACCGCTGCGGCACGCCGCTGATTGAGCTTGTCACCGAGCCCGACCTGCGCACGCCCGAGGAGGCTCGCCTGTTTATGGAGAAGCTCCGTCGCATCTTTGTGACGCTGGGCATTTCGGACTGCTCCATGGAGAAGGGTTCCATGCGCTGCGACGGCAACGTGTCGCTGCGCCGCCGCGGCGAGACCAAGCTGGGCACCAAGACCGAGCTCAAGAACCTCAACTCGTTTAAGAGCCTGCATGACGGCCTTGCCTACGAGATCTGCCGTCAGGCCGAGGTGCTCGAGGAGGGCGGCATTATCTACCAGGAGACCCGCCACTGGGAGCCCAGCCGCAAGCGTACCGTGGTCATGCGCGTGAAGGAGACGGCCGACGACTATCGCCTGTTCCCCGATCCCGACCTGGCGCCGTTCGATCTGGACGACGAGTTCATCGACCGCTGCCGTGGCGAGATCCCCGAGCTGCCCGATGCCAAGCGTGCCCGTTTTGAGGCCGACTTTGGCATTAAGACGGCCGACGCCGAGCAGATTGCTGGCGACCCCGAGTTTGCCGACTTCTTTGAGGCCGCCGCTGCCGGTATGGCTGGCAAAGAGGCCCAGACGGTTGCAAACTTGCTGGTGAACGAGATGATCGCCTACCTTAAGGGTGCAGGCGTTTCACTAGCCGAGTCCAGCATTGCGCCGGCTCAGGTGGCAGCGCTGGCTAAGCTGCTGGCGACCGATGCCATCAGCTCCAACCAGGCGCACGAGGTCTTTGAGGCCATGGCCCAAACTGGCGACGACCCCAACAAGATCGTCGACGAGCGCGGCATGCGTCAGGTGAGCGATGCCGGCGCGCTGCAGCCGATCGTGGACGAGGTGCTGGCAAACTGTGCCGATCAGGCGCAGCAGTATCGTGACGGCAACCAGAAGGTCATCGGCTTTTTGGTGGGTCAGTGCATGAAGGCGAGCCGCGGCAAGGGCAACCCGAAGCTCTTCAACGAGTTGCTGAGAACGTCGCTCTCGTAAACGGGAACCCGGGAGTCCCGGCAGGGCGGGTGCTTCCTCAAAATTTCGAACAGTCCTGCGCAAGACGAAGGCCACATTAAGTGGCCTTCTTTGCGTGCGGAACTCATTTTGAGCAAGCACCCGCCCTGCCGGGGCTCCCTGGTTCCGTGACGACTCGGCCGTTCGGGTCAGGCGGGCTGATAGGAAAGATGGTGACGGAGGCGCAAAATGCGCCTCCGCCTTTTTAATGTGATGAAAGTGTGGCGAAATGAGCTTAAAACTTCTGTAAATGTGATAAACATCACGTTTTCCCTGGGGTAAAATGTGGGAAATATCACGTTTACGGAAGTTTCTTTGCGGGAGGTTCGGTCATGCAGCGAGATATCATTGCCAAGCTTAACGCTTGGAAAGCGTCAGAATATCGTAAGCCGCTTATCCTTAAGGGGGCGCGCCAGGTTGGAAAGACGTGGGCGCTTAAGGAGTTCGGCCGAACCTCGTACCTCAATTTTGTGTATCTGACGCTCGAGGAGCCGTCACCTGGGGTACAGAGCGAGTACGCTCAGTTTTTCGAAGGTACGCGCGATCCTCGACGGATCATCTCAAATCTTTCCCTGGCACTTGGACAGCCTATCGAGCCCGGCGAAACGCTGCTTATTATTGATGAGATCCAGGATTGTCCTTCTGCAGTCGGCGCCCTTAAATACTTCTGTGACGAGGCCCCCGAGTATCACGTCGCATGCGCAGGGTCTTTGTTGGGCGTTCGCTTGTCCCGTGAGACCAGCGCTTTTCCGGTGGGAAAGGTCGAGTTCATGGAGATGCGCCCCATGAGCTTTTCCGAGTTTCTGAAAGCCGAGGGCGCTGCAAACTACGACGAATACCTTGGCGGCCTGGATCAGATCGAGACAGTGCCCGATTTCTTCCATGTCCGTCTCGTCGAGCATCTTCGTCGTTATTTTGCATGCGGCGGCATGCCAGAGGCTCTTGGCCGGTGGGTGGAGACGGGCGATATCGTTCAGGTCGATAAGGTGTTGTCTGATCTCTTGGATTCCTACGAGCGCGATTTTGCCAAGCATGGTGGCCGTGCGCAGTTCGCCAAGCTTTCGCAAATATGGAACTCGATTCCAGCTCAGTTGGCGCGCGAGAACAAAAAGTTCGTTTGGGGTGCGGTGCGCGAGGGGGCTCGTGCTCGAGAATACGAGGATGCTCTGGAATGGCTTGCCGATGCTGGGCTCATCACGGCGGTTCGCCTTAATGCTGCCGGTGGTGTGCCGCTCTCTGCGTACGATGACCTCAAGGCATTTAAAGTCTACTGTCTTGATGTCGGCTTGCTGCGCCGCATGGCAAGGCTGGATGCGTCCGCTTTTGCCATCTCGGATGCGCTATTTTCGGAGTTCAAAGGTTCGTTCGCCGAGAACTATGTGCTTCAGGCATTACTTTCACAGTTAGATGCTGCTCCGCGTTATTGGACAAACGAGAAGCCGAAGCACGAAGTCGATTTTTTGATTCAGGTCGGAAACGAAATCGTTCCCGTCGAGGTCAAATCGGGAGAGGTCGTTCATTCCAAGAGCCTTAAGTACTATGCCGACAAGCATGCGGAGACGACTCCATTGAGGGTCCGCTACTCACTTAAGAACCTAAAGCTCGACGACGGGGTGCTCAACATTCCGTTGTATTTGGCTGATCGATCTGTCCCTCTTATCAAAAAGGCGCTTGATTGTGCGCATCTTGACGTTTAGATCCCGGGTGAGCTGACGGGCGGCGGCTAATTAATCGCTCCGTTACGGCCAGGGAGCTTGGGCCTTAGCGATGCTTGCTTCGCCAAGCCGTGGGTGTCATGCCGGTGTATTGCTTGAAGGCTTGGGCGAAGGCGGCCTGCTGGGGGTAGCCTAGACGCTCTGCGACCTGCGCTATCGTGAGCGAGCTATCGGCCAAAAGGTCCTGTGCTCGCTCTATACGACGTCTGCGAATGTAGGCGCCCAGGGACTCGCCAGTTTGGGCCTTAAAGGTGGCGCATAGTTTGGAGCGGCTTGTGTAGAGCCTCTCGGCCACCTCGTTGATACCCACACGTCTGCCTTTGTCGAGCGCACGCTCAATCATTGCCGTCGCTTCCTCGGCAATGGTTATGCTGACGTGTGTGTCTGCCGCCTGCCGCGCCTGCTTGTGGGCCGCGCGCGAACAGGCGAGCTCCGCGACCATGGTCTCCACGATGCCCTGCATATAGACGTGTCCGCCTACGGTGCGGGCGCGGTCCTCGTTAATCCGGCGCAGCGTGTGGCAGATCGCAGACGTCGCTTCCTCGTGCCATGGCTCGGCAAACGCCTCAAAGGTTCCCGCGAACTCGGTGGGATAGCGGTGCTCCAGGTCGTCAAAATATCCGGGCAAAAAGAGCACCGAGCGCGAGTGATAAAGCCGTCCCGCAAACAGCGGGCTTAATTCCTCGCCACAGCTATCTTGGATAAAGCTGCAAACGGCATTGTTTGGCCACGGTCCATGCAATGGTTTAAGGTTCGCGGGCGTTATGCCAGCCTCGGGCATGCATGTAAGTGTGGGCGCGCTGACCTCGCTCACGCAGGCGTATGGCTCGGGTGTGTATTCGGCCAGGTACATATCGTGCGTCGGGGTGATGAAATGCTCCATGACGATGCAGGTGGGGGAGAGGGGCATGATCCATGCGCGGCCGTGCGCCCGGTCGTTTGCCACCTCGCCGGTAAAGACGGCGCCCTTGCCGGTAAGCTCCAGGCCAAACTGCTCAAACTGCGGTGCGTAGAGTTCGGTTATGTCGGTCGCTGCCCGCCGTATTTGCAAAAGCGTCCCTTTCCTTTGCAGAAACGTCCACGCCTGGCTTGATTGTGAGCCATGGCTAACACATCAATGATAAGTTCATTGCGGTTAACTCTCAAGCCGTTAGAAAGGAATCACATGGCAAAGGAATCAAAAAGGGAAGGTGGAGGCATCGGCGAGTTGCTCGCGTATGCCGGTGACCGCAAATTCCTAACGTATTTGGGCATGGCGCTCTCGGCGCTCTCGCAGCTGCTGAGCTTTGGCCCGTACGTGTGCATTTGGCTTGTCGCGCGCGATCTGATCGCCGTGGCACCTAACTGGAGCGAAGCCACCGATATCGCGATGTATGGCTGGTGGGCCGTGGGTTTTGCCCTAGCAAGCATCGTAGCTTATTTCATGGGGCTCATGTGCACGCACCTGTCTGCGTTTCGCTGCGCGTCCAATATCCGCAAGACTACGAGCGAGCACCTGCTTAAGCTGCCGCTTGGCTACTTTGACACACACGCCACCGGTGAGCTGCGTCGTGTTGTAGACGGATGCGCCGCCTCCACCGAGACTTTGCTCGCACACATGCTGCCCGATATCGCAGGCGCCGCTGCCATGGTCGTGGGCTTGCTCGTGCTGCTTTTCGCCCTCGATTGGCGCTTGGGCGCGGCATGCCTCATCTCGGTGGCCATTTCGCTTGGCGCCATGGCCGCCATGATGGGCGGCAAAGGCGCCGAGTTCATGAAGGCCTACATGGGAGCGCTGGTCAAGATGAACAAGACCGGCACCGAATACGTACGCGGCATTCCCGTGGTCAAGGTGTTTCAGCAGACGGTCTACTCCTTTAAGGCCTTCCACGATGCGATCGCCGAATACGCCGACATGGCGCAAAACTATGCGGGTACGTTCTGCCGAGGTCCGCAGGTACTCAACCTTACCGCGCTCAATGGTCTTGTGGCATTCCTGTTGCCCGTGGCGTTGCTGTTGGCGCCAGGCGAGACGGACTTCGCGCATTTTATGACCAACTTCACGTTTTACGCGATATTTTCGGCCGTGGTACCGACGACCATGACCAAGCTCATGTTTGTGGGCGAGGCCTCTCAGATGAGTGCCGATTCGTTGGCTCGTATTCGAAGCGTCATGGATTCCAAGCAGCTCTCCGTGCCCGCCCAACCCAAGCACCCTGCCGGCAGCGACGTGCGATTTGAGGACGTGAGTTTTACCTACGAGGGTGCCGAAGCACCTGCCGTTAGCCATGTAAATTTCAGCGTTCCCGCTGGTAGCACCCTCGCCCTGGTGGGTCCCTCGGGTGGCGGTAAGTCAACCTGCGCAAGCCTGATTCCGCGTTTTTGGGATGTTTCCTCGGGTCGAGTGCTCGTAGGCGGTGTGGACGTTCGCGATATGGATCCGCACGAGCTTATGGACCAGGTCGCCTTCGTGTTCCAGACCAACCAGCTGTTCCGGCAAACACTTGCCGATAACGTGCGCGCCTCCAAGCCTACGGCCACTGACGACGAAGTGCGTGCGGCCCTCTCCGCAGCTCAGTGCGACGACATTGTGGCCAAGCTCCCACAGGGTATCAATACCATGCTCGGCGCCGGCGGAGCATATCTTTCGGGCGGCGAGGTTCAGCGCGTGGCGCTCGCCCGCGCGATCCTTAAAGACGCGCCTATCGTGGTGCTCGACGAGGCCACGGCGTTTGCCGATCCCGAGAACGAGGCGCTCATCCAGCGCGCCTTTAGCAAGCTGGCGGCGGGCCGCACGGTCATTATGATCGCGCACCGACTCTCGACTGTAGTGGGCGCAGACCAAATCGTGGTGCTCAACCAGGGCAGCGTGCAGGAGTCGGGTACCCATGCCGAGTTGCTGTCCAAAGAGGGTCTGTACGCCAAGATGTGGGCCGAATACGAACAGGCCGCGAGCTGGAAAATCACTGCAGCGACCGCGGATGCCGCCGTCACGAAGGGAGGCGAGGCCTAAATGTTCGCCTCATTCCAAAAGAAGTATTTCCTATCCGATAAAGGCGTCGCCGGCGTAAAACGCGGCATTTTCTGGACCACGCTCACCAATCTCATTACCATGGCCGGCATGGGCTTTTTATTCCTGGTTATGGCCGGCTTTGTCGAGCATCTCGCCAGCGGGGCTGACCTGCCGGATGCCCTGCCGATCGTGGGCGGCCTCCTGGTCTTTTTCGTGTTGCTCTTTGCCTCTAACTGGCAGCAGTATTACTACACCTACTGCATCTTTTACGAGGAGTGCGGCAAGCAGCGTATGGAGATTGCTGAGCGCTTGCGCAAACTGCCGCTGTCGTTTTTTGGTCGTCGTGATCTGGCCGATTTAACCGAGACCATCATGG
This sequence comes from Collinsella aerofaciens, assembly GCF_019131995.1. Classification (GTDB taxonomy): domain Bacteria; phylum Actinomycetota; class Coriobacteriia; order Coriobacteriales; family Coriobacteriaceae; genus Collinsella; species Collinsella aerofaciens_S. The sequence continues at coordinate 32,328 of NZ_JAHONA010000001.1, read as the reverse complement.
GTGACGTCCAGGCTATGGAGCACGCCTACAGCCACGTGCTGGGAGAGCTTTGGGGTGCCATCATCGCAAGCGCCATTGTGTTCGTGGCGTCGCTGTTCTTTTGCTGGCAGCTGGCGATCGCGGCGTTTTGGAGCGTTCCCGTGGCCTTTGCCGTGCTGTATCTAACACGCGGTCCCATGACCCCGGTGTTCGATCGCGTGCGTGCCGAGAAGGTCAAGGTTACCGAGGCTATTCAAGAGACGCTCGACTGCGTTCGCGAGATCCGCGCCACCAACCAGGAGGCCCATTATCTTGAGGGGCTCAACGCCGTGATCGATGTCGAGGAGCGCGAGACCACCAAGGGCGAGCTCGCTAACGGGCTTTTGGTCAACTCCGCCTTTGCCATCCTGCGTCTGGGCATTGCCACCACGCTGGTCACGGGTGCCGCGATGGTCACCTCCGGGCAGGTCGACTTTTTGGTGATGTTTGCCTTCCTGCTTATGGTGAGCCGTATCTATGCGCCCTTTGACCAGGCGTTAATGTTAATGTCCGAGCTGTTTGCCGCCGAGTCGTCTGCCAAGCGTATGCGTTCCATCATGGAAGAGCCTGTGGCGCGGGGCAGCGAGAAATTTGAGCCCGCGGGCCACGATGTGGTGTTTGATCACGTGGCATTTGGCTATGGTGCGGGCGAGGACGGACGCGCCGGCGAGAAAGTTCTTACCGATGTGAGCTTTACCGCCAAGGAAGGCGAAGTTACGGCGCTGGTCGGTCCTTCGGGTTCCGGTAAGTCTACGGTGAGCCGCCTGGCCGCGCGCTTTTGGGATGCCACTGCGGGCAAGGTTACCGTGGGCGGTGTGAATGTTGCGAGCGTTGATCCCGAGGTGCTTCTGCGCGACTACGCCATTGTGTTCCAAGACGTGCTGCTCTTTGACGACACGGTGATGGGAAACATCCGCCTCGGGCGTCGTGATGCCACCGATGGGGAAGTGCTTGCGGCCGCGCGTGCCGCCAACTGCGACGAGTTCGTGAACCGCATGCCGCAGGGCTACGCCACCATGATCGGCGAGAACGGCTCCAAACTCTCCGGTGGCGAGCGTCAGCGCATCTCCATCGCCCGCGCGCTGCTCAAAGATGCGCCCATCGTGCTGTTGGACGAGGCGACGGCGAGCTTGGACGTGGAGAACGAGACCGTGGTACAGCAGGCACTCTCCCGTCTGCTTGCAGGCAAGACAGTTATCGTGATCGCCCACCGTATGCGCACGGTAGAAAATGCCGATAAGATCGTTGTGCTCAAGGATGGTGTGGTAGCCGAGCAAGGCACTCCGGCACAACTCAAAGCGGCAGGCGGAGAATTCGCCCGCATGGTGGCGCTGCAAAAGGAAGCAGCTACCTGGCAGTTGTAAGAAGGGGCAAAGGGACAGTCCCTTTGTCATATTGACAATCGGTTACTCCGCATCGTTAATTTTCAAAAGGTTAGCCATGGCTGACCTAGATAGTTAGATAAAATTGAGATATTTCAAAAGCGTGCTCGAGCAAACTTGTTTACTCGGGTGCTGAAGCACCATGCCGCGTCCAATGCGGCAAAAGGGAGAAGCAACATGAAGAAGTCGACGTTCAATACCCTGCTTGTCGGTGGCGGTTTTCTGCTTGGCACGGCCGGCATCAAGCTGCTTACCAGCGCTCCGGTCAAGAATGCCTGCGTGCAGGGTATTGCGTGCGGTATGCGCATCAAGAACGGCTACCAGGACATGGTCGAGCAGGCCAAGGCTAATGTCGACGACATGGTTGCCGAGGCTGCCTACATCACCCAGAGCGAGGCCGCTGCTGACGAGGCAGCCGAGTAACGCTCCCAGGCACAAACTATGAGATTCTCGATTATCAGCGAGATCCCCGGCAGGACCCGTCTTCAATTGGCGGGTCCTGTGCCAGAGAGCGATCTCGATGCACTTCTAAAGCTCAGTGGCGAAATCGATGGTGTGCGCAAGGTGCGCGTCTACGGCCGTATTGGCCAGATGGCGCTCGAATACGACGAGCAGCGTCGCGCGAGCGTGCTCGACGCCTTGGGCGCACTCGATGCTCAAGCTATCGCTGATGCCAAGTCGGGCTACGTGATACAACTCGAGCCGCGTAAGCACAAGCTCGTCATGGACCTGGCGACACTCGTCGGTGCCCATTACGCACGTCGCTGGTTCTTGCCCACGCCCCTGCGTGCGGTGTTTGTCGTGGCCGGTTACATGGCCTTTTTGCGTGCCGCCCTCCGTGAGCTCGCGCAGCCGCGCCTGACCGTTCCCGTGCTCGACGCTTCGGCCATCGGCATTTCGTTCGTCAAACGTGATGTCGACACCGCAGGCCAGACGATGTTCCTGCTCAACGTGGGCGAGCTGCTCGAGGACTACACCCGCGCCATGAGCGAAAACGAGCTCATCAACTCGCTGCTCGATGTGCCCGATAAGGCGCAAAAGGTCGTCGGCGACATCGAGGTAAGCGTTGCCGCCACCGAGCTCGAGCCCGGCGACTTGGTGGCCGTGCGTACTGGCATGTCCATTTGCATCGACGGTGTTGTCGAGCAGGGGAGCGCTATGGTCAACCAGGCGACCCTGACCGGCGAGCCGCTGGCCGTCGAACGCAGCGTGGGCGACGACGTGTTCGCCGGCACCGTTGTGGAAGATGGCAGCATCTTGGTGCGTGTGCGCGCCAACACGGCTCAGACCAAGCTCCGCTCGATCATCTCGCTCGTGCAGACGGCCGACTCGCTCAAGTCCGAGGGTCAGTCGCACATGGAGGACCTTGCCAACAAGATCGTCCCGTGGAACTTCCTGCTCGCGGGCCTGGTTGCGCTTACCACCCACAGCCTCATCAAGACCTCAGCGGCACTGATGGTCGACTACTCGTGCGCGCTCAAACTCACGGGTTCCGTCGCCGTCATGACTGCCATGAGCGACGCTGCCAAGATGGGCGTCATGGTCAAGGGCGCCAAGTACTTTGAGTCGTTTGCCAAGGCCGACACCATTGTGTTTGATAAGACCGGCACGCTCACCGAGGCGCAGCCGCGTCTTGCCTGCGTACTCACCACCGATGGCTGGAGCGAGGACGAGATCCTGCGCCTTTCCGCTTGCTTGGAGGAGCATTTCCCGCATCCGGTGGCGCGTGCCGTGGTCAACGCTGCTCACCAGCGTGGGCTCGAGCACCGCGAGCGCCATGCTGCCGTCGAGTACATCGTGGCGCACGGCATCGCTTCGTCCATCGAGGGGCGTCGCGCGATTATCGGCTCGGCACACTTTGTGTTTGAGGACGAGGGCGCACGGCTCGAATCTGACATCAAGGAGCGCATCGAGTCCCAGATGCAGGGCTTGTCGCCGCTGTACCTGGCGGTCGATGGCACCGTTGTGGGCGTGCTCGGCATCGAGGACCCGCTTAAGCCCGGGGTCCGCGAGGCCATCGCCGACTTGCACGCGTTGGGCGTTAAGCACGTGGTCATGCTCACGGGCGACTCAGAGCGCACGGCCGAGCGCATTGCTCGCGAGGCAGGTGTCGACGAGTTTAAGGCCGAGCTGCTGCCCGAGGACAAGTACGCCTATGTGGAGCGCATTAAGGGCGAGGGGCGCCACGTTGCCATGGTGGGCGACGGCGTCAACGACTCACCGGCGCTGGGCCTGGCCGATGTGGGTCTGGCCATGGGCGGTGGAAGCGACATCGCCAAGGAGGTCGCCGATATCATCCTGACCGACACGGATCTCGCCGCGATCGTGCGTCTGCGCCGCATGAGCCAGGGGCTTATCGACCGTCTGACGAGTTCGTATTCCAAGGTGATGCTCACCAACTCGGCGCTGTTGGCATTGGGTATTACCGGCATGATCACTCCGCAGACGTCGTCACTGCTGCACAACGGCTCAACGATCGCCTACAGCCTGGGCAACGCAAAGGCGTACCTGCGCTAGCGCTTTTACTTAAGTTTTTGGCCTGCATTTGGGCGGTGTTGCAGCCGCCAGAATGCAGGCCTTTTGCGTTTGACCATGTGCTAGCAGAAATATATAGTTGTGCTAGCTTAGATAGCAAAAGTCGAAGGTGAGGTTGAGATGGGTGCTGTTAGCGGCATGGCGCAGGTGAACGTTCGCGTGGATCGACAGGTCAAGAACCGTGCCGAGGAGGCGCTGCGGCTTTCGGGCGGGTCGCTGCCCGAGCTCATCAAAAAGGTGGTGGCCAAGGTCGCGCAGGGTGGCGGGCAGTGCGAGGAAGTGCTTGCGGCCGTCGACGACCGGCAGCAGGCCGTCGCGCCCGATACTCCGTTCGCCGCGTCGTGGGCAGCGGCAGATCAGCTTTATGCAGATATGGGCATCGCTGCGTCGCCTGTATCCGACGATCGCGATTGGGACACAATCTATTCCGAAGCCATGGACGAGCGCTATCGCCAAAAGGGGATGATCCTGTGAGCGGGGCTCCTCTCAAGATCATGGTGGACGCCAACGTATGGGTCGATTCGTTTTGCGTTGACCATGCCGAGTCGCTTGCCGCACGCGCGTTTATTGGGCAGGCGACGGAGGCGGGGGCATTGCTGTTCTTTCCGGTGCATATCGCCAAGGACGTGCTGTACGTTGTCCAACACGAACTGAAGCGCAGCGTTCTTGCCAGCGGGGGAGCGCTCGACGAGGCATCTGCCCGTGCAATTGGCGATGCGGCGTTGGCGTTTGTTCGGAACATGACCGAAAACGCCACGGCCGTGGGCGCAGATGCGTCGGACCTTTGGCTGGCCGACAAATACTTAGCGCTCCATCGCGATTACGAGGACAACTTGGTGCTCGCCGCGTGCAAGCGCGCGCAGGTCGATTACTTGGTGACCAACGATCGTAAGCTGCTCGAACATGCCGATCTTGCAGCAAAGACCCCGCGCCAAATGATGCCAATTCTGGCTTTGACCGAACGTGGCGGCGCGGCTATCGGTTGACGCGAACTGTTTGCGGGCCTCTTGGACGACGATGCGCCAAGGGGCCCGCGTCTGCTATTTACAAAAGCTCGGCCTTAATGGCGGGACTTTCTGCGAGCTGCTCGGCTGCCTTTTCGTCGGAGCTGTCGAGTGCTGCCAGGCTGCGGTAGACCCACTCGTTGACCTGGGTGTTTTTGACGCCTGCGGTCTGCATAAGGGCGCCTAACTCGCGGATTGCTGCGAGCAGATCGGCTTTGGGACCCGCGAGCTCGACCTCGACGCCGTGGTAGGCGGTCACGCCGCGGTTTTCGCTCACGTGGTCGATAAAGCCCTCGACGGTCTCAAGCTGCTGGGCGAGAGCTGCATCATCGTCAGCGTCCAGCGCAACAAGGGCGTTCGAAACCGTGAGGGCGGGATGTCCGCAGGGGACAAAGCCTTCGATGACATCCATAGCTTCGGTAATGGTTGAGCCCAGGCCTGCGAGGGCATTGACAAGTTGCTGCTTGGTATCCATAACGGTCCTTTCGACGGGTCAATTTTGCTTGGCGAAAATATACGTGACGCGATCGGTAGCAAAAGTGCGAAGTGCGGCGCACATTGGGGTCTTCACAGCTCGTGCATAGAACAGCTGTCCGCTTTCAGAACGTGGTAAGATAACACTCCACAAGCGGGGCTCGCCCTGCATGTTCCTTGAAAAGTCGACGGGTGTTGGGCGCTCGTGCCCAATGCCATCCAGACTTTCCCAACATTCGGGGGCGACTGGTTTCGACACGATAGCTCTGAGAGAGGAAGCAAGCCGAGGTCTCCTCGCCTCGTTAAACAGGGGTACCGTCAAATTGAATTGACAACAACTCTTCTTTTGAGCCTATGGCTCTCGCTGCTTAGTTTATAGCGGCGCGTCAACCCGGTGATTTCCCCGACACCGGCGCGACGTCATTTTAGGGGAATGCTCCCGCGCACGTAATCGGTATGGCGCGGGCTAAGACCGAACCGGTTGGGATGCCGCGAGCGTGTCGCTGCGCGCAAAGCGTCCGAGACTAAACCAGCGACTGAGCTTGGAGATGCCAATCAGGGGGCTTTCGTGGACCGGAGTTCGATTCTCCGCGCCTCCACCATAAGCAACAGACAGGTAGATATTCGTATCTGCCTGTCTTTTTATTTCTAGTCCGTACCGCGGAGAATCGAACTCTGTGCAGGGCGCGGGCGTAAAGAAAACGCGTAAGCGTTTTTAGCCCGCGGGCGAGGACGCCGGTAGGCGGCCGAAGCCGGTGCGTATTTGCGAAGTAAATACGCGGATTCTCCGCGCAATGCTTCAGCCAGATATAGATGCGATGCCGATCGGGCGTCTTGCCCCGGTTTCAACCCATCAACGGATTCCCCCAACCGCGGAGAATCGAACTCTATGCAGGGCGCGGCCGTAAAGAAAACGCCTTGGCAACGCAGACCGGGACACGCTTTCCCGATGGCAGCCCAGGCGGAAAGCGCGTCCCGGAATCCGCATTCAGACTGGGACGTAGTTTCCGGATGGCGCCTCAAGCGGAAGCTGCATCCCAGAATATCGGCTCAGAATGGGATGCATTTTCCGGATGGGTTGTTGGCGGAAAGTTCATCCCGGAATCCGCGCTCAGAACGGGACGCGCTTTCCCAGCGGCGGTCCAAGCGGAAAGCGCATCCCGGAATCCCGCCTCAAACTGGGACACACTTTCCGCTTCACCTGCCGCCTCGAAAAACCCGTGCGCTCGCCATCCCAAAACTGGGTAGAAGAAGGCCAAAACGCAATCGCAGGAGGTCAATATGACTGCAGAAGATAAGGCGAAAAACGCTGGCAAGGTCGCGCTCGTCCTGGAGGGCGGTAGTTTTCGCGGGCAGTTTACCGCGGGCGTGCTCGACGTCCTCATGGAGGCCGGCGTCGAGATCCCGGCGGTGTACGGCGTATCGGCCGGCGCCCTCAACGGCGTCAACTACAAGTCGCACCAGATCGGCCGCACCAACCGAGTCAATTTGACCTTTTGCAATGACAACCGCTACATGGGCGCCGCGTCGTTTGCGTCCACGGGCTCTATCGTGGGCTACGACTTTATCTTCAACGACGTCCAGGACCGCCTGGACCCCTTTGACAACGAGACCTTCGACGCGAGTCCCATCGATATGTATGCCGTCGCGACGGACATGCTCTTTGGAACTGCTGCCTACCTGCCGGTCAAAAGCGCCGTGCTCGACCTCGATGCCGTGCGTGCTTCGACCTCGTTGCCGCTGGTGACGCCGCCGGTCGAGATCGACGGGCACAAATACGTCGACGGCGGTGTGGCCGATTCGGTTCCTATCGAGCACGTGCTTGAGGAGGCGGGCTTCGACCGTGCGGTCGTCATCGTCACGCAGGACCGTTCGTACGAAAAGAAGCCTTACGAGTTTATGCCGGCCGCGCGTGCGCGTTATGCCGACTACCCCTACCTGCTCGAGGCCATCGAGACGCGCCATGACCGCTATAACATCCAGCGCATGCATCTGTGGAAGTATGAGCGCGAGGGCCGCGCGCTGGTCGTCGCTCCGCAAAAGCCGGTCGAGGTCGGCCATGTCGAGCACGATTCGGCAAAGCTTTTGGACCTGTATATCCAGGGTCGTCAGGAGGCAAAGCGCCTGCTCGCGGAAATCCAAGAGTTCGTTGAGCGCTAGCGACGGCGAACCCTCAAAAAATGACAACAGCTAAAGAGCTGGAAAATCACGGCTCGTGGATGACATGTGCAGAAACTCTGGTCGGAGCCAAAATACCTGTTGACTCGTACGGCGAGCGGGGTAATATGGACGGGTTACTTGCAGAGCCCCGTGAATCTCTGTAACAACACGTACTGTACATGGAGGAGTCTAAGTGATTTCGAAATCGACTCACTACGCCAAGCAGGGCGAGGTCCAGCGCAACTGGGTTCTCGTCGACGCCGATGGTGCTGTCCTGGGCCGTCTTGCCACCCAGATCGCAATGATCCTGCGCGGTAAGAACAAGCCCCAGTTCACGCCCAACAGCGACTGCGGCGACTTCGTTGTCGTCATCAACGCCGATAAGGTCCAGCTTACCGGTAACAAGGCCGACACGAAGACCTATTATCGCCACAGCGGCTACAACGGCGGCCTCAAGGCTGAGAGCTTCCGCCAGGCTATGGAGAAGCACCCGGAGAAGGTTATCGAGCGCGCCGTTCGCGGTATGCTGCCCAAGACCACCCTCGGCCGTGCCCAGATGACCAAGCTTAAGGTCTACGCTGGTGCCGAGCATCCGCATGCTGCCCAGAACCCCACGAAGATTGAGCTGGAGGCTTAAAGATGGCTGAGAACACCGTTGTCTACCAGGGTACCGGCCGTCGTAAGAACGCCGTCGCCCGCGTCCGTCTCGTCCCCGGCACCGGCAAGGTGACCATCAACAAGCGTGACGCCGAGCAGTATTTCGGCCGTCATCAGCTCGTTGAGAACGCCCTTGCTCCCTTCAAGGTGACCGACACCGCCGGTCAGTTCGACGTTATCGCTCTGTGCGATGGCGGCGGCATCTCCGGTCAGTCCGGCGCTCTGCGTCTGGGCATCGCTCGCGCTCTTCTGAACGCTGGCGACTACCGTGCTGACCTCAAGAAGGCCGGTTTCCTTACGCGCGATGCTCGCGTGGTCGAGCGCAAGAAGTACGGTCTCAAGAAGGCCCGCCGCGCTCCCCAGTTCTCCAAGCGCTAAGGTTTTATCTCCTTTCGAGATACAATGTACAAGCGGGGCCTGCCGATTCCTCGGCGGGTCCCGCTTTTCTTTTTCGACTAGGGTGGGCGGTTGTATATCGCCTGCTAGGGAAGGAGCGATCCTATGCCCCAGAACATCTTCGGTACCGACGGCGTCCGTGGCGTCGCCAATGCCGACCTCTCGTGCGACCTCGCGTTTCGCCTGGGCCGCGCGGCGACCAAGTTCCTTGGTCCGGACATCTGCATCGGCCGCGACACGCGTCTTTCGGGCACCATGCTCGAGAGCGCTCTGACCGCCGGCATTATGGCCGAGGGCGGCCGCCCGCACTGCTGCGGCGTCATCCCCACGCCGGCCGTGGCGCTGCTCACCGTCCAGAATGAGCTCGACGGCGGCATCGTCATCTCCGCTTCGCACAATCCGCCGGAGTTCAACGGCATCAAGTTCTTTAGCCGCAAGGGCATGAAGCTTCCCGACGCTGTCGAGGAAGAGATCAGCGCCTGGGTCATGTCCGAGGAGGCCATGGCTGCCGACACGCTTCCGACCGGTGCCGGCGTGGGTCACATCATCAAGATGAAGGACGCCCGCAAGGCATATGTCGATCATGCCATCGATACGCTCGACGGCCTGAGGCTCGATGGCCTAGTCGTTGCCGTCGACTGCGGCCACGGCGCTTCCTGCCAGACTACGCCCGCCGCGCTGCAGCGCCTGGGCGCCACGGTGCACGCTATCAACACCGATTACTGCGGCACTGACATTAACGTTGAGTGCGGCTCCACTCACCTTGAGCCCCTGCGCGAGCTCGTGCTGCGCACCCACGCCGATATCGGTCTGGCCCACGACGGCGACGCCGATCGCGTGCTGTTCGTGGACAGCGAGGGCAATGAGATCGACGGTGACTACATCCTGGCTATCTGCGGTTCTGACCTCGCCGCCCGCGGCAAGCTCGCCAACTCCGAGATCGTCTCGACCGTCATGTGCAACCTGGGCTTCTCCATCGCTATGAAGGAGCAGGGCTTCGAGATGGTTCAGACCGCCGTGGGCGACCGCTACGTTCTGGAGCGTATGCTCGCGGATGGCGCCGTCATCGGCGGCGAGCAGTCCGGCCACATCATCTTCCTGGAGCACAACACCACCGGTGACGGTCTGGTGACGGCTCTGCAGCTGCTGGCCGTGCTCAAGCGCACCGGTCGTACCCTCACCGATCTTGCCGGCATCATGAAGAAGTACCCGCAGGTACTCGTCAACGTGCATTCCGACAACAAGGCCGGCCTGGACGATTGCCAGCCCATCTGGGATGCCGTCGCTGCTGCCGAGAAGGAGCTTGACGGCCGCGGCCGCATTCTGGTACGTCCGAGCGGTACCGAGCCGCTGGTCCGCGTTATGGCCGAGGCCGAGACGCACGAGCTGACCCAGCGCGTTGTCGACGACATCGTCGAGGTTGTCAAGCGCGAACTTCCCTAATGGTCAAAAACGAGTGCCAAGTGGTAAACTGTTAAGGCTATTTTGGTCGATTGGTATGTCCGAGGGGGAGCATGTTCACTAAAGTCCTAAGGTCTTTTGGTATGCGTGGTCGAGTCCTTACGCTGGATGCTCCCATCTCGGGCGACGTCATTCCGCTTTCCGAGGTAAACGACCAGACATTTGCCACCGGCCTTTTGGGCCAGGGCGTGGCGATTCAGCCTACCGGCACGCGTGTGATTGCACCGGCTGATGCCAAGGTCGAGGCCATTTTTCCCACGGGACACGCTGTTGCGCTTAACACGGTCGATGGCTTGGACGTGCTCATCCACGTTGGTTTGGACACTGTTCAGCTTGAGGGCAAGCACTTTACCGTACATGCGCAAGTGGGTGACATCGTCCACAAGGGCGATGTGCTCATTGAGTTCGATCGCGAGGCAATTGCTGCCGAGGGCTATGATGTGACGGTTCCCATCTTGGTGTGCAACTCCGTTGAGTTCTCGAGCATCAAGGGCTCCGTTGGCGTGCATGTCGAAGAGATGGACCAGCTCATCGTTGCTCGCGAGCGCTAGCAAGTGCACGTGGCCATTAGCCTACAATTCAAACACGTTTACGGAGGGCGCCCTTGAAAGAGGGCGCCCTCCGTGGCAAGATGGGATTTGTCCGAAGCTAAAAGGCTTCGGGTCACCGTGGACGGGCAGGGGCCTCGACGCGGCTAGACACGAGACACATACATTACGCGACCTCGCCCTGGTGGCCGCACACGTTGGTTGCGGCCGACGCGGGCCGCGGGCAAGTGCTTGTAAGGGGAGCCTTGCCTCTCTTGTACGAGAAAGGACGCGTAATGAAGATTATTAAAGCTAAAGACTACGAGGATATGAGCCGCAAGGCAGCCAATATCATCTCGGCGCAGGTTATTCTCAAGCCCGACTGCGTGCTGGGCCTTGCCACCGGCTCCACCCCGATCGGTGCCTACAAGCAGCTCGCTGCTTGGTACGAGAAGGGCGACGTCGACTTTGCCGAGGTCAGCACCTACAACCTGGACGAGTATCGCGGCCTTTCGCACGACGATCCCCAGAGCTATCACTACTTTATGCGTGAGAACTTCTTCGATCATATCAACATCGACCTGAACAACACGCATGTGCCCGACGGTTCCAACCCCGACGCCGCCGCTGCCTGCTCTGAGTACGACAAGATCGTCGCCGCCGCCGGTTACCCGGATCTGCAGCTGCTCGGCATTGGCAACAACGGCCACATCGGCTTCAACGAGCCCGATGACCACTTCTCCAAGGGCACGCACTGCGTCGACCTCACCGAGAGCACCATTCAGGCCAACAGCCGCCTGTTCGACAGCATCGACGACGTCCCCCGTCAGGCCTACACCATGGGTACCCAGACCATCATGTATGCCCGCATGATCCTGGTCGTCGCCAACGGCGAGGCCAAGGCTCAGGCCGTGCATGACATGTGCTATGGTCCGGTTACGCCCGCGTGCCCGGCTTCGATCCTGCAGCTGCACACCAACTGCGTTGTCGTTGCCGACGAGGCCGCCCTTTCGCTCTGCGAGTAGCGCGAATCCTGCACCTCGACATAGCCTTGCCTAAGGTCTCCGCTTTGCGGGGGCCTTTTTGCTATCCCTGTCCGCCCGCTTGACCAAAATCTTGCCGCAAGCTTGACGAATGCCGGATGCCCAACAGCTTGATTCATTCCATACCAGATTCTATGCAAAAATGCCACTAAAAGGTCGTAGACGGTAGCGGGTGCTAGGCGAGTTGAATGACATAGCTGAACCTTGTTCATTTGCGTTACACTGCCGCTTAGATGGGACAAGCTGACAAGCTCATTTACCTGCTTAAAGACCGATTAGTCGGGGGATTAATAACAATCGGCCCTCGCTGTACAAAAACTTGCCGCTTGCGTACCAAAAGACAACCTAAAACACAAGGTCGCTCTATTCATAGCGCGGCTTGTATGGTCTTGCGGCTACAGTGTCCATACGGTCGAGTTGAGGAGCGGGCATGGTAAACGATTTGAGCGGTATAGACGACCTCGAGCTGATGCCGCTGGGCGGAGGCTATATGGTGCGACGCGAGCGCTTGATGAATGAGCTTATCGCCAAGGGCCGAAAGGCCGGCATCGTGGTTCTTTATGCGCCCGACGGGTTTGGGAAGACCTCGGTGCTGCTGCAGTACACCCATGAGGTTAAATGCGACCCGACGCGAGGCCCCGTGCGGATTATCGAGGCCGATCGCGCCACTGGGCGCGAGGTGTTTATGCAGCTCGAGGTGGTTACCGAAGAACTCAAAGACAAACCGCACTCCCTTATCGCAATTGATAATGTGCCAAACCTCGATCAGCACGATACCGAAGACCTCATCGACAGGATTCGCGGCCTGCGCGCTATGGGGGTAGGGGTCTTTATTTCCTGCCGTCCTTCAAATCGTCAGCTGATTCATGGGCTGGGCGATTCGGTTAAGATCAATGCGCAGATGCTTAAGGTGCATGCCTATGAGTATTCGGCGTGGGCATCGGCGTTTTCGATCAGCACATCGCTCGACTTTTATCAGCTCACGCAGGGCGTGCCCGAGCTCGTTTCGGCATTGCAGACGGGTCTGTATGGCCAAGGTGACGTAGCCGGTCTGCTCGAAAACGAGATTGTCAACGTATATGGCGCGGCACTTGCCGATCTGGCTTCGCTCGACAATAATGCGCTGTTTTGCGTGGCATGTCTCATGGTTTTGATGGGCGAGGGCAATATCGCAGAACTCGAGGCCTGTGGGGTGAGGCTGTCGATGGTCGACCAGTCCTATTTTGTGCGCGACTACCCGATCTTTGGCTTGGATCCCGCCGAGCGGAGTTTTACGTGTCTGGGCACGGAGGATAACGGACGCTTGCGCTTGCGTAAGTTGGTGGCCGAGGTCCGCCCCGAACTTGTTCCGAGGGCGGCCCGGATTTTGCTTAAGGCGGGCCGATGCGATGCGGCGATGGGCCTGGCGGACGCCTTTTTGGACCGTGAAGCGGTCCTTGAACTTGCTGGGCAGTATGGGGTCGATCTGGCTCTGACGGGGCACGGGGCCGATATCTGCCGAGCGGCACTGGGCACGATCGATGCCGACGATCCGGCTCCAGAGCCAACGCCTGCCGAAGCGCTTGGCGTATATCTGGCAGCGGTCAGCGTGTCCAATACAAAGCTCGCTCGCTATATGGCATCGGTCATCGAACGCGGGGGCGAACGGGCGGCCTGCGAAATAGACCCTGTTTCATGGAGGGTGGCCCAGACACTGACGGCTGTTTGCTATGGGGACAACGGGCTTGGGCTTCCTACGAACCTGGCCGTGCCAGAAATAGAGACGTCCCATACCGCACTCGATATGTTGTCTGCGCATATCGAGGTCAAACGCTGTCTGACCGAGCGGGGAAATGACGGCGGCGTTCTACAACAGCTCAAAACGAGCAAGGCCTACGACTGCGAGCTCGACATCGCGGGGATTGTTATACGGGCCGATAGCATGCTGGTGGAGCTCTTTGACGGGTCGTTTGCGGGAACCGACGAGCGCGACGACGAGATGACGGTGGTGCGGGAGGCGCTCGACGTACGTGGGCTTAAGGCGATGGCTATCTGGGTGCGCATGGTGTTGGCGGCACGGCGGCTCCTTTCCGGCTTGCCGGTAACCGACGACGCGGCGTTCAACGAGCTCGATCGTTTTGCCGTGCGCATGCGCGACAACCAGATTCAGCTGTTTGGGCTGTTGCTAGAAGGCTGGCAGTCGCTGGCAGAGGGACGGCCGGTTAATGCAAAGTTCCGTGCGGTCCAAGTGCTCAAACTTGCCGAGGAGTCGATTGCGTACATGCGCGATAACGCATTGCTGCTGGAGCGCGCGGCATATCTGCGTAACACCTCGATGGTTTCGGTGCGCGAGGAAGCGGAGTTGCTCGATATAAGCCAGACGCAGGTTGGTGGAGCGGAGGCCTGGATGGTGGCGCTGCATTTGGCCTGTGCGGGCCGAGACAGCGATCTTGCGGCCTGGATGTCCATGAATCGTGCGGGGATTCTAGAGCCATCGTATCGGCTCTTTGCGCGCCTTGCCATGCATTGTCTGGGCGAGCCGGCGGGCAGGATACGCAAGAAGCTTCCCGTGCGCGAGCTGTCGCGGTACTCGCTGCGCGACGATTTGGAAGGAGAGAGCGAGCGCCTGTTCCAGGCCGGCGAGGTTGAAGCCGTTGATACCATCGACCATATCGAGATTCGCATGTTTGGTGCGTTTCGCGCCGAGCGCGATGGGTTTCCCATCACGGACAAAATGTGGCGTCGCAAGAAGGCGGCGACGCTTGCCGAGCGGCTTGCGCTGGGCATGGATGCGCTCGTCGATCGTGAGACGCTGGCCATGGAGCTGTGGCCCCATGCCGAGTTTAATAGCGCCCGCAACAACCTGTACTCGACGATATCGCGCTTGCGGTCGGCTTTGGGACCGACGCCGGATGGCAAGTCGTGTGTGCTCATCCAAAATGAATGCATCGGACTCAACGGCGACTACGTCAAGACCGATGTACGGCTGTTTGACCAGATAAGCCGCGAGGTTTTGGGAAATCGCACGGGTGCGTGCGGGCCCCATTTAGTTGAGCTGTGCCTTAAGATTGAGCAGCTTTATGCCGGACCGCTGTATGTTCCCAATGGCTGTAATCCCACCTACTTTTTACGTATGCGACGCATTATGCAGTCAAAGTACATCGATTGCATGATTAAGGGAGCAAATGCCGCTCTAGAAGAAAACGATCTGCAGTCGGCGATTTGGCTGGCGGAGTCGGGGCTTCGGCAGGAAACGGCGCGCGAGGATATGGTGCGCTGTTGTGCCATGCGCGTCTACAGTGCGGCGGGGCGGCGGCGCGATATCGTCGAGCTGTACAGCGGGCATATGCACCACCTGAGGGAGCAGGTCAATGGCGTGCCCGAGCCCGAGACGCGGCGTCTATACGAGCGCTTGGTGGAGGGGCGGCTCAATCGCGTGCTGGTCGAGCGATAAAAAACGGGTGCCCGAAGTACTTGGGCACCCGTAAGCTTGCTATGTGTTGGCTCGCCGGATCATTGGCTCTTAGACGAGCTTGATCTTCTCGATATCCTTGCGCGAGGACTCGCGATACAGCGAGAACTTGCGGCCGATGACCTGGACGACCTCGGCGTGGCAGCGCTCGGCGAGCTCTTCGGCGGCTTCGCGGGCGGAAAGACTGGAGCCATCGAGCACGGAGCACTTAACGAGTTCGTGCTTCTCCAGGTAGGCGACCGTCTGCTCGACGGTGCCCTCGTTGACATCGGACTTACCGATGATGATGGCGGGGTTGAGGTGATGGGCCATGCTGCGAAGCTGCTTGACCTGGGCTCCTGTCAGTGCCATGGGTTCTCGCTTTCTATGTATGGGGCGCCCCGCGACGGGGCCTTAATCTACGTGAGCTGTCCCACGATAGCGCAGGAACGGCGCGGTGTGGAGCGCGTTTGCCCAGTTCAAAAAGAATGCGGATGCCGAGTGAGTGGGCGGTGCGGGCTGCGAACAGGCTATGAGCTGGGCGCAGAGACCGGTTCCCATGCAATAAACGCCCAGCGAACCTTACGGATATGGTCGAGCATATAGCGCCCCTGCGGCACGCCCTTGGAGCCCGGCTCACCGGCATGGGGATTCTCGATCATGTGCTGGGCGATGTAGTCGCGCAGACGGTCGACCTTATCCTCGTTGCCATGCTCAAGCATGCGGGAAAAGTCCGCCACGCCCGCTTCAAGGCTGTCGAAGGTATCGCGACGCGGCGATTCAAAGTACGTGACCTGCGGCAGGGCACCCATCTGAATGAGGATATTAAAGGCATACACAAAGCCATTACTGCAGGTAACCGAGGCACCGATGGCATTCATCAAGTGCAGGTCATAGCGCGGGCTGGAGTTAGCGACCATCGTGACAGCACAACGCCGACGAGCCGTACGATCAAGCTTGGCAAGTGCGCCTTTCAGGTTGGTCGTTGTTACCGAACGACTGGCAAAGGCAACATCCACCGCTTTCGCAACCGGCCCAACCAAATCCCAATCATCATCCCAAGCAAGCTCAAGCGGTGTAATGCGACCCGCGAGCCCATAGTACTCAATGCCAGCATCAAGCGTGCCCAACATAGCAGGCGAGAAGTCAGCCGCAATCACAGGGTGCCCGGCTTGCGCAAGCGGAATAGCAATCGACCCAGCTCCACACCCCATATCGAGCACGGATTCACCAGGCTTTAACGCCAACAGCTTGATAAAGTCCCGGGCATACGGGGCAGTCTCCAACGGCCGAAAATGCCGAGCCCGCTTATCCCATTCAAAAGAATCATCAGCCCGTCGCCGACCAGCTTGCAGGCGCATCCATTCGCCATTCCAATCCGCAGCAAGCAGCTCAGAACGATTCTCCCCATCAACCACGGGCCAACCTCCTAGCAACAAAAAAGCGACTCCTCCCAAAAGAAGAGCCGCAACCAGCATATATCAGAAAGAACCGTTCCAACGCCAAACCGCCCTCACAACCAAGGCGGGCAGGAGCGAAGCGACTGCCATACGGGATAGAACCCAACTGAGGTCCCGTTGTGCGGGACCCCCGGGGAGGGCAAATATATAAGGTCGATCGCGAGTTCCGCACGAGCCGGAGAGCACTTAATGTGCTCTCCGTGCGAGTCAGGACTGTCCGAGCAGGCGACCTTATATATTTGCCCTCCCCGGGGGTCCTCGCCAGTCTCCCTCAGCTAGTTCTTCAGCGAGTTCAGCGGCGCCGGGAAGCGTCCACCGCGGTGGGCAAGCACGGTGCCGGCGTTGGGGTTCACCGGCATGATGGGCGCACGGCCGAACAGGCCGCCGTACTCGACGCAGTCGCCCACGCCCTTGCCGATGGCGGGGATCACGCGGACGGCCGTGGTCTTGTTGTTGATGACGCCGATGGCCATCTCGTCGGCGATGATGCCGGCGATGGTCTCGACCGGAGTGTCGCCGGGGATGGCGATCATGTCCAAGCCAACGGAGCACACGCAGGTCATGGCCTCGAGCTTCTCGAGCGAAAGCGCGCCGGCCTCGACGGCGGCGATCATGCCGGCGTCCTCGGACACGGGGATAAAGGCGCCGGAGAGACCGCCCACGCTGGAACTGGCCATGACGCCGCCCTTCTTGACGGCATCGTTGAGCATGGCGAGCGCGCAGGTCGTGCCGGGGCCACCGCAGGTGCCCACGCCGATGATCTCGAGAATGCGGGCAACAGAGTCGCCGATGGCAGGCGTGGGAGCCAGCGACAGGTCGACGATGCCCTTCTCGACACCCAGGCGATGGGCGGCCTCGCGGCTCATGAGCTCACCGGCACGGGTGATCTTAAAGGCGGTCTGCTTGATCTTCTCGGCGACCTCCATCATCGAGGCGGAGTCGGGCAGCGTCTCCAGTGCCGCGGCCATAACGCCGGGGCCCGAGACGCCAACGTTGATGACGGCGTCTGCCTCGCCACCGCCGTGGACGGCGCCCGCCATAAACGGGGAGTCCTCGACCATATTGGCAAAGCAGACAAACTTAGAGGCGCCGACGGAGTCCTGGTCAGCCGTGAGCTTGGCGGCGTCGATGATGGTCTGTGCGGCCATGAGCACGGCGTCCATGTTGATGCCGGCACGCAGGCTGGCGACGTTGACGCTGGAGCAGACACGGCTCGTGGTGGCGAGCGCCTGCGGAATGGACTGGATAACGCGGCGGTCGGCGTCGCCAATGCCCTTCTGGACGAGCGCGGAGAAGCCGCCCAGGTAGTCGATGCCGAGGGTCTCGGCCGCACGGTCGAGGGCATGCGCGATGGGGGTGAGGTCCTCATCCTTGCAGCAAGCGGCGATCTGCGCCACCGGGGTGACGGAAACGCGCTTGTTGACGATGGGGATACCGTACTCGCGCTCGAGGTTCTCGGCGGTCTCGACCAAGTGCTCAGCCGTGTGCGTCACGTGGTCGTATATCTTCGTGCACATGCGGTCGAGGTTCTCGTCACCGCAACCCATGAGCGAAACACCCATGGTGATGGTCCTGATGTCGAGGTTCTGCTCCTCAACCATGCCGCGGGTTTCCGCGATTTCTGCAGGCGTGATCGCCATCCTTGCGCTCCTATCTGCCAAAACGAGCATAGTCCCCTTTATTCTAACGTGCCGCACGCGCTAAGTGGCACATGCGGCACGTTTTGGTGTGGGGTTGTTTCCGTTATGTTACCGGCCAAAGACCTCTTCGGCGATACGCGCGCTCTCGGCGGCGTCCTTGGCGTAGTAGTCCGCACCGATCTGCTTGGCGTATTCGGGGGTGAGCACGGCGCCGCCCACGATGATCTTGACGCCCGGAACCTCGGCATGAAGTAACTTGATGGTCTCCTCCATGGCGACGACGGTGGTGGTCATAAGCGCCGAGAGGCCGACGAGCTTAATGTCGCGCTCCTTTACGGTTTTGAGCACCTCTTGCGGATCGACATCGCGGCCCAGGTCAAAGACGGTGTAGCCGTAGTTATCGAGCAGCATCTTGACGATGTTCTTACCGATATCGTGGATGTCGCCCTTGACGGTGGCCACGCAGATCTTGCCCTTGTCGGCAATCTCGCCGGCGGGCATCAGGCGCTTGATGGTGTCGAAGCCCACACGCGCGGCCTCTGCCGAGGCCATAAGCTGCGGCAAGAAGAACTTGCCCTGGTCAAAGAGGACGCCAACTTCGTCGAGGGCGGGGATAAAGTGATTGTTGATGAGGTCCATGGCGTCGTGGTCTGCCAGCAGACGCTCGGTCTCGGCAGCGATCTCGCCTTTGCGGCCCGAGACGACCATGCGACGAATCGGGTCGTCGTTGCCGTCGGTGCCGGCGGTGCCAGCAGCGGGCGCGGCATCACTCGATGCGGCCTGAGCCGCTGCCGGGTTGGCGGCGATCTTGTACGGATCGGTCCAACCGGCGTAGCGCTCGATGTATCCGGTCGAGCCCTCGTCCTCAACGCTCAACACACGATAGCTGTAGACGGTGTCCATAAAGCGCTTGGAACCCGGGTTCATGATGGGGGCGTCCAGGCCCGCGCCAAAGGCGGCGGCCAAAAAGACCGAACCAAGCAGCGGGCGGGCAGGCAGGCCAAAGCTGATGTTCGACACGCCGAGCGCGCATTTGACGCCCAGACGCTCCTTACACAGGGACATGGCGCGTAGGATCTGCTCGGCCTGGCGTTGATTGGTCGAGGCGGTCATGACCAGGCAGTCGATGAGGATGCGGTCCGGTCCGATGCCGTAGCGGGCAGCCTCGGCCACGATGCGCTCGGCGATGGCAAAGCGGGCCTCGGCGGTATCGGGGATGCCGCCTTCGTCGAGCGTAAGTCCGACAACGTTGGTGCCGTAGTGGGCGACCAGCGGAAAGATCTCATCCATGATCTGCTGCTTGCCATTGACCGAGTTGATGATGGGCTTGCCGGCGTAGCGGCGCACGGCGGCCTCGACGGCTGCGGGGTCGGTGGAGTCGATCTGCAGCGGCAGCAGCGTGGAGCCCTGGAGCTGCTCGGTGGCCTGTTGGATGATCTTGACCTCGTCGATCTCGGGCAGGCCTACGTTAACGTCCAGGATGTCGGCGCCCTGTTCCTGCTGGCTGATACCCTGGCTCACGACGTAGTCCAGGTCGCCGTCGCGCAGGGCCTGCTGCAGGCGCTTTTTGCCGGTGGGGTTGATGCGCTCGCCGATGACGGCGATCTTGTGGCCGTCGCAGGGAAGGTCCACGACCGTTTGGGCGCTCGTGACCGACATGCTGGGCTTGCGGCGGCGCGGGCTGGGCGTGTGGTTGTCGATAAGCGTGCGAAGTGCCGCCATGTGCGTCGGCGTGGTTCCGCAGCAGCCGCCCACGACGCTCACGCCGTCGGCAATCATGCCGGCGACGGCCTTGGCGTATTCGGGGGCCTGGATGTCAAAGACGGTGTTGCCGTCATCGTCCACGCGGGGCAGTCCCGCATTGGCCTGCACCATAACGGGCTTGTCGGTAACGGTGAGCATGCGTGCAGCGAGCCCTCGGAGCTCGGCCGGTCCCTGGCTGCAGTTGATGCCAAGGACGTCGGCACCGATGGCGTCGAGGGTGATGGCGGCGACCTCGGGGCTCGTGCCCAAGAAAGTGCGGCCGTCTTCCTCAAAGGTCATGGTGGCAAAGACGGGCAGGTCGGAGTTCTCGCGGCAGGCGAGGACTGCCGCCTTGATCTCGGCCAGGTCGGTCATAGTCTCGATAATAAAGAGGTCCACACCCGCAGCGACGCCGGCGCGCACCTCCTCGGCAAAGAGGTCGTAGGCCTCGTCAAAGCTGAGGGTGCCCAGGGGGCGCAGCAGGGCGCCGATGGGGCCGATGTCGCCGGCGACGTAGCGGGCGCCGGCCTCACGGGCGCAGGCGACAGCGGCGGCAAAGACGTCTGCCACGGTGGCGGCTCCGTCGAGCTTGTGGGCGTTGGCGCCAAAGGTGTTGGCGGTGATCACGTCGCAGCCGGCCTCGACGTATTGGCGCTGAATGTCGGTAATGACCTGGGGCTCCTCAAAATTGAGCAGCTCGGGCAGGGCGCCGGCCTTCATGCCGGCCGCCTGCAGCATGGTGCCCATGCCGCCGTCGAACAGCAAGTGCCCCGTGCCCTCGATGGCGGCGCGCAGGCGATCGTCCTTAATGCGCAGATCGTCGATCGTGCGCGTCTTGTACGTGGCACCGTTGCGACGTGCGGCATCAACGGGTGCCGCCAATGCAGTGCCGTCAGAATCATGAGTGATAAGCGGAGTAAACATCGAGGGCTCCTAATGGCTGGAATAGCAGGTGGTGTGGGCGGCGCGGAAGCGGCAGTGCTCGCGCATGCGGCAGATATTGCAGGTGGGGCGGCTTTGGGCGTCGTGGACCTCGCCGTCGAACAGGCCAATCACCGCGGTCACGCTCTTGGTGGGCATGAGCAGGCAGGTGGGCGTGACGGTAAGGCCGATGAGGCGCGTGGCGTTGAGCGCATCGACGATCGAGCGCTGGGCCGAGAGCGGGCAGTCGCCGTAGCCGGGGCTAAAGCGCCAGTTGCCGGCGAGCCCGTGTGCAGCGGCCGCAGCCTTGACCTGCTGGTCCATCTGCTCAACGGCGGCTTCCACATAGGCGGAGCACGCGGCGTCGAGCACGGCTCCCTCTAGGGGCTGCTGGGCTCCCGTGGTGCGCAGGCGACGCTCGGCGTCCATGCCGAGGGTGCATGCCATGAGCGCGGCAAAGCGGGCGTCTTTGAGATGGCGATAGATATCGCGACCGCGCAGCTCAACGTTGGTGCCGACCAAGCGAATGCAAGGATCGCCCTGTTCATCGACTCCCGTGGCATCGACGGCAAATACGCGGCGCACGCCACGGGGTTCAATATCCAGCTCCAGACGCTCAACGACAAGCTCAATACGCTGCGACAGCTCGGGCTCAATCTGCTGACCGCCGTAGCCCAGATACCGCAGCATCTCGGCACGGTCGACACGAGGGTGGTGAGCAGCGTCGATACGGTAAAGCGCCGGCGACGCAAGGTCGGCCGGCACTTCAACAACGGTTGTATCGACGTGCGGTTTTTCCATTACCCCAGGCGCTCCATAATGGTTGCGGCGATCGCAGGACGGTTCATAGTGTACAGGTGCAGACCGTCGGCACCGTGCTCTTTGAGGTCGCAAAGCTGACGGGCGGCATACTCTACACCGGCTGCCTGCAAGCTCTCGGGGTCGTTCTCGTACTTGGCGAGGATCTTGATGACGGGGGAGGGCAGCGATGCGCCGCACATAAAGACCATGCGGCTGATCTGCGACTTGCCCATAAACGGCATGATGCCCGCGGTAATGGGCACGGTGATACCGGCCTTGTCGGCAAGCTCGTGAAAACGGTAGAAGCACTCGTTGTCAAAAAAGAGCTGTGTCACAAAGAAGCTCGCGCCGGCGTCTTGCTTTTGCTTGAGGTGCTCGACCGAGAGGTTGAGATCCTCGCAGGCAATGTGGCCCTCGGGGTAGGCTGCGGCGCCCACGCAAAAGCCGGCGTCGACGAGCTCGGGGATGAGGTCACGGGCGTAGGCGTAGTCGGAGGCGGGCTTGTCGTCCTCGGTCGCGCCAGCGGGCAGGTCGCCGCGCAGGGCCAGGATGTTTTCAACGCCGGCGGTGCGATACTCGTCGATTTTGGCGGCGATATCGGCGTGCGAGCGGCCCACACAGGTAAGGTGTGCCACCGAGGGTGTATCGAATTCGTTCGTAATCATATGCGCGATGGGGGCGGTGGTGGCACCGTTGCCCGAGCCGCCGGCCGAGCAGGTGACCGAGACAAAGCTCGGCGAAAGCTTGCACAGGTTGCCTGCCACCTTGCGAGCCGTGTCGAGGGTAAGCTCGCCCTTGGGCGGGAACATCTCAAACGAAACGGGTGCGGTGCCCTGGGATGCTGCCTGCTTGAAAACCTCGTCGACGCGCATATCGTGCTCCTCTAGATACGTAATAGTGCGATGTGTTGTAAGGATTCTACAGCACCGCTGTGTCACGGTGGAGTTTCACTCGCTATTTGGGGATACCAATCGAAAATGCTTCGCTATCGGCATTTCCTATAACAGGGTGGTCAATGTAGGATGGGGCTATATTGAATGGTATCTGATGCAAAATACCAGTTAATAGAGCTCCATCCCAAATTGACTACCCTTAAACCATGGGGAGAGGTCTGCAATTTATGCAGTTGATTGGCTGTTGAGGGTGGCAACGCCGCCTCGATAGGGTAACCTCATTGATTGGTTTCGCGACAGCAACATAACGGTAATGTCGCGGAAACACGGCGGGTCTAAGCTATGACTCGTTCGTTAGTAATCAACACCGCTTCTCACGCGGTGCCGATACGAAGGGAGTTCCGTATGGCCGAACTTACTGACCGCTTCGGGACCATGGTGTTCTCTGAGGAAGTCATGAAGGACTACCTCCCCAAGGACATTTGGAAGCGCCTTGCTGCAACCCTCGAGGGCGGTGAGCCGCTCGACCTGGATGTGGCCAACGCCGTTGCCCATGCCATGAAGGTCTGGGCCATCTCCAAGGGCGCGACGCACTACGCGCACTGGTTCCAGCCGCTTTCGGGCATTACTTCCGAGAAGCACGACAGCTTCCTGGAGCCCAACCACGACGGCACCGCCATTACCAAGTTTACGGGCAAGAACCTCATCCAGGGCGAGCCGGACGCCTCCAGCTTCCCCAACGGCGGCCTGCGCGCCACCTTCGAGGCCCGTGGCTACACCGCTTGGGATCCCACCAGCCCCGCCTTTATCAAGGACGATGTCCTGTGCATCCCCACGGCTTTCTGCTCCTACACGGGCGAGGCCCTGGACAAGAAGACCCCGCTGCTGCGTTCCATGACCGCGCTCTCGCGTGAGTCTAAGCGCGTTTTGGCGCTGTTTGGCAAGACCCCCAAGAAGGTCGTTCCTTCCGTGGGCGACGAGCAGGAGTACTTCCTGATCAAGAAGGATGCTTACCGCAAGCGCAAGGACCTGGTCATCACCGGCCGCACCCTCTTTGGCGCCGCTCCCTGCAAGGGCCAGGAGCTCGAGGAGCACTACTTTGGCGCTATCCGCCCCACCGTCTCGGCCTACATGAAGGACCTGGACGATGAACTGTGGGCGCTCGGCATTCCCGCCAAGACCAAGCACAACGAGGTTGCTCCCTGCCAGCATGAGCTTGCTCCCGTCTATGGCGAAGTCAACGAGGCCATCGACCAGAATCTGGTCATGATGGAGAAGATGAAGCTCATCGCCTCCCGCCACGACTTGGTCTGCCTGCTGCACGAGAAGCCCTTCGAGGGCATCAATGGTTCGGGCAAGCACAACAACTGGTCGCTTGGCACCGAGTCCGAGAACCTGCTCGATCCAGGTGACACCCCGCTCGACAACCTGCAGTTCATCGTCTTCCTCACCGCGGTGATCGAGGCCGTCGATAACTATCAGGAGCTCCTGCGTGCCTCCGTTGCCTCGGCCGGCAACGATCATCGTCTGGGCGCCAACGAGGCTCCTCCGGCGATTATGTCCATCTTCCTGGGCGACCAGCTTACCGAGGTCGTCGAGAAGATCATCGATGGCAAGGCTTCCGTCCATGCCACGCGCGGCGTGCTCGACCTGGGCGCCGATACCCTGCCCAAGCTGATGCAGGACAACACCGACCGCAACCGCACCTCCCCGTTTGCCTTCACCGGCAATAAGTTCGAGTTCCGTGCCTGCGGCTCCGAGCAGAACGTCTCCGACTCCAACCTGGTGCTCGATGCCGCCGTGGCCAAGTCGCTCAAGTCCTTCGCCGACGCGCTTGAGGGTACGCCCGAGGATGAGTTCCAGGACGCTGCGCTCGAGTACTGCAAGAAGGTCCTGACCGACCACCAGCGCATCCTCTTCTCCGGTGACGGCTACTCCGATGAGTGGCCCGTTGAGGCCGAGAAGCGTGGTCTTGCCAACAACAAGACCACGGCCGACGCCCTGCCCGCCTTTGTTTCCGATAAGGCCATCGCGCTCTTTGAGGAGACGGGTGTCCTGACCAAGGCCGAGGCTCAGTGCCGCTACGACTGCAAGCTCGAGAAGTACAACAAGCTCATGAACATCGAGGCTACCACGATGGTTCGCGAGGCGCGTCGTACCTATCGCCCGGTCATTACCGCCTATGCCACCAAGGTCGCTAAGGGCCTTGAGACTATTCGTGCTGCCGGTGCTGAGGCCGCCATGCAGTGCGAGCAGAACACGCTCAACAAGCTCTGCAACGGCATCACCACCATCAACGACTCCATCAAGGCGCTTGACGCCGTGCATCAGAAGGCTGAGGCCCTCGATGGCCAGGAGCAGGCCAATGTGTATGCACACGAGGTCGTTCCCGCTATGGACACGCTGCGCGCCGCCGTGGATGCCATGGAGGAGATCGTGGCCGCCGACTACTGGCCGGTTCCGACCTACGACGACATCCTGTTCTACGTGTAGGGCGTAACTGACATATCGTCACGGTATTGAGCCGGGGTCCGCATCATGCGGGCCCCGGTTTTTGTTTGCGAAGGACGCTTTGAAGCCCGTTTTGCCGCCGATTTGCCTAGGTATAAAGGGCTATGGGCAAAAAACGTCAAATATGAGTACTGTCACAAGTCCTGTAACATTATTTATTTGCAAAATATGTAGTGTTACGCAACATATGTCCAAGTACTTAGCCGATAAACGTCTGCAATTATTCCGCCGTAGGACGCCCGACGGCTAAATCGCCTTCTGAAGGCATGAAATCGCTGTAACTAAAATGGTAACAGTACTCATATTTGCCATTTTTTGCGCACAGGCCCTTGGACGACAGTGTGATTTAATGCCCTCGGGGTTCGAATCCCGGCGTTGGGGAAGAAAAAAGCCCGTCGCCGCGAGGGCAACGGGCTTCTCGATTTAAATGGTGCCCCCAGCGGGATGTCCGCGTGCGGCTGACGCCGCCCGCTTTCGCCGCGTCGCTTCGCTCCTTGCGTGCTGCGCTGGAAAACGCTTCGCGTTTCCTCAGCTCCGCACCCTGTCGGGTTCGAATCCCGGCATTTCGGTAGCAAAAAGCCCGCTACCGAATTGGTAACGGGCTTCACATCTCAAATGGTGCCCCCAGCGGGATTCGAACCCGCGATATCCACCTTGAAAGGGTGGCGTCCTTGGCCGCTAGACGATGGGGACAGCGGGAAAGAGTATAGCAGACTTTTTTGCCGGCGCGTATATCGTTGGCAAACTGGAAAACCACCACAAAGGAGTAGGCTTCTATTCCGATTTTCAAATATCTCAATCTGTAACATCTGGGCGGGCAAATTGGCTCTATCTGTTACAGATCGAGACAAAAGGTAGGCGTCGGGACGAACATCTCATTCTGTAACAGTAAGACGACTTTTAACGGTCTAGATGTTACAGATTGAGACAAACCGCTGGGATGGGTCAAAACCACCACAAAGGTGCCTGTCCCCTTTGTGGTGGTGGGGTGCTAGGGGAGGAGCTTCATGGCGGCGTCATGGGCGGCGTGCTCGTAGGTGTCATCGAGGGGTTTGAGCGGCAGCAGGGCGGCGGCCTGTGCATCGCCACGCCGCTCGAGAGCGTGGGTAATGAGCCAGTCGGCGAGCTCGGGGTTCTTGGGCAGCGCTGGTCCGTGCAGGTACGTGCCGATGACGCCCTTGTAGATGAGGCCCTCAAAGCCATCGTCGCCGTTGTTGCCGGTGCCCGTGACGACGGACGTTCCGAGCGGCGTGGCCTCGGCGTCCAAAAGCGTGCGGCCACCGTGGTTCTCGAATCCCACAAAGGGCTCAGGTGCCAGATCGGTTTTGACGGCTACGTTGCCGATCAGGCGGTCGGAGCCGCGTACGGTTTCGGCGGCAATGACGCCCAGGCCCTCAATGCGATCGTCGCCCATGTAGTACGAACGGCCGATCAGCTGATAGCTGCCACAGATGGCAAGCAGTGTGCCGCCGTCCTCAACATAGGCCGCGACCTTGTCTTTTTGGGCGAGCAGCTCGTGTGCCACGGCTAGCTGGTCGCGGTCGGAGCCGCCACCCATCATGACGATATCGGCACCGGTGAGATCGAGTGACTCGCCCATACGGACCTCGTCCACGCGCACGGGAATGCCACGCCAGGCGCAGCGGCGCTCGAGGGCGATGACGTTGCCGCCGTCGCCGTAGAGGTTAAGGGCATCGGGATACAGGTAGACGATGCGCAGCGGGCGCGAAAGCTCGACTGGCGCGATGCTGACAGGAAGAGCGCTGCCGTCGGCACGGGCTACGGCGCGCCCAGCAACAGCGTCGGCGGTGGCGCCTTTCAGCCCGTCGAGCTCCTTGACCAGCGGCGGGAAGGCCGTGTAGTTGGCGACGGCGTAGAAGGTGTCATCGGCGGCCTCGTCTGCCACGGCGCCAATTGCCTGCGCGACGTCCGAGATAATCGCGGCATCGATGCCGGCGTACTTGAGGCGCACCTGCATGTCGTGCGCGCGCGTGCCTCCGGCAAAGGCGACAAGACCCGGCGTGTCGGCGATGCGCTCAAAGTCGACGTCGTAGATCCACGATACATCGTGGCCGTCGGCATCGTTATCGTTGAGGAAGAAAGCGCAGAGTCTGCCGCCTGCCGTCTTGATGGACTGGATTTGTCGATCGAAGCCTACGGGATTCTTAGCCAGGTTGGCCTCGACGGTGCGGCCGGCGATATCCCAGCGGCCCATGCGTCCGCCGGCGGGGACGTAGGCATCGAGCGTGGGCTGCAGGTGCGCCGTATCCACGCCTAACTCATGTGCGGCAAAGAATGCAGCGGCAACGTTGTAGACCATGTACAGGCCGTTGTAGCGCGTGGCGATGTGTACGGCTGGTGCGCTGGAATCAGATCCAAACACCAGGTCAAAACCATAGCCGTTGCAGCCGAGCTCCACGCCCGTCACGCGACGGACCAGCGCGGGACGGGCCCAGCCGCACGAGGGGCAATGGTAGGCGCCGAGCTGGCCGTATTGCACGTAGTCATACTCCAGCGGCGCGTTGCACTGTGAGCAAAAACGCGAGTCGCTAATGCGATCGGACTCGGTGCCCGTGGCGCCGTCGATGCCAAAGGCGATGCTCGTGTTAGGGACGCGTGCGGCGATCGCGGCACACAGCGGGTCGTCTGCGTTGTAGATGAGCGTCGTTGCCGGCGAAAGTTCCAACGCGTGGGCGATGACCTCTTGGGTGTGATCGATCTCGCCATAGCGATCCAGCTGGTCGCGGAACAGGTTGAGCAGCACGAAGTACGTCGGCTTGAGCTTGGGCAGGACGCGCACGGTGTAGAGCTCATCGCATTCAAAAACGCCCACGCGCTTGCCGCCGCCGGCTCGCTTGAGGCCGCTGCGCGCCTCGAGCAGTGCACCCACCACGCCCGGCTCCATGTTGTTGCCGGCGCGGTTGCATACCACGGTGGCGCCGCTGGCGGCAACGGCGTCGGCGATGAGGTTGGAGGTGGTGGTCTTGCCATTAGTGCCGGTGATCACCACGCTGCGGTCGACAAGGCCGGCGAGGTCGCTCAGCAGCTCGGGGTCGATCTTCATGGCGATGCGGCCGGGGAGTACGCCGCCCTGGCGCTTAAGGACGGAGCGCAGCCCCCAGCGGGCGATATCGCTCGAGGTGCAGGCAAGAGATGAGCGGAGGTTCATGAAACCGTTCCTAACGTAAACGACATGGTCGGGTCGAGTGCGTCACTAAAAACCGTAGCGGCGCGCAAATTCCTGGGCAAGCTGCGACACGTCTTCGCAGGCATTGGCCCAGGGGGCAAAGTCGGGAGTGTCCGAGATAATACCGTCCGCTTCCCAAACGGCCTGGTGCGAAAGATCCCAGGGATCGCGCGGCTCGGGCCGGCAGGGAAGGTACGGCGTCTGGTACATGGGGTTCAGCAAGAAGAACGCGCCGCCCTCGCAACGGTTGGCAAACTCACGCAGCGCGCGTGTCGCCGGGCGCATCTTGTTCGTTTTGAACAATAGGATTGTGCGGGCGAGCAGATACCAAGGAGAGTTCTCGAGCGCGTCAGCCCCGATCTCTTCCTCGAGTTGGTGGGCTAGGGCAAAAAAGCCGTCCTCGTCTTCCAGACGAGCGAGGGCGAGCAACACGGTGCCTGCGGCTCGGGTGGGATAGCCTTCTGCTTTAAGGACGCGGCGGGCGTAGTTGGCGGCAGCACGGTAGCGAGCGCTCGCCATACATAGCTGCGAGATGGCCTCGAGTGTATGAAGCCACCCGATAAGAGCCGGCTCGCTCACGGTAAGGTCTGCTGCAGTGACACCGTCGGCCAAAACATTATTGGCCCAGTAGTGCGGGGCTTCCATGTCGAACCCGGGCACGCTTTGCTGCAGGTAATCGGCCGTGGTCGCCTCGAGCTTCATCAGGTCACCCAGGCAGGCGTCAACGGGCGTGTCGGCCAGGATGATGGCGAGCAGCTGCGCGTCGACGGCCAGTGCATCGACGCGGACAATTTTGAGCAGCTCATCGCGCATGTCGTCGAACAGGCGATTACGCGTCTGTTCGAACTCCTCGTCACTGCCCATGTCCTCGATGCGATGGAGCTCGTCGAGCAGGTGGCGATGAACACCGGCATAGGACAGCAGTGCCTGGGCATGCTCGGTCTGCGCATACTTATGAGGGTTGACGCTCACGTCGTTATGGACAAGCTCGCGTGCTGCATCGGTGAGCTCGGGGTGCGACGCCAGATAGGTGCGCTCCAGGTAGGCGGGGATGTAGACGCTCGGATCCATTAGAGGTCCCCTCCCTTAAATGGAAGTCCCTGCTCGGCTGCGCGCAGGATGCGCTCATCGATTTGGGAACGCACGATATCGTTGGTGGCGACCCAGGCAGCAAAGCTGGCGTTGTCGGGGGCGCCCAGGCCCTCTTGCAGTACCGGCGTCGCCTCGGACAGCGCGAGGACAAGCTCGTCGGTGGAGCCCACACCCACGTTGACGCGGGCATAGACGCCATCGGGAAACTCGGTTTGGAAGTAGAGCGCCTCGGCCGCGTGCGGGCACGAGCGTGCGAGGATGCGCAAATAGTGTTCGGCGCCCTCGTAGTCCAGCTCGCGCCAGGCAGCGCTCATCAGCGCGATGAGCGTCCACGGGTCCAAGTCACGCTCCGCATCTTTGGGGCGGCGGCGCAGCGGGGTATTCGCGAGGTACGGCACGGAGTGAGCGGAGCGAAAGCGCTTGAGCTCCTCGGCGGGGTATTCGAGCTTTGCCATGGCGAGCATCGCGGTGTGGCGGACACCAGCGGGGTCGTTGGGCGCAAAGTCGAGGCTGCGGTTTGCGGCTTCGAGCGACATGCGATAGCGGCCGCTAATGAGCGCGCGTGACGCAAGGGCGGCAAGCCAGCGCAGATAGGGGCGGCGCGTAAGGTCGCCTGCGGCCTCACGCTCGTAGGGGTCCTGCGCCGAGGCGATTTTGAGCGCCAGGTCATGCTCCACCTCGTCGCACTTGGACACCAGATACTGCACGTATTCCTCGTTGGATTCGGCGGTGAGCGCCGTCAGCATGCGCTGGGCATCCCAGTTGGCCGGGTCGAGTGCGGCTGCCTCGCGGAGCATGTTCTCGGCTGCGGCTTCTTCTTGCTCTGCCTGGGTATCGTCGGGGATAAAGGGAATGCGGTAGTCGACAGCCTCGACCACCTTGGCAATCAGATGCCCGGCGCGGTCGCGGTCGTGCACGATGAGCGGTGCGGGGTTGCGGGTGAATTGTTCCATCAGACGCTCTACGGCGGCAGCGTCGGTGAGCGGGATATTGTCGCGGCGCAAGGCCTCAAGAACGAGGCGATGGCAATCCTCTTGAATGGGATCGAATGCCATGGGGCCTCCTTTGCTGCGGTTAGGGTTCAAATGTTTCTATATAAGGTTCTAGTTTACCCGCA
Organism: Collinsella aerofaciens; assembly: GCF_019131995.1. Classification (GTDB taxonomy): domain Bacteria; phylum Actinomycetota; class Coriobacteriia; order Coriobacteriales; family Coriobacteriaceae; genus Collinsella; species Collinsella aerofaciens_S. The sequence goes on along the minus strand of NZ_JAHONA010000001.1, from coordinate 1,876 downwards.
TGTGGCACACCGGGGGTGCCGCACTTGGACTTGCACCTTTGCACCACGAAGACGGATGTCGCACAAATGTCGGCACCTTGGACGACCGAGTGGTATCACGGTGCCGCAAACGGTCGATTTTTGGCGGCGAACGGTGCATATTTTGGAGGGGCACCGTCCTGCCCGGGATATGTAGTCAACCTTGATAAAACGTTTGCCCAGCTTGGGAGTATGAATGCCGCACAAGGGTCTTCAGGGATAGAAAAAACGTTTCATCATTGGCGGCTTTAGGTGAATAACTGACCAACCAGAACGGTAAAATAGTGTTTGTCTGAGCGTTGAGACGTTTAGACATCGCGCATTGTCATCGCCGGCAACGCGCAAACCGGTCCTAACGGAGCCAATTGGGTGCTCCGTTATATACGCAAGTCTAAGAGGGGCTTGTTTAGGAGGCACAGTATGGGACGTTTTACCAATCCTCGCGATCTGTACTTTGGTGAGGGCGCTCGCCACGAGGTGAAGAACCTCAAGGGTAAGAAGGCCATCATCGTTTCTGGCGGCAGCTCTATGCGCCGCGGCGGGTTCCTGCAGGACGTTGAGGCCGACCTCAAAGAGGCCGGCATGGAGGTCAAGCTGTTCGAGGGCGTCGAGTCCGATCCCTCCATCGAGACCGTCATGAAGGGCGCAGCCGCTATGCGCGACTTCGAGCCCGACTGGATCGTTGCTATCGGCGGCGGTTCGCCCATCGATGCTGCTAAGGCCATGTGGGTCTTCTACGAGTATCCCGAGGAGTCCTTCGATAACATCATCCAGCCGTTCAGCTTCCCCGAGCTGCGTCAGAAGGCTCATTTCTGCGCCATCTCCTCTACCTCCGGTACCGCTACCGAGGTCACTGCCTTCTCCGTCATCACGGATTACGAAAAGGGCATCAAGTATCCGCTGGCCGACTTCAACATCACCCCTGATGTCGCCATCGTCGACCCCGAGCTCACCTACACCATGCCCGCCAAGCTGTGCGCTCACACCGGCATGGATGCTCTGACCCACTGCATGGAGGCCTACGTTTCCACCTGCGCCTCTATGTTCACCGACGCCAACGCTCTGCACGGCATCCGCGAGATCGTCGAGTGGCTGCCCAAGTCCTATGCTGGCGACCATGAGGCCCGTCAGCACATGCACGAGGCTCAGTGCATCGCCGGTATCGCCTTCTCCTCGGGCCTGCTCGGCATCGTTCACTCCATGGCTCACAAGACCGGTGCTGCCTTCGAGAACGGCCACATCATCCACGGTGCTGCTAACGCCATGTACCTGGGCAAGGTCATCCAGTGGAACTCCAAGGACCCGCGTGCTGCCGAGCGTTACGCTTACGTGGCCAAGGAGATCCTGCACCTTCCCGGCGAGACCAACGAGGAGCTCATCGCTGCGCTCGTCCAGAAGATCCGCGACCTCAACGACCAGCTCAACATTCCGCAGTCCATCAAGGATTACGCGAATGGTGGCGTGAAGGTCGACGCCGAGAACCCGCAGATGGTTTCCGAGGAGGAGTTCCTCGCCAAGCTGCCCGAGATCGCCGCGAACGCCGAGACCGACGCCTGCACGCCGGAGAACCCGCGTGAGACCAAGGCTGCCGACTTCGAGAAGATCCTCAAGGCCTGCTACTACGACACCGACATCGATTTCTAATCGACTCTTGTTATCGTAACGAGGGGCTCCGCACGTATCTGTACGGAGCCCCTTTCTTTTAATATGAGAAAGCCATTGTCAATAGGCGTGTTTGTTCGAGCCCGGTTTTAAACCGGGCTTTTTCGTTTCCCGTCGGGAGGGCCCGCGCACGCTGCACGTTTAGTCGACGCTTGCCTGGCAAGCTAATATCCGCGGGCTCTTGCGGGTGCGCTTC